>CAZIGH010000021.1:0-80427 GCA_964538625.1 uncultured Verrucomicrobiaceae bacterium
CCGGCGGCCTAATCCCGCCGCATTCATGGAGCAGGGGTCTCCGATCGCAGCACCAGACAAAGTGCCGCCGCCTTGCATAGCCGTCTTTGTCGCCTTCAAATAGCTCTTAGAAGGCCATCGGTGGCTGGGTCATCAGCCCCCCACGTGGCTCGTCTTGGGCACCCAAACCCCAAGGACCAGAGCCAACTGCACGCAGGCGCTCTCGAGGCTAAAGCAACTCCGCATTCACCACCACGACCAAAGGCGATGCCAACCCGGCAAAGGTGCGCACCAACGGCGTGCGCTAGGACAACTCGCCGCAGCGACCCTGCCAACGCGACGCTGACGGATAGGGCCTGTGATGCGCCTTGAACCGCCATGCCATGAAATGGCGCATGCCGAGCGCCCCAAAAGTGTCCGCAGACCCGGACCAACGGCATACCGGGTTCAGATAGGAGCGGCCCGGATGCAAAACGATTTGGTGCAACGTCGCACCGGTTGCAGCTTCGCGGCGGGGGCAGCGCCTTGTCAGTGAGAGCACTCAACCTAGAAAGGAAAGTGGAACTTGCGAAAGTGCGTTCCAACCCCCGAGTTGTCGCGGAAATCTCATCGCTCCGCGATGAACCTTTTGGGTGGCTAGACCTTGTCTCTGCTGGCCTACAGACGCAACGGGTTCGTCGGTTTTTGCTCGTTCCATCTCCCTTTTGAGGCTCAACGGTTTCGAACCTGAGGTGGTGGGAGGAGGTGGCCTTGGATCGCGGTAGCCCAGCTTCTTCTAGGGTGCATTTATAACTACATACAATATATGTAGTGCCGAGTCGTAAGCCGCCAATCGCCCGCATGGCCGCCACTTCAGAACGCCGAGCCACTTGAGGAAACGAACCGCCCAGTTCCCAATACCGTCCCCCTGCCAGCCTCACCTACACCCACTCCAGCGATCTTCTCTTCCTACCAGCCGGTCCTTTGGATTTTGTTCCGACCAACCTGCTGCGCAACACCCTCAAAAAACCGAGTCGGCAAGGAAGCGCTGGCAGCAAGGGCCGAGCGCCGAATCCCAGCCTTGCAGCGCATTGGCTACCGCATCGCCTCAACGATGGAAGGTGCCCCCCTCAACACCGACTCATCTGGAGAAGTCATCCTCTCCTTAGCCAGTTGCAAAACCCCAACGAAGGAATGCCGCCTCGAGGAGCGCCAAAGTGGCTTCGACTTTAGTCGAAACTCGAGCGGCCCAACGCTTCGACTGGACTCGAAACCTCTTTCTCTCGCCCATCACTACAGTTCTGCCGTTGCAGAAACCTCAAACACTTGGGGCAACTGAACTCCGAACGCTTCTCCATCGTTCTTTTCAGCCTCCACAGGGGTTTTGCAACTAGCCTGACTGATTCATGAAAGTCATAGCGAGACGCAGTGAAAGCCCACAGTGGCAAGGCGGGCGCCGTTTTGAAAGGCTGAGTGCATGGTTGAATGCTCCATGCCTTTCAAAACAAGCCCAATGCCGCTACTGCGGGCTTGCTGCAAGTCGCAGTAGCGTTTCATGAATATGTCAGGCTAGCTCCCCTCAGTAAGGGATTCAGACAACCCACCTTGACCGACTGGTGCATGAACCCTCATCGCCATCCCCGCCGGTCATCAAGTGGCGCAACATTCTCTACGGAGCCATCTACTGCACACTCCATAAAGCCCACGCCGCCTTCAAAGCCCGCAGAGGGGCGGCCAAAAATGGTGTCGCAAGGAAGATGCCTGGTGGGACCAGCCTCAGCGCCCCGCCGCAGCGACCTCCTCGGCATCGGCCTCGGTGAACCCTTCAGCCAGCATCATCTTGCCGAGTTCGACCACCTCCAGCAGCCAGGAAACCTCGCAATCAAAACCGCACTCGAACAGGTCTTTGAAGGTCCGGTTGTTGCAGTTGGTCCGGGCGGAAAGGTCCGCCGCACGCCTGTCGTCCTCCGACAGGGCAAGATACGTCTTGAAGGCTTCAGTGATACCGGAAGATACCCGCTTTCAGACCGGAACACAAGGTTGACCTCGCCCACCCACCACCTGAGACTACGTTCACAGCACTTCAAGACTTCCAGCGCCAAGGTCCAGACTTCCCTTCCCCAAGCCGTGACGCTTCTGCGGCAGCGGGACATCAAACGCCGCCCCCCTTTTTTCCAGGGATGCCAAAACACGACACTTCGGCGTGTTAGCGATGGCAGACAGAGACAAGGTTATCCCCCTTTTTTTTGCAGGGGCAATGAAATCAAGGTGAGCGAATCCTCTCCAGCAAGTCGGCCACATCCTGGGCGGTGAGTGCAGCCTCCAGCCCATCTGGCATGAGTGAAATGGGCACTGTATCCACGGCGCGAATGTCCGAGCGCCTGACGACAACATCGCTGCCGCCGGGAAGCCGGAGTGTGATGGCTCCGGGTGCTTCTGACGTAGCGATCCCAAGCAAGATGGAACCATCCTTTTTTGTGACTTTGGTGGTGAGGTTGCGCTGCTCCACTGCCCGGTTGGGGTCAAAAATGGCCTCAATGAGCTGAGCGGCGGGTTTAGCTGCCACGGTCGCGAGGTTGGGACCCACTTCGACCCCCAGCAATCCCAACTGGTGACAGGCGGCACACGCCTTGAGGAAGATGGACTCGCCCTTCTTGGGATCCCCTTTTAATTCGGGGACTTGATTCTGAAACTCATTGACCACTTTGGTGCGGTCTGGATTGTCGCGCGTGACCATGGGCAAGGCTGCTGGCTTCAAGGCAACCGGCGTGTCTCCCGGGAACCAGGATTTCAGTTCATCAGGGTGCACGTCATCCACCTTGGCTGCAACAAGAGCAGCAGCCCGCACCTTTGGATGACCCGACTTGAGAAGCTGGATCAGTTCCGGCCGGTGTTCCTCACTCAGCAATGCCGCAGTCCACGCCGCTTGCAGGCGCGAGGCCAGGGGGGCACCACGGTCCTGGACCAGCGGGCTGAGCCAACTCAATGCGGAAAGGTCCCCTTGCTCAATCAGTCGCCGCTGCGCCAGGTCACGCTGCCACCGGATGTGGGATCGCATGGCGGATCTCAAATCCAGTCTCTGGGTGACAGCTAGATACTCCCTTTTTGATTGGGAAATGCGGATGATGCGTCCCTGGTCTTCCCCGGCTCGCAAATCGATTCCCTTGCTGATTCCGGCGGGAATCCACTCTGGGTGTTCCAAAACCAGCCGATACATGTCCACAAGATACAGAGCGCCGTCCGGACCCTCCCGCACCTGCACGGGGCGAAACCAGTTGTCGGCACTTGCAATAAAGTCCCCCTTTTTATCCTGTGGGTGTCGTTGGCTGGAAATCGGGAATGTCTCGTAACTTAGCACGTCCTGTCTCACCAGGTTGTTCGCTGGCTCGCAGACGATCAACGTGTCAAACGTTCCGTCGTTCCACGGCATCGGCGAACAGGCAGCGGTGAGGACATTCGTGGCGTTTGCATGGTTGAACCGCCTCATTGGCGGGCTGATGGTATGCACCCTGACATCCGAACTGACCAGAGCCCGAATCTGCGGCGGGACTTGCTCCGGGTTCGCTTCCATCCACGCCATAGGAATGTGGTAGTGCCATGCCAGGGTCACGTTGTTGTTTCCGAACCAGTTCCCGTAGTCGTCTCGCCACTTGCCGTATTGAGTGCGCCCCGTCTCCAGCCGAAACTCCCGGGTGACCGGATGAAAGCGGAAGTCGTTACTGCCCAGCTTGATTCGGGCACCCGTCTTGACATTGGTAATCTCACCGCCGCTGTCTCCATTTGCGCCGTAAAACCATCCATCTAGGCCCCAGGCAAAGCCATTGACCAAATGCTGAGGATTTCCCGCCGTGAAGCCGGTGTACCAGACTTCGCGCTCATCACACATGCCGTCATCGTCCGTGTCGCGCGCATAGAAAATATCCGGAATGGCGGAGATGAATACTCCCCCTTTCCAAAAGGTCAATCCAGTCGGATGCCGAAGGCCCTCCAGAAAGGTGGTGGCCCGGTCGTACACGCCATCCTCGTTTTCATCCGTGAGGATTTTGATGCGCCCGGTTTGAAGATTGGAGACCTTGCCCTGGCCCACCTTGCCATCGGTGGTCGTTTCCCCGGGGGCGAAGGGGTAGTCCCCCATCTCCACCACCCACATGCGCCCTCGCTCATCCCAGTCCACGAACACGGGGTCTTGGACGAGGGGTTCTTGTGCCACGAGTTTCGCTTCGTAACCCTGCCTCAGAATGAGCTTCCTCAAGGACGCTTCGGCGGAGAGTGGCGCGGGGGCGGGCACGCTGAGCAGGTCTTCCTTGGTCAGGATGATCCGGCCAGAGGAGTCTGTCAGCGCACCCTCACGGAGCACGACCCCGGTGGGATTCCCTTTTGGGTCCACCAGCAGGGGGAGCGCATTTTCGTCGCCTGCATCGCCCTCCCGCAGCACCTCAGTCCAGCCGCGGTCCCAACGGACATTCTTTTTCTCCACGGGATTGAAGAGATAGACACCATAGCTCACGGGGTTGGAAACCACGAGATCAGGGTGACCATCAGCGTTGAGATCGGCGAAGAAGGCACCTCCGTGTCGGGTGGACTCTGGCAGCGGAGCAAGCTGGGCAGCTTCCTCCAGCGTCAGCGCGGTGAGCGTTCCGGGGAGTAGCAGGAAAAGGGCGGCGAGGTGGTTCATGGAGTGAGTCGTTCACACCGTCCGCCTGGACAGCCGGTTCAAAACGTTTTGGGTGATGCGAATGACCACTTCATCCCGACCACGCAGGCCGTGTGCCCAGTCGGTGGTGCCGGTGGTGAAGACCGTGCCACCCCGCGTGTGGAGGCCCAGGCAGGCGGCCCCCGTGCGCCCTTTCTCCCAGCGCTCATACCATTCCGCATCGTCGGGGTGCCAGCGCGCCGGACAGGTGGCCAGGACCTCGAAGTTCTTGGGCGTGCCGTCCCGCCCTGTGGGGAATGGCAAACCGTCCTTCCACTCCAGTTCACAGCCATCACACTCGTAGCCTACGATGGTGTCCTTCCCGCCGAAGTCCTCATTTTGTTTCAGCCCCGTTCCCTCGAAGATCCAGTGGTCAGGCCGGTGCACCTTGAATGCTGCTGGCTCTCCCATGAACTGGCCGTGGCTGTTGCGATAGCCTCCCCAGAGAAAGCCCACACCGAGCATTTCGTTTTCCGGGCGTTTCACCAAGTGATGACTCCAAAGCGTGCTGAGGGTGCGGTGGTCACCCGAAGCGAAAACGGGATCCAGGTGGTAGTTCTGTTTCCAGCAGGTGAACGCGCGTCCCTCGTCTTCATTGCGGATCTGCCAGCAGCAAGTGTTCCCGGTGAAGAATGCCGCATTTCCGCCTCTGGCAATCCACGCCTCCAGATGGTCACGCATGGGGGCAGACCAATACTCGTCGTGCCCTACACTGAGCACCAGGTCGTAGCCCTCGAGTATCTCTGGATGCTCCTCCAAGTCGTTGTTCGCCGCAAACTCCAGCGTGTAACCACCAGCCTCAGCCCACTCGACGAAGGGCAGCTCCCAGTTGCGAAACTGCGAGGCCGCGGGACGCTCAAAGCTGACTCGGTGGCCGGCGTTTTTGGAGAGGCTGTTGTAGGCATAAACCGAGAAGCCGCCCCAGTTGTTGTAAGCGTTGTAGGTGTTGGTGGCCAGTTGCAGAAGAATCTTCGTCGTGCTGCCGGGTCGTGCCGCCCGCACGATGAAGAAAGCGGTGGCTTCCGCCACCCTTCGGCTGCGTCTTGTCCACTTGCCACCCGTATCTGCCGCCCTGAGTCGCACCTCATAGTAGCCAGACTTCCACTCCTTACCCACTGGAATGCGCAGGGACTCCGCCCAGCGGCAGCCATTTGCCGAGGCATCCTCCGGTACGGCTTGATTCACGCCTGCCACCGACTTCTTGCTCCATACCGCAGCGGGGGTAGCACCCAACCGGACCACTTCCACATCAAATGCGGCAGCGCTGGTGCTGACATGAAGAGGCAGCTCCTCGCCCTGCGCTACGCTCACGCGCCCGGCATACCCTTCGATGAAAAACTCACCCTCTGCGCCAGCCGCTCTCCAAGCGGGCGCGGAGAGCATCAACGACATCCAGTGTCTTCGTCTCATTCACAAAGCACGGCGCATCGCGAACCGATCTTGCAGCGAGGCCCATCACGCGATAGCCTTCCTCTGCGTCATGGCGAAACCGGACTCTCAAGAAGACGACTACAGCTTCCTGCCCACAGTGGAAGATGCGGAGGCTCTGTCGAAAGATGAGATCTGGAGACGGGCCAAGGAGCAAGCCCGCAGGCGAAAGCCGGCACCGCCACGGCAGCCCTCGAAAGAGGAACTCTGGGCACTGACGAAGGGACGTAAAGCCAGCATCCGGCGTCTCGATCCCCTGCCCTCTGCTGAGGAGCCGCCGCCTGCTCCGGAACCTGAGTCACCACCGGCTGACGAGTGGCAGCAGACGCTGGCGGAGGCCTATGGCACCGCATTGGATGAACACGTCACTGAAAGGCTCTACATGGAACCCGAGTCGGGCGCTGACATGCCGGTTCCAAATCCGGCACCTGTGCGCTACCAGCACGCCTCGGACATCCCAGATTCAGGTTCTCCGACTGATGACGAGAGCAATGACTTGGTGGATGAGTCGAAGTTGGATGAACCAGGAGAACCTGCCGAAGAACTTGAGGCGGAGACTGAAGACCAGAGCACCACCGACATCGAGGAGCCGCGCATCATCCGCCTCGGAGACACAGACGCGCCCCCTCGTCAGCTGACGCGAAGAGAAAGGCTCGCTGCCTTCTGGGAGAACCTGGGCGGACGATCGCTCACCTTTAGTCTCATCCTTCACGCTTCGTTGTTGCTGATTGCTGGTTTCATCGTGTTCACCACCGTCATTGATCCGCAGATCGACTTCATGCCCGGCGGTGGTACCCAGCAGGGAGAGCGCGCCTCTCAGGAACTGCAGGCCACGGTGCAGAAGAAGAGAATGCCGTGGGCACAGAAAACGCCGATGAGGCGGCTGGCCATAGCGGACTCTACCAGTGCGCTTCAGCTGCCGGACAACGTCATGGACCTGCCTATGCCTGACGTGGGCAGCCTCATGGACAGCAGTCGCATGGGTGCCTTCGGCTTCGGCAGCAGCGGTGCGGGAGGTGGCTTTGGGAACGGCATCGGCACCGGCGGCCGCAGCGGGGTCACCTTCAAGCCCATCTCCATGTTTGGATTTGAAATTAAGGGCAAAAAGCTAGCAGTAGTTTTGGATGTATCCGGCTCCATGCTCAGCGAGCTGCCCAAGGTCGTGAGAGAGGCTGACAAGGTGGCTCAGGGTAGCGTCATCATCTGCTACTACGGTTGCGGCCTGTCCAAACGGCAGGGGAATGCCCGGCTGCCTGAGCGCGCGCAATCCACCTCGTCCGGCGCTTTTCGCAGTTTCTGGTCCAGCATGTATGATGCCCCTGCTCGTGGTGACACCAGCACCTCCACGCAGGTCTTTGAAGTGCTCCAGAAGCGCCGAAACACCTACTTCATCGACGTCGAAGACACGCGTTACTCCTGGCTGGCGCTGCTTGCGGATGAACTCATGAATTCAGATACCATCTACTGGTTCTCTGACTTCCTTGATCCAGTGGAGGACGATCAGATACGCCTGGTGCTTGAGAACATGAAACGTCGCAAACAGCGCCTCTACATCCAGAACATTCAGTCCTATGAAGGCATCAAGATTGATGCCATGGGTGCCTTCTTCCAGAAAGTTCGCCACCAGCTCGTCACGCCCACCGGGGGGGAAGTGGTGGAACCGCTGCTCATTCAAAAGTAGCTCCGCCACCTCTTCTCGATCCCCGTTCCATCACGTCCGTTCGCATTCTGAAGACGTTTCCATTTCAGCCAGTCCTTTTCAGCCATGAGCACTTGCACCACCAATCACCCCTATCTCTCTCCCGTGTTTCAGATGGCCTGCCAGCAGTTCGACCAGGTAGCGGACTTTCTCGAACTTCCCGATCTCACTCGCGAGCGGCTCAAGATGCCCAAGCGCGCCTTCACGGTGGCGGTGCCTCTGCGTAGGGACGACGGACGCACCGAAGTCTTCATGGGCTACCGCGTGCAGCACCACCTCAGCCTCGGCCCTACAAAAGGCGGCATACGCTTTCACCCCGAGGTGACGCTGGGGGAGGTCGCTGCACTCGCCATGTGGATGTCCTGGAAGTGCGCTCTCGTTGGCTTGCCCTATGGAGGAGCAAAGGGCGGCGTCAACTGCAACCCACGTGAACTGAGTGCCGCCGAGCTGGAGCGTCTCACCCGTCGCTACACCCAGGAACTCATTCCCATCATCGGACCGCAGGTGGACATACCTGCTCCCGACGTAGGCACCAACGAACAAGTGATGGCCTGGATCATGGACACCTACTCCATCCATCAAGGGCACTCAGTCCCCGGTGTGGTCACCGGCAAACCCGTGCTGCTGGGCGGATCACTGGGCCGGCGTGAAGCCACCGGTCGCGGTGTCGCCTACCTCGTTGGCCGCGCGATGGACCACCTGGGCATCGCGGCACTCGGTGCCACGGCAGTGGTCCAAGGCTATGGCAATGTAGGTTCCGTCGCGGCTCTTTCCTTGGCAAGGCAGGGTGTGAAAATCATCGCCGTCAGTGATGCCTTTGGCGGGCTCTACAATGCCAACGGCATCGATCTTCAAGCTCTCGATGAACACGTCGCCGCCACCAGAAGTGTGGTCGGCTTTCACGGAGCGGATGCCATCTCCAATGCAGATCTGCTTTTGCTGCCATGTGACATCCTCATTCCCGCCGCTCTGGAACAGCAAATCACAGCAGCAAACGCAGCGCACGTCAAATGCCGCATCCTTGCTGAGGGTGCCAATGGCCCCACCACGCCCGAGGCCGATGCCATCCTGGCACAGCGGCCTGAGATCTTCATCATCCCGGACATTCTGTGCAACTCCGGCGGCGTCATCGTGTCCTACTTCGAGTGGGTGCAGGACCTCCAGAGCTTCTTCTGGGGAGAGGGTGAGATCATGGACAAACTCTACCGCCTTCTCGAAAGTTCCTTCGCCCAGACCCTAGCCTTCAGCAAAAAGAACCAAATCTCCATGCGGCTCGCCGCCCTCAGCCTAGGTGTCAAACGCGTGCATGATGCCAAGGTGGCGCGCGGCTTGTTCCCAGGGTAGCGCTGGGAAAGCGGCGGAGACCACACAGCATCCGCTACGTCACCCCATGAATCTGTCGGCAGGCCTTGACGGTGTTTGCCATCAGCATGGCGATGGTCATGGGGCCCACTCCGCCCGGCACAGGGGTGATGGCACGGCACTTCGCGGCCACCTCTTCGAACGCCACATCTCCCACCAGCTTGTAGCCCTTTGGGGAGGAACGATCATCCACGCGGTTGATCCCCACATCGATCACCACCGCACCATCCTTCACGTGCTCGGCCCTTACAAACTCAGGACGCCCGATCGCAGCGATGAGAATATCTGCCTCCCGGGTCACAGCCGCCAAGTCACGAGTGCGAGAGTGCGCTACGGTCACGGTGGCATCACCACCCTTCCCTTTTGCCATCAGCAGCAGCGCCATTGGCTTGCCAACGATCATGCTACGCCCCAACACCACCACCTTCGCTCCAGCCGTTTCCACCCCGGCTGCGATGAGTAACCGCTGACAGCCCAAAGGCGTGCAGGGTACAAAACCCGACGCGTCTTCAAGCGCCAGCTTCGCTACATTGACCGGGTGAAACCCATCCACATCCTTCGCGGGATCAATTGCACGCACGATCGCAGCTTCATCAATGTGCTTCGGCGGCGGACTCTGCACCAGGATGCCGTGGATGAGTGGATCGCCATTCAACCTCTCCACCTCTGCAAGCAGTTGGTCCTGCGTCGTCTCGGTCGGCAGCTCCAGCTTCACTGAGTGCAGACCCAGATCGCGACACTTCCTATCTTTGCTGCGAACGTAAGCCCGAGAGGCCGGGTCATCTCCCACCAGCACCACGGCCAAGCCAGGTGTCAAACCCTGAGCCTTCAGCGCAGCGATGTCACGTGTGCACTCCTCCAGCACCTGTGCCGCCACCTTTGTACCATCTATGAGTTCCATCCCCTTCTGAAACACCACGTCGGACCGGGTTCAACTGGGAATCCCACCCATGCACGGCTCAAGGTTTCGGCAGCGTGCCGAGAAGGACCTGCCTGTTGGCAAAGGTCATCTGAAGTGCCGCAGCTCCATCGGCCACAGCTTTGCCCATACCCTTGGCCACTGCTCCAGTCGCGTCCACAGGGATGAGCAGCTTCACACTTGTCAGCAGTGACGTGTTCCCCGCAAGCGACTGATAGGACCCCTTCCTCATACGCAGCTTCGGAACGAAGAACTCCTCGCCAGACGGAGGTATCAAGGCCGGAATCTCACCCATCCACACCGCTAGGTTTGCATTCGCCGGACTTCCCGTCAGCGTCGTGAGCACGAGGTAGCTGCCCGTCGCTGGATCTGCATCGATTTGCTGGATGACCCCTATCTTTGCTCCCAGGCAATCATCAGCCACCTGCCCCTCCCGCATCAGAACCAGCAGCTCACCCGCAGAGCGGCTCAGCACCAGCACTTGGTCATTGCTCGCGTTCACTCCAGGTCCGCTCACCTTTGCAAGAAACAGGACCTTTCCACCATCCAGCATCACATAGCGGACAAACCGGCTGAACTTCACGCCGGTCGGCAGCCCCGGCACCTGCGTCCCCTTCTGCGCCACAAGCTCAAGGGGTCCCGTACGGACCGCCACCAGCGCCTCGGACAAGGCCGGGGCAGCGCCCGAGAGCGTCGCACGCAACAGAGAAGCGCCATCCTGAATCGTCTCCCCCAGGAAGCTCTTCAGTTCCCCCGCGCCAGCTAGCACGTCGCCCTTCCTGGCGATCATGGAGTTGGCCACGTTGTCCTGAAGCCGCAGCAGCATAGCGTTGGAACTCGTGGGAGCTTGAAGCATCGCCATCCCAATCGCAGAACCCCCATTCATCGCCACGCGCGGCGCCACTTGGCCCAGGTTCACCCCCGGTGCTGGACTCACCGCACCCTCAATGGCACCTCCCTCCACCACGTCCACATCCAACGAATGCAGCACCAAAGCCGAATCTTTGGACGCCGGTCCGTTCAACTTCGTCGCTATGGCGCTCAGCGTACCAGCACTCGCCATCTGCACCATCTGTTTCAACACCTCGCCCGCAAACGGCGCCGCGCTCAGCGCGTCTCCCTCGAACAGACGCGTGATCGAAATCTCCCCGTCAGATGCCACCAGCGCCAGGTCATTCCCAGCCGTGATGCCCGTGCCAGCCAGCTTGATGAAGAAGCTAGACCAGTCATTCCCCGCGAGCACCAAGTTCGTATGCGCCACCACCCGCGTGCCCACGATGAATGAATCTCCCAGCATACCCACCGGCCTCAAATAGCCGTCCAAATTGCTCCACAAAGCCTTGTTCCGTCCCGCAGGCGCACCGCGACCCGTCATGCCCCCAGCCAGAAGAACCTCGCTCTCCCCATTGACCTGAAATGCAGAGAACATACCCAGCGAGGCCTCCGGAATCCCAGGGGCAAAGTCCCCCTTCTTCACCAAATCCAGCGTAGGCAGCGGCTGCGAAAGCGGAGCGAAACCATACGCCGCACCCGTATCCACACCAAACGTGTCTTCCCCTATCGCACCGATCACCACCGTGCTCGCATCCATGGCCACGATGTAGCCCAAGTTGTCATCCTGCCTGCCGTCGATGGCTCCCAGCTTCTGCCAGATGCCCCCCGTGGCCGTGTCCACCAGATAAGCAGACCCCGTACCCGTGAAATTACCATTCTGCGAGAATGGCGAACCGATCAGAATGTAGTTCCCATTGATGGCCACCGCATCCCCAAAGAAGTCCCCCGCCTCACCATCCGGTGCCACCAGCTTGCGGATCAAACTGGCATCATACAAATCCATCACATACACCGCCCCCTGGTTCCCATTCGCGCCGATGTCCGCACCACCCGCACCCACCACCACCGACCTCCCATGCAGCGCCAGCGCAAACCCAAAACTGTCCCCCGCCCCTCCATCCGGTGCCTCAAAGATGGCCACCTCCGCGCCCTTCGCTATTTCCATCAGAAAAGCCCTTCCTTGATCCGGGTTAGCCGCCACATCCACCTTCGGCGCACCCACCAGCCCGAAGTCCCCGCTCACCGCCACGGAAGTGCCAAACTCATCTCCCGCCGCTCCCAAAGCCGCAGTCAGTCGGTGCAGCTGAGCACCGTCGGAAAGCCTGAACACCATGGCAGAACCCGCATCCACCTCCGCCCCCACATCGTCAAAGGGTGCCCCCGCCAGCACCAGTTCACCGTTCGTCGCCACCGCCGTTCCCAGTTCGTCAGAAGCCTCCCCATCCGACGCCATGAACTTGTGCAGTTGTCTCCCCGTCTTCGCATTGAAAACATATACCGCACCCACGTCCGCATCGACCCCCTCATTCGCAAACGGCGCGCCCACCACCACCGTATCACCCCACAGCGCAACCGAATAGCCGAAAGCATCAAACGCCGCCAAATCGTTCGGCACCAGCCGCCGCAAAACCCGGCGCGTCCGAGCGTCGAACACATACACCGCGCCCCCCTCCTCCACCACGCTGCTGTCCCGGTAGTCACCCACCACGATATACTTCTCACTCACCGCAAGCCCCAGACCAAAACCCGTTGGATTCCCACTCGGCGGGAAAGGAAAAAGTTTGAAAATCACCGGCTCAATGGCAGAAGCCAAGCCACCGAACCCGAAAAACGCAGCAAAAGCGAAAAAGACCAGTTTCATCAGTCCCATTCTCACCAGAACATGGAGCTTGGGCAAGACGGATTCCAAAGGACTCCATTTTGAAACCTCGATTCAATCGAATTGGATGAATTGCGACTGAAAATGGGTGTTTTCAATCAAATGAAAACCCAGAGTGATGGATTTTCGGCAAAAAGTGAACGTTTTTGACTTGCCATACCGCGATCATCAGTCACATTTCGACTTAGAAACCCAATTTTTAACCCACCCCTTCAATGAGCACAGAAAAAATGGACGGCGCCCAGGCGCTTATCAAAACCCTCGATGCCCTTGGCATTGAGTACGTCTTCGGATACTCCGGTGGAGCAGCCCTGCCCCTGTTCGACGCCCTGGAAACCCTGCAGACCAACATGAAGTTCGTCCTCGTCCGCCACGAGCAGGGCGCAGTCCACATGGCCGACGGCTACGCCCGAGCCACCGGACGTCCCGCCGCAGTGCTCGTTACTTCCGGTCCCGGCGCGGGCAACACCATCACCGGCCTCATGACCGCACAGATGGATAGCGTTCCCATGATCGTCCTCTGCGGGCAGACCGTCTCTTGGATGCTGGGCAAAGACGCCTTCCAGGAGGCCGACATCTGGAACATCACGGCCCCCGTTGTTAAACACAACTACCTGGTCAAAAACACCAACGACCTCCCGCGCATCGGACGCGAAGCCTACCACATCGCCACCACAGGACGGCCAGGCCCCGTTTTGATCGACATCCCCAAGGACATCAGCCAGGCCCCCTTCACCGGCGTCATGGATGAACCCATGGACCTCCCGGGCTACCGCCCAGAAGCCGCTTTCAATATCGACAAAAATGCAGTCGCCGAGGCAGCCAAACTGCTTGCCGCTGCCAAACGCCCCGTCATCCTCGCCGGGCAAGGAGCCATGATCGCCCGCGCCGACAAAGAGCTCAAGCAGCTCGCCGAACGCCTCGGCTGTCCCGTGACCTCCACCCTCCTCGGAAAAGGCGTCTTCCCCGAAACCCATCCCCTCTCCCTCGGGATGCTGGGCATGCACGGCACCGCCTACGCCAACAAAGCCATGGTGGAGTGCGACCTCATCTTCAACATCGGCAGCCGCTTCGACGACCGCATCATCGGCAAGCCCTCCATGTTCGGGCGCAACGCCAAAATCATCCACATCGACATCGACCCCGCCGAGCACGGCAAAATGATCAAGGCCGACGTCCACATCTGCGGCGACGCAAAGGCCGCCCTCAAAGAGCTCCTGCCCCTCGTGGAACGCCTCGATACCAACGACTGGCTGGCCCACCTCGACGGCTACAAAAAGCGCTTCCCCCTCGGCTACAAAAAGCAGGGAGGCCTGCGCATGCAGCAAGTCATCGATGAACTCTACCAGCTCACCCAGGGCAAAGCCATCGTCACCACCGACGTGGGCCAGCATCAAATGTGGGCCGCACAGTTCTATAAGAACGACGAAAGCTACCACTGGGTCAGCTCCGGCGGTGCCGGCACCATGGGTTTCGGCTTCCCCGCCGCCATCGGTGCCCAGCTCGGCTGCCCGGACAAAACCGTTGTCAGCATCTCTGGAGACGGCGGCTTCCAGATGACCCTCTTTGAACTCGCCACCGCCGCCATCCTCAAGCTGCCCATCAAAATCCTCGTCCTCAACAACAGCTATCTCGGCATGGTGCGCCAGTGGCAGGAACTCTTCTTCGACAACAGGGAAAGCGGCGTCGATCTCGTGGGCAATCCAGACTTCGTCAAACTCGCCGCAGCCTATGGAATCAAAGGCTTCCACATCAGCCGTCCCGCAGACGTGAGCCGCATTCTTCAGCAGGCGCTCGACTACAACGACGGACCCTGCCTCATCGAAGCCGAGTGCATCAAAACCGAGAACGTCTTCCCCATGATCCCCGCCGGAGCCGCACTGGAAGACATGCTCATCGAAGCACCCAAACACAAAATGGAGAAACCGGCTGGTTCCACGTAGGCCCCACCACCCCCAGAGTTCATCCTTCAACGTTCCCTCTTCAAAGCAATGTCCAACCGCCCCCCGCCTCCATCCGCTGACGTCAAACCCGCCCCGAAGGCCGACATCGTCAACACCCACACCCTCAGCGTCTTCGTCAGCAACAAGCCCGGCGTCCTGGGACGCATCTGCGCCGTGTTCTCGCGACGTGGTTACAACATCGACTCCCTCGTCGTCAGCCAAGGGCGCGACCCCCGCTTCAGTCGCATGACCATCGGCATCAGCGGCGATCCCGCCGGCCTTGAGCAGATCATCCTCCAAGTCAACAAACTCATCGACGTCCTCCACTGCCACGAGCACAGCGACCGCGACGCCGTCGTGAAGGAAATGATCTTGGTCAAAATCAAAGCAGGTGCCGAAGACCGCACCGAAATCCTTCAGATCGTCGAACACTACACCGGCAAAGCCGTTGACCTCCAGGAAGACAGCCTCATCGCCATGCTCTACGGCAACACCGACAAAATCGACGCCGCCGTGCGCATGCTCAGCAAGTTCGACATCATCGAAACCGTCCGCACCGGAAAAGTCGTCATGGCCCGCGGCAGCAACCCGACTTGAGTGGTTACACCGGACTGTGCAGTTTCTCGGCCGCACACGGCCCGGTTCGGCTTAGGCTGGGGGCTATCGTAGGTCTGCCGTGTCAGAAAATATGCACCCCCAACACACTCATCAGAAGCCCACCAGTGAATTGATGGGCTTCTGGAGGGTTGCTTTTTTACCAAGCCCTAGGATGCGCTTGAGTGCAGTTGTCATGGTGGCGATGTCGTTATCGAAGCCACCGTGAGATGGAGGGCTGGCCTTTTTTCCGTCATTCATGATAGCCTCTTCTCGCACCAAGTCAGGTTGCAGAAGTGGCGTGTTGTTCGCGAACTTCCTCCACGTGGCGAGTTCAGCTTCGAAGTCCTCATTGAACACATCTTCCTTGTTGTCCAATGACTTGTTCCAGGCTGCTTCCATGCCAAGTATCGGTGTCTTGTGGGCCTTCTCGCAGGCGCGGCTTACGAAGTAGAGTAGCGACTTGCCGTAGAAACCGGCCACATTGTCAGCGCGTTCCGCCCCATCACTGAGGTTGGTTATGAAGAACTTCTTAGCACTCAGTTGTTGAGCTTCCACCGCCTTCTTGAAGTGCTCATTGGCGAAACCAACCGTGCAGGCAGGCGCGAATAGATGGCAGGTGTCAATCTTGACGCTACCACCCTCCTGCCTGCCCAAAGCTGAGATGAGTTCTCCCTGCCAAATGCTGCCGGCCGAGTGTCCCATAAGATGAATGCCACAGTCGGAGAACTCAGCGCGAAGCTTCACCAACTCACCCGCCAGCAGATCAGCACTGTGTCCACGTTTCACACTGGCCTCGGCGTTTTGCTTCATCTGCCACCATAGCGCTTTGCCCACCACGGCGAGGGTTGTCTCCACGGTGTAGTCCCAACCGTCACTGATTTTCTCCTTTGCCCAGCCCAGGAAACCGCCCGCCTGTTTGACCGGGTCTTCTCCAGGTACGACCTTTTTCAGAAGATCCACCCCGATGTCCTTCAGGCTCTCGTGCCAGCCTGTCTTCCACACGATGAAAATGGGGTAGATGTCATTGGCCAAAAAGCAGGGAGCCATGACTTGGGCGCGCTTGATGCCAGCGCTTTCATCGTTTAACCCACCATGTGCATAGATGGCAATCTGGCGGCGCTTGCTCGACTTGCTCATCCACTCTCTCACTCGCTTGATAAGCACCTCCTTCATCCACTCGTTCACCGTGTAGGCACCGGAGGCTCGGAGCAGTATGCCATCGTTACCCACTACCATGCAGTGGCTACGCACCTTGTCCTCTTCCATTAAGTCGGCAGCACCGTTGACCAATGCGCCGCTGCCCGTCTGGCCAGACCCTGCCCGCACATTGAGGGAACTGGACGAATAGTTGGTCGGCACCGCCACGTTCATCCGTTCCACTCCCAGGGTCGAAACCCATGCATCCGTTCCGTGCACAATCCAGTCGCTGTAGGGCAGCAGTGCGAACCCGTAGAATCCCCACGTCGGCCCCCACGAGTTCTGCACGATGAAGCCGTCATCCCGATACCCGACGAGAGCAAACGCGTGAAGACCGTTGACTTTGGTATTCGACCTCCACTGAATGACAGGCAGGACCTTCGCATTCTCCGGGACCTCCCATCCTTTGTGAACCGAGGCACTCACATACACCGCACCCACCTCGTGAATGGCACTCTGCAGAGCAGTAATGTCATCCGTTTCGATGCGGTAATACGCACCAAGAGTGATCTTAGCCGCTTCTTCAGCCCATCCCGTCGCTGGTCTACCAGCACTGCCGTCTTGGGACAAATAGGGCCAAGTTTCTTCGAGACAAACTCCATGACGGTGCCAGCCCTTCAGAGCTCCCCGGCAGCTTGAACCATCGTAGTCCTCCCCTGGCCACTCATCATATAGCCGAGCGTGCTCATACAACATGCGCGCACTCACCTTTTCAGGCATCTGCTCCTTACCGTCGGCTGCCATCAAGACGCCGTCCTTGAAACGAAGGTAGTTAATCATCGCTGCCAGGGCGAATCCCGTGCAGGCACCTTCACTACCCTGATCCAGAACGAGCTTTTTGTACAACTTCAGCTTACCTTCGATCACCTCAGGAGCAGGAAAAGTCGGAGGCAGATTTACGAGCCTCGGCTGATAGCAGCGGTCGCGAATGTCGTAGCGATCAGGTCTCGCATTGAACGTGCGCGTCCTGCCGTTGAGAGAAGCATTCGTGGAGGGCATGGCGGGTCAGGAGTTGAAAACTGGCTCTGCACGGTATCCAAGGCTACGCATCGCCTTGGGTGTGCGAAAATATTTAATCCGTTGACTTAAAGAACAATCTGTATGGAGTCAAGAAAAAGAAAGAGATCACTCCGTGCGGCAATACTCAAAGTGCATGCCATCTTTGGTGCCGAAGTAGCCACCCCAGGCGAAGCCGAAGGACTCGAAGATCGGCACAAGCTCGACCACGCTGCCCTCCCTACCTCGTGGCGCGGGTTCCACACCATAACCGTTCCATTGCACGTTGATGTCAAAGGCGATGCCCCAGCTATGGCTGCTGAGGCTTCGCTCGGGGTTCCAGGACTTGTGGCGCGGCACCCAGCATCCACCCCAGAACTTGAGCAGATTCGTGAGGCCCTGCTGATCAACAGCTTCAAAGGCGTCCACCAGCGGCTTCGCCACTTTCCGATGGCAGGCGAAACGTCCATTGAATCCGCTGTTGCCGTAGTGAGGGAGGCCTCTTAGTTGCGGAATCTCCACGCGCACGATGTTGTTCTGTGCCCAAGGGGGCGCAATCACGATGGCTCCGCGTTTCGTGGTGCTGGACCGCCACTCAAAATCCCCAAATTCCGACCGAATCTCACTCAGGTTCAATACGCTCAGCGGCTCTGAGGTGACATCGCGCTCGCCCCGGCCTCCGGCAACCTTAGGACCACGGCTTTTGGCGCGGCCATTGCCGCCGCGTTCGTCCTCTTCACCTGGATGAGGAACCACTACTACGCATTGGTCGTTTGTTTCCAAGCCAAGGTGGGCCGCGAGCCCCGGAGAGAGGTCAGCCGTGCGGTTCACCCGTTCATGAGGACCCCAGTCGATGGGTTTGGCCTTTGCTGTGGCGCCCGTGCGTGGGTTCGTCACGTCCACCATGATGCCGAGCAGATAGCTTTTGGGCGTTTCTGCGTAGTTCCAGCGGCAGGCAATGTAAAAGGTCTCCGGGTTCAGCCGTCGTGCATAACCAGTAGTGCGAGGTGGCTGGCGAGGTAAAAAGTATTCTGGAACCCGTGCGAAGGTGGCTTGGTCCCAAACGAGCGCAAGATTCTCGCTAGGGGTGACGCCCGTGTCTCGCGGGCCGCCGAACGTGGACATCCGTCCTGTAATGGTAGTGCTCATGGGGATCAGTTTGGATTGAGGTTCTGTCTAGTGGTCAAGGTGTGGGGACTGTATCATTCACAGCAACCTTGGTGCTGAGGATGAGGTAATGGGGTGTGATTTGGACCTTCGGCTCGGAGGTCTCCAGCTTTAGGATTTTGGCCAGTTGGAGGGTGGGGTCATTGGACTTAAGTTCATCCAGCACCACGCTTGGCAGTTTCAGCGTGGCTAGCGGTGTGCCCACTGGCAGCTTGGCCTTGACGGAGTTCTTGAGCCAGTTCTCCACCTCACCAGGAAAGCCACCGATGTCAAAACGAACGGGCACCTCAGCCGGCTCCACAAGCTCGAAGCTCAGGTCATTTGCATCAGTAGAAGCCTTAAGAACTCCCTTCAACTTATGAGCTTGGGCACTGGCTGTCACACCGAAGCTCGTCCCCACCCCCCCACCCACCTTCACATCGATGAGCTTGATGCCGAAGGGACCACGCTTCTTGATCTGCACGGCATTGCCGTGAAAGTGCAGTTGAGAGTTCACGGAGATGCTCGCTTGCGTGGTGAGGGTAATGACGTTCTCGCCAAACTCAGGGTTGATTGCGCCGAGCGATCCTTGGGCTGTAGTGCGCGTGGCCCCTTCTGGATACACCTTGAACCCATTGCCAAAGGGTGGGCCGCCCGTCTTCGCATAGATGTCACCAGCATGGCTCACGCCCTGGAAAGACACCGTGCGACGGGCCACCGGCATGGCATTGATCTCGCTGAAGAGCTTCTGCATCACCCCGACACCTAGCACCACGGTGGTGGCCTCCGGCAGTTTGCTCTGGAAGCTTGTGAGCTTGAGCCGGGTCATCGCATGCTTCCACCCATCCTCCACCGTCTGGCTATTGCCTCCCTCAACGCCAACGGGAGAACCAAACCCACTGACACCAGCCACGAGGAACAATCCATCTGGTGTGGGAATCAAACACTGCCCTACTAGGCTGCGCCTGATCTCAGGCAGATCAGGCAGTGTCAGGTCACCGGTGAGGCTGCCGTTCGGCATAGGCAGCGTGATCCGTACGGGGGCGAACTTTTGAGCTGGCAGCACCAGTTCTTGTACTACCGGCAGCGGAATGGCAGGCAGCCGGTCATTGAGCAGCTTTAAAGTGGAACCACTGAGCACAGGTCTTGCCCAGGAAGGAGGGGCCTCTGGCACCACCGGCTTCACGGAAGAGAAGCTCAGTCTTGCATTCAGCCCCCGCCCTTCTCCCTGTGCGGCCACCACATGGCCAGCCAACTCCGCAGCCACCGCAGGCAGTCCTTTGGTCTTGAAGCTGGCCTCAGCAGAAAACCGAAGTACACCCCACTTTGGCTCCAGTTGCAGTTTCGTAAGTTCCACTGCCCACGACTGACCGGCCGGGCTGTAAGTGATGGGTACCACCTTCTCCACCATGTTTACCAGCAGCCCTTTCGGAAGGCTGATGAGCACACATTGAGACGCCTCTTCGAATGTCAGTTCATTCAGCCGAGCCAGTGCATCCGCTTGGAGTTTGACTTGAGCTTCATCAGTCTTAGCGATGGGAACCGTTTCATCCGCACCCGTCAGCTTGTTCCACCACCGGGAGAGAAAACCTTCTGCGTGAGCATCAGGCGCAAATGCAGTCAGGAGAATCAGCCAAACGACAAGCTTGGATCTGCGGTGCGCTGTCATTGGTTTGGTGGGTCAGGGGTTGATTTTGAGGAGCGTCATGAGCCGGCGGCCTTCAGGGCCTGGCCTTGCTGGACCCACTATTTGGTTCTCAGGTGGTAAGGCTTCGCTTATGCCCCGCTCCTTGTGGAGTGCCGAACCCACAATATTCCGTCCATCTGCAAGCGAATACCGCGCACGTGCGGGGTCGAACCCATAACCCGGTTCGATCCATGCCTGCATTGCATCGTGAACTCCCAGAAAGTCGTCTATTTCATCATCGTAGAGTGTAACCCACGTGCCGAGATCTAACCTAAACCGGTCAAACTCAAGCTGATTAGAGTCGGTCAACCGCTTAAGCTCATCACTCAGCTCACGATACAATATCTCCATTTGCCTATCAGACCCACGTTGTTCACGCAAGGTTTCATGGAACTCCTGTTCTTGTGTTGAAAGTTTGTTCGTGTACGTCGTGAAGTCTGCTGCGAGATTTCTCACCTTTGTTTCGATAGCCTGCTGGAGCTCATCAACCTTAAGGCGATTTTTCTCCTCGCTCCTTCGAGTTTCAGCCAAAAACTGATCTACCAGCCTTCTCATCTCGTTGATGGCCTCTACGGACTTCCGCTCTCGCTTCTCCTCAGCAGACTCGGCCTTTTGGATGGTCAACGTTCGTCCATCATCCACCAGCTTGTAGATCGTCGCACATGCCGTCACCACCGCCAGCAGCGAACCGCCAAAAAACACCAGCCGCGCTTTGTTCATAGCGTCCTTGTGCTGGCTGATCATTTCATTGACCTTGCTGGTCACTGTCATCCCAGCACCAGCGTGCATGTCCTGAAACTCTGCCTTCAGCAGCTTCACGACGGTAGGATGCAGGTGTGGCTTTCCCTCGTTGTCGGTGACAACCAAGTGACGTTCGAGCTCGTCTAACCGTTGTTCGAGGCTTTGGACCTCTTTCTGAATGTTTTCAAGGCTCATACGGTTCGTTTACAGGTGGGGGCGGTGGGGTGTAGCGGAGACCGGCGATGGTCAGCCAGAGGGTAGAAATGGCGAACAAGGCCGACATTACGAGGAATCCCCAGGGCTGGTAAATCGGGATGCCCTGAGTGGTCACCACGCGGGTTGTATTGCGGGGATCTCCTGGCTTGGGGCGCAGTTCATCTTTGCGCTTCAGGTTGATCCATCGCCATGAGGGGGAGTTCCAACGATACTTTGCATTGCCCACGGTTTCAGGATGGCGCATCAGCAGCGCAGCCCCGCTAAGAGCCTTAGCATACACCTCATCGAGTTGTTTCTCGATACCCTCATTATCACCTTCCTCGGGCAGTGGTATAGGGTTGGGGAGGAAGTTGTTGTCAATGAGTCCGTAATGATCAAAAACCCTGCCGCAAGTGAAGCAGTAAACGAAGCTGGGCCAAGCCAGCAATACGACGAACAGACCTACCCGCATCCACGGATACTCTGGTGGTACCACGGGCAGTTTTGCCACCGCATAAGGAAAGTGCGGTGCATTACGATGCGCTAGGCGGGATCTGTGCTGGAACAGATGTGCCAGCAGGTGCAGCAACAGCAGAGGGCCGCAGATAAACGTTAGAGTGAGGATGGCGACCTCACTATTGTAGGCACTGCCGGGGAATGGCAGCGACATAAAGCCGATGGTCTTCTCCTTGAACTCATGCAGAGCAACGAACACCGAAGTAAAATACAGAAAGCAACCCGTCCCAAGCACCGCAATGGCACCGGAGAGAAACTCCAGGATGGGTCCGTGATTTGTTGTGGTCCGCGTGGTGAGAGACATGGTCGTTGCGATTGATTGGCAATGAGAAGACAGGAAGAAGCACTTCCGAGCAGTGATCCGCTCTATTCCCCTATACCGAGACAGCCCTCACTTGTTACCAAACTGCCGGCAAGATTTGTGCAACCATGATACAGCACACACTGGACTCACTTAAGCTCCAGAAAAACCATAATCCTGCAAAATATGAGCGCCTGTTCATGTCCCCAAACCAACAAGTGTTTCGCCCCCCAGAACTTGCTACACGAAGAATGCAAGAAGCCAAACGGGGCTGCCGTTGCATCCCTCCCATGTTCCGAACATTTCTTGCTGCTGGTTGCCTTCTTGTTCCTTCTTTCAACTTGCAAGCCCAACTGCCTGAGTCTGCCAAGGTAGGGCAGTTCTATGCCGGGGCGCAGGCTTACACCTTCCGCCTGTTCACGGTCATGGAGGCATTGGAAAAAATCGCGGCCACGGGCGGCAAGACGGTGGAGTTTTTCCCAAAGCAGAAACTTCAGCCTGGCTCAGACGCGGTGTTCGATCACACCAGCACGCCTGAGCAGCGGCAGATGGTGAAGGACAAGCTCAAGGCTCTCGGACTCTATGCCGCTGGTTACGGTGTGGTGCGCTTGAAAAATGACGAGGCCGAGTGCCGTGCCGTCTTCAGCTTTGCCAAAGACATGGGCATCAGCATCGTGGTGACCGAACCTGCGGAGGACGCCTTTGATGTCATCGAGAAAATGGTCAAGGAGTTCGACATCAAGATGGCCATTCACAACCATCCCAAGCGTCCGCTAGATCGTGCCTACCGTTACTGGGACCCCGAGTATGTCCTCAGCCTTGTGAAGGATCGTGATCCTCGCATGGGTGCCTGCGCTGACCTCGGCCACTGGGTGCGCTCTGGCATCAAGCCTGTCGATGCCATCCGTCTTCTCAAAGGACGCATTTTTGACAGCCATGTGAAGGACCTCACGGAGTTCGGCGAGCCTAAGGCCCACGACATGATCTGGGGTACTGGCAAAACGGATATTCCCGCAGCGCTCAACGCCTTTGCAGAGATCGGCTTCTACGGTCCGCTTCACGCCGAGTATGAGCACAACTGGGAAACGAATGTAGATGATGTGACCCAGTGCATGAACTGGCTGCGCGAGTTCAAAGTCACTCCAGCGCAATAGGGATCAAAAGCGGACGCGTAGTCCCAAACCGACCGACTGCGCACGCAAGTCCTCCACGGTAGCGAACACCATGTAGCGATAGGCCAGCGTGAGGTCCGCGTGGGCCCCCAGCGCGTAACTCAGTCCAATCATTCCCTGGTAGCCACCGGCCAGACCGTCTGCCGCAGTGGAAAAGTCCCCAACGTTGCTCTCCACGCTGCCGCTGGCCGAGGCGTAAGCACCACCTGCGCCTGCGGCCACTTCCACCGCAAAGGACTCCGTCAGCCCCAGCTGCAACCGAAGGTTCGCAAACACTGGAACGATCAGTAGCTCCGCGTCCACCCGAGCATCCACACCAGCAAAATCCTCTACACTGCCGGAAAAGTCCGATTTGTACCAACCCGCGCTGACATCAAATCCCAGGCCATGCCTGCCGATACCGCCGATCGTGCCCATGAAGCCATAAGTCGTGTCTGCATTCAGTAATGACACCGCCTGCCCCACCTCGCCCTCGATTTCGCTCAGGGAAAATGTGGTCGCTTCGAACTGAAGAAATGTACCGCTGCGCACCGTGCCAAAATCCATCCGCCGAGACCCGACCTCAGATGGTGGTGCACCAGACGCTACTTGCACGAGTGCAGGGTCACTGGGACCGTAGCCATAGGGTTCTCGAGCGCAGACAGACCCACCGGTGAAAACGCCGATAGCGAGAGCCAGACGGGCAGGTTTGGAGAGGGCGAAACTGGGCATCAGAAATTCGGGTTTGATTGAATATTAACTCATCCTAACTAATCTGGCAATACCTTCATCTTGCGCTTTCCCCAGTCGCCTGGCATCGCCGTTGGACAAGCGCCAAGCCACCGCTACCATCTGTGCGCCCATCAACATGTCGGATACCACGCTCAAGCCTGCCCTCTCCCTTCTCTACTCGCGCTGGACGCTCCCGAGCCTGCTCGCCATCGTCCTCGCGGACGGCTGGTGGTGGCTGCAGCTGAGCCCGGAAAACGGCGCTTCTTTCTGGGTGGCCAGCGCGCTCCTCGCAGCTTCAGGTGCGCTGCTCGTGTGGCGTGTCATGGAGAGCATTCGCATCTTCGACCGCTACCTGTGGAAGCAGGTGTGGTCTGCCATGTTCACTGGAGTCATCGTGCTCAGCGGCGTCATGGTACTGGGAAATGTTTATAAGAAGCTGGATCAGCTGCTGGGGGATGCAGAACTGCCCATCTCGTTCGTCCTTGAGTTCGTGGGTCTTATCATTCCTTTTTCCCTCATCTTCACCATCCCGTGGGCCTTTCTGACCGGTATCCTGCTCGTCTTTGGCCGCATGTCCGCTGACAATGAAATGGTTTCCCTCCGCATGACCGGTATGCCCATGTGGCGCATTTGCATGCCAGTTTTCATCATGGCCATCGCGTTGTCATCCATTTGCCTCTGGGTGAATGTGGAGATGGCACCTGCGGCGAAGAACAGGATGAAGCGGCTCTTTTATGACGTAGCGGCGGACAATCCCATCACCCTGTTCCAGCCCGGGCGCGTGCTGGACAAGTTCCCCGGCTACCGAATCTACACAGAGAAGCGCACTGAGGACGGCGAGCTGCACAACCTGCAAATCATTGAGGTGGACGGCACCAAGCCAGTTCGGTTCATCCGCGCCAAGTCCGCCACACTGGAGACTGAGGAAGGAAAACTGGACTTCCAGCTCATTCTCAACGACGCGAACATCGAGCAGGCAAAGGAGGACGAGACAGGTGCCATCGTAGGCGTGGACGGTGTGCACTTTGGCAAGACCGGCATCACCTTTCCACTCTCCGAGCTCAAAGAGAAAACCGAGAGGGTCAACTCTAGCATGAAGAGCACTCCGGAACTCTGGGGAGAGGTGGAGACCGGCATTGATGCCTACTCCAAGCAGCCCATGACCAAGGAAGAAATGTCCGTGGCGCTCACCGAGGTGAACAAGCGTTACTCCTTCTCTCTCGCCTGCATCACCTTTGCGCTGGTAGGCATCCCGCTCGGCATCACCGCACAGCGGCGGGAGACCACGGCCGGTTTCGTCCTCAGCTTGGGCACGGCCACGGTCTATTTCATGTTCATCATGATGGCGGAAACGATGAACGACAAAGCCAAGTATTACCCCCATCTTCTCATGTGGGTGCCAAACGTCGTGTTCCTCGGCATCGGCGCCTGGCTCTTCTTCCGCCTCAGCCGCCGCTGAGACCGCGCACTTCTCGCGCACCGATGCATGAACCCAAGTCATGCATCACCTGAGGAAAATCCCCTTTGCCAAACATTGGCGTCCGGGTATGTCTCCCGCCCCTAAAATATGAGCAAGAAAAGCGACTTCGGACTGATTGGCCTCGCCGTGATGGGCCAGAACCTTGTATTGAATGTTGAGAGCCGCGGCTTTCAGGTCAGCGTTTACAACCGCACCACCAGTGTCACGGACGAGTTTCTCGCCAAGCACCCGGGCAAGGCCCTCGTGGGCGCACACACGCTGGAAGAGTTCGTCCAGTCCCTCGCCACCCCGCGCAAAATCCACATCATGGTCAAGTCAACCGCCGTGAAGGATACGGACCGCGACGCCGTGGACGCTGTCATTGAGCAGCTCATTCCCCTTCTCGACAAAGACGACATCGTCATCGACGGCGGCAACAGCTTCTACCAGACCACCGAACGGCGGGATGCCTACCTCGCAGAGAAGGGCCTTCGCTTCATCGGCGCAGGCGTCTCCGGCGGGGAGGAAGGTGCCCGCAAAGGCCCCTCCATCATGCCCGGCGGCCCCGCCTCCACCTGGGAAGTCATGAAGCCCATTTTCGAATCCATCGCCGCCAAGGTGGATGGCGAACCATGCGTCATCCACATCGGCCCTGGTGGCGCTGGCCACTATGTGAAGATGATTCACAACGGCATCGAGTATGGCGACATGCAACTCATCTGCGAGGCATACAACATCTTCAAGCACGCTGGTTTCACCACAGACGAGATGGCCGCCATCTTCAACGAGTGGAACGAGGGCGACCTCCTCTCCTACCTCATCCAAATCTCTGGCAAAGCTCTCGAGCAAAAGGATCCAGAGACTGGTAAGCCCATCGTCGAACTCATCGTCGATAAGGCAGGCCAGAAAGGCACCGGCCAGTGGACCCTGCTTAACGCTGCGGAGAACGCCGTCGTCATCAGCACCATCAACGCCGCCGTCGAAGCACGAATCCTCTCCAGTCAGAAGAAGCAGCGGGTCGCCGCCAGCAAGGAACTCACCGGCCCAGCGGTGAACATCACCATGGACAAGGCAGAGCTCGTCAAAAAGGTCCACGACGCCCTCTATGCCTCCAAGATCATCAGCTACGCGCAGGGGCTGGACCTCATCAAAACCATGGGAGAGAAAAAGAACTGGGGGCTCGACCTCGGACGCATCGCCGCCATCTGGCGTGGAGGATGCATCATCCGCGCCAAGTTCCTCAATCGCATCACCGATGCTTATCGGAACAACGCCAACCTAGCCAACCTCATGCTCGACCCCTTCTTCAAGGACGTCCTCAGCAAGACCCAGCAGAACTGGCGTGAGGTGGTAGCGCTTGCCACACTGAATGGGATTCCCGTACCGGCCTTCAGCGCCAGCCTCGGCTACTACGACAGCTACCGAGCCGAACGTCTCCCGGCCAACCTCCTGCAGGCCCAGCGCGACTTCTTCGGTGCCCACACCTACGAGCGCCTCGACAAGCCAGAAGGCCAGTTCTTCCACACCGAATGGCCGGAGGTCATCGGGTAAGCATCTTGCATTCATATCCCAAGGCACGGAGGCAGACACTGTCTTCGTGCCTTTGTGCTTCACCTCGCCTCACTCCGGATCTGGGTCCGGTGGCGGTGGGGACAGGTGGGGCCACTCCAGAATCGTGGCGAACTCGAAGTCGATCAGACAGAACCGTCCATCCGTAGCGCGATACGTCACGTTCCGCTGAGCCGGATCGTCATGGCGGACGCCATACTGCTCCAGTTCGGCGAAGAGTTCCTTCCTGCGATCATCCGTGAGATGATCCACCCTCACACCACAGTTGCTCGTGACCATGTAAAGTGTCTCAGGATGGGCCTCCAGCAAGCGCGGAACAAAAGGGCAACCCTTCTCCTCCAGATACTTCAGCACGCGACATTCGTTCTCGAAACGTTCCTTTGCCATGTGCCCCCTGAAGGTTTTGTGAACCTTCCCATCATAGCCTATTTTCACGGTGGCCCGCACAGTGTCCTTCACCTGCCTCATAGCGCTCAGAATGGCGCAGGTTCGCGGCTATTTCCATGGGAAAGCGCCTTCATCTGCTGCACGCTGACACACCAACATGTGTAAAATGCCAAACTTCCCCGTGGACATTGGCATGATTTTTGCTTGCGTGAAAATCAGGACCCGGGTCTCACCCTTCGCCTCCAGCCCTTAGCGGCCTGGGGCGGGCGTTCCCGGGGCCAGCCAACATCACCAACCAGACACATCCAACCCACGCTATATGCCCAAATACAAACTCGAATACATCTGGCTCGACGGTTACACCCCCGTGCCAAATCTCCGCGGCAAGACCCAGATCAAGGAATACGAAAGCTTCCCGAAACTCGAAGACCTTCCAAACTGGGGCTTCGACGGCTCCTCCACCCAGCAGGCACCCGGTCGCTCATCCGACTGCGTCCTCAAGCCAGTGGCTGTTTACCCGGATTCAACCCGCAAAAATGGTGTCCTGGTCATGTGCGAAGTGTTGAATGCAGACGGCACGCCCCATATCTCCAACCACCGCGCCACCATCCTTGATGATCCAGATACCTGGTTCGGATTTGAGCAGGAATACTTCCTTTATCAGGACGGACGTCCTCTCGGCTTCCCCGAAGGAGGATACCCCGCCCCTCAGGGTCCTTACTACACCGGTGTGGGCTACAAGAACGTCGGAGACATCGCGCGCCAGATCGTCGAGGAGCATCTGGATCTCTGCCTTGACGCAGGCATTAACCATGAAGGGATCAACGCTGAAGTAGCCAAGGGCCAGTGGGAGTTCCAAATCTTTGGTAAGGGTTCCAAGAAGTGCGCCGATGACGTGTGGATGGCCCGCTACCTCCTCCAGCGCCTCTGCGAGAAGTACGCCGTCGATGTGGAATACCACTGCAAACCGCTCGGCAAGGATCTCGACTGGAATGGCTCCGGTATGCACTGCAACTTCTCCACCAAATACATGCGCGAAGTGGGTGGTAAAGAATACTTCGAGAAGCTCATGGCCGCGTTCGAGAAATACATGAACGAGCACATCGCCGTGTATGGACCGGACAACCACATGCGCCTCACCGGCCTGCACGAGACACAGGCTATCGACAAGTTCAGCTATGGCATCGCCGACCGTGGTTCCTCCATCCGCGTTCCGCATAGCTTCGTGAACAACGGTTACAAGGGCTACCTCGAGGATCGTCGTCCGAACAGCCAGGGCGACCCCTACCAGATCGCCTCCCGCGTGCTCAAGACGATCGCCAGCGTGCCGACGACCTGAGCTGTCTGAAAAGCCTCCCCGGGGAGTCTCCCGATCACTCAAACCACCCGGCTTCGGCCGGGTGGTTCTTTTTTATCCAAACCCAGCAATGCGGTCGATGCCTAGCCTCACTGCGTGACACTCATTCTGCCGCATGACGCACTGAAACGGGTGGAGTCAGCGGTGCCTCACGCTCACCCTCACTTTGGTAGCCGGGCAAGTCTTTGCCGTTATGAAACTCGATTCGTCTCTCTACATCCGGGGCATACCCCATGCCTGTAAGCTGCAGCTGCTCGATGCGGTCTTCAGCCCTTACCGCCACCACAGTGCGATAAACCGAACAGTGAGAGACTTGCACTCTGGCCCCGCCCCGTGAGCCAGGGCCGCGCGCACGAATGGCGATCTCACAGTTCTCGAATACACAATGCGAGACCTCGGCATCGACCCGCTCCTTGAGATTGAGCGCAGCACGGTTTTGAATCTGAGAGGGCTGGCTCCAGCCATACATGTGGCACTGGCGGATCACAAGCTTGCAGCGCTCGCCATCGGGCGCTGTCTTTGAGTCAAAGGCGTTTTCCCCCGGGCTCTGACCCGCCTTGAATCCCGGAGCATCAGCCTCCAGCTTGCCTGTCCACAAACGACAGTTCTCTATCTTCAAACTCCCGGTGGAACGGCGATCCGGATCAAACTGGATGCAGTCTCCAGAAGTCATGGAAATGTCACAGTTGCGGATGGTGACATCTCCCCAGCGCCCGGTGATGCCGTGAGCGTCATGCTGTTCTTCAAAAGTTCCAGCAAGCAGGTGATGAATGCGGCAGTTCTCAATCAACACACGCGTACCGAACACCCCAACTCCGTTGCCGCTCCCATTGTAAATCTCGCAGTTGCGCAGCGTTACGCCATCCGCCGTGATCTTGACAATGTTTCCTCCCCTGCCCTGGGCGTCGATCAAGTAGTTCTCATAAACGCCAGGCTTATCAATCTCCAGTCGGTTGACCCTCTTTGGATTGTCAAACGTTCCCACAAGCCCACTTGTGCCAGCCAGCAGAAGCGCGTCTGCTGAAGTCAGCCTTGAAAGCAGGGCCATGATAAGCATCAAGCGAAAAATCATGCGGACAAGAACGCTGCGCCCCAGAGAAGCCTTCCAGCTCATTCGCTCGAGACTATCTTGGCTCCAGACGAACTTCGTCGATGTCAAACTGACTCTGTGCACCTGCGTCTGAGGCTACGATCACCAACTTTCCTGCGTGGCGGATCGTGTCCCGCCAGGAATATGCCATGGGTGACGGTGTCCACCCAGCCTTGCGAGCCTGCTCGTCCGTCCAGTCATAGCGAAGCACCGCACGGATGGTCTGCCAGTCGGGGGTGAAGGGTGGCAGCCCCTCATAACTCCACTGCGCAATGTCCTTCGCAAAGAGTTCTATGCGAACAGAGCCACCCGCAGTCTCGGCACGAACCCGCGCGCTGAGGAGCAACTCGTCGCCACCCATCAACTCAGACCAGTCCCCGGGGCGAGGCGTATGGTGAGCGATGGGACGGAGACCGTTGGCACGAGATACTCTGACAAAGCCCTCGGGATGATGCACCACTTCATCCACCCCCTTCCAGCCCTGGGTATCCGTATCGAAGGAGAACAACAGTGGCTCCCGCGCCGGATGCCGAGGCAACGGAGCCGGATCCGGTGACGGAGGAAGCGCAGTGTCCACCAGAGAGGCACCGTCAATGGCATAAAACCTAGCGCCAGGTGTGAGGACGAGCTTCAGCCTGAACCCATCTTGATCCGGCAGCCTATCCATCTCCACCTCACCGTCAGCCACCAGCCGCAGGGGGCGGCCCGGAATGGTGCGCAAACGGCGGGTGGTGAGCACGGCCGGCCGCTTTGTATCCACCGCCTCCATAAAAGCAAAGCCATCCTCACGAAAGCGGGCCAGGCAAAGGTGCCCGGAGCGCTTCCAGCCCAGATGCACCGTGGGACTTCCACCGTAATAGAGAAGGTGTTTCCCATTCTGGATCACGGGTGGCCCTGCCTGAGCATAAATGCAGCCACTGTCTATAGCACCCTCCTCCCCAAGCTTCAGAAAGGCTCTGCCGGGAGCCACCCGCTGCCAGTGAACGGAGTCATGGCTCCAGGCCAGCTCCACATCCACCGTTCTGTCTGTGCCGAGATGATACATCATGAGCCAGCCCAGCCACAGGTTCGCATACGGAAACACAGTGAGCGCATAGGTCTGGTGGGCGCGGCCTTCATCCAGCCCGCTGCGGAGCACTACTCCGCTGCTCTTCCAGTTCACAAAGTCCTCGCTTTCCAGTCGCGTGACCAGCCTCTCGCCCAGATAGAGCTTGGTGAACCAGAGATACTTACCCAGACGGGTGTCAAAGAACGCATTGTTATGGGTGTCTCCCTGTTTGGCTCCAAATCCCTTCATCTCCAGTGTATCACCCCAGTGCACACCATCTGCACTGAAGCGTGCGCGGGGCTTCCCTAGCCCCACGTCGAAAACCATCTTGTACCGACGTGCAGGCACTGGGTCGTGCATGTCCTTGAACACGCCCACGTTGGGGCAGTCCCGAGCAGTGATATTGTTCGCAGCGCTGCCTCCGAACTTATGCAGACCGAGAGAAGGTCGCTGCCATGAGAGACCATCCTTGGAAGTCGCATAAAGCAAATACCAGCCCACGTCATGCACAGTAGAAGGCTGGTCCATCTTGGCGATGACCTCCGGCCCGGCCAGAACATCCTTGTACCACATCTTCCACAAGCCTTCCTCTTCATCCCACAGCACATTCGGGTAGTAGTTGTTCGTGGCATCCTCCCAGGGCTGATCTGCCGCGAGCAAGGGGTTTGCCGCTTCCTTTTCAGGCTCGCCAAGGGTGAGGCGGGCGTTGTCGGCATGCTCGATGACCCGACTGTCCAGCACGAGCAGCTTCGCTTCATCGGGAAGGACGACCTTCGGCGCATCGGCCCACAGCAGACTGGCAATCTGCAACAGCAGCATCGTACTGATCCTGAAAAGTCTCAGCACCGCGTAACAGCCACTGAACGCGCAGCTAGTCCTCCTTATCGTCGCCTTTTTCATAGGTCGTGGGCAGCGTAGCCAGCCAAGCAGCGAGCTTTGCATTCAAACGTTCCAGCACATCAGCGTGAGAGTCTGCCACATTGACATTTTCTGAAGGGTCTGAACGAAGGTCGTGCAGCGTCACCTCACCTTTTCTTCGGAGGCTACCGTGCAGCTTCCAGTTTTCCATCAGTATGGCGGGATCACTCTTCTCCGTGCTCGTCTTCCAAAACAACGCCTTCTCCCGCATAAAGCTCTCTCCTCGTAGTGCGGATGAGGCATCCTCGCCATCGTAATCATCTGCATCAAATGGGATGCGTGCCATGCTGCATACGGTGGGCAGCCAGTCTGCACCGCTGATGACCGACGTCTCATCCACGCGACCGGCCGGAACCACCAACGGCCACCTGGCTATGAACGGCACGCACACGCCGCCCTGAAGCTGAGTGTGTTTGCCCCCTCGGAAAAATGGACCTGCGTAACCCATGGCATTGAGGCGTATGGCATCCATGTCGCTGCCTTGGACGCCCTTGTTCTTTTTACCAGCCAGTTCACCCGGGTCACGCAAGGGCGCGGCACCTTGATCGCTGGAGAAGACCACAAGGGTATTCTCGCGCAAGCCAAGCTCATCCACTCGGACAAGTAACCGGCCTATGTCATCGTCCATGGATTTCACGTCTGCGAGAAACGCCTGCAAGTGAGCAGCGGTGTCACCACCAAGTTTCTCGCACAGCTCAAACTTTTCCCTCATGGCTGGGGAGAACCTGGCCGCATCCAAGACCAACGGGCCAAACGCATTCCGCACGGCCACAGAGGGATTGACCGGATGGTGTGAGATGTGAGTCCACACATTCACATAGAAAGGACCCGCTTTATGCTCCTCGATGAAGCGAATGGCGGCATCAAAGATGGGCGCATCCCGTCCCCGTGTGTCCTCAGCTTGGCGACGCTTGTTGATCTCGCCATTGCTGATGACATCAATGCCATAGGTGCCAGCTTCCGTGACCGGCCCTATGTGCCATTTGCCGAAGTGCCCGGTTTTGTAACCACTCTTCTTGAGCAGCTCGGTCACAGTGGCCCGATCTCCAAACCCGAAGCTCGCCGGATACTTCTGGAACGTCGCTGGCAACTTGCCAGTCATGAGTCCCGTGCGCGCCGGACAGCAAGTCACCCCTGTCGCATGAAAGCGGGTAAATCGGGTACCTTCAGCCGCAAGCCGGTCCAGATTCGGGGTCTTAGCGTAGGGGTGTCCATAACATGCCAAGTCACCCCAGCCGAGATCGTCTGCGAGGATGAAGATGATATTGGGTCTCTGGTCTGCCGCACGCAGCGGGCACACCAGCAGTGAGGCTAATGCAATCAGAAGCTGAAGTTTCATGAGAGGGGTGGACCCCAGCCGAAACGCTCAAGTATCGTAAAAGCTTCCGTCATTTGTCTCCGGCTGCTCTAGCCGGCTTGATGAGCTTCAGCTCCAAGGGCGCTCCATCAGGCGCACCGTCGAAGAAAACCAGCACACTGATTTCGAGCACGGTCTCATCCAGCACCAGCAGCGCCTCCGCTTTCCCTGTGTTCTGCACCGGTATATCACCTACTCGGATCAAGCTGCCATCGGGTCCTGCCCAAAAGTAGAGGCTGAAACCCTCCGCAGACTCGTCCGTTCCAGAGGGACCGGCTATGAGCAAGAAACCATCCTGTGTGGCCGTGATGTCACGGATGCCGAACCCCTCCCCCAGCGCCAGCAAGTGCCTGCGGTGTGCGGCGCGAGACTCGTCGGTGAAGAGTTCCCTGGCCCCGACTTGGATGACGCAAGCCTGTCCTGCCACGTTCGGTGCACGGAGTCCAAACCACAAAAACTCTCCCCGTTTGGCGATGCCTTCTATGTCTAGTCCTCCCTGGTTGGTGGCCTTGCCAAGGCTGTCTCTCAATACCTCGTCTGACTCCACCAACCGAACCAACGAAGCCGAGGTCACCCGCCGTCCATCTTTGGTGATGCGATAGACCCCCCTGCGATCCGTCTGCACCTCACCAGTCTTCCGCGCCACGCTGTGGGAGCCCGTGGCAAACCAGACCTTCTCTTCCGCAGAACTCGTTACCCCCTCCAGGTCAAGTTCCGGCTTTTTGCCCGGGAGAAGCGGCAACAGTTCGGCAGCGCTGATTTGACGTGCCTTTTGATCCAGGTGAATCCGCTGAAGCACGCGTGTCTCATCGCTCACCAACACTGCATCTCTTCCCATCATGGACGCACCGCTCACATCCAGGTGCTCCTTGATTTCACCTTTGACTGTCCACGCTCCCACCGTCTCCACCCGCCAGTTCTCCTGCGCGGGTAGCCGCATCAAGGGAGTGAACAGGCCGACCACCATCCCCATGGCGGGAAGAAAGCGAAGGTTGGGTAAAGACATCTCCCCAACTTTGTCAAAAAGGCACGCACTTGTCCAACATCCTATCGTGCGATGTCACGCCACCTGCCCTACTCATAGCTTCTTTCTGATTACCACCAGCGAGGACAACGGACAGCCTGCATGGTAGCGAGATGACGAGGACAGAGTGACCACCACTGTTTTGTCATCCTGGCAGTCGGCAGGCACATCCAGCATCAATGACATGGTGGACACTCCGGGTGGAAAATCCAGTCTTCCAGTCAGCGTCAGAACGTCCCTCACGCTCACCGCATTGCCACTCACTTTGGAGTGTACCGTCAGCGGAGCGCCGGGTTATCCCGTGCGTCTGACCACCCATTCACCTGCTTCGGCAGGACTCGCACGGGAAATCGTCGCAGCGATGCAAACTAGCGGTTCGTCAAGACCCTGCGGATGCGTGTTGTTGAAGTAGTGCTCCATGTTTGCGTAGCCTCCAGCCGAGAGTTTCATCCTGTCCCTGGCATCTGTCGGGTCCAGCCCGAACTGCGTTTCCCAAAAGTCGGGAAGTCCATCTTCATCCCGGTCAGCAGGTTCCGGAAGGGAGCGGTAGTCAGGCCAGCGTTCGTGTGGAGCCAGGTCTGTTTCCTTTTCAATGATGCGTCCAGTGCCATCACGAACGGCACGAACGATCCGGAGGTCCACGGCATCCCGTGCTGGCAGCGTGGCTCCAGCGTCACGTGGCACCGCGTTCGCCCCTTCCTGGGTGCCCTGGAACGAGCACCCTACTAGCATTCTGACAACGCATCAAGGAACAGGCGTCCAACTCTGAACCGATGAACGACAACGGACGCCAGTTCACAACTTCCCTCCTAGCCGCACCACAAACTAGCGACTGTCGATCTGCCAGCCAGAAACCTTCCCGCTTGACGTTATTCTTCATGCACCCGCTGCGTTACGCCGCTCTTCCCATCTATCATGAATTCCTCTGACCAGTCCCCACAAACGTCCCGCCGTCACTTCGTCAAACAAACGACTACCGGGTTGGCCTTCACTTTCCTTCCCGCTTACTTGACCAGCGCTCGTGCAGCCGACAATCCAAAACTTCCACCCAGCCGCCGAATCAATCTGGGCTGCATTGGCGTCGGTGGACGAGCAGGCAGTGTCATTCCAGGACTCACTGCTGGCGGCATGGCCACCCCGGTGGCATTCGCGGATGTGGACTTCGTATCCGCAAAGGGAGTGGAGAAGAATCTGAAGGCATTTCCAGATGTGAGGCGCTTCCACGACTTTCGCGAGATGCTGGACAAAATGGGAAGGGACATCGATGCGGTAAGCGTCGTGACGCCGGATCATACTCATTTCACCGCCGCTATCAGCGCCATGGCTCTGGACAAGCATGTCTATGTGGAGAAGCCCCTCACGCACACCTTTGAGGAGGCAGAAATCCTCATGCGAGCCGAGAAGAAGTTCAATGTGGTCACTCAGATGGGTAACCAGGGCCACACCTCCGCAGGGGCCGAGCAGTTCAAGCAAATGCGAGCAGCTGGGATCTTGGATGACGTTGTGAAGATCGACGCCTGGAAGTCCCCCTCCCTATGGTTCATGAACGCAGCGGAGCGCATCAACGGCTACCCTGCGGCGGAACCTATGCCTGAATCTTTGAAGAGCTGGGATCTCTGGTGTGGGCCTCAGGAGATGAGAGGCTTTAGTAAAATGTATCACCCCTTCAACTGGCGCGGCTTCCACCTCTATGGCGGCGGCATGTTCGGAGACTGGGGTGCCCACATCATTGACTTTGCACACGATCACCTCAATCTCGGCCTACCTACCCGCATCACACCGCTGGAACTGGCAGACTACAACCAAGTCAGCTTCCCTCTCAGTTCAGATATCAGGTTCGAGTTTCCAGCACGTGGCGAAAAGCTGCCCCCCGTGGAGCTGCACTGGAGAGCAGGGGGTAACCTCAATATAGAAGTGGCTGAGAAATACGGCGACCCTGGACAGGATGGAAAAACCTACATTCCAAATCCCGGTGCCACGGGCTCGCTTCTTCACCGAAAGCAAGGAGACTACCTCATCCAGCGCGGCTCGCATGACCGCCACTCCACCATCTACCCCAGAGCGAAAATGGTGGAGTTCAAAGACGCAGTCGCCCTCCATCCACCCAAGTACAACCACTTTGAAAGTTTCATCCAGGCTTGCATGGGAAATGGAACCACGGAGTCGCCCTTCAGCGTGGCTGGTGTGCTCACGCAGGTGCTGAATCTGGGTACCATCGCCGAGTATCTGAATGTTGATCTCCAGTTCGATCCCAAGACGAAACGATTCATTGGCAACGATGAAGCCAACGCACGACTTGCAGGTCCACCTCCACGGGCAGAGTGGGCAGACTGCTACAAACTCGCTTAAACTTGAACCTTATACGCGGTCACCGCTTGGGGAGAGAGTCCACCGAAAAGTTTTTCCTCTTTTTGTCCAATATGGCTACGCGTGCGCCTTTCACATGATCTCTCTCTGGATTCCACAATGAACCGTCGTCACTTTCTTCAGTCCTCCATCTCCACTGGTTTTGCCGCTGCGCTCCCAGCACCCGCTGCCACAGGGCGCAAACAACGCATTCTCCTGCGCAACGGGTGGCAGAGTCAGAACATCGGAGACATAGCCCACTACATGGGAATGATGGAACTGCTTCGGCATCATCAAATCGATGCCGACGTCCAGTTCTGGAGTAGCAACATGGAGAATGGTGCAGATGCACTGTTTCAAAAGCACTTCCCTGAGGTTCCGTTCTTCAAGGACAAAGAGAGCGTAACCAGGGCATTCAACGAATGTGACTTTTTCATCCACGGCTCCAGCTCGGGTTTTGGTGCATGGAAAGATGCGAGACGCTGGCATGACGAGACAGGGAAACCCTTCGGTGTCATGGGCATCTCTCTCACCAGTGCCGAGCCTGAAATGATTGAGACGCTCAAGCTCGCCAAGTTTGTCTATTTTCGGGATGGCATCTCTGCGCAGGCCGCACCTGTCATCTTCGGCCTACCCAGACCACCCGCCATGGGCTGGGGACCGGATACTGCTTTTGGTATCACTAAGCTTCGTAATGATGAACGCGCTACCGCCTACCTGAAAGCGAACGGCCTGGAGGAGGGCAAGTTCCTCTGCTGCATTCCGCGGTATCGCTGGACGCCCTTCTGGACACTGCACAAGGATCGCCCGCTCGACCCGGTGAAAGCGACCCGAAACGAAGAGATGAAGGAACCTGACCACGCCCCCTACCGAGAAGCCATCATCCGGCTCGTGCGTGAGGCTGGAGTCAAAGTGCTCGTGACCCATGAGGATCAGACGCAGATCCAGCTCGGAAAGGAAGTGCTCTATGACCCACTTCCCGCTGATGTGAAAAAGAAGGTTGTCTGGCGAGACAGCTATTGGCTCACAGATGAGGCCCTCAGCATCTACGTGCGCAGCCTTGGATTGTTTGGAAATGAAATGCACAGCCCCATCATGTGCATTGCCAACGGCATACCTGCTAGCGTCGGACGCTGGGACGAGCAGACGAACAAGGGCTTCATGTGGAGAGACATCGGCCTGGATGAATGGCTCTTCACCATGGATGATGAGGCCCGCGTGGCACAGATTCCCGAGACCGTGCTCTCCTTTGCCAAAGACCCTGCCGGATGCAGAGCGAAGGCTGAGAAGGCGCGCCAGATCGTCCTCGCTAAACAACAGGAACAGTTCCACACGCTGCGTCAGGCACTGGGTTGATTCTGATTTGATGACAAAGGTTTGCCATCAGGCTGACTTTTTGACAAAACATCACAACATGCGCCCAACCTCGCTACTCCTCTGGTCCCTCGCGGCTCTCACGTCGGCCATGCCTCTCTGTGGTCAGGTTGTGATCAATGAAGTCATGGCCGCCGGCTCTGACCGCCTGTTGCAGTGGTCCGCTACCGGCGTGCCCAAGCTGGGATTTGGCACGCCATGGTATGCCCCCGCTTACAGTGATGCGAACTGGCTCAGTGGAAATGGTCCCTTTGGCTTTGGCGGTTTCAACAACGTCAGTCCCGCGCCTACCATTACCACCAACGTGGCCTCCCAGATGATGAACCTCACGCCGACCATGTATCTGCGGAAGTCATTCAACATCACGAGTGCCCAAGCAGCCAGCAGTGGTGTCGTCTCCATGGAGATCAAGTACAATGACGGATTCGTCTGCTATCTCAACGGCGTCGAAGTAGCGCGGAGAAATGCAGGGCCAGTGAACGAGTTCAAGTATCGGGACTCCTTTGCGGCCATGGGCACACCGGCACACACTGAGTCCACCCTCACACCCTACTTGAGGACTGAGACCATTCCTCTCGGCCCCGCCAATGCAAGGCTGGTGGCAGGGACCAACGTCATCGCCATCCACGCCCTCAATCACTGGGAGAACACCACCCTTCACAACACCTCCAATGACACGCTGACGGGCATCAACAACAGCAACAACTTTTACATCTCGTGCGATGTGCGTCTGGCGGATACCACGCCCGTAGTAACCAGCCACACAGCATGGAAGTACCTCCCGGGACTCGTGGAACCAAGCGGCGGCGTTTATGATCCATCCACCCTCTTCACTGCCAAACAGAATGTCCCCTGGGGTCGCCCGGCCTACGATGACAGCACCTGGAGCAGCGGGCCTGGCCCCCTTGGCGCGGGACCACCACCCGGCGGCGTGACGTTGGGAACCAACCTCAGTGCTCAGATCCCCGGACAAGCCACTTCCCTCTACATCCGCACCGTATTCAACGCCACAGCCACTCATCTGGGTGATACGCTGCCCCTTCAGTTGCTCGTGGATTGGGATGATGGCTTCGTAGCTTACCTCAACGGTGTTGAGGTAGCACGTGACCGCATGGACTTGGCCAACAGCTTCACTCCTCACAACGCGGTAGCCTCCAGTGCAAGGACCGCAGGCAGCTACACGACTTACAGCCTGGACATTCCAGCACGGCACCTGTCCACCGGCTTGAACGTCTTCGCCATTCAAGTGCACAACGTGGATTTGAATGATGCAGATCTTTTCATTCGCGCACAGCTTCGCACTCACCCCTCTGCCTCCAACGCCATCTTGGTGCAGCCAAACGCCACCTGGAAGTATTTCGTCGGAACCTCGGAACCTCCCACCACTGAAGATGAAGACACCGACAGTGAAATCGAAGGGCCAGAATCTTCACCAGACTGGATTGAGCTTTACAACATGGGAGCAGAGCCAGTGTCCCTCGCGGGCTGGCGCCTGAGCGACAATCCCGCCTCACCCAACAAGTGGACGTTTCCAGCCGGAGCTACCATTCCTGCTGGCGTCTACCTCGTCATCCTATGCGATGACTTGAACATCACAAATCCGGGCGCGGGTGGCTACTACCACACCAGCTTCAAGCTCAGCAGTGGTGGCGAAAGCGCGTTGCTCACCGACTCCTCCGGGAACTTGGTGGACAGCATCACCTTCGGCCCTCAGGGAGCCTTTACCAGCTTCGGACGAGCCGCAGACGGACAGCTCGTGTTTCTCAACGAACCCAGTCCCGGCGCTGCGAACAGCGGCCCCACCGCTACTGCCCAGGTCGAGCCCGTCCAGTTCAGCATAGTCCCAGGATTCCATGCTTCCTCACAGACTATCACCCTGAGCACCGCTACCAGCGGTGCCACCATTCGGTTCACGCAGGATGGCACGGAACCCACAGAGAACACGGGCACCGCTGGCACCGGTGTTACCATCACCACCTCACGAGCCATCAGAGCGCGTGCATTCAAAACAGGCATGTTGCCCTCTCCTACCACCACGGGCACTTACTTGATCAACGAACCCGCCGCACGCCGCAGCGTACGTGCCGTCTGCCTCGTGGGTGACGAGCAGCGCAGCCTCTACCGGCCCTTTGGAGTTATGGCCATCGCTGGTGGATCGTGGACCAACTTCACGGCTCCCGCACCCACGGGAAACAACGGTGTATGGACGCAGACAGGAGCTACGCCCGGCAGTGCAGTAGATCTGATGGCCTACAACAATCCAAACCATCGAGGGAAGTTCACCGAACGTGTAGCCAATCTGGAAGTACTCCACCCAGACGGCACGACCGGACCCAACGTCAGCTTCGGACTTCGCATCGCGGGTAGTCCTCACGCGCGGCCGCGCTACCGGCTGACAAACCAGAATCGTCTGCCCGGAGCCAGCCCAGCTCCCAATGATGGCATCTGGAGTACCACCGACTACACACAGAAGCCTTCATTCAACTTCTTCTTCCGCGGCGACTACAGTGACGATCTGGAATGGCCCCTCTTTGAGGGGTCACCTCTCACCACCTTTCATTCTTTGCGAATGCGCGCCGGAAAGAACGATGTGACAAACCCCTTCATTGAAGATGAATACATGCGGCGTCTCTTCACGAGCACCGGCCAGCGAGGCAGCATGGGCATGATCAATACCCTGTATGTAAATGGTGTCTATAAAGGCTACTTTAATCTCTGCGAGCACCTGAGGGAGCAGTTCTTTCAGAAGCAATACAACAGTGACAAGGCTTGGGACGTCCGCCAAGTCACCACGATCGCCAGTGGCGACGGACTCGCCTTCCAGGAAATGATCACGTTCCTGCGCAACAATCCACAGAACATCACTGCCAACTACAACGGCATGAAGCAGCGACTCGACATGGTCAACTTCATTGACTACCTGCTCACCAACATCATCGCCGTCACCGGCGACTGGCCGCATAACAACTTCGTTTGCAGCCGTGAACGCAGCCCTTCAGGTATCCACCGGTACCATCTCTGGGATGCAGAAGGAGCGTTCGGTGACTTCGGCGGAAACGTGCGCACCAACATGTTCGTCGCCGGCACCACTGGTTCCATCGTCACGACCACCCCTGCCACAGCCGGGCTGGGTGAAGGCATCCGCATTCTTTACACCCTGCTGAGGGAAAGTCCTGAGTTTAAGATGCTCTTTGCGGACCGCATTCAGAAGCACTTCTTCAACGGTGGCTGCTTCACGGAGGCGCGAATGCTTGCAGACTGGAACGCCATGAGAGATGCCTTCGCGCCGCTCATCGCACCAACGCCAGTTCAAGATCGTGTCACGCCCTGGTTCAATGGCGTGGGCAACCCCGCCCGCTACACCACAGGTGGTACTAACAACAGTCCCAGCCGCCGAAACGTTCTCTTCAACGGCTACTATGACGACACGGCTGGTGGGGTTTTCGTGCCTGGGCACTTCGTCTCCGAAGGGCTCTGGCCCGCCACTGCCGCACCCGGCATCAGCCATCCCGGAGGCCAGATCGACACTCCTCCGCTCAGCGTCACACTCACGAATCCCAATGGCACGGGAACCATCTATTACACGCTGGATGGCAGTGATCCCCGTGCTGAGGGTGGTGCCGTACAGGGCATCGCTTACACCGCCGCCCTGTCCATTCACTACACGCTCACCCTGAAAGCTCGGGTATTGAACACCGGCGGAGAATGGAGCCCGCTCAGCGAGGCATCCTTTACGGTGAACCGCGATCCAGTTCACACCTGGAACTTCGAAAATGCCGCTACCTATCTCACCCCTTCCTTCTCCTATGGTGGCGCTTCACTCAACGTCGCACCCGGCGGCACCACCACCGTGGAGCGCAACACTGCATCACAAGACTTCACCACGGCTCACCTGCGGATCAACAACCCCATTGGAGCCACAGCCACGCTCGCCCTGCCCACCACGGGTTTTCAGTTCATGCAACTGGAATACCAAACCCGCCGTTCTGGCCAGGGTGCAGGCACTCAGACGCTCGAATACACTACCAATGGAACCACGTGGATGCCCTTGGATACTTTCACCATCCTGGACGCGCCTCCACAGACCCGCAGCATCGGACTCTCACACCTCGCTGCGGTCAACAATAACCCGCAGTTCGCCGTTAGAGTGACATTCAGTCAAGGCGGTGGCGGCACTGGGGGGAACAACCGTTTTGACGACATCACCCTCTCGGGAATCCGCATCCCGGGGCACAACTTTCCGCCCATCCTCACCGGCGCTGCCCCCGTGCGGCTTGATCCCATAGAAGCCACGTCCGCGCTCACATTCAACGTATCCACTTGGTTTACAGATGGAGACAATGATCCGCTTTCCTTCACCACCAGTAGCACTGTCTCAGCAGTCGCAGCAGCCACCATCTCGGGGAGCCAGCTTACCATTACGCCACTTCAGCGCGGAGAGACCGTCATCACGGTAAGTGCCAATGATGGCCAGAACACGCCCGTTCCTGTGACCCTGCGCGTCCTCGTTCACCCTGCGCCTCACCTGCTCTCTGCTGGAGCGACCACCTTCACTTCATGGTCAGCCAGCCAGCCGGCAAACAGCTACCCGCCGCACATGCTCTTCCTCCAGAGTACAGAGAATGACCCGGGACTCAGCACCACGCTCGACCGAGCTTACCAGATTCCGCTGGCAGATGCGCAGGCACCCATTGACGCCGAACTGCCCTACGCCGCCACCGGACGGACTCGCATGAATGGACTCGGCGCTGATGGAGTGGCCTTTATCAATACCGGCCGCGGGCGCGATCTCGGCGGTGCCATCCTAGCTTGCAACACCACTGGCATGAACAATGCCACGGTCCGCTTCACCGCAGGCACCGTGATCCCAAATGTTCGCATTCAAGCCATCCGTCTTCAGTATCGCCTGGGTAATACGGGAGCTTTCGCAGATCTGCTGGTGGATGGAAACCCTGTGGAGTATCAACGCAGTGCCACTACCGGACACAGCACCGCCTTTGGTCCCATCTCCCTTCCACCCGCACTGCTGAATCAGCCTTACGTCCAGCTCCTGTGGCGTTACTACTTTGTGTCTGGCACTGGAGCACGCGCCCAACTGCGGCTGGATGACATCATGCTCACCGCAGACTACGGATCTACCGCCACCTACCAGCAGTGGCGCGGCATGGCGTTTGGAAATCCGGTCCAGTATGAGGACCCCATCGTCTCTGGCCCTTTGGCGAGCGCGCCGAACGATGGTGTGACGAACCTCATCCGGTATGCGCACGGCGCTGGTCCTTATGAACCTATCTCTCATTTGCTGCCCGTGTTTGAGGAGGTGAATGGAAGCCGCATCTTCCGCTTCCGCTACGACGCGGCAAAGCCCGGCCTCCGTTGGCGTGTCCGAGCGTCCACTAGCATAGGGAGCTGGCCACACATTTTGTTTGATTCTGCGGTCAGCCCCATCCCGCCACTACAGTCTGGTTGGCTGCTGGTCCCCGTGCCAGAGAGCTTGCAAGGGGCCCCCGAACCCGACAGCAAAACCTACCTGCATCTTGAAATCCAGCACACCCCGTAACAACACTTCCCTGATGAACCGCCGCAGCTTCCTGAACGCCACCTTGGCCACAGCTACCTTTCCGCACATTGCGACTGCACAGTCCGCGAAGAAACGTATCCTCCTCCGCTCTTCCTGGCAGACGGTGAACATAGGGGACATCGCCCACACCCCTGGCATGTTGAACCTCCTGGAGAAGCATCTGCCTGAGCATGAAGTCACTCTCTGGCCTACCAGCGTGGACAATGGCGTGGCCGACATGCTCATGAAGCGCTTTCCAAAGTTGAAGATCATGGACAGCACCGAGGAGGCCAAGACAGAAGCCTTCAAAACCCATGACTTCCTTCTCCATGGCTCAGGCCCCGGCATGGTGGGTCACAAGTCTCTCGTGGAATGGACGGAGAAAACCGGCAAGCCCTACGGCGTTGGCGGCATCACCTGGAGTGGCAGCGGACCAGAGGGCATCAAGATCATCAGCGGTGCACGGTTTGCGTTCTTTCGCGATTCTGTGTCTCTGGCACTCGCCAAGCAAAAGGGCGCTGCAAGCCCCGTTATGGAGTTCGGGCCGGACGCCACCTTTGCCTGCGACCTTGTGAACGATGAACCAGCAGTGGCGTGGCTGAGGGAGGTGGGTCTTGAGGACGGGCAGTTCATCTGCTGCATCCCCAAGCTGCGAAACTCTCCCTACTGGGAAATCAAGCCTGGCTACAAGTTTGATGAGAAGAAGCACGCACGAAACGAGGAGATGAAGGAGCACGACATAGGCCCTCTTCGAAACGCGGTCATTGCCGTCGTTCGCCAGACCCCCATGAAGGTGCTCCTTTGCCCGGAGGATGCCAGCCAGATGAAGCTCAACAAGGAGATGATCTATGACAAGCTCCCCGAGGATGTGAAAGCGAAAGTCGTCTGGCGAAAGGACTATTGGCTTACCGACTTTGCCCAGAGTGTTTACAATCGCAGCGCCGGTTTGTTCGGGAATGAGCAGCACAGCCCCATCATGTGCATTGGCCATGGCATTCCCGCTATCGTCTGCCGTTACAAGGAACAGACCAGCAAGGGATTCATGTGGAAAGACATAGGCCTCAGCGAATGGCTATTTGACCACGACTTTGATGAGGCTGAAAAGGGCCTCACCCAGGCGGTGCTTTCCATTGTCAACGATCAGGCTACCGCCAGAGCAAAGGCGCTCAAGGCCAAAGCTGTGGCGGATGAACGCATGAAGCGCATGATGGACGTGCTGAGGAAGGAGATGGAGATTTCTTGAGCTTACAGAAAAGGGGGCCTCATGTGCCCAGCATCTTGTTCAGCTCCGCCTCGCTGATGATCTTCACTCCCAGCTTGGCGGCCTTCTCCAGCTTGCTACCCGCCTCTTCTCCTGCAAGCAGGTAACTGGTTTTGGCACTGACGCTACCGGAAACCTTGCCCCCGTGACTGCGGATGAGTTCTGCCATCTCGTCTCGTGGTCTGGACAACGTTCCAGTAATTACCCAAGTGGTGCCCTGGAGTTTATCAGAAGCCGATGCTGCACTTAACTGTTCGAACACAAGTCCTGCCTGACGCAGGCGGGCCAAGAGGTCACGGTTTGCCTCATCCCTGAACCAACCATGAATACTGGGTGCCACCACGGCCCCTACATCCTGCACCGTGCAGAGAGTCTGAATGTCTGCCTCTGCCAGTTTGTCAATACTGCCAAAGTGCTCCAGCAGGGAGCGGGCGCTGGTGGCTCCCACATGAAGAATGCCCAGGCCAAACACAAGCCGCCAGGGGGGCTGTTGCTTGCTGGCCTCAAGTCCAGACAGCAAGTTTTCGATGCTCCTGTCCCCCAGTCTCTCCAGGCCACTGAGCTTTTCTTTGTTGAGAGCGTAAAGATCCGCTGCGTCCCTCACCAGACCCGCGTCCACCAGCTGAGCCACGAGCTGCTCACCAATGCCTCTTACATCCATGGCTCCACGATGGACAAAGTGCTCCAACCGCCGCTTCACCTGCTCGGGGCAATGAGTATTGGTGCAACGGATGACGACTTGCTCGGCATCTCGGGAGACACTGGAATGGCAGACCGGGCACTCGCTTGGCGGGGTGATGATCTGCTCGCTGCCGCTGCGCTTTTCCTTCTTAACCTGAACCACGGCAGGAATGATCTCACCGGCCTTCTCAATGAGCACCGTGTCGCCAAGACGGATGTCTTTGCGTTCTATCTCTTCGAAGTTGTGCAGGGTGGCGTTGCTCACGGTGCTGCCGCTAAGAAAGACTGGCTCCAATCTGGCAACTGGGGTCAGTGCCCCTGTACGCCCTACCTGGATGTCCACGGCAAGCAGTCTGGTCTCCGCCTGCTCAGGCTGATACTTGTAAGCGATAGCCCAGCGCGGGGCCTTGGATGTAGAGCCTAGCTCTCGCTGATCCGCGAAGTCGTCCACCTTGATGACAGCACCATCTGTCTCATACGGCAGGCTCTTTCGCTTCTCGTCCAGCTCGCGGATGGCGAGCACCGCTTCTTCGGCAGTAGTGACGGTCCATGTGAGGTCAGCTTTTCGCAGCCCTGCAGCCTCAAGGAGATGGTGCACGTCCTTCTGTGACCTCACCTTTGCATCACCCGCATCTGCCAGGCCGTAGAGCACGATGTCCAGCGGACGTCTCGCAGTGACGCGCGGATCCAACTGTTTCAGTGTGCCTGCTGTAGCGTTGCGGGGATTGGCGAAGCGAGGCTCACCCGCGCTTTCACGTTCCTCGTTGAGCCTTGCAAAGCCTGCCTTGGTCATGAATACCTCCCCGCGCACTTCGAAGTTTTGAGGGCCATTTTTAGGCAGTGTGATGGGGAGCGTCTTGATGGTCTTGAGGTTCTCCGTGATGTCATCGCCAGTTCGCCCATCGCCACGTGTGGCCCCATACTTCAGCTTTCCATGCTCATAACGAATGGTTACGGCCACTCCATCCACCTTTGGTTCGATGACGCAACGAACTTCAGCGCGACCGAGCGCCTTCTGAAGACGGGCATAGAAGTCACGCAGTTCCCCTTCAGAATAAGTGTTGTCGAGGGACATCATCGGCACCGTGTGGGTGATCTGGGTAAAGCCTTCGAGGGGCGCACCACCAACTTTTTGAGTAGGTGAATCTGGAGAATACAGATGCGGGTTCCGGGCCTCAAGTTCCTGGAGTTCGCGCATGAGCGCATCAAACTCTTGGTCACTGATTTCACTCCTGGCCTCGAGGTAATAGAGCCGGTTGTGATGGTGCAGTTCCTTCCTCAACTGTTCGATTCGGCGTGCGTCTGGGGAGAGTGAAAACAAGTCGTCAGACATGAGATGAGCGTTCAAGCTTGTTCAAGAGCAGCATGGAAGCGTGCGATGAGTTCTTCCGGGGGCTCAAGTCCCACGGAAACGCGGATTAACTCCCGCGGAACCCCACAGGACTCGGCCCATTCAAGCTCATCGTAGTGCGCCAGAAGTGTGTAGGGGCATGCCAGGGTGAAGTTCGTGCCCAGGCTGGGTCCTTTGCAGACATGCAGTGCATCATAGAAGCGTGGTGCTGCATCTGAATCCTTTAGCGTCATGGAAAAGAGCGTGCTGTGCGCCTGCTCGTGGCGCATGACCTTAGCATAGCCGACTCCCCCCTCATTGATCGTATGCCAGAGGCGGGCCACCTTGGGGTGATCCTTCAGCGCGTGATAAAGGGAGATGGAGCTGACAGTGGCCTGCTTCACGCGGGCAGTGAAGTCACGGGAGTTTTCCTCAAGGGCAACAGCATCCGCATGGAACAGCTGGTGACCGCCATGACCGCGCATCCACTTGCGAAAAGCGGGCCCATGGGGAGAAGAGCTGTTGATCGTCACGCAACCGGCCATAAGATCACCCTTGCCGGAGAAGGCCTTCGTCAGACTGGTGGTGACCACATCCGCATAGCGGAAGGCATCCACGTTGGTCACGGTGCCTATGGTGTCGTCTATGACCAACGGTGTGGTTCCGGTGAATGCTTTGAGCCGCTCATAGTCCACGCAGCGAAGCAGCGGATTGGTAGGAACCTCACTGAAGATGCCTGCGATGGGCTCCTTTCTGAGCTTGGCAGCGACCGCCTCATAAGCCGCGTCATCCATGATGGGAAAGAAGATGCAACCCCTGCCGAACTGCTGCTGGAGCTTGAGCACATCCACGTAAGGGAAATCAAGCTGAATGGTGCGCTGATGACGAAAGAGATCGAGCAGCATGCGTTGCACGGCAAAGGTGGCCGCCATACCACTGGGGAAGAGAAAAACGTCATCTGGCTGCTGACCGGAGAGTTGGGAGAGCCGTTGTCGAAGCGTGCGATGAGCGGCCTGGCCGTCCTCCTTCGTGGTTCGGAGCTGCACTCTGCCTAGGGCGTCTGCTGCCTGCCTCGTGCTCACGACTTCACCACAAAAACGCCAAAACTGCCTGGCGAGCGTGTGGTGCGTCTCCGGGAAGACAGCGACGCCTAGGGGATTGCCCTTCTCATACTCCGTGACGCGGCAGTCTTCCGGCTCCAGCTCGCTGCGCTCCATAACGTACTCCAGACAGCGCTCTGCGTGGATCACACGCGGGAAGACGAGAGCACGCTCCCCCGCTCTTGCGTGCTTCCTTTCGGCGGCAGCGAAAAGTTCACTTATGGCGGGAGGGCAACAAAAGCGCGGATAACCGGAGCGAAATTGAGAGACCACCGCAGGATCCTTTTCTTCATATCCAATGACGTGCTGCCAGAGGGGAAGACTCACGGACACACCGTATTCGCAGTCAGGTAGTGGGCTGCCGAGCGAGTCGGCCTGCCAGAGCGGATGCTGAAGGAGATTGGTCAAGAGAGGCGAGAAAGGCGGAGAGTTTGGCCACCAAGTAAGATGCACCGGGCCGGGTTGCAATCAGCGAGTGATGAAGCGGACTCGCGAATCAAAAGTTCACCGCACTGACGGCATCCAGGTCGAAGCCAGAACTGCCGCCGCCGCTGAGAGCGTTGTTTTCAGAAGTGTGGTGGATGGGGAAGCCTTGGCTGTCCAGCATGGCATTGTGTCCGGTAGAACGGATGCGAATGAAACGGATCCATGTGAGGGCCGCGTGCGCTATCTGCGACAGATCAAAACTGTCGCCGCCGCTTCGCGCGGGATCTGTAGGATCATCTCCCGTGGTGGCATTCACCCCCGCGAAGCCGGCGGCGTAGTACCCGGGCTGGCGAAGGTCTGGCGGACTGTTGGGCGGAGGATTCACCCGCACTGGGAACTGGTGCCACTCATCTTCGAAGAGCGCCACTTCAACAACTGCCGGTTCCATGAAGCGGTTGTTGGGATCCCGCCCAGCAAAGAACACATTTTCGAAAATGGTGAAGTCCGGTCCTTCGCGCGACTCGATGATGTTGTTGGTAAACTCCAGTGTGATGCTGCCGCCGACTGCCGCGTCGCGAGCGTGCAGGGAGACAAGATGCTCTGGCTGATAGGCCGGGGAGTAAGTGCTTCGTCCGTCCGGTGGTCCGAGGACATTGGCGGGGACTTGCGCCGCACCGAAGCCACCACTGCTGAGCGGTGAAAAGTGCACGACACGATCAGCAAAGGGATCTCCAAAAACTCCATGCACAGCGCGTTGAACAGTAAAGGGCAACACTCTGACCCGAGTGGAAGCGAAAGGGGCCAGACTGCCGTCGCCAAGAATGGCGCTAAGCGTGTAAGTGAGGCTGGCACCAGTGGGGAGCCCGACATCCACCGTGTTATTGCCGTTGCCTCGATAGACTTCCACTCCATCACGATGAATGACGACCCCAGCCACTTGGCCAAGTGCCCGCGTGACTTCCTGTGGCTTCCATGCGAGACCCACTCTGTTGCGCGAGGGAACGGCGATCAATGACTTGCGCACCGGGAGTTGAAAACGCTTGCGATAGGTGCGTTCGGCACTGTCAGTGACCCTCACTTCGAGATGATGCAGCTCTTCTCGCGTCGTGGCGGTACCATTGAGCACACCGGAGGAGCTGAGCCGCCAGCCTGGAGGCAGCGTGCTCAGAGGCGTCCACGTGTAAGGCGGTATGCCACCGGAGGCTTCCAGTTGCAGGTGGTAGTCTGCCCCTGGAGCAGCAGGGGGCAAGGGATTGCCCGTGATGATTTCGAGTCCATCAGTGACCCGAAGGACAAAGCTGCGGCTGACTGCGGTTTGCTGGCTGTCGGTGACCGTGACCGTAATGTCAAAGCTCCCTGCTTCAGCTGGCGCGCCGGTTAGAGTGCCAGTGGCGGGTTCAACCACCAACTCAGTGCGATCCCCCATCCAGGTGTATGGCGGTATGCCTCCGGTGGCAGTGACGTTAGTCTGATAAGACTGGCCTATCGCAGCGGGCGGTAGTTCTTGGGTAGCGATGGTGAGCGCTTCCGCTGGAGTGACGATCAATGTGCCAAGCGCACTGGCCGTGCGACCGGTGCGATCCGTCACCGTGACGGTGTAGGATTGAGTCAGTGCCGTTGAAGAAGAGCCGGAATAGAAACCCGTGTGTGGATCAAGCTTAAAGCCTGCGATGGGAGGGTGAATGGACCAGCGGTACGGTACTTCGCCGCCAACGGCAGTGAAGGTGTGAGAGAAGTCGGCCCCTGCTCGTGTGGCTGGTGGGGACGGCGATGTAATGCTCAGCGGGACTTCGTTGAGCGAGACGGAATCCGGATCATAAGCTGCCGCTTCATCCTTAGAGGCACCAGGCAGTGGGCGCGCGTGCGCCAGGTTGAAAACGGGAAACCAGAAGCCATGCGATTTTACTTGCCGCTGGAAGCCGCTGCCGCCTATGCCCTGGATTTCGGTGATGCCCTTGGGAAGCAGTTTGGAGAGAGCCTCCCAGTCAGACCGGCGGATCATCTCTGACAGCGACTCGGGATCATGATGCGTTCTGGTGGCAGCGTTGGATGCAGTGGACGGCTTTGGTGCAAGGGACTCTTTGGACGCGGCGTGGGTGCTGGTGTCTGCGGGTAAGCTGGAGGCTGCTTCGGTCAGTGGGTCCGTGAAGCCGCCGCCGCTATACACGCCTACCAATGCGCTGCCGAGCATGGTGGCCAAGAGGGCCAGCACGAGCAGCGCACGGCGGGAGGGCAAGCGGCGACGTTTCACGGGAAAGGTCACGGCGTGAGGCTTACCATGCCGGAGGCCTTGGGGCCGCCAGTGAGAGGTGTGAGAAGGAAGAAGCCCTTTCCTACGCCGTCGAACACAGCGGGTGTCGTGACATTGGGGATAAGTCTGCCCTCAAAGGACGCGCTGCGTTTGCCGACGGCTTCCTGAAGTACGATGGTTCCGGAGAAGGTTCCCTTGGCCACATTGATCTTTAGCTTGTGAATGTTCGGCTGTGCCACCGTGGCAGGGGCAAGGATGCGAAGGGCAATGTCCGGCTCACTGGCGGAGGCGTCCACGTCTGCACCGCTGAAGGTGAGCTGTGCATTCGTCCCTGCCGATGCTGGCAAGTTTAGCACGATGGTGCTGCCGGCGACAGGTCGGTATCTGCCACCTTCAGCGATGAGCGTGATAGGAGCAGACCAGCCATCCGGATGAGCGGAGGAACTATTTCGCTGCTGCGGCTTGGACCAGGACATGGATCCGCTGATGGATTGAGCGTAATCCGGAGCCACAGTCAGTGTGCCTAAAATGGAGCCGGGGACTGCGTACAAGACCTGATAGACAATGACCTCCCGGTTGGGCCCCAACAGGCCGCTGCTGGCAAAACTGGTGCCATCTGCCAAGCGTCCTGCCAGGAGGGTGGTTCCGCTGGCTCCAAGCGTCACAGCTCCATGGGTGGCACCTGCTGGCTGTGTCGGCGTAGGTGCCACCAGCGGCGCAGCGAAGTGATGAAGGCCTGTGATGGTGCTGGTGCCACGTCCTCGCCAGCCTGTGAGACTGGCTGTGAATAGGCCTTCTTTTACCGTGCCGCTGATGGCACCGTTACTGGCGTCGATCTGAAAGTTGACCTCGATGTTTCCAACTCCCAGCACGCTGACCGAAAAGCTTCCAGTGGGGTCCACCCCCATGGTGTCGAGCACATCTGTCTTTGAGTAAGTCTTCCCACCGTAGTGGAGCTTGGCCGTGTAAGCGGCGCTCGAAGTCACGGTGAGGTCCAGACGCATACCGAGATTTCCAAGAGTCGTTGGCAGCCTATCAGACAGGGCGATGAAGCTTCCCTTTGCCAGATCAGCAAAGTCCTCTACCAGCAGCACGAAAGCCTGCGAGCGCGTGGTGCCCGTGGCATTGGTGGCGGTGATGACGATTTCATAGTACTCACCCGCAACGGTGGGGCGTCCGCTGATGATGCCGGTGAGCGGATCGATCCTCATGCCGGGTGGCAAGCCTTTGGCGCTGAAACGGGTGGTAGTTGGATTCGGATCCATGACCATGGCCACCGCAGCGGAGTAGCCCGCACCGACACGAGCCTGCATCAAGCTGTCTCCGGCAGCGAAAACGGGTGGTGTGTCGTTGTCTGTGATGGTCAGCGTATGGGTGAGGTTGGCTCCCAGGTCTGCAGCCCAGATGGGAGAGGGATTGCCAAGAGTGAGGACCAGGATTTCATCCGTTTCGTCTAGCACGTCGTCAATAAGGGTGACGGTGATCGTCTTGGAAACTTCCCCACGCTCGAACACGAGCGGACCAGAGGGAGCATTGTAATCGACTCTTCTTTTCGCAAGACCAGTGAGGGTGTAAGGAACCGTGATGCGTGTGGTGCCAGGAACGGAGAGCGAGACGGTCACCGTGGCAGTGCCCGCTGCCTCGTCCACGGACTGGATGGCGGTGGCGAACTCCAGCTCCGGCTTGCTGATCATGAGTTGCTCCGCAGGGCGGTAACCGTAAGCGATGTCTGACGGCTGGGTGTAGAAGCTGTCCAGCGCCAGGTAGGAGACATAGTCCACACCATTGCGGCGAAAGGTGGAGAGCAGGTAGGTCGGTGCGCCAGCGGCGTCAGCCAAAGTTGGGTGATCTGGCACAAAGGTGCGGCTTGCGTTCAGGACGGGGTCAAAGACTTCAAGGTTTCCCGTGCCGTAACCTGTGCCCCAGATGCGCCCCAGTCCATCGACAGCAATGGAAGCCGCACTGAGAAACTGATGCACCAGTGTGGCGGAGGATCTGGCCACTGGTGCAGGTGAACCCAAGATGACCGCCTCCACAGCGGCATCCACTTGAGCAGCCGTGAACTTGAGCACTTTTTCGGCATCCGCAGCGTTTGGAGAGCTGGGGAGTTCAAACAGCCCGGTGTAAAGATTGCCTTGGGCATCCACCGCCAAGCCCGCACTGTAAGTGCACAGGTCACCGGTGATGGCACCGACTTTAGTGCCGTCCGTGGAGACGAACGTGATGTTGTGAGCGCCCGCAGTGCCATTCCCACCTCCTATGAACCACCCTTGCCTGCCGGAAGTAGGGTGCTTCCAGAAGACTCCGTTGTAGTTCTGAAGGGTAGCCAGTGCAGTGGCCGTGATGCCAGAACCCGGAGCTGAGGGATTGAACGGATGGACGCCAGATGGGCCAGCGAATCCTCCGGCACCCACCAGCGCCACGGTGGGTGATGCTACGGCTGTGAATGACGGGTCGAGCGTCAGGCCGTTGACCGGAATGCTGGCGGTGGCCACGTTGCCGAAGGTCTTCTGCACCGCGACGGTGCCTCCGGTGCCGAGGATGAAGCGCCCGTCTGGCAGGTGGCTGTAGTTGAGGGAGTAGCTGCCCAGTCTGCCGGGCTTGAACGAGGTCCAGTCTGCAGCGTGCGCACCGGCAAGGGCGAGCAAGCACAGACCTGCCCTGAGGGAGGTATGGATCATGGTTTCGTTTTCGTCTCTTGGTTTGTTTTGGTTCTGTGAGACGGGCGCGCATGGGTAGAGCCATGCTTTGCTGCTCTCACTCTTCATTTTGGCGATGAAGGATGGGGCCACGAGCATCACGAATGCGTGAAGCGCGGCAGTGAGGACTCGCAGATGGATGTTCGGACTCCGGGTTTGTGTGCGGAGATTATCCGCACGCCTTCTTCCATGCCTTCACCGGGTGTGTGAGACCCGATTGACGATTCGCGCATCATGCATCGAGACATGAAGCACTAGGAAGTCGTCTCCCGATACCGCAGCGCAACTGTGGCCGGTTTTCACGGCCTTCCCCTGTTCGTGCGAGTCGATGTAGATCGATGAGTTGAAAAGAACGATCCCGCCTCGCGTGGCGATGCGGATGGCGTTAGTAATGCAGTGATTCGAGATGCGTCAACTCTCCATTCTCTCAAGGCGTTGCGCCGGTGTTCTTGAAGGCATAGACCACGCCATCGTCCGCTCCGAAGATGATGTAGTCCCCCGCCGCTGCGGCCGAGGTGCGCACGGGGGCACCGATTTCGTACTTCCACCGTTCTTTGCCATCCTCAAGGTTGAGGGCATAGACAAAACCATCGTCAGAGCCCACGATGACTGTTTTGCCTGCGCAAATGAGCGGACTGCTGTCGATGCGGTCCTTGCACCGAAACTCCCACAATCCCTGGCCTGTGGCGCGGTCGATGCCATGGACTCTCTTGTCTCTGCCTCCGGCGACTACGAAGCGGTCATGCAGCGCCACGGCAGCATAATACTCAAACTCACGTTCGCCGTACTCCCACACCTTCGTTCCGGTGGTGAGGTCGTAAGCACCGACGCGATTCCCGTAGTGAGTGACGTAGGCGATGTTGGATGCTATGGCGACATTGTTGCCGATGTAGTTGCCCACTTCGACCTGTTTGAGCTCTTTGCCCGTGGCGGCATCATGGATGTGGAGAATGGCATCGCACCCGCCAAAGACCACTTTTCCATCTGCCACTGCCGAACCACCATTGACGTAGTTGCCGGTCTCAGCCTCCCAAAGCTTTACTCCATCTTCGGCATTCAGGCAGTAGAGCAGGTTGTCGTGGCTGCCGATGAAGATGCGGTCTTTTTTTGAGGCGGGGTCATTCCAAACATTCACGGCGGCGTGCACTGGCCCCATGGTTTCGAACTTCCATGCCTCTTTGCCGGTGTCGGCGTTCCACGCATAAACAAAACCATCCGTGCTTCCGGCGATGACAAGCGGACCGCTGAATCCTGCCGCACCGTCAAAGGAGGCCTTTTCTACTTTGGTGGTCCAGATCGGTTTACCAGTGGCGAGTTCCAGACAGAAAAAGGTTCCGTCTTTGTTTCCAGCATACACTTTTCCGCTGCGAACGACTGCGGAAGAGACAAGCATTTCTGACTGTCCCTTCTTAAGTTCCATGGATTTGTATTGCCAGGCGAGCTCAAGGGGGAAGCGCAGCTCCACAGGGCTGATGCCGGTCATCTCAGGATTGCCCCGAGTGTAGATCCAGTCAGGCTGTGACGGTGCTGAAGCATCTTGAGCGCGTGTGACAGCCAGTGAGAGGGCCAGGAGGACGGGGAGGGTTTTCATCATCTTTCTTCCTGACAAACGTAGCGCCTTCGGCAATGGTTTCCAAAGCGATGCACAATCTCGGAGACGATGAACCCCAGCCACCGCCGGTGCCCCGGCTGCTGCACTCGGAATACACGGATGCGGCTTTCCGCTCCTGCACACGGTGCGGGGAGAGCTTGGCGGATTTCCCTGGAGGCTACCAGGTCAGCAAGGCATGGAAGAATGGCGAGTGCGTTTTTGAGTATGCACTGTGCGATCACTGCCGCACCGCGCTGATGGAGGAGTTCTCAGTGGAGTCGAAACAGCGGCTGGCAGATTTTCAGGAAAAAAGGGTCAACTTTGAGCACGGGCTGGACCGCTGCTCCATCTGCTCCACTCCACGCACCGAAGCGGGTGACCAGGACTTCGTGCTCACCGGAGTGTGTGAGGGTAACCACCTGCTGCATGGTCTCATGGTTTGCGGCAAATGTGGTGAGCAAACGCAGGAACTGCTTTCCCAAGCCACCAAGGACACCTGGCGTCGGTTCAGAGAAGAGAACTTCCCCGGTCCTCCCGGAGATCATGTGCTGGAACCTGTGCAACCGACGAGCCTGTTGGTTTAGTCCACAGGCGAACGCGGTAGCCGAGTGAACGGACAGCCATTTCGGCTCGGGCTGATGCGCCAGCTCTTACTTCTTGCGCAGTAGGCGCACGCGGTGGGCCTCGCTGTCCCCCACGTACACCGTCCCGTCTTTGTCGGCGAACACGCCATGCGGGCGGGCCATCTTGCACTGGAGCGGATCACCATCAGGACCGTCTCCCTTCTCACCGGTGCCGGCGATGAGTTGAATGATGCCCGTCTTCGCATCGATGACGCGGATGGTGTGGCTCTCGCAGTCCGCGAGCCATACGTTGCCTTCAGCATCAAGCGCAAGCCCTTTCGGCCCGGATAGTGTGCACTCTTTGGCTGGCCCACCATTTCCCGTCAGGCCCTTCTGGCCAGTGCCTGCGATGTGGTGAATCTTGTTGCCCTTGAGATCGAGCTTGAAGACCTGGTTCCCTTCGCGGGTGGCGAGCCAGAGATTTCCTTCTGCGTCGAAGTCCATGGAGCGCGGCCCCTTCAGCGGTGTGCCGGTCACCGGTGCGCCGTCCGGCGTGGGACCGGGTGAGCCCGTGCCTGCCACTGTGGTGATGATGCCTGTATGCATATCAAGGCGGCGGATGACATGATTTTTGATGTCGCAGATATAAAGATGTCCGTCCGGTCCGAACTGGATGCTGTGCGGCTGGGCTAGTTGTGCCTTGGTAGCAGGTCCGCCGTCGCCACTGTATCCCGGCGTGCCGTTGCCTGCCACGGTGGTGATGATGCCCGTCTTCATGTCGATCTTCCTCACGGCATGGTTGGTCATGTCCACGACGTAAAGATCCCCTTTGGCGTCGAACCGAATCTCATGAGGGAGATTGAAGGTAGCCTCCAGTGCAGGTCCACCGTCGCCTGTGTAGCCCTTTTGCCCGGTGCCTGCGACGGTGGAGATGGTGCCGTCAGGGGCCACCCGGCGGATGCGCTGGCCGGTGTATTCACAGAACCAGATGGCTCCATCCGGTCCGCGAATGACGCCGAAGGGGTTGTCTATCTGCGCTTCAGTGGCCGGGCCTCCATCACCAGAGTGACCCTGTTTGCCATTGCCGGCGAAGGTGGAGACCGTCCACTCTGTGGCGATTGAGGACGTGGCGGCGAGAAGTGTGGCGAGAAGCGCGAGTTTCATCGTGAAGGATAAGACACGATCCAACGCGATCTGGACACTCTATTTTGCCTTGAATCCAACCACCAACGCAATGAGTGGTGGTGGCTCGGGACGGATTCGAACCGCCGACACGAAAATTTTCAATCTTCTGCTCTACCAACTGAGCTACCGAGCCATGCCCCCGAAACGGGACGGGGATTATGAAGGGCCTGAAGAAACGCGCAACAAGAAAGTGTCAGTTTGGAAGCAATGACTTCAAACTTTTGAGCCGAACGCCGAAACGAGGAGGGACCATTACCACGGACCTGCTCATGCTGTGGCATGGATGCACTCCGCTACCCTGCAAAAGCGAAGGCTCGGACGCCGGTAGCACCCGGGCGGCAAACAAAGAGACGCCCTGCCTCTTGCTCGTCCAATCCGGGCTTGAGTCCGGTGGTGACGTAGAGATCCTGCAGATCGGGGCCGCCAAAAGCGCAGGCTGTGGTCTCGATGCAGGGGAAATCGATCTGCTCCTCGACCTTGCGAGTGGCGGGGTCATAGCATACAACTTTGGCTCCGTGACAGAAGGCAACCCACAAACGGTCCTGGCTATCAATCGTCATGCCATCCGGCGATGAGGGATCCTCTGAGGTATCCCAGATGATGCGCTCGTTTGAGATACCACCGGTGGCGTTGTCGAAGTCGAACGCACGAATCTTTTTCGAAGGGGTGTCGATGTAATACATGGTGGCAGCATCCGCAGTCCAGACGATGCCGTTGGAGTTGGTGACAGGGCCATATTTGCGGGTGATGCTGAGGTCTGGCTCCATGCAATAGAGTGCACCTTCCGGTCTCTTTTTCAGGCAGATGGTGCCAGCCCAAAAACGGCCTGCGGGGTCACACTTGCCGTCGTTGAAACGGTTATCGGGGAGGCTGGGTTCTGGATCAGGGTCCACGATGAAGGTGCTCTCGCCGGTGGCTTCATTCAGAAAGTAAAAGCCTCGGTCCCCACACCATACGAGTCCGCCTTTGGCACGTGGGACTACGGTGCCAACCCGCTGGCCGACGTTCCAAATTTTTTCCTCACCGGTGGTGGGGGTGAAAGCGAGGACTTTGTGCGATTCGATATCGACGTAGAGGAGACGGTCCTGCCACCAAATGGGGCCTTCTCCCCAAGTGGATACATGTTGGCCTACGACTTCGGGTTTGATCATGAGATTGAGTTTTTGTTGTGAGCGTTGGTTAAGCGGCGGCCAGTGTGGCGAGGAGGCGTCGAATGTCATCTGCCGTGTTGTATCCGTGGATAGCGATGCGAATGCGCCCAGCACTGTGCATGACGTGGACCTCCGCTGCTTCGAGCGCGGCATGGAGCCGGGTGCTGTCCGGATGCTGAAAGGCAAGAATGCCTGTGGGTCGCCCGTGCTGGTCCAGTGGAGCCATGGGGCTGAAGCCGAGTGCTTTGAGACCCTCATAGGTCTGAGTGACGAGAGGGTTGGCATGGGCTTCAATGGCTGGAATGCCAGCGGCTTCGACATAGCGAAGCGCGGCATTGAGCGCATACAGAGCGGCGAAGGAGGGCATGCCGACGGAGTAACTGGCCGCTCCGGTCTTGACCTCAGCACGCTCGAAGCGGTCGTGCTCAAACGCATTGCGCAAATGGTACCATCCACCGGCTGTGGTGGTGAGTTCCGCTGCGCGACGCTGGGGCACACCTACGATGCCACTCCCGTGAATGCCCAGAGTCCACTTGTGCGTGCTAGAGATGAGGATGTCTGCATCTAGCCCTCTCACATCCACACGCCCGAAGGCCTGGGTGATGTCAGCGGAGAGGATGGCCAGGGGAGCGTGCTCGCGGACCATAGCTGCGACTTCCTGCCACGGGATGCGGTAGCCGTTGTAGAAGCTGATGAGTGAAAGCTGAACCAGGCGCGTCTTGTCGCTGAGGAGCGGGAGGAGATCTTCCAAGTGCAGTGCTCCACTCTGCGAACGCCACAGCTGGATCTGTGGCTTGTGAATCGCCGTGAGCCAGGGAGTGGCACCTGCGGGAAAGTCCAGATCCGAAAGGACAACATGGTCTTGCTCAGTGAGAGCGAGCGCGGTGGAGAGGAGGTTGTAGGCTTCGGAGGAGCAGGAGCAGAATCCCACCTCCGAAGGAGCAAGCCCCAGGAGGCGCGCCGTGACTTCACGACACGCTTCCACCCGGGGGAAGTGGTGATCTCGACCGCGCATGCCCATGCGCTTGTGATACATGTATTCGGATACAGCCTGAGTCACGCACACCGGCGGAATGCTCTCGGCGGCGGTATTGAGGTAGGAGATTCCTTCCAGCGTGGGAAAGTCACGGTGCAGTGTTTCAGTGGTCAGCATGCCCATTTCGTAGCGCAAAGGGACGTTGCCAACCACCGCATTTCTCCGTTAGCTTTGGTGACTGAACACAAAACCATCCATGCGCACCACCCTCCTCGCAAGTCTGCTCCTTTGCAGCAGCCTGTCCGCTGCCGAAAAGATCAAAGTTCTGCTCATCGATGGCCAGAACAACCACAAGTGGGACATCACCAGCCCCATCTTGAAGGGCGTCCTTGAGGCGACTGGTCACTTTGCCGTGAGCGTTTCCACCACGCCACCGGAGAAGAAGAAAGCGAAGCCGGAGGAGATCGATTCCCTTGACGAACGGTGGAAGGCTTGGAAGCCAGACTTCTCCGCGCATGACGTGGTGATCTCGAACTATAACGGTGAACTGTGGCCCGAGGAGGTGAGAACCGCCTTCGAGAAGTTTGTCGCTGGTGGCGGCGGTTTCGTGGCCATTCATGCCGCCGACAACTCCTTTCCGGAGTGGCCGGAGTACAACAAGATGATCGGTGTGGGCGGCTGGGGTGGCCGCACGGAGAAGGATGGCCCGCGTCTCTACGTGGTAGATGGCAAGTTGATGCGAGACACCTCACCGGGCAAAGGGGGCTCCCATGGTCCGCAGCATGAGTTTCAGATCACGCACATCGACACGGAACATCCCATCACGGCTGGCCTGCCAAAAGTCTGGATGCACACGAAGGATGAACTCTACAACTCCCTGCGTGGTCCCGCTGAAAACCTGAAGGTGCTCGCCACCGCTATCTCAGAGCAGACAAACCAGGCAGAGCCCATGTTCATGGTGATCCACTACCACCGCGGCCGTGTGGTACACAACGTGCTAGGTCACGCGGACTACTCCATGCAGTGTGCTGGTTTTCAGGAAATCCTGGAGCGCTCGGTCGAGTGGGCGGCAACCGGTAAAGTAGAGCGCACTGCATCCGTGCCTGTGGACTTTCCGAAGCCGGACCAGCCAAGCCCGAAGGTCGCGGACTAGGCAGCCAGGTGATCGGTGTGAGCTATCTCCAGTTCTGGATCTTCTGGGATACGGGCTGGGGAGCTGGCCTTCGGCGGAACGTAATCGCTGCTGGCTTCGGCAGCACGCCTTGCCTCACGGGCGGCTGTCTCCTTGATGGGGTCCACAAAGTGCCACTCAGCCATTTGCGTGGCTTTGGACACCCAGGCAAAGGCCTGATGATAGAGGTCGAGATAGCGGTCGATGAACGGCCCCACGATGTCCGTGAGCCTGCGCGCGGCCTGCTGGGCGATGAGGCGGCGGTCTCCCACGATCATCAGCGAGCCCCCGGGGGGATCGATGATGTCCAGCTCCTCCAACCGCTCACTCAGGTAGGTGGCCATGGTCAGAGGCTTTCCTGACGAAGAGTTTGCCTCGAAGGGATACGGCCACTGCGCCAGTGTGCTCGCAATGTCGCGCACATGCATGGCCACTTTGGGAATCATGTGCTGCACCGTAGTCACGTATGAGGCGGACTCCACCGTGCCAGATACGGTAGCACCCAGTGCGTTGAAGGCGGTGAATGAGGTCATCAACTCGCGCAAAACGGGAAGATGAAGCCCAAGCGATTCATATACCAGAACCCAATGCGGCAGGATACGCCGTATCTCGGCCATTTTCGGTGGCAAATTCTCCTCTGGCTCGCGGGCCAGCAGTTCCAGACAGCAGGCCATGCGGGTCTCCAGTCGCCCTTCAAACTGCCTGAGCAAACCCTCCATGTTGTCCATGGCAGATCGTTGACGCTCTATCTCCTCACGCAACTCCTCCGGAGAGTCTCCCGCATATTGGTTCCGCTGAATCAGCAGCCCGGCCTTGGTGAGCGCCAGTGCAGCCTCGAGATCCCGGACGAGCGCCCACGCCTTCGACCACTCCCCCAGCGCCGTGGACATCCGGTCGCCATAGGTGGCTAGCCAGTCCCGGCAGTCGAGCAGTTCCATCAGCAGCAACTCCGAATCCTGCGGCGCATCATTCTCCTCTGCGATGCCGCAGAATGCCCGCTCCGGATGCGCCATCCCTTTGAAATAGCGGTTGAGAGCAGAGACGATCTGCACGGACTCTCGCGTCTCACTGATGGATTCTTCCACAGTGACGAACTTCAAATGCGCCAGAACGAGCCCCCAATCATTCTGGTAGTGGAAATAGGTGCTGCGGCGGGACAGTTCATAATAGTTCACCAACAGCTCCGTAGCACTGCCTTCCTCCTGCCACAGGCCATCTTCACGCTGACACCTCATGGCACGACTGACGCGCATTCCATCCGCAGGAGCCTCGGCAAACCAATGGGTCACCATGTCTTCTGCAAGCTCCAGCGTTTTCTGGCGCTGGAGTCTCCGGGCAAGGAGAAGTGGTAGATTGTCGGGAAGTCGTCCTGACTCCCTCCCCTCCTCCAGGTCTTGCTCCAGCGTCTTCCACATCTGCCAAGACTGAGCACGCTGGGTGAGCGCTTTGGCATAAACTTTGGCACCAGCCACTCTCATGCCGCAGCGGTCCGCAGCATACACCTGTGCGCGCATGGCAGGTGTGGCGAGCGCCTTGAAGCAGATATAGAACAGGCGCATGGGCAGCGAGGCTAGCCACACCGACCCCCAACAGAAGAGCATCAGCGCCTTGGTACTCAGGCGTGAACGCTTGTCGAAGAATGCCTTGCGAAACTTCATTTGCCAAGGGTCATGCTTCAAGCGCAGCACGAACCACTCCTCGATGGCCCGTATGAGCCGGGAGCCGCCTGCACCTACGCCCCTGCGAAAGAACGCCAGTTCATGAGCAAGCAGGCCAAGGAACGCCCGCGATTCCATAGCCACCGGCATGGAGAGACCGATCTGAAGACACCCTCCCCGCCCAGCAATGGCCTGCCAGATGTATTTGGTCTCGGCCCGCATGGCGGCAGAGCAGTCCACCACGATCGTACTCGGCATCGGAGCGCCAATGGTCTCACAGATCCAGCGGACCGCACGGTAAAGATGCGGCTGATCTCCCGGCAACACTTCTTGACTGGCCTGCTCAGCCTTCCTGGGCGTCAGCAGCTGCCTGACGAGCAACAGGCAAAGCCACCCCTCACCCACCATGCAGCCCAGCGCTGCCAGGTCCTGCCACCACGTTTCCGCCGTGACCGCCAGGGAGTAAACCAACCTATGGCCATGCCACAGGCACAGCGCCGTGACGATGCCGACCATGCTCCAAAACAAAAGCGGCAGCAGAGTGCCGAGCACCGCCGTACACCATGTCACCAGCCAAAGCAGCACCCCGCGGCACATGGGCACGGATGCGACTTGAGGGGGGGCGGAATTTGGAGGCGGGAGAGAGGGACCCATTGCGGGAAAACGGGACGGAAATCTAAATATGTGCGCATTCTATATTATTTATAATATCACCGCAAGCTCTATTCCATCTTCCACTCGTTGCATTCACCTGGACACCATGACAGCCTTCCAGAAATGACCTCCTCCCTTCGTCTCCGCGTTTGTGAAGCCAACCGCAACCTGCCAGAAACCGGACTGGTTTGCCTTACCTGGGGCAATGTTTCGGAAATCGACCGCCAAACAGGCCACTGGGCCATCAAGCCCAGCGGCGTAGCCTACCACGAGCTGCGGCCCGAAGACATCGTGGTTCTTGATCTGGAAGGAAACGTGGTGGAAGGGCACCTGCGGCCATCTTCAGACACGAAGACCCACCTTCATCTCTACCGCGAGTTTCCGCAGATTGGCGGCATCACCCACACTCACAGCCCCTGTGCCACCGCCTTTGCACAGGCCGGGCGTTCGCTGCCTTGCTACGGCACGACCCACGCGGATCACTTTCACGGCACGGTCCCTGTGGTGCGCGCACTAACGCCTCACGAGGTGGAAGAGGACTATGAACACTACACGGGGGTAGCCATAGCCGAAGCCCTCAAAACCCTGAAGCTAGACCCTCTGCACATGCCCGCCGTGCTCCAGATGCACCATGCTCCGTTCACCTTCGGCAGGGACGCGCAGGACTCGCTGAACAACTCCATCGCTCTTGAAATGTGTGCACGAATGGCGCTGTCCACTCTTCAGCTGAATCCCCTGCTCTCCCCCATGCCTGAGCATCTTTTGGAAAAGCATCATCAGCGCAAGCACGGGCCAAAAGCCTACTACGGCCAAGCGAAATGAACCCGCGCCCAGTCCGGCGACATGCAGTGTGTCTCCACGCAGAACCCGCGCTCCCGCTCAAGGCGGCTCAATTCTTCTTAAACGACTTCAGCCGGATGCCGAGCACGATGGGCCGGTGATCGCTAGCTTCGTGAAAGTCCCGGTTCGTGTAAATGTAGGAGGCACGGAAGTCGGTGTGGTTCCGAAGTTCGGGGCTGACGAAGAAGTAATCCAGCCTGGAGTACGAGTCCGCAGTATCCCAGAAATGAGTCCAGACCTCTCCGTTCAGATCCCGCAGCTGAACATCGTTCATGTAGGTCTCCGGGATCGATCTGGAACCCTTGATTTCCTCAATGGGCGGTTCATGCGCGTGCTCGTTGAAGTCTCCATAGGCAAGCAGTTTGACCTTGGGATCCTCTTTGAAGATGGAGTCGATGTGCTTGCGCAGAAGGAACGCCTCGTTGCGGCGCATGAGCGCCTGGTCAGCACCCTCGATCTCCCGCTTGGACTTGAGGTGAACACCCAGAGCCCGCACGGCAAAGTCTGACTGGATTTGGATCGTGACGTCCAGGATGCCACGCTGAAATGGCACCACCGTCTCGCCGATGCGGTAGGTGAGATGGGACTGCGGATTCCTCGCTACGATGGGGAACCGGCTGAGCAGACCAAGCATCCGGGTCTCGTCCGCGCCCTTCACGGACTCAAAGTAAGGCAAGTCCAGTCCAGAAGCCTTGAGACGGGCCTGAATCTCCTTCAGATCTTCCGGACCGCCCACCTCTGACAGACCGAGGATGTCGGGCTGGATCGCCTTGATCGTGGCAATGACGGCCACTTTCTCCTTTTCTGGTTTGGGCGCGATGTCCACCCTCTCTCCATAGGCGCGGTCCATCATGAGCCAGTTTTTCAAGTTGTAGGCGCAGAAACGAACCATGCCATCCTGCACATGAGGCAACTCCTGAGCACCGACAGAGGTGGAGGAAATGACCAAGAGCAGAACACAAAAGAAAGCGAGCAGGCATTTACGAAGTGCCATTCCAGAGATAGGAGGTTTTTGTGTGGACAGGGATCGGTGTACCCCCGGATCAGGCATCCTGATGATCACGCTCACGATTGACCGTGTTGGTGGCGGACTTCGGAGCGGTGAGACTGGGTCTTTCGACCTCGTCTTGGGCGCGATGAAGCTCCGTTTCAAACTCTTCACGTGCGCGCTTGAACTCACCCATGCTCTTGCCCAGGCTGCGGGCGAAAGTGGGGAGTTTTTTTGCGCCGAAGAGCACCAGCACCAGAATGGCGATGATGATCAACTCAGGGGTGCCCAGTGGGCCGAAAGCTGCGAGGACGATGTTGTTCATGGGGGATTAGTAGTTGGTTAAACGGCAGGGCGCAATATGGACTTTCCCTGTTCCTGTCATTGGTAACGCAGCATTACGCCGGTTCTTTGGCGGATTGACCCGGGCTTGGCATCAGAAGTTTCGCTACGGTCTGCAAATCACCCGGATACGTCACTTTCAGGTTGGGCTCGGCATTCTCCACCACACGTACCGTGCCGCCGATGTGCTGAATGGCCGACACTTCGTCCGTCACCAGCAGACCATCAGCCAGCACCTGGTCATAGGCACGGCGCAGAAGAGCGAGTTCAAACACCTGCGGCGTCTCCATGATCCACGCCCCATCGCGGTCGATTCCTCCGATGATGCGCCCTTCCGCGTCGCATCGCTTCAGTGTCTCCGTCACTCGGCGGGCGCAGGTGACGGCACCATGCTCCAGCGCGGCTTGCACACACAAGGTGATTTGCCTCGGAGTCACGAGGGGCCTGCCGCCGTCGTGCACGGCCACGTGCGTCGCCTTGTCAGAGACCTTTTCCAGACCGGCACTGACGGACAAGTGGCGCTCCGCTCCGCCCGGCACCACGCACTTGACCTTAGAGAAACCCGCAGTCTCGGCCACACTGCGGGCTTCATCACCACCGACGAGGATGAGCTCGTGAATGGCGTCACAGTTCTCAAACGCCTCAAGCGTCCAAGCCAGCACGGGCTTCCCGGCCAGTGGGGCCAGTAGTTTGTTAAATCCCATCCTTCGGCTACTGCCGGCGGCTACGATGATGGCGCTGGTGGACACGCGGCGGATGCTATGAAAGGCGCTTCCCTACTTCCGCCGAGAGCACCCGATTGTCGGCACGTCCGGCTGCGCGTTCACCCAGGGTCTTCATGACGGCCCCCATCTCCTTTTTTGACGTGGCCCCAAGTTCGGCGATGACTGCCTCCACCAGCGCCACGATTTCAGCCTCAGACATGGCGGCAGGGAGATACTTTTCCAGCACAGCAATCTCCGCCTTCTCATTATCTGCGAGGTCCTGACGATTCGCCTGCTCGTAACTGGCCACCGAGTCCTGGCGCTTTTTGATTTCCTTCCGGATGACGCCAATGGCATCCGTCTCACCCAGTTCGCCGTCCGCGCCGAGCTTCTCGATGGCAGCATACTTCATGGCCGACTTGAGGTTTCGGACCACGTTGAGCGCCACGGTGTCCTTGGCCTTCATGGCTGTCTTCATGTCTTCGAGAATGCGTTGGTGAATGGTCATGGTGGCTGCATCAAAGCGCAGCAGCAGGCGAAGGGCAAATGGCAACCTCGCCTTGGGCGTTGCAAAGCCCTGATCATGGGTAGAATGCCGCCCGCCATGAAGACTCGAAACTTTTTCACCCTCGCCGGTCTGAGCCTGCTCAGCCTCACCTCAGTCATGTCCCAGGACGCCGCTCCGGCTGAAGCACCAAAGCCTGTCAAGGTCACCCTGGAGACGAGCAAAGGTACGATCGAGCTCGAACTCAACGCTGAGAAGGCACCGATCACCGTGGCCAACTTCGTCAGCTATGTCAAAAAGGGCCACTACGATGGCACCATCTTCCACCGGGTCATTCCGGGATTCATGGCACAAGGCGGCGGCTTCACCCCGGAGATGGAGCAGAAACCAACGGATGCCCCCATCAAAAATGAAGGCCAGAACGGACTAACCAACGTGCGCGGCACCATCGCCATGGCACGCACCCCCGTGTTGGACAGCGCCACCAGCCAGTTCTTCATCAACGTCGTGGACAACGCCGGCCTGGATTACCCGAACAACGGTGGCTACGCCGTGTTCGGAAAAGTCACCAAGGGCATGGACGTGGTAGATGCCATCGTGAACGCCCCCACCACCGTCAAGGCTGGAATGAGGGACGTGCCTGAGGAAGCCATCCTCATCAAGTCAGCCAAACTCGCCGAATAATCCCTCCCGCACCATTCTTCATGAACGTCACCCTGCAAACCTCCAAAGGCACCATCGAAATCGCTCTCGACGCCGAAAAAGCTCCTATCTCCACGGCGAACTTCGTCAGCTATGTCAAGGCTGGCCACTACGACGGCACCATTTTCCACCGCGTTATCCCCGGTTTCATGATCCAGGGCGGCGGCTTCACCCCCGACATGAAGCAGAAAGCAGTCAATGCGCCGATCAAAAATGAGGCCACCAACGGACTGAAAAACCTGCGTGGCACTCTGGCCATGGCACGAACCGGCGTCATCGACAGCGCCACCTGCCAGTTCTTCATCAACGTGGTGGACAATGGATTCCTAGACCACAAGACACCTGACCAGCGCGGCTACGGCTATGCGGTGTTTGGCAAGGTCACCTCTGGCATGGAAGTCGTGGACGAGATCGTGAAGGCGCGTTCCGGAACGGTGGCGGGTCACGAAAACGTGCCGCTTGAACCCATCACCATCACATCCGCCACTATCGTGGAGTAAAGGTTGAGCTTTCCGGTCCAAGGCCAGTGACCTGACCCGTCGCTGGCCTTTTCTGCATCCAACATGAGACGCACCCTGCAGATCAGCCTCGTGCTGGGTGTCGTCGCGGCGACACTTCTGGCTTGGCTTTGGACGCCATGGGCGCTGTTGCTCGTTCTGGTTCCCCTAGACCTCATGCTCTGGGCCACTCTGGCACCCGGTTGCGAGTGGTGGGGGCCAGTGCTCAGGTCATTCGGCTCTCGGTTCCGCGAGGTGCTTCTCACCTTCGACGGCTCCCCGCACCCAGATGAAACCCAAGAGGCGCTCGTGCTTCTGGAGCGTTATGGTGCCCGCGCCTTGTTCATGGTGGATGCCGAACGAGCGGAACGGTATCCCGAACTGGTCAGGGAAATCGTACACCGGGGGCACGGCGTCGGGTGCTCACTGACGGATGCGCAAGCCGCTAAGTATTGGCGGATGAGTCCCCGGCAGCTCGAGTCCGCCATTCAACGCAGCTGCCAAGTTCTCAGGTCCGTCCTGCCAGACGTGCACGTGCAGTGGCTCCGCGTTCCCGGTGAGATCAAGCTGCCATGGCTTCACCCCATACTGGACCGTGCCGGGCTGAAGCTCATCAGCGCCTCCGCAGACGATGGTGGCCCGCTGATGGCAGACATGGAGCGTGCCCTGTTGCGGATGCGCAGCGCCATTGGGAAAGGCGGGGTCATTCAGTTCCACCATGGCCAGCGCGATGCCGCCGGTCACAATACCATGCCGGAAATGCTGGAAGAAACGCTCCTCTGGCTCAGAGGCCAGGGTTACGGCATGTCCTGAGAGCTGGCTTCAGGCTTTCTCCACGCGGAACCCACCATGGCGGCCCCCTTGATTTTGGAAATTTGGCTGCTGCTCTGCTGAAGCGGCAGTTCTTTCATGTAGGGTACGGGTTCTACCAGAGGCACCGCAGGTGGAGGCTTGACCCCCATCACGCGCAAGACATTTTGGGTCTTGCGGTCCGCCTCGTGCTCCGCATACCGCACCTCCTCCATCATGTTGACATCTGGCTTCACATCCAGTTCAGCCATCAGAGCCGCCACGAACTGATCCACCCTCCGGCCAATCTCCAGCGCCTGCCCCCCATTGTTCAATGCACGGTAAACGCGCCGCAACCCGGCGAGATTCCGCGCCAAGGAAAGCTGAGTGCCCAGCTCCAACATGCGCTGGCGGAACACCTCATCACCCTCCTTCAAATCGTGCGGAATCTCCAGCTGGAGCTTCTGATAGGTCTGCAAGGTCCAGGGCTTGCCCACCATGTCGTAGGGTTCCTCATCCAGGTTGTTGTCCAGCAGCCAGCGCGAGGACACGCCGGTGATGCTGGAGACTTCACCCGCAAGCTGGCGAGACAAATCCAGCCGACCTGTTTCCAAACTTTGGATGGCCGCGAGTGACCTGCCCAACAAACGGGCAAAGGCGGTCTGGTTCAGGCTGAGAGCGAGGCGGAGGCGTGAGAGATTGGTACGAACGACGGGAGGTCTTGCCATGGTCGGGAGGAGAGAAGAGGCAAATTGTATCCTGCTACATACCGTTCCAGACACCCCTTTCCAGCACGGATTCTCATTTTCTTCCGAGATCATTTGATTGTTTCATCCCCCAGCACTGACTATGCTGGCCCCATGCGCCTCAAGCTCGCGGCATTCGTCCTTTTTTGTGTCATCGGCATAGCCAAGCTGCCGCTGGAGCGCAGTGTTCAGCACGCCCTCCGAAGCACCGGCAGCCTCAAATCACCCGCCAGTCTCACCCTCCGGGAAAATCTGGGCCAGATCGCCTTTGCCGCTTCACTTGGCGGACTCCGTTCCCTGGTGGCGAGCGTGGTTTACCTCCAGGCCTACACCGCCTTCGAGCGCTCCAACTGGGCACAGGTGGAGAGCCTCCATACCCTGACGACGCAACTCCAGCCCAACTACGCTCCCTACTGGGATGACGGGGCCACCCGCTTGGCCTATGATGCTGCATCCCACTTCCTCTACGATCAGAGTCGGCCCAAGCTCTATCGCCACCAGCTCTACCGGCAGTATTATGAGAGAGGTGTCGCTTTTGCTTCCGCAGGTGCCGCCGTTCTGCCTACCAGCCGCTTGCTGCATCAGCGACTGGGAGAGTTCTTCTCCCGCATCGTCGGCTCTCCAGAGCAAAAAAATCTCGTCCCACCAGATCACCGCAAGGCAGCGGAGCACTTCATGCTCGCACACGCCAACGGCGCGTTGGACTGGACCGAACGAGCGGCAGCCTACGAACTGGCCAAACTGGACGATGCACCCACCGAATGGATGGCCGCCTACCGCATTCTGCGCAAATACTACGAACGCGGCATCCGGGTGCCCACTGCGGACCGGCTGCTGAAGGACTTGGAGAACCGCCTCAACATCCCGGCTGAGAAACGCATCCCAAACGACGGAGCCGAGTAGTCGGGATTCAGGCAACGGCAACGCGAGGCTGCGACCACAACCAGGAAAGACCGCTCAAGCGGCGCCAACTCGCCTCGCCGTTGTAGGCGAAGACCAAAATGAAAGCAAAAAGACCTTCAGACAACAAGGAACGCATCCCGAAGACCCAAGCCTGCGGCTGCCAGGCAGGATCCCCCACCGTCAGCGCCTGCACCCAGCCCGCAATCGATTTGGTAAATACAGGATTCACCCACCACGCTTGGGTGGAAGTGACCACATAAAAGAGCGCAGCCGAGAGAACCGTGCCGCCTACCACGCCCATGCCGCCGAGACGACCGCGCAGTAGGCTGCCAGCCAGACCGGCGATTGCGTAGCAGGCATACACCGTCCACATGCCGCCGATCTCACCCGTGGCCAGCAGCAGATCCGTCACCACCAGCAACACTGGCCAGACCCACCACGCTATCGCCGATGGCATCACCAGCGCTCCTGCAAAGGCCAACGCCAGCCAGGGCGAAAAGTTGGGGAGCGGATCTTCCACACCAAAGCCAAGTTTGGCCACTCGCCACGCCAGCGCGACGAACGCCAAGGCGACCGGAAACAAGAAAATGGAGCGATTCGGGTGAGTCATGCTGGAGTCCTATCGCATCGCTTCGAACCGTTTGCGAAGGATATCCTTCTGAGACATGCCGCCCAACTTGGCCTGAGTCTCGGTGATCCAGCCCTGCTCTTTTTCATTTTTGGTCGGAAGCGTCTTCTGATAGAACACACCAAACTTTCCAGGCGCAGGAAGATCCGCCAGCTTGAAGGCGGCCACATCATCTGTCACGTCGTGTTGTGTCTCGTCGATCACGTCCCAAGTGCCGCCCTTCCGCGGCAGGCTATCATCGAACGCACCGGGGTAAAACATCACGCACTCGCTCAGGCACTCCACGACGCTGAAACCATCATGCTGAATGGCACGCTCGAAGGTCTGCATCATGTGCGCCACCTGCATGGCATGGGTGCGGGCAATGAACGTCGCGCCGCTGGCCAACAACTGCTTCATGGGATTGATGGGCCGGTCAAAGCTGCCCTGTGGATCCGTCTTGCTCTTGCGGCCAGTCGGGGAGGTGGGGCTTGTCTGGTTCTTTGTCAGGCCATACACGAAGTTGTCCATGATCACATAGGTGAGCTTCACGTTCTTGCGAGCTGCGTGATTCAGGTGGTTACCGCCTATGGAGAATCCGTCACCGTCTCCACCGAAGACGAACACATGCACATCTGGCCGACTCAGTGAGATGCCAGTGGCCAAAGGCAGGGCGCGTCCGTGAATAAAGTGAATGCCATGGCTGTTCACGAAGTAAGGGAAGCGGCTGCTGCAGCCGATGCCTGCCACGCAAACAATCTTCTCGTGCGGATACTGGAGCTTCTCCAGCACTTTGTAAAAGGCGGCCAATACAGCGAAGTCGCCGCACCCAGGGCACCAGGTGGGATGATCTGCCGTCAGGATCTTCTTGGTGAGTTTTTCGGACGGTGCTACGGGTGCTTCAGCAGCTGCGGACATGGTTGGGTGGGTTGGGTTGGTGGGACGGGATTCTACGAGCGCCACCGCCGGGGTCAATCAATGCCGCAACATTTTTGTGACCTGATTCCGCACAGGTGTTTGGGAACGATTTTCAGCCTATGATTGATAAAAAACACGATATAGCCTGAATCTCATCGGCTCATATCTTGGGCTTCAATGGCCTTATAAAAGTAGCCGGAAGCCTTTACTTCCTTGGATACAGGCCCATCCACCACCAGCACAGTCTGCACCGTCCGCCTCGGATCCTCTCCCCTCAGCACCTCCACCTTCCGCGCCACTTCAGCGATGATCGATGCACAGCAATCCAGTAAATGATGGCACCTTTTTCACCATGGACTTGAAAGACACCGCTTCCATACGCCTTGTAGTTCCCAGCCATGCGCACCTTCCCACTGCTTCTTCTCCTCGTCTCCATGACTCACGCCGAAACCCTGTGGCCGGAGTTCCGCGGACCCACGGCGCAGGGGCACTCTACTGCCACGGGACTGCCCACCTTGTGGTCCACCTCCAGAGGAGTGAAGTGGCGCACGGAGATCGACGGACTGGGCTGGTCTTCCCCCATCGTGGCCAATGGCAAAATCTTCGTCACCACCGGTGTGCCTGAAGGCAGCAATGCAGCCCGGTTGTACGTGCTGGCGTTTGATGCCGCCTCCGGGAAGCCGCTATGGAAGACAGAGGTTTTTCATCCCACCAGCCCGGAGATGCTGCGCATGCACAAAGAGAACAGCCAGGCCTCCCCCACCCCTGTCTATGAGAACGGGCTGATCTACGCGCACTTCAGTCAGCATGGTACTGCCTGCCTGAAGGAGGACGGCACGCTCGTCTGGAAGGTCAATGACCATCCCTACGCCCCAGTGCACGGCACAGGCGGCAGCCCCGTCCTCGTGGACGACCTCCTCATCTATCATGCAGATGGTGCCAGCGACCCCGCCGTCATTGCACTCAGCAAAGCGACGGGCAAGACCGTTTGGAAAGTGGTGCGCAACAGCGGCGCAAACCGAAAGTTCTCCTTCAGCACACCCCTGCTCATTGAGGTCAACGGCGAACGGCAACTCATCAGCGCCGGCAGTGGTGTCGTTCAGGCTCTCAACCCCAAAGACGGCTCAGAGATCTGGCGCTGCCTGTATGACCAAGGCTACTCCGTGGTGCCCCGGCCCATTTTCGCTCACGGACTGGTGTTCCTGAGCACCGGCTACGACCAACCCGTCGCCCTCGCCATCAAGCCAGACGGCAGAGGCGATGTCACCAGCACCCACATCGTGTGGCAGGCGAACAAGCGCATCCCTCACAACCCCAGCATGGTCGTCGTGGGTGATGAACTCTACATGATCGATGACAAGGGCATGATCTCCTGCCGGGATGCAAAGACGGGCAAAGTTCACTACGAAGAGCGTCTGCTCGGCCCCACTTGGTCATCCCTGCTCCACGCCGACGGCCATTTGTACGTGATGGACAAACTGGGCGTCACCGCTGTGGTCAAACCTGGCCGTACGCTCCGAGTCGTGGCCAAAAATGATCTCGGCGAAAAAGCTCAGGCCTCCATGGCGGTGGTGGACAGCGACCTACTCATCCGCACGGACAAGGCGCTTTACCGCATCACCAAATGAAACAGATGGCGCTTGCCATGCTGCTGCTGCTCCCTGCCGCAGCGGAAGCAAAAGAGCGGTGGGTCTATGCACCCGCGAACTATCAAGTGGACGCGCAGGCGGATCGCATCATCGCCTTGATGCAGCGCGCAAAAAAAGCCGGTTACACTCACTTCCTGCTCACTGATTCCAAGTTCGCCCGCATTCCTACCCTGCCTGAACGCTACTTCAAAAATGTCGAACGTGTGAAGGCTGCAGCGAGCGAAAACGGCATCAGTCTAGTGCCCGCAGTTTTCGATGTCGGCTATTCCAACAATCTGCTCTCCAACAACCCGAACCTTGCCGAAGGTCTGCCCGTCCGTGATGCACCCTTCATCGTGAAGGATGACATCGCAGCGCATGTGCCCGACCCTCAGTTACAACTCCCCGACCCACAGTTTCGGGATCGGAAGCGATGGGCTTTCATCGATGACTCGCTCACTGCGGAATCTGCAGCGCTGATCTCGCAGCCCACCGGAGAGAATGCTCGCTTCAGCCAAAAGCTCACGCTCGCACCCTTTCGGCAGTATCACTTTCGCATCGACATCCGCACGAGTGGATTCGGTGGCGGAAAACCAGAAATCAAAGTCATCGCCAGCGGTCAGCAGCTTCAATACACCTCTGTTCGTGTCGAATCGGAACAGGACTGGAAGACATACGATGTCACCTTCAACAGTCTCGGACACAACACTGCGCAACTTTACGTCGGAGTATGGGGCGGGCATCAGGGCGTCATTGCTTATCGTCACCCGAAGCTTGAGGAAGCAGGACTGGTGAATGTGTTACGCAGGTCCGGCACCCCTTTCGTCGTCCGCACCGCAGACGGCACCGTTCTAAAGGAAGGCACCGACTATGAGCGCGTGGTGGACGAACGACTCGGGAAGACACCGTATGATGGTGAATACACGGCATGGAGCCAGCCGCTCACGCTTCAAATGAAGTCCATTGAGGACGGTACCGAGCTGCGCGTCTCCTACTACCACCCTCACATCATCTACGAGGGGCAGGTCTGCATCTGCGTGAGCGAACCCGAAACCGTGCAACTGCTCGGACGCCAGGCAGCAGACGTGCATCGTTTGTGGTCCGCTACGGGTTACATGATGCAGCACGACGAGTGGCGAGTGCTCAACTGGTGCGAGGCCTGCACCTCCCGCAACATGACTCCCGGACAAATCGCTGCGGACAACGTCAAGACCTGTCAGGACTTGCTTCGGCGGACTGCACCAGCCAGCCGCATCCTCGTGTGGAGCGACATGTTTGATCCCTATCACAATGCGGTGGCTGGCCCTTATTACCTCGTCAACGGACCGCTCACTGATTCTTGGACCGGCCTGCAACCTGGGACCATCATCGTGAACTGGAACAGTGGCAAAGCGGAGCAAAGTCTGCGCTTCTTCGCACACCGCGGTCATTCCCAGATCATCGCAGCCTATTACGACGGCCCGCTGGAGAACACACGCCGCTGGCTGGAAAAGGCAGACGGTGTTCCCGGGCTTCTGGGTGTGATGTACACGACGTGGCACCAAGATTACTCCCAGCTCGAAGCGTTTGCGAAGTTGCTGGATGACCTGGCATTCTGAAGCCGACTTGCAAGCTATTCGCTGCCGCGCTACGAGGCGATGAGTTTTGAAGAATCCCCACTCCACCGCCCTGCTGCTGGTCATCGCCTACCTCGGCTTCATCAGCCTGGGCCTGCCAGACACCGTCATCGGCGTGGCTTGGCCCTCCGTGCGCGAAGCGTTTGGACGCCAGCAAGCTGACATCTCCTGGATCTTCATTGGCACCAGCGCTACTTACTTCCTGTCGAGTTTTTTTGCAGGCCGCCTGCTAGAGTTTATGACCATCGGCACGCTGCTCGCGGTGAGCAGTCTGCTGGTGGCAGCGGCCGGATTTGGGTTTGGCCTTTCGGCATGGTGGATCGCTTTCGCCGGTTGCGCGCTGCTTCACGGGCTAGGTTCAGGTGCCATCGACTCGGGCCTGAACCACTACGTTTCGCGGCACTTCTCCGCCCGTCACATGACTTGGCTCCACGCCTCCTACAGCATCGGAGCCACCATGGGACCACTCATTATGACTTGGGTCATCGCCAGCAGTGGCTCATGGAGATCAGGCTACCTTACCGTGGCAGCATTGCTCTCTGTGCTTGGTCTTTTGTTCGTCTTCACCCGCAAGCGATGGAGCGAAACGCCTAATCCCGAACCAGAAACCGAATCAGCAGCGGGTCAACCGGTCACTATCACTCAAGCACTACGCCTGCCTGTGGTGTGGCTGCAAATGCTGCTCTTCTTCGTTTACACAGGGCTGGAATCCGCCGCAGGTCAATGGAGTTACACCCTACTCACGGAATCGCGCGGAGTCTCCACTCAGACGGCTGGAATATGGGTCACGCTTTATTGGGCAAGTCTCGCGCTGGGTCGCATCGGCTCAGGATTCATCGTCGAGCGGATGGGAATCGACCGTTTGCTGAGGTTCAGCACGCTGCTTTGCGTGGGTGGCACCGGGCTATTCTTCATTGACAAAGGTACGTGGCTTTCCGCCCTCGCCCTGGGCCTGAGCGGCGTGGGTCTGGCTCCTATCTTCCCCTGCCTCATGACGCGAACTCCAGTGCGGGTGGGTGCCGGAGTGGCGACTCACGCGGTCGGTTTCCAGGTCAGCGCCGCGATGGCCGGTGTGGGCCTACTGCCCAGTCTCGCAGGCATTCTTGCTCAAAACTATGGTTTGCAAACCGTGCCTATGATGCTGCTCATGCTGGCAGCTCTCGTGCTGATTCTTCACGAGAAACTGCTTCGCATCAGCCGCTAAACGCTACCTCAGCGCAGCGTGAACGCGGTGGACGTCCGCGTGACCATCCAGTGATTGAAGAAAGGTCGTTATTTCCTCCCGCTGTTCCTCGGTGACCTCTGGATACTCTTTGGCACGATAGGTGAGTTCAGAAGTCGTGACGTTCCAGCCAGCAGCCTTCAGTGCTTTGGTGACCGCATCCAGCTTGGCACTGGCGCAGTAGAAGCGGGCACCCACGTGGCCGGCGGCATCTTCTTCATCCAGCTCCATGGGCTCCAAATCATCTGCGTCCGCTTCGAGCGCCGCCGTTTCTAGATCCATGGATTTGTCAGTGTGCTGGGCTTCGATGAGGCCACAATGATCGAACATCCAGGCCACCGAGCCACGGGTGCCGATGCTTCCCGCCTTGAAGAGCACTTTGATTTCAGATGCGGTGCGGTTGTTGTTGTCTGTGAGACATTCCACTACGACGGGCACGCGGTGCGGAGTGAATCCCTCATACACCACGCTTTCATAAGTGACGGCGTCGGGGCCCTGGCCAGAGCCTTTTGCGATGGCGCGCTCAATGGTGTCCCGTGTGACACTCTGCTTTTTGGCATTCGCCACGGCGGCGGCGAGGCGTGCGTTAAACTCAGGGTGGGGACCTCCGAGCTTCGCTGCGATTTGGATTTCTCGCACCAGCTTGCCGACCATTTTGCCCTTTTGATCCGCAGCCAGCTCCCGCCACTTCTGTTTCCATTGTGCTCCCATAAGTTGAATCAAAAAAATCGTTCAGGCATCGCTGGCCGCAAGCTCCACGAAGACGTCTTCAAGGCTTGGCAACTGGCGGTGCAGCTCGCGTATCTTCCAGTTCTCCGCCAGCGCCAGGTCCTGTACGGCCTCGCGCACATCGGTGTTGGACTCCACCCTGAGCGTGTAAGCTCGCCAGCCTTCATCCCCCTTTTCCGGCACCACTTTTTTCACGCCTGCTACGGAGGCGAGCTTTTTCTCGGCTTCGCGTGGGCCTTTCAGCTCTACATACACGCTGCTGGCGGTGCGCAGCCCGCGGGTGAGATTCTCCGGCGTATCTGCGGCCTTGATCCGTCCGTTATGGATCATGATGACGCGGTCACACGCCTGCTCCACTTCATTGAGGATGTGGGTGGAGAGGAGGATGGTGCAGTCAGACAAAAGACTCCTCAACATCTCGCGCACGCCCCGGATCTGGGTGGGATCAAGTCCGTTCGTGGGCTCATCCAGGATGAGAAGCGGAGGCTTGCCCAAGATCGCATCCGCAAGCGCCACCCTCTGGCGGTAGCCCTTGGACAGGTTTCCGATCAAGCGGCGTCTCACCTCTGTCACTCCGCAGAGTTCCATGGCCTCACCGGCCTTGAGCCTGAGTTCCCTGCCACTGAACCCCTTCAGAGCAGCCCTGAAGTGCAGGTACTCCTTCACCTTCATGTCCGTGTAAAGGGGGGCCATCTCAGGCATGTAGCCCACCATCTTGCGCACTGCCAGTGAGTCGCGAAAGACGTCCTTCCCGCCTACGGTAGCCACGCCTGAGGTGGGCGGCATGTAGCCAGAGAGGATGCGCATGGTGGTGGACTTGCCCGCTCCATTGGGACCGAGGAAGCCCACCAGTTCACCACGTTCCACTTCAAACGAGATGCCGTTCACCGCTACGCGGCCGGCATATTGTTTCATGAGATTGGAGACGTGGATCATTTGACTTGGAAACCTTCATCATGCACGCCTTCGCCTGTTCTGACAACCGCCGTCGCTTTCTTTTGCAAATCACTTCTTTCCTTTGGACACTGCCGCGCTGAACCAGTCTCCGCCGCCACCAAAGGGATTCCCCATGCCGCCGCCGCTGCTGCGGTAACGGTCCCCACCGCTTCCCCCGCCGGGCCGCTGCCCCCCTTGACCCGGAGTTCCGGAAGGCTTTTTCTTCTCGAAGTCGGGCTTGGACTTCATGCTCAGGGCGATGCGTTTGCGCGCTAAGTCCACCTCCACCACGGTCACCATGACTTTTTGCTGAACTTTCACCACCTCGGAGGCGTCGCGGACAAAGGTGTCGCTGAGCTGGCTCACGTGGACTAGGCCATCCTGGTGAACGCCTATGTCCACGAATGCGCCAAACGCCGCCACATTCGTGACAATGCCGGGTAGCTTCATGCCGACTTTCAAGTCCTCCGGCTTCTCCACGCCTTCCTGAAACTTGAATACTTCGAACTGCTTGCGCGGGTCACGGCCCGGCTTGGCAAGTTCATTCATGATGTCCTGAAGGGTAGGCAAACCCACTTCCTCAGTGACATATTTCTTCAAGTCAATACGGCTCCGAAGCTCGGGCTTCTGGATCAAGTCAGAGAGGGTGCAGCCCAGATCTGCCGCCATTCTCTCCACCAGCGGATAACGCTCTGGGTGCACGGCACTGCTGTCTAGCGGGTGCTCAGCACCACGGATGCGTAGGAAACCGGCGGCCTGCTCAAAGGCTTTCTCTCCCAGCCGGGGGACTTTTAACAAGTCTCTGCGGGATTTGAAGGGGCCATTCTCGTTCCGGTAGGCAACGATGTTCGCCGCGTGGGCGGTGTTGAGGCCCGAGACGTAGGCAAGCAGTTGTTTGGAAGCAGTGTTCAGCTCCACCCCCACGCCGTTCACGCAAGAGACCACCGTGTCATCCAGGCCCTTTTTCAGCAGCGTCTGATCCACATCGTGCTGATACTGGCCCACCCCTATGCTCTTGGGATCAATCTTCACCAGTTCGGCAAGCGGGTCCATGAGTCGCCGACCGATGGAGACCGCACCGCGCACGGTCACGTCGTGATCCGGAAACTCTTCCCGCGCCACCTCGCTGGCAGAGTAAACGGATGCCCCCGCCTCGCTGACCATGATGACGGGGATGTGTTTGGGCAGTCCAATCTTGTTCACAAACGCCTCCGTTTCGCGGCTGGCTGTTCCGTTGCCGATGGCGATGGCCTCGATTTTGCATTGCTTCACCACGTTGTGAAGAAGTTCCTTCGCCTGCATGAGAGAGTTGCCAGAACCCAGCAGGTAAATGACGTCGTGAAAGAGCAGTTTTCCCTGGGCATCCAGCGCCACCACCTTGCAGCCTGTGCGAAACCCGGGGTCTATGCCCATGACTCGCTTCTGCCCAAGTGGGGCCGCCAGCATCAGCTCGCGCAGGTTGTCAGCAAAGACTTTCACCGCTTCTGCATCCGCCTTTTTTTTGGACTCCATGCGCGCCTCGGTCTCCATGCTCGGCCCCATCAGACGCTTGAAGCCCTCTTGGGCCGCCTGCCTCATCTGGTCCGCGCAGGATGAGCTGCCCTTCACATGAAGCCGCTCCAGAATGGCCAGTGCATCCGCCTCTGGTGGGGTGATGCGCATCATGAGGAACCCTTCCGTTTCCCCCCTCCGAATGGCCAGCATGCGGTGTGATGGAATGGTTTTGAGTGGCTCGTTCCAGTCAAAGTAATCCCGAAACTTCGCAGCCTCGGCATCCTCCTCTTTTCCAAACATGACCTTGCTGCTCACCGTGCCTTTCTCGGCATACAGCTGGCGCAGAGCCGCACGGGACGGGGCATCGTCACTGATGCGCTCTGCCAAGATGTCTCTTGCACCAGCCAGAGCCTCGGCGGCATCCTTCACCTTCAGATCGTCTGCGGCATCAGGTTTCACATATTTCAACGCTTCCGCCGCCGCATCCGCCGCTCGGTTTTCCATGTTGGCCGCAATGAAATCCGCCAGTGGCTCCAACCCTTTATCCTTGGCAATCGTGGCACGAGTGCGGCGTTTCGGGCGGTATGGCGCAAACAAGTCCTCAAGCACGGTCAACGTCTCCGCTTTGCCGATTTTTTCCCGCAGGGCGTCCGTCATGAGGTTACGTTCTTCCAAAGATTTCACGATGCTGCTGCGACGGTCATCCAAGACCTGAAGCTGCTCCAGCCGGTCGCGCACCGTCGCAATCTGCACTTCATCCATCTCACCGGTAGCCTCCTTCCGGTAGCGAGCGATGAAAGGCACTGTAGCCCCCTCCGCCAGAAGATGGGCTGTCGCGCCCACCTGGATGGTTTTCAGCTTCAGTTCGGCTGCGATACGATTGACATGGGCGACGTTGATCTTGAGTTCCATTGAGGAGTGAAAAGGGGGTGGGTTGTTGGCTGGCCGACTGGTGTAGCCAGAGAACCCACACTGCCAAGCGCGGGCGCATGAATGTGGAAAACTTTTCCTGAAGGCGGCGCTTGACTCGCCCCTCATCCAACCTCCACCAGCCACCCGTGAGTGCATCACTTTTGAGAAAGTGCGCACATTTGATTCTAAAATATTGACTGTATTGAGGTTTAGATGTTCATTATTTTTGAAATATCATGACTACAGAATCAAAATTGGCTTTCCGCAGCGCGATTTTTTGTATCTTCGCCCTTATGCCCCCAGCGTCTCGCTCGGCCGTCACTGCGGGTGGCATGGCTGTCATCGGTTACGACGACGCAGCGGACAGTATCAGCCTCGTCGCGCTCGAGACGATCGCTGCCGGGGAGGTGATCTACCTCACAAACAACGGCTGGTCGTCCAGCCAGGGCAAGTTCAATGGGGCAGCCCCCAGCCAGGGTGCAGGGAACGAGTCCCTGTTGAAAATGACCGTCACCGCCGACATTGCCATCGGAACCGTCATCTCCACCAGCATCGCCGGCACAGGATGGACTTGGGAAACATCGGCCATCATCCCAGGGCAGGTCGGCGGCTCCGCCATGTTCTCGGGCCTTGACTTGGAATGGGCGGGCGACCAAATCTACCTATTCCAGGCATCCGAAAGCAATCCTCTGCTCAATCCGACAAACTTCATTTACGCCCTCCACATCAGCAGCCCCACATACCCAGGTTTCAGTGATGCGGATGATGTTTACAATGGCGACATCCCTCCTGGTCTGAGCTTGGCAGCGGGCACGGCTGTGGCCCAAGCAAACCTCTACATGCGTGGAGATGCGGACGGGAACAACTCCTCCTGGGGGATCAACCTGAGTTCCGCCGCCTTTGCAGATCTCCAAAACAACTCAGGTTCCAAAGCGGAGTGGCTGGCGGCGATTGCCAGCAGCGCCAACTGGACGAATGCGGCACCCTCCGTCAGCCCCGGTGGCTTCCTGGCCGTGCATGCCCCTGAACCATCCCGCATTTTGTTGGTGCTTTGCGGCCTTTTGGGAATGATGATGAGAAGGCGGCGCTAAAGGTTTCAGACAAAGAAAACTATTTTCTTGATTATTTAATATAATCACCATAATATTGGGAGATGCTATTCTCCCGAACCTTCGTCCAACTTTTCGCTGCC
>CAZIGH010000022.1:0-80316 GCA_964538625.1 uncultured Verrucomicrobiaceae bacterium
GAACGCTTGCATGGGGTGCAAGAGGTCGTGAGTTCGAATCTCGCCGGCCCGACCAGTTTGGCGAACCAAGTCCGACCCGCTCCTGTAGCTCAATGGTTAGAGCAGGGCACTCATAATGCCTTGGTTGTCGGTTCGAGTCCGGCCGGGAGCATGGCTGGCATTCAGCAGGCGCTGGAGCAAGATCACGGGAGAGAACCAGCACAGGCTGGTTCCACCCGCTCGCCTCATTGGTGGCTCGCAAGCTCTTAGTCAAGGCATCGACACTGCGGGTGCATTGAAGCCGGGACTAAAGGCCGCCGCCTCGAGCCTGCTGTCTGAGGCTGTAGAAGAACCCATCACGGGCATCGCTCAAGAGGCGGCCACGCTGGCAGCAGCCCACCTTGCAGGCACCGCAGAAAGCCACGCGCAGGCCTTGCCTTCGGCTGAAGGCTTCTGGGAGCGCCGTGGACTGGAGGCCCTGGGAGGTGCTGCCGGGGGCACTCTAGAAGGCGGTATTCAACTCCTGTCACCCCAAGCCAGCGTAACTGACGGAGCCAGCGAGCAGCTCACCGACAAGACTGATGAGCAGGCAATGGTTGCGGGTTCAACTCCCGCCGTTGGCACCACCTTCAAACCCGGAGACATCCACCCCCAGACCGGCAAGACAGTAGAAGCCGTGTTCCAAGGTAGCAACGGAGCTAGGACCATCACCTACACAGACGGCACCGTCGAGCAGGCAGCAGGGGGTATAGCGCATGGAGATCAGGCCAATCCGTCCCCCATGTCCCTCCTCGAAGTCGCTCTACGAGGAGGGCGCTTCGACCCCCAAGACATTCGTTACACCCACCCGATTCATCTCGACAACGGAACCCGCCTCTTAGGCGAAACATGGAACTACACACCCGCGAGCGAAGGCGAACCCACCTTCTTCGGTTATGACAAAAACGGCGCTGAAGTCACAGTCCAAGCGCGCTACATCACACCTGAACGCATCACCGGATCGCGAGACGGAGACAAGACATCCGACGCTCTTCGCTGGAGAATCAACAAGTGGAAAGCCACGCCAAAAGCACAAAGACTACAACTCTCCAAGCTCAAAGACATCTGGAACAAAGTTCCCATCACCTCATCTGCACAACGCCTAGAGCGCCCCCAGACCAGCTCCATCCCCGCCCTTGTCCAATGGGCCAAACAAGCCCTTGAACGACAACCCTCGACCGTCAAAACGCGCAACGGTCGCACCGTAGCGCTCAGACATAACGCACAAGGAACCCTCGAAACCCTCTACACCCACCTCGTCACAGATGGCGAAGTCCCTCGCGCAGCTCCAGACCGCGCCAAGTGGGTGCCCAAGCTCGCCGAGACGCTTGCCAACTCCAGAGTCTCCGTCGAAATGCCCAATGGCAACGCCATCTATTTTGCACGCTACAACCACGGCGGATACCTCGACGCACACTTCGTCGTCGTCACCCCAGACGGCTTCATTGCAGACCATGGTCCAGTTGATGCGTTAAAGACACACTGGGCGCGGAACGAGCTCAAGCCAGGTTCATCCAGAACAAGCCCCGAGCGTCTGCTCGGATCATACGGAGACTTGGAAGCCAAACAATTCTCCATGAAGAAGAGTGCGGCAAACTCTAGTGGTATGGACACCGAGAATGCCTCAGGACCGAAGCGCAATATCTCCAACCAATTGCGCAAAAGACCCGGCGTAACCGTATGGGTCGATCCTACCTCTAGCCTGACACAAAGTCAAGGTGAGGCTCTTGTCACCAGCCTGCTCGCGACGTCGCCAACCCCAAGACCAGCAACAGGAACTTCCCTCACCACCCTCGTCAAGAACACCCGCGCCGTCGCGCAAGAAGCAGCCCGCCTGCTCAACCGCCAGCTCCCCGGCATCGTGGGGCCAAAGCTGACCTTCTTCACCAACCCCGCCGAACTGCTGCGCTCCAACTACGCTGCCGAGAACAGCTTCACACCTGCCGAGATCGAACAGATGCAGGACGCCGAGGGCTTCTACGACAACGACACCGGCTATACCATCATCTTCACCGACGCCATCGAGGTGCGCCCGGGCGAATCCCAGCGCGCCGCGGTGGCGCGGGTGATCCTGCATGAGCGTGTGGGCCACGACGGATTCAACGCGCTGCTGCTGGATCCCGCCTTTGCCAAGACCTGGGAAACCCTCGCCGCCAAGATCCCCGAGGTCGAGCTGGATGCCATCATCCATGACGGCTACGAACACCCGGCCGCAGACCGGCACCAACTGGCGCTGGAATGGTTCGCCCGCGCCGTGGAGAAGCGCCTGCACCTGAAGGAGGGCAACCTAGCCCGCCGCCTATGGCTCGCCCTGAAAGGCTGGTATCAACGCACCTTCCAACCCTTTGCCGAATCACGTCACAGCGAAGCCGAGCTGCGCACCCTCATCACCAAAGCCCAGGAAGCCGCCCAGAACGGCACAGCCATCCCCACCACGGCGGATGGGCTGCGGGCTGCCTTTACGCCACTGCCACCACCTCAGAAGGAGCACCGCAATGCCATTCACGCCCTGCTGAGAGCCTTTCAGACAGGGCAGGATCAGCCTGATGCCTTCACCCATCCCGAGCTGGGTCCTGTCTCCATCATCATGGGCAGTGATGGCACCGCCGCCAAGGAGTTCTCAGACGGTTACGGCATCAACGGCATCATCACCAAGCGCCTCGTGCGTGGCGAAGATCCCGTGACCGTTCTGCCAGGTGTTCTGCGCGCCGCATCCATGGGCACCATCACACGCCGCTACGGTGGGGACATGGGCCGCGTGGACCTCGTGCATGGCAACCATCAAGTGACCCTTTCTCTCAGTCGCAATGGCAACAAACAGACGTGGATACTCACGGGGTTTGAGTTGACCGACGGTGAACCGGGGAAATCTTACAATCCTGCGGCCTACGCACCTGAAGGCTCCGTTAGCCGCCAACAGGTGGTTGCGTCGATCACCGGCAAGCTCACCGAAGAACTGCAGAAGTCAACCAGACTCCAACTCTCCCTTGACGCTTCCTCCACTTTCGAGGATACTCCCGTAGGAGGTTTCCTTTATGATCAAAAGGTTGATTCAGAACTTACTGACCAGGAAAGGACAGCGCTCGCTGGTTATAGAGCCAAGTATGGAAGCCGTGTCCAAGCCGTCGTACCAACCGGTGCTACGCGTGGACGAGGGACCTCGCAACCCGCTCGCACCACTCAGGGCGACCATCTTGCCGAGGGACTCAACCGCCAGCTTGCCGCACTCTTCGGAAAGACCATCCTCTTCGTAGATGGTCCTGCACAGTCTCACGGAGTGCATTACTCCGAGGCCAGCAACATTCTCGTAGTCAATGCCAACAGCGACTACCCGTTGCTCTTTATTACAGGGCATGAGCTGACTCATGCCCTGAAACTCCAAGCACCAGACCTTTACGATTTCCTGGAGACTCAGGTGCTCATGCGCATGAAGCGACGCGCGGACTACAGCACCTCGCTGGCCGCCCGGGGCTACGCCAAGGCTGACCTCAATGAAGAGAGCGTTGCCGACTTCGTGGGCTCCCAGTTCCTGGAGCCAGATTTCTTCAACCGCCTCGCGGGTGAACAGCCCAGTCTCTTTGCCCGTTTCGCGACATTCATCAAGCGCTTCTTGGACAACCTACTAGGCCGCGCTACCAATCTGGAGAGAGACATCCGCCCTCACCTGCGAGACATCGAAACCCTCCGCGACATCCTAGCTCACGTCCTGCGTCAATACTCCGAACGCGGTCACTTCTCGGACAACCCCATGCCCGGTGTCAAGAAGCTCAATGAAGCACTCGGCGGCTCCCGTGTGTTTGAGGAGGGCAGCAACAAGCCTTTCCGGGTCAACAACCTCGGCCTACGCACCCTCCTCACCGGTTCCGCCCTGCCGAAAGCCTTCCATGAGACCGTCCAAGCTACCGAGCGGCAACGGCGGGCGCTGGACCAGGTGGCCGCACAGATCGGCCTAGACCTGAAGACCGCCATCGAGGCCCACGCCACGGCCACCCAGCAGCCGCTGGCCAATGTCTATGACATGGTGCACCAGGCCATGAACGGAGCGCCCGGCACCAATGCCGTGCTGCTTGCCATCAACCCCACCCTCGCCGAGCGGGTACGGGTGGCGCGCAACTTCATCGACGACATGAGCGTGGCCATCGCCAACACCCTGCCCAAGGGGGATCTGCGCAACCGCATCGTCTTCAACCAGGGCTCATGGATGCGGCGGCAGTATGCCTGCTTTGACCCCGCCTCGGGCTGGAACTTCGATAACGTGATGCAGGCGGCCCGTGAGGGCAAGGCCGTGGGCACCAAACAGGCGCGGTCTATCGTGGCCGCTGCGGCTGCCTACATCAGCCGGCAGAACAACTACGCCGCCAACCAGCGGGATGCCCACGGCCTGCCGCGTGTGGGCTCGGTGCTGGAGGCGGATCTGCGCGACCTCATGGACCGCGACACCTTTGCCGCCGTGCTCACCGGCTCCGCTGAGGTGCGCAAGAATGTGTCCTCCCTCATCGCCCGCAAGGAGATCCCCGCCGAGCTGCGCGCAGTCATGGGAGAGGAGACCAACCCGCTAAAGCAGTTCCTCGGCAGCGCCAGCTTCCAAGCCCAGTTCCTGCAACGCCACCAGCAACAGATAGCGCTGCGCCACATCGGCCTGGCCAACAACCTCTTCGTCACCCAACGGGCGGGAGTCTTCACGCAGGAGATCCCCACGGACAACCCGCGCTGGTCTCCCCTCGCAGGGCTCTACACCACGCCGCAGCTCTGGCAGGCCCTGCAACAGGTGGATGGCACGGAGCGCGGCAATGACTTCTGGAGCCTCATGGGCAAGGGCCTGCAACGGCTGGGGGCCGAGGCCAAGCTCAACAAGGTGGCCATGAACCCGGACTCCTGGGTGGTGAACGCGCTGGGTGGCGTGACAGCACTGGTGCAGACCGGTGACGTGTTCAGCGTCTCCCTCTTCAGCCGCATGGCCGAGGCCGTGCGGCTGCACCGTGCGGGCAAAGCGGCCAAGTCTGCCGTGGGTGCAGCTGCGGCTGAGGCAGTGCTGCAACAGCGCCGCCGAAGCATCGCCCGGCTCACGGCTGAGGGCGTGCTAGGAAACACCCTCACCTCACGCGACCTGGAAGCCAGCATGGACCGCTCCCTTCTGCAGTGGGTGGAGCTGGAGGAGCAGACTCTCAAGGACCGCCTCATCGGCGCGGCAAAGGGTGCCATTTACGGCAACGCGGCCGGACGCAGTCTGGGAATCGCCGGGCGTGTCATCGGTGGCACGGTGGGCGCCCTCGCTGGAGCCACAACGGGCAATGCCAAGATCCGTGACCTGCAGGCGCGGCTGGCTGACCTGGTAATGACCGGGCCGGATACCGTGGCGAGGCTGACGGGCTTCCTCGGCAACCTGGAGACCGCCCTCGCTGCGGGTCTGCGCGGCTCCAACGCCCACGCCTACGCCGTGGAGCGCACGCGCAACACCTTCCCCGACTACAGCAAGCTGCCCGCCGCACTGCGCACGCTGAGCAAGTATGGACTGGCGGGCTCATTCGTGGCCTTCCAGTGGGAGGTGTATCGGAATGCCTACCACAACCTGCGCTACGCCAAGCAGGACATCATGAGCGGCAACCCGGCCATGCAGGTGCGGGGTGCCAAGCGCCTCATCGGTGCCTCCATGCTCGGCTACCTGGCCGCAGGCGGACTCCAAGCCCTGTTCCAGAACGCCGCTGGCACCGATGACGAACGGAATGAGAAATGGCGCAAGTGGTTCGCCGCGCCCTGGGAGAAGGACGCCGTGCTGGCCTTTACCAACTACACACCGGAGAGCGTCACCTACTTCAACACCAGCTACCTCATCCCGCAAACCACCATAGCGGAGCTGGCCGTGGCGGCCTCTGCAGGAAAGGATCCGCAGGAAGTCGTCGGCAACTTGGTAGGAAAGGGCATCGAGCAGTTCTTTGGCTCCTCCGTGCACCTCCAGCCCATCATGGAGGCCATGATGAACCGAGACCGCGCAGGCCGTGAAGTGACCCACAACGAAGGCACCGCCAAGGGCACGGCAGAGAAGCTGGAGCATCTGGCCAAGGCCACGCTGGAGCCGGGCTTCACCGCCAAGATCGAGCGCCTGATCTACGCCTACCGAGAAGCAGAGAAGCGCGGCAGAAAGTTCAGCGTTGAAGAGGAGTTTGCCCGCTTTGTCGGCATCCGCTCCTTCACGCGCACCTGGCCGGAGCTGGTGAAGCGCCGTTACGATGGCTTTGCCCGTGATTACGCAGCCATCCGCAACGAGGCCAACGAGACGCTGGCGCAGAACCTGCCGGGAGCCAAGACGAAGGCTATCGCTACCGCCACCGCCAAGATCCAAGAGCTGGCGCGGCAACTCGCCGACTACGAAGCCGACCTGCCCACACTAGGCGTGCCGAGGAGCACGGTGGATGCCGCCCGCAAAAACAGCACCGTCCCCCAAACCTTCCACTCCCTGGAAATCAACCCCGCCACTAACCGAGTCCGATGCGTGAAACACTAGCAAGCCTTGTAGCAAGCCATTTAACCGCTACAAACCCCACGAAATCAACCTTCCTCCCCATCTCCGACGCACTCATAATGCCTTGGTTGTCGGTTCGAGTCCGGCCGGGAGCACGGCTGGTATTCAGCAGGCGCAAAAAGAGCGCTAGAGAGAACCGGCACGGGCTGGTCCCACCCGCTGGCGATGCGCCGTACCGATGAGCCCCGCAGTCTCAGCGACTGCCCCCACCACTTCCGATATTCCGCCTCAGACCCAGCAGGCCACTGGCCAGCCAAATCAGGAGGCGGCAGAGAGCCGCCCTCTCGTGCGGACGGCTGAGAAGATCCTGACCACTCAGGGCGTGGACAGTCAAACCGCCGCCATGCTGGAAGATCAGCTCAATGCTACTCTGCCAGCAGACATGCCACTGGAACAATACCGAGAGCAAGTCATGCAACAGGCGAAAGACGCTGGCTTCCGCCTGGCAGACTCTCTCTCATTGTACTCGGAAAATGTCGCTGACTATGAGGCCGGTGGCTACTCGCCGCAAGAAGCCGCATCACACGCAGCCGCAGCCGCCGCGTGGAATGCGCAGCAGCGAGCAGATCTGGAGATACACAACCGCCAGCAAGCTCAACGCCTGCAGCGGCCAAGGCTGCGGATGAGCAATAAACCGGTCAAGGGCACGGGGAAAACGCTGATTCAGCGGGTAACAAAGGGTGATTCATTCAACGCAATCAAGGGCCTGCTGAAGCAGTTTAAGGCAGCTGATAAACCCGTGGCCGCTACTGGAACTCAGCAGCAAGCGGAGTTGCAAGTGCAGCAAATGATCACCCAGGAGTCGGTAGTAAGGGATGCTGATGGGATGCCCATCTTGATGGACAATCCAGATCCCAAGGGTGGTCAACCTTCTGGAATCCTCAATAGAGTGTGGCATCTACTGGGCAAGAAACAGCCTGATGGAACTAGGGTTTACGACTCCCGCAAGGCCAAGACAGCGCTCTCTACTCCTACCACCATTCGTGACTACCACGTTAAGGTGCAGACCGCTAGTGGAGCTATCGGCTACATTCGCACGTATGCGGACGGAACCGAACACGCCGTCCTAGTGGTTCCATTGGCGAGTGGCATGCGCGTCGTAGATCAGGGAACGCTAGTGGAGTTGGGACTAGAAACACAATACCCCTTGGATGCCAAAGGCATCCAAGGGGCGTTCGTCCTGAGGAACAGGACTGCCAACGCACAAGGCGCGGGAGTGTCCAGTGCGTTTCCTTCTACTGTTGGCAGTAGCTCGGTACCCGGTGCGCACGGGTCTGGAAGCACACCCACGGCTACAACGAATGCGACTTCTGCCAGTGGGGTCGATAAGAACATCAAGCAATCCAGCCCAAATGTCAAGCCCGGCACGCGCGGCATCACCGCTCAGCATGTCCAAGACGCCATCAAGCGTCTCACTGCTGCCGCGCCAGAACTGGCCGGTGGGGTGCGGGTGGTGGCCAACCGTGAGAGCCTCAATGAGAATGACTTCCACCCTGAGGACTGGGCGGACATGGACAGCACTGAGGCTTTCTTTAATCCGCGCACCGGTGAGGTGGTGGTGCTCACTGACAACGTGGTCATCAGGCCGGGAGAGACTCCCATCCGCGCCGCCATCCGTGCCATCGTTCATGAGCAGATAGGCCACGCTGGGCTGGCAGCGCTGAGGCAGCAGAGGGACAAGTCCTTTGCCAGGCGCTGGGATGCGCTGGTGAAGAGCCTCTACGCCGTCCCTGCCCAAGCTGTGGAGATCAACGCCATCGCTCAGGAGCCAGCCTATGCCCACCTGGCCGGAGACCGCAGCGCGCTGGTGGAAGAATGGTTTGCCCGCCGGGTGGAGAACATGACGGAGGCTCAGCTCTCCGCCCTACCGCCAAGCTCCGCTCTCGGCAAGCTCTGGCAGTGGCTGAAGGATGCCCTGGAAGGACTGACGGCCAAGCTCTCTCGCAGAGCATGGAACAACAAAGAACTGCGGGAAATCATGGCGCTGAGCAGGCAGGCTCTGAAGGACGGCCGACCGGTGGGAGATGCGGCACGGGTGAAGCAATGGGTTGACGGGCAGCCAATCCAGGCGAACTTGAGGGGTGCACGTCAACAGTCTGCATTCCTTTCTGCACTTGCTGCCATCCAGCAGCAAGCAAAAGCCACTGCCCATGAAGTGCAGCGACTTGGTGCGCAGTATGAAGAAATCGACAGCGCAGAAGCGATCAGACGCGGATACCCCGCCAGTCTCGCCATTGCCGCCACGCCAGATGGAACGTCAATAGTCGCGGTCACGGATCGGCTCGCTGCCATCCAGATGGATCAAGACACGGCTCAGGCTGTGTGGAGGGAGGAGATGATCCATGTGGCATGGATCGCCGCTCTGCGGGCAGACTACCAACGCTCCAACACCGGCTGGATGACATTCCCGCAGTGGATGGAGCAGGAGCTGGATGGATGGTTGAACGAACTTCAGGCGTCGCCCACAGGGGCACAAGCCATCGTGGACGCGGCCAACGCCTATGATCAACCCTCGAAGCTCTATCGCACCCCTGCGGATGCCCTAGCTGCTTTTGCCGGGCGGGAGAGTCTTATCATCCCCGAGTTGGCAAGGCAGTTGATCCAGCTTCGAGAGTCTGGGCGCACTACCGAGTCAGTCATTCGCAAGGCCCTTCAGAAAGTGCAGCTCTGGTTCCAGGCCGCGCTCAAGAGGCTGAAAGCGGTAGCAGCGGACATCGGTCAGGTTTCTCCAACGCTACAGTCTGCCATTGAGGAAACGGAGCGCATTCTTGCTGCTGCTTCTCAGCCTCCGCCAAACGCGCCGTCATCTGGGGCTCTCCTTCCATCCAATCTGCAACCCTTGGGCACCGATCAACGCCAGCGCACCTTCGGCACCCGCGTACGTGCAGATGAGCGACTGGATCCCGGCACACGGCAGGCGATGGGAGATCCCGCACTCTATGACATCGCGCACAACCAGGATACGATGGCGGCGGCGAATGCGCTGATCGACCAGCATGGCTTGGATGGTGCGCAGCAGATCCTCTTTGACGAGAGTAACGGACTCTCCGGTCATGTCCGCGTGACGCTTGGCCAGCAGCTCATCATGCGGCTGGACAAAGCGGCACGTGCGGTGCCACGGGAGCAACGGCAACCCTACCGCGATGCTGCTGCCAAGGGGCGTGGATGTCTCAGCCTCTGGTTCGCCAGTGGCTGCCGGGGGAGAGTCCGACGCGATTGTTGCGCAGGTGCATGTCTGAGAAGTCAGTCTTCCCGACGGCTCCGATCATCCAGATGCCGGTGGCGCGTTTCCATGCAGCGCTCATGCTTTCAGCCGTGTGGCAGCCCCAGCTCTGGCAGTGAGCATTGGGCGCAAAGGCTCCCTTGTTGATGCGGCGGAGGTCGTTCTCGTGGAGCCAGGCGCTTGAGGCACCGTAGATGTCTGAGCTATAGTCAAACATGAAGCAGAATTTGTTGCTGTGGCCGAAGTATTCGAAGCCAGCGATCTTCGTGCGCCAGCGGCTGACGCCTTTGTTGATGTAGTTGATGACGTCGTTTCCACTGCTGAACCAGACGATCTTGATGTTGTATTTCGCCTGCTTTTCGGCACACCAGGCGGCGTAAGGCTTGCCATCCTCGGCACCGCGGCGTGTGTAGGCGTCTCGGTAAACCATCCAGGTGATGGGGAGGCCGGGCTGATTTCTGCGAAGCTCCTGAATGCGCGCCATGGCGGTGGCCACAAAGTTTCCCCACCAGCGGTCATGCTGTTCGCCCGCTCTGCGGTAGTCCTCCCAGCGGCGCAGGGCTGGACCACCGCTGACCAGGATGTATTCGAAGTTGGCAGCCTGAAGGGCTGGAGCGCTGGTGAGGAGGATGACAAGCGCTGCAAAAAGCAGACGCGCACGGGATGGCTGAGGCTTGCTCATGCGTGGGGTGGGCTGGTGAGGGTTAGTCTAGCAAACGTTCGCCGCGGATGACATCATCCAGGGTTTGACGTTCGCGAACGAGATGGGCTTCAGAGCCGCTGACGAGCACTTCGGCGGGCAGTGGACGGGTGTTGTAGTTGCTGGCCATAGTGAAGCCGTAAGCTCCGGCGCTCATAACGGCGAGGAGATCGCCTTCTCGGACGGGAGCAAGCTCCCGATTCTGGGCCAGGAAGTCACCGGACTCGCAGATGGGACCTACCACGTCCACCACCTCGGTTTCAGCCGTGGCGGGTTTGCGTGTGGGGACGATTTGGTGCCAGCCCTCGTATAGCGTGGGGCGGATGAGGTCGTTCATGCCGGCGTCCACGATTTTGAAGGTCTTTGTGGTGCCCTTCTTTTCGTAGATAACGCGGGTGAGTAGGGTTCCTGCATTTCCGACCATGAAGCGGCCTGGTTCCAGGAGGATGCGGAGCTTGAGCGGTTCCAGAAGTGGAACTACGGCGTCTGCATAGCTCTGAATGGTGAGCGGGTGTTTCTCTCGAGATTCGTTTTGCCACCAATCTGGGCTGCCGCTGTCCAGCATGTGTTTGTACACGATGCCGATGCCGCCGCCGATGCTGAAGAACTTGATGCCGTGCCGGGCTTTGACCTCCTCGACAAGTGGCACCACTTTTTTGACGGCTTCCACAAACGGGTCCACGCTGGTGAGCTGGGAGCCAATGTGCATTTGCAACCCGCGGATTTCCAGATGCGGACACTCTGCGGCTACTCTGGCGTAAGCATCGAGCACAAAGTCGAAGTCGATGCCGAACTTGTTACCGTACTTGCCGGTGGTGATTTTGGCGTGGGTGTTGGCGTCCACGTTTGGGTTTACCCGCAGCGCGACGGGTGCCTTGCGGCCCATTTCGCCGGCGATCTGGTTGATATAGCGAAGCTCTGCCTCGGACTCTGCATTGAAGCTGTAAATGCCTTCGGTAAGGGCGTATTCGATCTCGCTGCGGGTCTTGCCCACGCCGGCGAAGGTGCATTGCGAGGCACGTCCGCCGGCCTTGAGTACACGATAGAGTTCACCGCCAGACACAATATCAAAACCACCTCCCAGCCGCGCAATGGTCTGGAGGATGGCGAGGTTGGAGTTTGCTTTGACAGCGTAGCAGATGAGGTGGTCCAGCTTGGACACGGCGGCGTCGAGACGTGTGAAGTGATCCTCGATGGTGCCTTTGCTATAGACATAGAGGGGCGTGCCGAACGTTTCGGCGAGGGACTCGAGATCCACATTTTCCACGTGCAGGCGGCCTTCCAGGTATCTAAAACTGTGCATTGGGCGCACTTAGCAAGGGAAGCTGTGGAGTGCAAGCGAGGCGATGGTGCCTTTGGGCTGGTGGCGCAAAGTGCTTTGAACGCCCGGACTTCCCAGCTAGACTAACCCTCATCTGGGCTGGCGCATTCCCAGAGGGCGGCACGTATCATCAACTATGGAACCTCGAGTCCAGAGCGCGGCGTGGCTTGTCGCGGTTTGCATCTCACTCGTGTCTTGGCACGAGGCGGGCGGGGCCAGTTTTTACGTGAGCACCGCTGGCAGTGATGCTGCCGCAGGTACGCTGGCGCAGCCCTGGCGCACGATTCAACGGGCAGCCAATGCCGCTGGGGCGGGAGATACGGTGTTCGTGCGCGGTGGCGTGTATCAGGAGCGGGTGGCACTGACCGGAAAGTCTGGCAGCGCGAGCCAGCCAATCACCATCCGCAGCTACGAGGGAGAGACGGCGGTGATAGATCAGGACGGCGTGACTCCGCCCAACGGTGCCTCTGCGCTGATTCGTCTGCACAACTGCAGCCACATTGTCATCCAGGGGCTTGAGTTGAGGAACTACAAAACGGCAGCCACGAACAAGGTTCCCATAGGCGTGCTCGTCTCCGGGAGCGGCACGGGTGTGAAGCTGGTGGGCAACCGGATTCACGCCATTTGGCAGAGTTACGCGGTGTTGAACTCCTTTGCGGCGAATGCTCACGGAGTGCTGGTCTCTGGGAATGCCGCCACTCCCATCAGCGGTTTCATCATGGAGGGGAACGAGGTGTATGATCTGAGACTTGGAGCCAGTGAGGCGGTGGCTCTGAATGGTAATGTGACGAACTTTGTCGTGCGTAATAACATCGTTCGCGACTGCAACAACATCGGTATCGACTTCATAGGACATGAAGGCACGAACGGCAATCCCGCCCTGGATGTGGCGCGCAACGGTCATTGCGTTGGGAACGTGGTCTTTAACATCGACTCGCAGTACAATCCCGCTTACGGAGGGAACTTCACTACGGGCGGTGGTGACTCAACGCGTGCGGCAGCGGGCATTTATGTGGATGGAGGAGCGGACATTCTCATCGAGCGGAACCACGTTTACCAGTGCAACTTTGGCATTGAGGTCGGCTCTGAGCACAGTGGCAAGCGTGCTACTGGGATCATCGTGAGGAACAACTTGGTGCGCCGTAACCATGTGGGAGGCATTTTCATTGGCGGCTATGCAGCCAGCGTGGGCGGTACGACGAACTCCAGCTTCACGCACAATACGCTCTACCAGAATGACACCTCAGGCTACGGCGGCGGTCAGATGGCGCTGCAGCACAACATCAGCAGCACGCAGATCAAGCACAACATCATGGTGTGCAACAGCAGTACCGGACAGTTTGTGCTGAACACCAACACGACGGGCAGCTTTGCCGCAGGTGCCATCAACTGGAACGTTTACAGCGGCTTTAACGCGGCTACGTGCGAGTTTATCTGGCAGAATGTGTATCGACAGGGTTTCGCAGCCTGGCGCAGTGCCAGCGGACAGGATGCGAACTCGCTCTTCGTCAGCTCGGTGGGTTTCAGCAACCCTACGGCGGGAGACTTTTCACTGCTCGGCACCTCTCCCGCAGTGGACGCTGGGGACCCCTTGTTCGTTCCTGCTGCCGACGAGTTGGATTTCAACGGGCGCGTGAGGCGGTATGGGACTCGTGTGGATATAGGCATGTCAGAGTTCGGCTCACCTTCGCCGGGTGCTCCGCAGGTGCAGACACTGGATGCGGATGGTATTGGTTACTTCACGGGGACGTTGCGTGGGAGTGTGGACACGCTGGGGCAGGAGGGCAGATGCTGGTTTGAATACGGACCCACGAGAGCGCTGGGGAAACGAAGCACAGTCCAGGTCATCCCTGTGGGCGGGCTGCCGCTTGCAGCCGCAGTGACTCTGAACGGACTCACGCACTGGAAGGACATGTATTACCGCGTGGTGGGTTCCAGTGCGGCGGGGACGAGTCGAGGAGAGATTCGGAGCTTTCGCACGCTGCACATGACATGGACCTTGCTGGAGTACAATCCACAACCTGCGCTGGTGCATCCGGGTGAGCCAGTGATGCTCGTCACGTCCTCGCTTGGCGGAACGCCCATCACGTGGACATGGCGAAAGGATGGCAGGACAATCGCAGGTGCCGGGGCGAACGCGCTTCAAATCGCATCCGCTACGGCGGCGGACGCGGGCTTTTACCAAGCGCGGGCGGAGAATGCGGTCTCATCCGTCATCTCGGCCCCGGTGCCTGTGGTAGTGGTGGGGGCTGGGGCCTCTGAAAAGCTGGTAAATGAGACTGGCACGCTGGTGCTGGGTGCGGACTTCAAGGGACCAGTCAGGGAGCTTGCGTTCGAATGGTTGAAGGACGGCCAGCCACTGCAGAACAGTCAGCGCATCACTGGTGCCGACAAGGCGCGTCTCACGGTGAAATCCTGTACGTTTGCGGATGCTGGTGCCTACCGATGCGTCATCCGGCAGGCGGGAGAGGAACGGATGACGGGGGCTGTGGATGTGACGGTGCGGCTGCGCCCGGTGATGAATGCGTTTGTGCCATCTCAACCATGGAGAGTAGGGCAACCGGTTTCCGAACAACTCAGTGCGGCCAACGCACCCACCCGCTTTTTCGCGGCTGGACTGCCAAAGGGGGTGACGCTCAATGCCTCTACGGGAGTGCTTACCGGGAAACCTGCGACTGCAAAGACCTACATGCTCAGACTGAGTGCGTCGAACGCAGCGGGCAGAGGGCCTGATCTGCTGGTGCCGATCACGGTGGGTGCGGCAGCTTCGACCATGGCTGAAGCTGTCGATGTGAGCTCTACGCGACTGCGCTCTTCCTCCGCCGCTCCCCTGGCGCCGTCAGCCACTGAGAGCGGCGGGGCGGCTTCCGCTAGTGTCAGGGCTCCTTCCGCCCCGGTAGGCATTCGTGTAAGGGGAATGGCTTTCGGGTTGCCTTCAGGTACGCGGGTGGAAGCGCGGCTGACTGCTCTGGGTTCGATTCACCTTGTGGCTCGGCACCCGGACGGCGGGGTGTGGACTCGCGCCGCTAGGCAAGTGCCGGGCAGCCTCATCACGTCCATCCCCGTGCCTGTTGAGAAATGGATTCTTGAGTGGAGTCTAGAGTGAAGCGTTTCAAGATGAGAGATGACGCTCTCGTGATGGGCCCGTGCGTTGTCCGTACTCGCAGACCCGTGTGTGACGTGGCCCTCCACTTCCACCAAGTGCTGCGAAGGCGATGATGTGCGGTGGCTGGCGGGAGCTATGAAGAGAAGGTCTCCCTGGGGAGGTGCTTGATGGCTCCGCCTTCCAGCGCGCTTTGATGGGCAAGGATACCGGTGCAGGTCCAGTTTGCCGACTGGCGGGCATTCGGGAAAGGGGCGCGCTTTTCTACGAGTGCCATGGCGAACTCATGAGCGAGATGCGGATGGCTGCCGCCGTGGCCGGCTCCCTGGGTGAAACTGAGGTGAGTGTTCTCGTCCGTGTCATAGACTCCTTTGGTGGTATAGCGCTGGATGGGCTCTGGAAGGCGGTGGGCAAAGTCTGGAGCGGTGATGAGAGAGGGAATCTCCGGCTCAGGTTTTTTGGCGGTGTGGAGGACGAGGGGCTGGTGCTCAATAAGCGGCCACTCGATGGATTGCTTGCTGCCATACACATCGATGGACTCCCGATACTGACGTGCGGTGTCGAAAAGGCTGCGGATGATGCGGCAGGTGAGGTCACTGTCTTTGACTTTCACGTGGGCGGTCTCCACAGCGAAGGGGGAGTTGTAATGCGGGATGAGCTCTTCACGGATGGTGCCTGAGCCGAAGCAGGAGACATACTCTGCATCTCCACCTGCGAGGCCCAGAGCGGGGCCGACGCAGTGGGTGGCGTAGTGCATGGGCGGGAGTCCGGGCCAGTAGTTGGGCCAGCCGTCCATGTCTTGCTGGTGGGATGCCTGGATGAACTGGAGCTTGCCGAGTTCGCCCTGCTCGGCGAGCTGCTTCATGTAGAGGTACTCACGGGCATAAACGACGGTCTCCATCATCATGTAGGTGAGTCCTGTTTCTTCGGTGAGGCGGATGATTTCCAGGCACTCCTCGATGGTGGTGGCCATGGGTACGGTGCAGGCTACGTGCTTGCCGGCCTTGAGCGCGGCGATGGACATCCAGCCGTGGTCAGGGATGGGGGAGTTGATGTGCACCGCGTGGACGTTGGGATCCTGGAGCAGTACATTGTAGTCCGTGTAGCGGACATCTACGCCCCAGTGGTCGCCGCACTCCTTGAGTTTGTCCGCATTCCGCTGACAGATGGCGTAGCAAGTGGTGTGGGGGTGCTTTTGCCAGATGGGGATGAACTCGGCTCCGAAACCAAGTCCGACGACGGCGATGTTGAGTTTGCTCATGGTAGGAAGAAAGAAGTTTTTGACGGTGCAACATTCAAGACTGGCGGAGCGGGGTTTGGGTCCCCTGCACTGGTGGTCTTGAAATCGGGAGTGTTGTATCTTGTATCTGCATTTCCTAGAAGGACTCTTTTTGGGTGGAATCGGACATGGGCTTGTTGCAGCGTGCAGACATGGGCGCGGACTTGCAACATGTGGTCATCTCGGCATCAGCGGGATCAGGCAAAACTTACCAGCTGGTGAGGCGCTACGTGCTGCTGCTGGCCTGGGGTGTGGAGCCGGAGCGCATCGCGGCCATGACGTTCACGAAGAAGGCGTCTGGTGAGTTTTTCAATCGCATCCTCAACAAGCTGGCGGACCTAGCTTCCGGCGAAGAGAGGGCGGAGAGCTATTTTCAAGGGATGGCTCCGCTGCCGCCGGAGTGGCCCGATTTTCGGAAGGTGCTGAGGAAGACGACCGATTCGATGCAAAGGCTGCGCCTGGGGACCATGGACAGCTTTTTTGCGAACGTGACTTCATGTTTTCCGCTGGAGCTGGGGCTGCCGTTTGGCTCTAGTGTCATGGCGGCGGAAGAGACCGAGTCTGCTCGCATGGAAGTGCTGACGGCTCAGATGGAGAGGATGTACTGTACGCGGGATGAAGCTGGGATGAAGGTGCTGCTGGAGGGCTTCAAGCAGGCGACGTTTGGTGCAGAGGAGAAGCGCAGTCTGGATGCCTTTATGGGCTGGGTGGAGAGTGGTCACGAGTTGTGGTTGGAATGCCCGGAGGCCAGGCGCTGGGGTGACGCGGCTCTGATTTGGAATGCTGGCCAGGGTGCGCGTGCGGCGGAGCTGATGATCACGAAGGCGGTGCAGAGGGTACGTGAGGTGATTGACTTCACTGCCAAACTCTCTCCCAAGGGTGTGGAGAAGTGGGAGCGCATCTTGGACGCAGCTCTGGGCATGACGCCGGGGCAAGAGATACCGGGAGATGTGGAGGATCTTCTGAAAAAGTGCGCCGAGGTTTGGGAGGACTTGAAGAGGGGAGAGGCGGAGATGACTTGGCAAAGGAGGGTGACGTTTTCCGGGCGTGAAGCGGAGGCAATCGTGGATCTGTGTCGCTGCATCGTAGGCCGGGAGCTGGTGGTGCACTGCGAGCGTACGCGTGGCGTGTCTCAGATGCTGAAGGGCTTCGAGGAGGACTATGGAAAAGTGGTGCGTGGCAGTGGCAGGCTGACCTTTGCGGACGTGACGCGTCTGGTAGGCAGGTCTGCGGCGGCCTGGTGGGCGGAGGGGGAGGAAGTTGGGCTCTGGTATCGGCTGGACGGTAAGTATGACCACTGGCTCTTTGATGAGTTTCAGGACACGAGCTTCCAGCAATGGCGCGTGGTGAGTGAACTGGTGGAGGAAGTCATTCAGGGTGGTGGGCAGGGGAGGAGTTTCTTCGCTGTGGGTGATCCAAAACAATCCATCTACCTGTGGCGACAGGCGGAACCGAAGCTGTTCCGTGAGGTGGCAGAGCGGAAGGATGAAGAGGGAGCAGCGCTCATGAGGCAGGAGCAGCTTTTGGTCTCCTACCGCAGTTCACCGGCGGTGCTGGAGGCGGTGAACCGGGTTTGTGAGAGTGATGACGATCTGGGGAGGCTGCTGCCTGGCGCAGTGAAGATGTGGGAGTGCGGCGCGCATGTGGCGTATCACGAGGAGATGCCAGGCTGTGCCCAACTTCTCTGGCCGGTGCAGCGTGACGAGGATGAGAAGTTGCCCTCTTCAGACGATGTGACGGTGGAACTGCTGCGCGAGTTGCGTCCGCTGGAGCGAGGGCTGAGCTGTGCCGTGCTGGTGCGCCAGAATGACAAGGGCCGTGAGCTGGCTGAGCGCCTGCGCAAGGAGACGGGCATGGAGGTGGTGTGTGAGTCTGAGCAGCAGCCCGCGATAGACAATCCGGTGACGCTGGCGGTGCTCTCGCTGTTGCAGCTGGCGGTGCATCCAGAAGATGGGCAGGCGCTGGAACATTTGCGCATGACGCCGCTCTGGAGGTTTGTGGAAAGGGAAGGGTGCTCGCGCTTCGTGACTTGCAGTAAGGTGAGAAGCTGCATCGTGGAGGAGGGCTTTGCCCCGTTGATTCACGAGTGGGTGGGGTATGCCAGGGAGGCTGCGGGTGAGGCATGGGATGCGTTCTGCGATTTGCGCGGAAAGCAACTGGGTGACTTGGCGGCGGAGTTTGATGAATCTGGCAGCAGGGATGTGGACGCTTTTCTGGAGACGGCGCGCAAGTACAAGCTGCGGGTGAGGGGGGGGAGCGAGGCGATTCAGATCATGACGGTTCATGCGTCCAAGGGGCTGGAGTTTGACATGGTGGTGCTTCCCGAGTTGAGCGGCGATGGCATGAGCACGCTGCGTCCGCGTGGTCTGTTGGCTCGTCGGGATGAGCAAGGCCAGCCGCAATGGGTGCTTCAGGAGCCGAAGAAGGCGGTCGCGGAGCTGGATGAAGTGTTGTCCAAGGAGCGGGCTGAAGCGGAGGAGCGCCTGGAGTTCGAGAGCCTGTGCAGGTTGTATGTGGCGATGACACGCGCCAAGCACGGGCTCTATCTCATTACCAAGCCGCCGCCGGCGAGGTCAGATGGTGTCATGAATGAAGCCAGGCTGCTGCGTGAACGGCTGGGCCGGGATTCAAGCGAGATGGAGCTGGGTGCGCTGCGTGTGAACGTGGCGTGGAGTACGGGGGATCCCCAGTGGTATGTGCCCTACGAGGGGACGACGGGGGACGTCCAGGATGAGAGTGAGTCTGAGCCCCTGGGGCAGTTGCTTCGTGAGCGGCAGCCGATGACGAGGCGCGTGACGCCATCTGGTGAGGAGGACTTCCGAGTGAAAGGGGAGCTGCTTTTCTCTGAGGGGCGTGACAAGGGCAAGCTGCTCGGCACTCTGGTGCATGAAGTGCTCTCGACTCTGGCCTGGGAGACTCAGGTGGATTGGGCACCCTTTGCCTCGAGCGCGGCTTATCCGGAGGCGAAGGACATGATAGAGAAAGCCCTGATGCACAGGGAGGTGGCTGCGGTGTTTTCGATGCCTGAGGGCGGTGAAGTCAAGCTATGGCGGGAGAGGTGCTTTGACGTGCTGCTGGAGTCACATGGCTGGGTTTCGGGTACGTTTGACAGGGTGGTCATCGAGCCAGAACGGAACCGCGCCCGTATCATCGACTTCAAGACGGACCACCTCGGCGAGCACGATGAGCGCCTTGATGCCCGGGTGCAGGGCTATGCGCCGCAGCTCAAGCTTTATCGCGAAGCCGTAGTGCGTCTCACGGGGGTGCAGGAGGTGAGTTGTGCACTGGTATTTCTGCGGAGCGGTCGGGTGGTGGAGGTGTAGGCGGGGTGGTTACCGCTGCCTGTCACGAATCTCCAACAGTGTCTTCATGATGTGGGAGAGATTTCCGTTCCATGCCGTGGTGCCGAAGGCGTCATGAAGCGTCCGGTAAAGCTGGTAAAGCTCGGCGTAAACGGCATGAGCTTCGGGTTCTGGATGATAGACCCTTTCCCTGCAGGCTGTCATGCGTGCCTGAAGTTCTGCCACCGTGCCTGCACCGGCGGCGACGGCTCCGAAGAGGGCGGCTCCGAGGGCGCAGGTTTGTTCGCTGCGCGCCACTTTCATGGGTTTGCCGATCACGTCTGCATAGATCTGCATGAGGGTGGCATTTTTGATGGAAAGGCCACCGGTGTTGATGACTTCGTGCACTGGCACGCCGTAATCTTCGATGCGCTTGATGATGGTGAGTGCGCCGAAGGCGGTGGCCTCAATGTAGGCGCGGTAAATTTCTGACGCTTTGGTGTGGAGCGTTTGCCCGAGGAGCAGTCCGGTGAGGCGGGCGTCAGTGAGAATGGTCCGGTTGCCGTTGTTCCAGTCCAGTACGAGCAGGCCGGAGGCACCGGGTTTCTGCTCACGCATCTCGGCTTCCATGGCTGCGAACTTTTCGCCCGGGCTGGTGCCGTAACTGTCTGGCACCAGGTGGTGGACGAGCCAGAGGAAGAGATCGCCCACGGCGCTCTGACCGGCCTCGATGCCGTAGAATCCGGGCAGCACGGAGCCATTCACGATACCGCAAACGCCGGGAATGTCTGCGAGGGGCTTGTCAGCAGAAGCGACCATGAGGTCGCAGGTGCTGGTGCCGAGGATTTTGGTCAGGGTGCCTTCCTTGACTCCGGCACCTACGGAGCCCATGTGCGCGTCGAACGCGCCAACGGCGATGGCGATTCCCGGCTTGAGACCGAGTTTCTCCGCCCAAACGGCGCACAATTCACCGGCCTTGGTGTCGGAGGCGTGGGCTTCGTCGTAGAGGCGGTCGCGGAGATCTGCGAGCGCGGGGTCGAGTCTGGTGAGGAACTCTTTGTCAGGGAGGCCACCCCATTCGCTGTTGAACATGGCTTTGTGCCCGGCGGCGCATACACTGCGCTTGAGGAGGCGGGGGTTCGTTTCGCCTGTGAGCACGGCGGTGACCCAGTCACAATGCTCCACGAAACTGGCGGCGCTGGCGAAGACGGCGGGGTCGATGCGGCGGAGATGGAGGATCTTGCTCCAGAACCATTCGCTGGAATAGGTGCCACCGCACTTGGCGAGGTATTGTGGGCGCATCTCTGCGGCGAGCGCGGTGATCTCTGCGGCTTCGGCGTAAGAGGTGTGGTCCTTCCAGAGCCAGACCATGGCATTGAGATTGTCTTTGAAGTGGGGGAGCAGGCCCAGTGGGGTACCGTCTTCGGTCACGGGTATGGGGGTGCTGCCGGTGGTGTCGATGCCTATGCCGACGACCTGCGAGGCATCGAAGCCTGGGACGTTTTGTTTTGCCTGCTCCAGGGCGCCGGTAACGACCGCTTCCAGGCCGTCCAGGTAGTCTTGGGGATTTTGCCTGGCGAGGTTCGGATCCCGTGGATCGGTGAGGATTCCGAGCGTGCCAGAGGGATAACTGAAGATGACGCTGCCTACTTCGGAGCCGTCGGAGAGGTCCACGAGAAGGGAGCGGCATGAGTTGGTGCCGTAATCGACTCCGAGGGCATAGCGTTTGTCACTCATGGTGTAGGAAAGTCAGGTTGGAGCGGGCAGGTTGGCTTTAAATTTTTCGGTATCAACCACCAAGCCATCCCGCGAGGCTTTGTTTTAACGTGGAGCAAGACCGGATAGCATCAACATGGCTTGTGCGATTTGCTTGCTGGCGAGGTGGAAGATGTCGTTGTGCATGGCTTTGGGCACGATGATGAGTTCCGTGGCGTCTTGGAAGCGGGCGTGGAGTTCCTGGCTCATTCGGGTGGGGATCACTTCATCATGTGTTCCATGGATGAGGGTGGCTCTGCCTCCGCGTTGCTGGAGGGTGGCGAGAGTGGGGAAGTTGTCGAAACGGTGGCGGTTGAGGTGGCACAGAGGAGAGCCAAGAAGCAGCCGGGCCATATCAGTAAGGGTGGTGAACGGTGTGCAAAGGACGGCGGCACGGAGCTGCCATTCGTCTGCGGCGATGAGGGCCACGGCTGAGCCTAGCGAGTGGCCGAGCACGCCGGTGCGCTGAGCGAGCACGTCTGCCGTCCAGCCGAGTTTGGATAGCGCTGTGGTGCGCAGAGCGCTGAGTGTTTGCTGAATGGTAGCAGGGGATGGCGAGCCCTCGCACAGTCCGTAGCCTGGGTAGTCGATGAAGAGATAGGCGAAGCGGGGATCCCAGCGGCTGCGATGTTCTGCGTAGTCCAGTGACAGCGAGCCGTTGCCGCCCGTGACCAGCCACAGGAATGCCGGCGGCTCCTCTGGCGCGGCGAGGGAGGGTAGGTAGAACGCGGTCTGTCTGCCCTGTGAGGTGGTGACTTCCCAGCGTTTGGCACCGAGGTGCTCCAGCCAGCTTAACTCGGCTTCGTCGTAGCCGCGTGGGTGATAGATGAGTTTGTGCTGAAGGCCGAGCAGCATGGCGATGAGGCTCACGAGGCCGATGAGGACGGCTCGAAGGAAGCGCAAAAGGAAGGATTTCACTTCTTCAAGCGGCAGCGGGCAGCGGCCCTTCCTCGTGTTCGTAAGGGCCGGGCATGTTGCCTGCCAGGTAGTCGGCTATGATGTCTTCCAGTTCCATGAGGCTGCTGACATGGCAAAAGCGCTGCCGTAGGTGTTTGCCGCCGGGAAGGAACTTGGTGTAGTTCATGAGCCGGGTGCGCATGGCGCGCATGGTTTGCAGTTCGTTGCCATAGCGATGCGAGGTGACTGCCAGGGTGGCATGGCGGCGGATGAAGGTGAAGCGCTGCTCGGCGGTGGCAGGAGCGGGCTGGGTGCCTGTGGCCAGGTAGGCCTTTGCCTCACTGAAGACCCAGGGGTTCATCATGGCGGCGCGGCCGATCATGATACCGCGGACTTTGGTTTCTCGACGGCGCTTCTCTACGTCGGCCCCGGTGGAGATGTCTCCATTTCCGATGACGGGCACGCTGGCAGCCTCAGCGCACTGGGCGATGACGTTCCAGTCTGCAAATCCGGAGTAGCCTTGTGCCTTGGTGCGGCCGTGGATGGCGATGGCCTGGATGCCGGCGTCTTCGAGTCGTTTGATGACTTCCAGCGCGTTGATGCTGTGCTGGTCCCAGCCGATGCGCATTTTGGCCGTGACGGGGACGGGGACGGCTTTGACGATTTCACTGGCCACGGAGAAGAGCAGTGGGCAGTCTCGCAGCAGACTGGAGCCACCGTTGCGAGTGACGACCTTGTTTACGGGGCAGCCGAAGTTGATGTCGATGAAATCCGGCTGCTTCCAGTCCACGATCTTCCGGGCGGCCTCGCCCATGCGTTTGCCATCCGCGCCGAAGAGCTGTACGCCTACGGGCCGGTGGCTGTCTTCAAACTCGGTATAGACCCGGGTACGGTGGTCTGCCTGGAGGATGCCCTCGGCGCTGACGAACTCTGTCACCATGACATCTGCGCCGAGTTCCTTGCACAGACCGCGAAAGATGTAGTCTGTGACGCCTGCCATGGGCGCTAGGTAAAGGGGGAACTTGCCCTCGCTGAACCAGTGCAGGCTCATTTGGCTGCCTGCATCTGTGCCTGGATGCGACCAGCGGGGTTGAGGGTGCTGAGCGGAACTTTGAACACGGTGCCGTCTTCTTTGCGCAATAGCACATGCTCGCCATCCATGCCCTCGAAGCTGGCGCGGATTTTCTGGCCCTTCATGTTGGTCCAGTTCATGACCTGCCGAGGTGCGGTGCGTTTTTCGGCGGCGATCTTGGCGGCGACGTCGATGCCGGGCAAGTTCGCACCCTCCTCGATCCAGGTGCGCAGGGTGGCCACTTCCTTGGGGCTGAGGCGGTCTTTGCCATCCGGCGGCATGGCACGTTTGCCCTCGGCCTCGGAGACGATGTAGAGGAGGTCACTTTCGGTGACGTCCTTGGGCACGATGATACGCCCGGGGCCTACGTCGTTGGCGAGGCGCTGGACGTTGTCGAAGACGAAGCCCGCTTTCTCCTTCTTCCGTGCCTCGCTGTGGCACTCATAGCAGTGCTTTGCAAAGATGGGCTTCACGTGTTTGTTGAAGTCCACGGTGGGTGCGCCAGGCAGTTGCGCCAGGGTGGGCCATGCAAGGGCGCTGAGCGTGAGAGTGAAGACGAGGCGGTTCATGAGGACTGGGGGTAGTATTCGCCATACTAACGGCTGAGACAACCCTGCCTTGGGCTGCGGGGAGTGTTTTTCGGGCTGTCTTCTTGCGGGAAGAATAGGCGCTGACCGCCGTAGGTAGAGGCGTATGTGTTTGAATCTTCCCCCTGCCGGTCTGTCCAGACGTGCTGCGCTGGCGCGTGGCGCTTACGGTATTGGTTCCATAGCGCTGGCCACTCTGTTGGAGCGTGAGGGCCTGCTGGCTACCAGTCAAATCGCCGCTGGTCCGCAGCACTATGACACAAGGGTGAAGACGCCGCATGGTTTTGGGAAGGCGAAGGCGATGATCTCCATGTTCATGCAGGGCGGTCCCAGCCACATGGATTTGTTTGATCCCAAGCCCGAGCTGACGAAGTATGATGGCAAGGACTTCCCGGGCGAGGTGAAGTATGACGACGCGGCAGGCGCCAGCCGGGAGTGCATGGGGTCACCGTGGAAGTTTAAGAAGCATGGGCAGTGCGGCATGGAGGTGAGCGAGCTGCTGCCGCACTTCTCCAAGATCGTGGATGATGTAACGCTGATCCGTTCCATGCACACGGGGGTGAACAACCACGGCCAGTCCATCTATGCCTTGCTTAATGGCCAGATCACTGGGGGGCGCCCCACGCTCGGGAGCTGGCTGACGTATGGACTGGGCTCCGAAAGCCAGAACTTGCCTGCGTATGTGGCGCTGACTGACCCGCGAGGCGTGCCGGTGCTGGGTGTGGACAACTGGAGCAATGGCTGGCTGCCCTCCATGTATCAAGGCACTGTGGTGAGGCCCACGGAACCGCGCATTCTGAACTTGGATGCTCCGATGAGCCTGAAGGGTGAGGCTCAGGCGAGATACCTGAGTTTTGTGCAGAAGATGAACCGTGATCACGCGGCGGCCAGACCCGGTGAATCGGATCTGGAGGCGCGGATCGAGAGCTTTGAGCTGGCGGCGAGGATGCAAACGGCGGCAAAGGAAGCGCTGGACATCAGCGGTGAGAGCGAGGCTACGAAGAGGCTCTATGGTCTGGACAATCCGAAGGCGGCGGAGTTCGGCACGCGCTGCCTTCTGGCGCGGCGGCTTGTGGAGCGCGGTGTGCGCTGTGTGTCTATCTTTACGGGTAATCAGACCTGGGACCACCACAGCACTATCACGAGCAGCCTGCCAGCGGCTTGTGAGTATGTGGACCAAGGGGCCGCTGCCTTGGTCATGGACCTGAAGCAGCGTGGTCTGCTGGACAGTACTATCGTTCACTGGGGTGGCGAGATGGGCCGCTTGCCGGTCATTCAGAATCGCGCCGGAGTGAAGGACCGCAGCAAGGTGGGCCGGGATCACAATACGTATGGCTTCAGCATGTGGGTGGCTGGCGGCGGATTCAAAGGCGGGCACGTGCACGGTGCTACGGATGACTTCGGGCACCATGCCGTGAGCGATGTGGTGAATCACTACGACTACCATGCCACGCTGCTGCACCTCTTTGGCCTGGACCCGAACCAGCTGACTTTCAAACGCAACGGTACGGACCAGAAGCTGGTGGAGAACCCGGCGGCGAAGGTGGTGGAGGGGCTTCTGGCGTAGAGCGTTGTTTCCGTTTATCGATTTTGGAACGCGGGGCGGTGTCAGTGGGTGATGACCACGGGGCCTGCGGCTTCATCGGCGAGGGCGCGGAGTTTGTTTTCCACGTGGACCACGTGAGTGGCCGCCGCTAGCGCTTCTTCTCTGCTGTTGAAGCGAGAAAAGGAGAAGCGGAGCGTGCTGGAGGCGTCCTGTGCGCTGAGGCCCATAGCTTCGAGCGTGGGAGAGGGATGCACGGCTGAGGCGTGACAGGCGGACCCGGCTGAGCAGCAGACGCCGCGCTGATCAAGCAGGATGAGCATCTCTGCGGCCACCAGTCCAGGGAAGCGGATGCTCGTGGTGGTGGGCAGGCGATGGGCGGTGCTGCCATTCACGCTAGCTTGGGGACAGGCGGACAGCACGGCGGTTTCAAAGGTGTCGCGCACTTCTGCCAGAGCCGCTTCCGAGCCATTCGCCAGCGCCTCGGTCATGAGCCGTGCGGCTTCACCCAGACCGGCTATACCTGCCACGTTCTCGGTGCCGCTGCGCAGGCCACTCTCCTGCCCACCTCCGAGGATCCAGGGTTCAAAGCGTGAGCGTGCGCTGACATAGAGGGCACCAGTGCCTTTGGGGCCGTGAAACTTGTGCCCGCTGAGTGCCAAGTAATCCACGGGAATATCCTGCACGCTGAGGGGTAGTTTGCCGACGGCCTGCACGGCGTCGCAGAGCACCCTTGCGCCTGCGGCGTGGGCGAGTTCGGTGACTTCTCGCATGGGGGAGATGACGCCCGTTTCGTTATTGGCCCACATGATGGCTACCAGCGAGACATCACGTGCTGCTAGAAGGTGCTCCAGCTTATCAAGCAGGATGCGTCCTTCATGATCTACCGGGGCAATGGAGAGGGTGCCGCCGTGTCTGAGCCATCGTTTTGCCGGCTCCACCACAGCGGGGTGCTCGGTGGCGCCAATGATGAGACGGGTGCCGGGGCAGGTGTGTGCGGCGGATGCGAGGACGGCGTTCAGCGCCTCGGTGCCGCCGCTGGTGAAGTGGACTTCTGCCGTGGTGGCACCGATGAGTTTGGCGACGTGCTCCCGGGCATTTTCGAGGGCGTGTCGAACGACCTTGCCCGCTGTGTAGGAGGAGGATGGATTGGCAAACCGGGTGGTCAGAAAAGGCAACATGACCTCCAGCACACGTGGGTCCACGTGGCTGGTGGCATTGGAGTCGAGATAAATCACGCTGGCAGTTTACCAATGCCGAGCAACGAAACAACTCATCACACGGCCCAGCCGGCACGCGGCTCGCGGCCGAGGAAGCGGTCGGCCTCTGGGCAGTTCGTGGCTTTGAGCGCGGCGGCGTCCCACACCAGTTTTTTGCCAGCGCGGTGGGCGACATTCCCGAGGTGGTTGGCGATGGTGAGTGGGCCTGCGTATTCTGCAAAAGGGCTGCCGGTAGGGGTGCCGTTGCGGATGGCATTGAGCCATTCTTGATGCTGGCCCGGTGAGTCCTGGATGACCACGGAAGGTGTCGGAACGTCGGTAAACTGGTCTTCAGGCAGGAGCTTGAACTTGCTGTAGTCAGCGATGAGCATGCCTTTGTCTCCCACGAAGAGCACACCGCTTGCGAAGGCATTGATGACGGGATGCGAGGTCCACACCTCTGGCTTGGTGGCACCTTGATGCCACCAGACCTCGCAGGCCGGCATGTCGTTGCGGGGGCCGTATTCGTATTTGACCGACATGGTGGCGGGTGCCAGCTCGGCGTGAGGCTCGGGCCCGAAGGCTTCGATCGTCTTCGGAGCGTCGAGCTTGAGCGCCCACCACGGGAGGTCATTCCAGTGACTTCCCAGGTCTGACATGGTGCCGTTTCCGAAGTCCCACCAGCGGTACCACTTCGGACCTGGAAAATACACTTCATGGTAAGGGCGGTAGGGTGCGGGTCCAAGCCACAAGTCCCAGTCCAGATAGGGAGGTGGTTCCATGGCCTCGGTGGGTCGCTCCAGCACGTGGACGATGTCTTTGTTCTTCTCAGCATCTTCCTTGCTCTGTCTGCCCCAGGCGCGGGAAACGCAGACGTGGACAGCTGTCACTTTTCCGATGGTGCCGCTCTGGATCTGCTCCACGACGCGGCGGTAGTTTGCGGTGCCGTGGATTTGGGTGCCCATCTGGGTGGGCACTCCTGCGTCTTTGGCCAGCTGCATGACGAGGGCGGCCTCCTTTACATTGTGGGTCAGAGGCTTTTCGCAGTAAACGGGCTTTTTAAGGCGCAGGGCGGGGATGGTGGCGATGGCGTGTGTGTGCTCGGTGGTGGAGACCACCACGGCATCGTAGTCCTTCAGCTCGTCGTAGAGCTTTCGGTAGTCCTTGAATTTGGCGGCGGTGGGATGCTCGGCAGCGGCGCGGTAGAGGTTCTGCTCATTGACGTCGCAGAGTGCGGCCACGCTCACATTCGCGTCCTTCAGGGTTTCCTTGAGATTTGCTCCGCCGCGCCCTCCTACGCCGATGTAAGCGATACGGATGGCGTTGGAAGGAGAGGCACTGCGCAGGATGGCGGGGAAACCCATGCTGGCTGCGACGGCTCCGGTTTGCACAAAAAACTTCCGGCGGCTAGTATGTAGAGGCTGGTCCATGGTGTTGAATGAACGGCGCTACGGTGCCTGATCCTTCGCGGAGGTGGAGTCTGGTGTTTGCACCGGACTCAATGCGCGCTTTACTGCATGATTCGAATCCCCGGCTTCCCTTCTATGCACAGGTCTCTCCCATCCATCCTCCTTACCGCTGCCGCATTGTTGCTCGCCTCCTGCAAGAGCAACAAGGTGCCGGGCGTGCCCAAGGTGCTGCCCACCGTGCCGCTCTATGGTTCCACAGCCACGCCGAGCCATAGCATGTCTGCGAGTGAGTACCCTTTTGCTCCGAACGGGGATTACGTGACGTCGTGGGCGGCTGCGGGCGGGGGGCCTGCAGCGGCTTCGGACTATAATAGCTGGCGCACCTCCCATGGAGGCTCATCCTCGAGCCGAGGCGTGACAAAGGTGAGTGCGCCCAAGAAGGCATCGGCAAGTGCGAGCCGTGCCAAGTCCACCAAAGCCAAGACCACGGCTGCGAGCAGGAGCGTGAGGCATACGGTGAAGGGTGGGGACACGCTGTCAGGCATCGCTAGGCGTTACGGTTCCTCGGTCGCCAAGATCAAGGCTGCCAATGGGTTGCGCAGCGACATGATCCGGCCCGGTCAGACGCTCAGTGTGCCGAAGTGAGGTGGAGGCCAAGTTCTCGTTTTTGATGGAGAAAGTGGTTGCAAAGGTGGCATAAGGACGCACCTTCCCGGCCCTTTTTATGGCAAAAACAGCATGGCTTGAGCGCAACGCGCGCAAACAGAAAACGGTCAACAAGTACGCGAAGCTTCGCGAGGAACTGAAGGCCAACAAAGATTACATCGGACTCACGATGCTCCCTCGTGATGCCAGCCCCACGCGGTTGGTCAACCGTTGCCGCGTCTCCGGACGTCGCCGTGCTTTCATGCGGCGCTTCCAAATGTCCCGTCTGACTTTTCGTGAGCACGCCCTGAATGGGTTGATTCCGGGAGTGACGAAGTCCAGCTGGTAAGTCGCGCTGCGAATCCTTCTTTACGAGAACCGCTTCTCCCTTGTGGTGAGGCGGTTTTCTTTTGCAAACTTGCCCCTCGGTTGCATCCGTATTTCAGAGAGGTTTCCGTATATGCCCACGTATTCCTACATTGCAGAAGACCCGGAAAAGGGCTGTCCTTCGTGCCGCCGGGGCTTTGATCTCCGCCGTCCCATGGAGCGTCCGGCGCTCACGCACTGCCCGCTTTGCAAGAGGCCCGTGAAAAAGCTGGTGACCGGGTTCTCGACGCCCAAATACACGAAGCCAGTCTCCATCTCTGATGCCAAGAAGGCTGGCTTCACGGTGCTTGAGAAGCGCTGCGACGGTTCTTACGAAAGGATGTAGTTTCCGTGCGGGGCAGGGGAGAATGGGCATGGTCTTCCAGCGCTGGTGACATTTTTTGGCTTGCGTCTCGCAGGGCGTTTGATTGAGTTCCGGTGTTCACCTTTGATCATCTGACGCATCACCCACATCTTCCCACCACATTATGGGCCGTTTCTTTACCATTGTCGTTATCAGTCTTGGTATTGCTGGAGCGTTTTTCGTTGCACGCGATTACTTTGAAGCGCAGAAACAGAAGAAGAATCCCTGGGTGGAAGAGATTCGGGTCTTGGTGAATGATGCCCAGCAAAAGGAGCGTGAGGGTGCAGCGAATGACCCGTGGTTCGCGGATGAGGGGCGGTTCTTCACGTTGCTCGCCATTCTGCACGAGACCGAGCGGACCAAGTATGACGTGGAAAGCACCCTCATGGCGGCTTGCAGTGGCATACCGGCCTCGAAGTTGGTGCAAGAGAGTCTTCTAGCTAACTACGCGCTGGCAAAGACGCTGGGAGTTTTCAATCAGCCGACCAACCTGCTGGCGATGGAGAATGGCGAGTCTCCTGTGGCCACCGCCCGGGGATGGGAGGATCACAAGCTCGTCGTGGGTCACCGCATCTCTCCTCTGTTGGCACCTGAAGCTGCAAAGTCGCTGGTGAACATGCTGCTCATGCCCGAGGCGCTTCGCGATCTGCAGGTCGTGGATGCAGGTGGATTCACGCTTGAGACCGTCAAGAAGTGGAACCAGGAAAAGATCATCGGTCCGGAGTCTTCTGAGGCCATCGCTGAACTGGTGCGTCAGCGGGACAAGTTCTGATGGCTGCGCGTCGGCTTGACCAACTGCTTGCCTCTCTGGGTTACGGCTCGCGCCGTGACGCGAAGGAGATGGTGGCTGCGGGTCGTGTGAGTGTGGCGGGCAGGATTGTCAGACGTGCCGATGAGAAGGTGGACCCGGACCTCGTGCGACTCGACGGTGAGGAGCTGGAAGCGCCTGATGGCCTGCTGGCATTGTTTCACAAGCCCTTGGGTCTCACCTGCACGCACTCGCAGGAGGAAGGGCCTACCATTTATGAGCTCCTTCCCGGGCGTTGGCTGGCTCGGAACCCGGCCGTCACCAGTATAGGCAGGCTCGATAAAGAGACCAGCGGTCTGCTCCTGCTGACGGACCTGGGACGTCTGGTGCAAAAGTTCACCTCACCAAAGTCCGAGGTGGAGAAGGTCTATGAAGTCACCGTAGATGGTCTGGTAACGGATGAAATGAAGCGTGTATTCGCCTCAGGTAGTCTGGTTCTGCGTGGGGAGGACAAACCATGTTTGCCCGCATTCATGGAGATCACTGGTGCAAGCACAGCCCGTCTCACGCTGCACGAGGGGCGCTACCACCAGGTTCGAAGAATGTTCGCCAGCCAGGGCGTGACAGTGACCAAGCTGCACCGGACGCGCTTTGGCCCCTATCAACTTGGCTTGCTGGATGAAGGAACATTCCGGCTTGTGCCCGTGCCGGACGTGTGAAGGTTCTTCACCTCACGTTCGTTCCTCTCTCTCCCTTTGCCGATGAAACTGCTTGTCACCTTTCTTTCCATCCTCACCAGCACTACGGTAACCACACTGGCTCAAGTGCCGACCCCACCGCCACCGGGAGAGAAAGCGGAGATCCTCATCCATAAAATGATAGGGGACCACGGCAGGCACAATGCATTCACGGACTTGATCCGCTGGGAGAATCTGTGGTACGTGTGCTATCGCATGGCTGATGCCCATGTGGGCGGCAACGGTCAGATTCAAGTGCTCGCCTCGTACGATGGTCTGACGTGGTCACCGGTGGCCGTGGTGAAGGAAGAGGGGATCGACCTGCGGGATCCCAAGTTCGGCATCACGAAGGAGAACCGTCTTATCCTGTTCATGGGTGGATCCGTTTATCAGGGCAATCAGCTGATGGGCCGACAGCCCAGAGTCAGCACCTCCACAGACGGACGTAACTGGGTGCCGCCGCAGAAGTTTCTGTCCAATGGAGACTGGATGTGGCGTGCGACTTGGCATCCGGAGGAGCAAAAGTTTTACGGCACGGTGTATAACACGCATCCCACCACAGCGGGTCCCAAAGAGGAAGCGGAGTGGTCTCTGAAGCTGTATTCCAGTCTGGATGGCAAGGTGTGGCAGCTAGCCGCGCCCTGGAGTATCGACGGACGACCGAATGAGGCGACGGTGCGGCTGCTGCCAGGGGGCGAGATGATGGCGCTCGTGCGTCGCGAAGCCGGAGACAGGAAAGGCTGGATCGGCAAGGCCGCCGCGCCTTTCAAGGAATGGACGTGGCAGCCCTTCGCCGTACCGCTGGGCGGTCCCAACTTTGTGGTGCTGCCAGATGGACGCATCATCGGCGGGTCCCGCGGATTCGGCGCCACGCCTGGGCCGCACATGGTGCTCTTTGAGATCAAGGACGGCCAGTATCTTCCTCTGCTAGAGCTTCCGAGCAGCGGGGACTGCAGCTACCCCGGCATGGTGTTCCACGAAGGTCACCTCTACGTGAGCTACTACTCCTCTCATGAGGAGAACCGCAGCAAGGTGTACTTTGCGAAGGTGAGGCTGAACTAGAGTCCGTCAGCGGAGCCTGGCACCCGTGGATCGTGGGCGGGCTCAAGGAGCTTGCCTTCGGGATCAAGAGTGATGCACTGACAGGCACCGAATGAGGTCAGTTCGTCCAGCTTATGGCCGTAGGCTCGCAGTGCATCCAGCGTGTCCTGACCAAAGCGCTTTTCGATCCGCAGTTCATCCGGGTTCCACTGGTGATGGAAGCGCGGTGCCGCCAGTGCGTCTTTGGCGGTCATGCCATCATCAATGATATTTGTGAGCGCGAGCAAGGTCTGCGTGATGATGGTAGGGCCGCCTGCCGCTCCTACGGAAATGACCGGCTTGCCGTCCTTCAGCACGAGGGTGGGGCTCATGCTGGAGAGCGGTCGCTTGCCGGCAGCTACGGCGTTGTTTTCCGCACCGATGAGTTTGAATGCGTTTGGCACTCCAGGCTGGACGGAAAAGTCATCCATCTCGTTGTTCATGATGACTCCTGTGCCGGGGACGATGACCTTGGAACCGAAGGCGGTGTTGATGGTTTGGGTGATGGCGACCCAGAACCCTTCAGAGTCGGCGGTGCTGAGGTGAGTGGTGTGTTTGCCGAAGACCTCGTCATGCGCTTTTTCAGGCGTGCCGTGCTGAGGAACGGCAGTGAGCTTGTCGAGGCTGATCTTTTGGCGGAGTCCATCCAGATAATCCTTTGACAACAAACCGCGAGGAACCTTGGCGAAGTCAGGATCACCCAGCCAATAGGCGCGGTCGGCGAATGCCAGCTTCATGGCCTCTGTCAGCAGGTGCACGCGACTTGCGGTGCGGAGATGGCGGACCGGATAGGGCTCGATCAAGCTGAGAATCTGCGCCACGTGAAGTCCGCCTGAGCTGGGAGGTGGCATGCCTATGACTTGGTAGCCGCGATAACTTGTGCGAAGAGGCTCGCGCTCCTTCGGCGCGTAGGCTGCGAAGTCCTCCGCAGTGACGATGCCACCATTCGCTGCCATCCACTCAGCCGTGCGCTTGGCGAACTCTCCTTTGTAGAACCAGTCCAGCCCTTGGTCTGCCACGTGACGCAAGGTTTGAGCGAGGTCCTTTTGCACCAGAACATCGCCCTTTTGAAGCGGCACCCCGTCGGCCTTCAACAGAATCGCAGCCGAGGCGGGGAACTTGGCCAGCTTTTCAGCGGTGCCCTTCAGTTTGCGCTCATAGACTTCATCCAGTGGAAAGCCCTTTTCCGCCAGCTCCGCCGCAGGGCGGAGCAAGTCTGCCAGCTTGAGCCTGCCATGCTTCGTCAGAGCCAAGTTGTAAGCCGCCAGTGCACCGGGAACGGCAATGGCCAGGGCGCCCGTCTTGCTCGCCTCCTCGTCCAGTTTCCCCTCCAGAATGTAAAGATCCCGGTGCGCTTTTGCCGGGGCCATTTCCCGACCATCAATGCAGGTGATGCTCCCATCTGGCGCATGAACGAGGATGAAACATCCGCCGCCGATGCCCGAGTTATGCCCGTCCACGACTCCTAGGGTGAGCGCTGTGGCAATGGCGGCGTCCACTGCGTTGCCACCGCGTTTCAGCGCATCCAGCCCTGCTTGGGTGGCCAGCGGGTGAACCGAGGCTACCGCAGCTTTTGCAAAGCGTTGAGGTTCAGCCGCCTCTGCCGGAAGCAGCGACGGAATAAGAAACAGTCCAATAGCGAACGGCAGTTTGCGTCTCATCCCGTCAGTGTGAGGCCTCACGCACGAGGGCGCAAGTTTTGCCACACCCGATGGAACGTAAAAACAAGAGCTAGCGCCCCGGCCACGAGGCTCGCAAAACGAAGTGGATCAGAAAAGTGGCTCATCTGCTGCGAGCTCCACACCGCTGCGAGCGTATGGGCTTCCGCAACCTCCTCAGGTTCGCTGCCTGTTGCCGCTGCGACCACTAGGACGGGAAGCACGAAGATGAACCAGTATGCAAAGTTGCGCCAAGTCATTGATCGTGAGTGTATTTTCCCGGGAGGGCGCGAAGTTTTATCAATATTGGTCGAATGATGGAAGAACTATTTTTGGGCGGCATTCTCAGGTTTGAGAACAACCGATGAAATCAGCCACTCCGCGTAGCGTTCATGGGCCGATTCCGGACTGAGAACGACGAACTCCGGCACATCGTAGGGATGAGCGGCGAGAAGAGCCGACTCGAACGCACGGAGCGCCGCAGCCGTGGTTTTGAAGATGGCGAGGATCTCCGTCTCCTCACGCACCTGCCCCTCCCAACGGTAGATGGAAGTGACTCCGGGAACAAAGGAGACGCAGGCGGCGAGTTGCGAGTGCACCATCTGCGTGCCAATCTCTCGGGCGTCTTCAAGATTCGGAAACGTCACCAGCACCAGTCGAATGTCCATGCACCCATGATATGAAATCCGGCTTCTTCGACAAGCTCATCAAGCGGATGGATCGCCTGGAACCCGGCGAGGTGCAGCACTTTCTCGCCGAGCTTCTCCGGGAGAAGGGGCTTCTGGAAAAGGTGTTTCAGGCTCTGCAGGAGGGCGTCATCCTTCTGGACAACGAAGGCCGCGTGACCTACGTGAACCGTGCGGCCTGTCAGTTGTTCGGCTTTGAGGCGGAGACCATCATGGGCAAGCAGCTTGGTGAGGGGATGCGCGGCATCGACTGGAAAGAACTGCGCAAGCCAGGGACCGTGATTAGCCGCGACCTAGAGATCACTTACCCGGAAAACCGTTACCTGAACTTCTACATCACCGCCATCGACGACACGCAGGAGCATGGGTTCGTGATGCTCATCCGGGACGTCACCCAGAGTCGTAAGCTGACCGAGGAAAAGATCGAGAGCGAGCGCATCACGGCACTCACCATGCTGGCGGCAGGAGTGGCGCATGAGCTGGGCAACCCGCTTAATGGCCTCACCATCCACCTTCAGCTCATGGAGCGGGCACTGAAAAAGATGGGCAAAGGCGGGGACAAACTCCAGAAGCATCTCGAGGTGGCCAGTGGCGAGATCAAACGGCTGGATCTCATCATTACCCAGTTCCTCGCCGCCATCCGGCCCACCAAGCCCCAGCTTCATCGCGTAGCAGTGAACGAACTCATCGAAGAAGCGGCGAGATTTCTGAGTCCAGAACTGGAGAGCCACAGGGTCAAGCTCAAGCTGGAGCTGCGGGCCGATACGCCGCAGATGCTGCTGGATGCGAACCAGATGAAGCAGGCCTTTTACAATCTCATCCGCAACGCAGCCCAGGCCATGCCAGAGGGTGGACGGCTCACCATCACGTCCACGTTCAATGACTTTGAGGTCATCATCAGCTTTCAGGATACTGGCAAAGGCATCTCCGCCGAAGCCATGGGCAACCTTTTCCAGCCATTCTTCACGACCCGAAAGACGGGCACCGGTCTCGGACTGCTCATCGTCCGCCGAATCGTGCGGGAGCATGGAGGAGAGATCGACATCGGCAGCCGTGAAGGCGAGGGCACGCGCGTGAGTGTCATCCTGCCGCTGGTGGAGAAAAAGGTGCGGCTCCTGGGTGCCGGAGAGGCGGACTTGGCAAGTTGATCTGGAGTGCGTATGGTTGCGCCATGCTGACACTTGAAGACACCCTCGACTCCCCTGGAGACCTCCAGGAGGATAGGAAGTTTTGTCCCAAGATGGAGAACCACTGGGTGGGGCCGAGTCCGCTGCCCATCCCCCCTGCTGCCGACCAGCCGAATCCAAACCCATGACCGACCCTGCCACGATCCTCATCGTCGATGATGAAAAACACACCCGTGACGGCCTGAGGGCGGCGCTGGAGGACGACTTTGACGTCTATGTGGCGGCCAACGCAGCAGAGGCGGCGGAGGTACTCAACGGCGGTGAGGTGGATGTGATGCTGACCGATCTGAGGCTCGGCAGCGACGATGGCATGAAGGTGCTGGAGGATGCCATGAAGCGCCCCAAGCCGCCCGTGTGCATCATGATGACCGCTTACGGTTCGGTGGACACTGCGGTGGAAGCGATGCGGCGCGGAGCCTACCACTTCGTCACCAAGCCGCTGAACCTGGACGAGGTGGATCTGCTGGTGAAGCGCGCTCTTCGCAGCCGCAAGCTGGAGGTAGAGAACGTGGTGCTCAAGAAGCAAGTGGAGCGCAAGTTCTCCGTGCAGGGCATCCTGGGCCAGTCGGAGGTGATGAAGCCCATCTTGGAAACGATCGAGCAAGTGGCTCCGACACGTGCCACGGTCCTCATTGAAGGCGAAAGCGGAACCGGGAAGGAGCTCGTCGCGCGCGCCATCCACCATCTCAGCGGACGGCCCTCCTCGAAGCTGGTCATCGTGCACTGTGCCGCGCTGTCTCCACAGCTGCTGGAAAGCGAACTCTTTGGACATGAAAAAGGGTCATTCACCGGTGCCTCGGACAAGCGCATCGGGCGCTTTGAACTGGCGGACGGCGGTACGCTGGTACTGGATGAGATTGGCGAGATTGACGCCAATACCCAGGTCAAGCTGCTTCGTGCCCTGGGGGAACAAACGATTGAGCGAGTAGGCAGCAGCAAGCCGATCAAGGTGGATGTGCGCGTGGTGGCTGCAACTAACAAAGACCTCGCCAAGTTGGTGGAGGAGGGGAAGTTCCGTGAAGATCTCTACTGGCGGCTCCGCGTGGTCACGCTTCACATGCCGCCGCTAAGGGAGCGCAGGTCAGACATCAAAATCCTCGCCGAGCACTTCCTCAAAGACATCGCTGAGGCGAATGGCAAGCCCGTAAAGCCGCTGAGCGACGAAGTGATGCCGACTCTGATGGCTTATGACTGGCCCGGCAACGTACGTGAGCTGCGCACCGTCATCGAGCACGGGGTAGTCATGTGCAACACCACGCGGATCATGCTCAAGCACCTGCCCGGTTACCTGGCCGGTACCGGCGGACTGGCTGCCCCGAGACTCGCTGCCGGGATGAAGAATGGCACTTCACCGCCGGTGCAGTCGGCAGCGCTGCCGCAGGACTTGAACCTGGCGAAGATGGAGCAGGCCTACATAGAGGAGGCACTTCGCCGCACCGGCAACAACCGCACAGAGGCAGCGGAACTCCTGGGCCTGAGCCGACGGACTCTTCAGCGCAAGCTGGCGGAGATGGACATGCTTATCCGACGGCGGCGCGGCAAAAGGGAAGGGGGCTGACGGGCCTCAGATCGACAGGCTGCGGAACGAGCAGAAAGGTATGGCCTTACGGCAGGTCCGTGAGGCGAACACTTCCTGACAACACTTCAGAGACGCTGTTGCCCGGTCGCTGCACCAAGGTGAACGAACCAAAACCCTCACCAGTAGCGGCCGCAGGGTTGCGAACGATGACGCCGGAGATTTTGGCGGTCCTCCTGACGATCTTGACTTTGGTGCCTGGGTCCACGTCTTCAAACTGTGTGAAGCTTCCGGTGAACAGGCCGGATGAGGGAATGAGTTTCAGCGTGGTCGCGGCAGGATTGAGGCCACTGGCCAAAGTGTCGAAGACGAAGACATTTTTGTCGGTCAGTTGTGCGTTCACGCCCGGGAGTTGGGGGCCGGTTTCCACCCTGGCTCCGGTGAAGGTCACTTGCACGTCTTTGGTGAGGACATTGGTGCCCATCACGTTCGCGCCGGGGATGATGTGTGTGTATTTGGCCCCTGTGGAAGTGAGTGTAAGAGGCGCGAAGCCGTTGGGATACGCGAAACTGCTGTATGCGGGCCGCTTTTCCCAAGCCAGTGTTCCAGTCACGGAGCTGTTGGGGTAGTCTGGCGCGGCACCGGCGGGATTGATATTGAGCTCACCCCGAATAACGCCTCCTGTGGCACCATACAGTCCGTTGTAAACCGCCAGCTGACCGGTAGGTCCCACAAATCCTCCGCTAGTGGTGAACGCGTTGCCGTCTGCGGTGCGCCCTGCCACGGATGGAGAACCTGTGTCTGTGACCGTGAAAGTGACGTAGCTGTCTCCGGGGGGATAGGACAGGTCACCCGGGGCGGGAGGCGGTGGAGTCAGTGCCACCGTGTAGTACCCCTTGAAGCTGGTGGGTTTCTCCGTGGCGCTCCACTTTTTCTTCCAGCCGCCGAGGGTGACGGTATGAGAGCCGTGAGTGAGCGACCCGGTGAGGAGGAGATCGACCGTATCCAGATCGAAGGTGAGCGTCACGGGAGACTGTCCTTTTCGGGGAATGGTGAAGGTGTTGGTCAGGTTTTGGCCCACGTTGGCATTCAACCAACCTCCGGTGAAACTGTGTGTGGTGGAGCCGAGGTAGAGTTTGCCGCTGTAAGTGAGCTTTGAGGTGACCGTGAGGTCCAGCCGCGCTCCTAGTCTCAATACTTGGCTTGCGGGTTCGGCGGGTGCTAGTGCGATGAAGCTGCCCACAAGCTCCTGCGGGACAGCTTGGATCTCAAGGGTGTCTGTCACTGGGGTGCCGAACCCAGAGCCGTTGGAGGGAGTAATGGTGACGGTGTAGGTTCTTACGACTTTGGGACGTCCGGTGATCTGCCCGGTGACAGAGTTCAGGACCAAGCCAGGAGGGAGATTGTTGGCGACGAATGTCGCAGCTCTGAGTTCGGAAGAGGGGTCCATGGGGATGGTATAGTTGTATTCCGCACCCACCATGCCGGGCGGCAGATCAAACGTGGGTGCTACGACTGGCGCGCCCGTGGTCACGGTGACTTGCTGAGGTGCTGCATCCAGAGTGCCACCGGGGCCGGTCACCTCGCAGGTATAGGTGTCTGTGTCTGCGGTGGAGAGATTGGTGAGCGTGAGGATGGGCGTGTTAGCGCCTGGCAGTGCAGGGTAAGTGGCGCTCATTCCATTGCCCTTTCGCCACTTGTAGGTGAGGCCACTGCCGCTGGCGGTGGCCTTGAGCGTGACGGACTTGGTGGCGGGGATGACCCATTCCTTCGTGGAAAGAACGTCCACTACGGCCACTTCAAAGGAGGTGGCGCTGGTGATCCCGCCGACCGGGTTGGATGCCCTTAGGGTGTAGCGGCCCGCGTCCGCGAGCTTGACTGGTCCAAGCGTGAGTGTGGGACTCGTCGCTTTCGCTATCGGTTTGTTGTTTTTGAACCACTGGCAAACTGGCGGCGACTCGGACGAGACGGTGGCCGCTAGGGGTACGGAGGTGGCTCCGAGTGGCAGGATTTGATCGCCCGGCATGGCGGTGATGTCGGCCGGTGTATCGACGATGAAGAGGTTGACCGGTGCCGATTCCACTGCCCCGGCGAAGTTGCTGACTTCCACGGTGTAGGTGGTCTCGTCGGTCAGGGTAACGGGGGAGATGACCATCGTGGGCCCTGTGAAAGAGGGGAGGTGGGTGCCGTTTTTCTTCCACCTGTAGGTGGGGCTGGTGCCGGTGGCGGTCACTGTGAAGGTGGCCTTGCCCCCGAGCAGCACCGCCTGAAAAGTGGGCGGCTTCACGATGGTGATGGGCGTGACTACGGTAAGGACGGCGGGGTTGCTGGTGACGGCTCCGGCCGAGCTACTGACGGTGCAGGTGTAGGTGCCGGCGTGCGAGGAGTTGACTTCTCCCGGAATGGCGTAGCTGGACTGAATGGCTCCTGGGATGCTGGCACCGTTGCGTTTCCATTGATAATATAGCGCTGCCGCGCTGGTGGCTGTGACACTGAAGGTCACGCCCGTGTCACCGACCACCACGGTCTGGGAAGTGGGTTGGTCGGTGATACTGGGTTTGGGTCTAAAAAAGTTGGCCCGGCTTTGGATGATGCTGGAACTGCCGTTGAAAAAGCCGCTTCTGGCCATGCCACGAACTTGGATGCTAAAGTTCTGATTGCCGGGCAGCGCGATGTTGCTCAGTCTCCAGCCGGTGGGAGTGCGTGTGCCTTTCCCGAGAACCGTATTGAAGTTGACTCCGTTTGTAGCCATTCGGAACTCGGCGTTTTCGACTTCAGGAGCGGAGCCTCCCCTTGTCCAGTCGATGAGGGAACCCTCGGCATCCATCGTGAGCGTGTTGACGGCTGGCACGTCCGCAGTGATTCGCCCCATGTAGGATCTGGCTGTGGAGCCGATGAAGGAGAAGCCTCCCGCCAACACTGCCTGCCCGTCCGTCTGGAGGGCTAGTCCCTCTATGAAGTTATTCGTTCCAACCGAGGCATAGCTGCTGGAGGTGCTGCCGTCGCTGTTCAGCAAGGCCAGGTTGTTCCGGCTCACGCCGTTGACGAGGTTAAACCCACCGCCGATGAGCACGGAACCATCTGCACGCTGTGCCATGCTGAGCACGGGGCCATTCACGGTAGCCGAGAAGCTGTTGTCGATGCTTCCGTCTGTGTTCAGCCGGGCGATACCAAGTGCGGCTGACCCGGCGATGAAACTGAACTGGCCAGCAACAAGGATTTTGCCGTCGCGCTGAACAGCGACCACATAGCAGATGCCGTTGGGTGCCGGATTGAAGGCGGTGTCCAGCGCTCCCGCAGCAGTGACGCGGGCCAGGTAGGGGTAAGAGAGGCCGTTAACTTTGATAAACTCACCGGCCAACAACACCTTCCCGTCTGGCTGGACGACGACGGAGTTGACCTTGTGATCCACGGCTGGGGTGGAACCCAAACCTGACGACTGGGGCTTGGGCCTGAAGCTGGATACGATGGCACCCGAGGAACTTACCTTCATGATTCCCGCCACCAAACCGCCGGGAACAGCCTGGGCGAAATCGCCGTTGAAGAAGGCTGTGTTGTCTGGCTGGATGTTTACGAAGGGATAGACCACCCATCCGCTCACACCACCGGTGTTATACACTTCCGGTGCAGGATAGGAGATGGGGGACCCCGAGGGGCTGAAGCGGACGACAAGCGGCACTCTAAGGATGGAGTTGATGGTGCGAAAGGCACCGGAGAGGACGAAACCGCCATCCATGAAGCAACTGGCTGATACGACATTGGTTATAAACCCATCGTTTCTCGAGGGCAGAGCATCCGCGATGTAGCTGAAGCTTGTGTCCAGGGTGCCATTGGGGTTCACTCGATAAAGCGCGGTGCCGGTAGAGTTGGTCCGGTAGCCGGAGCCGGTGATGATCTTCCCGTCTGGAAGGATGCCGACAGCTGACACATATTCCGGCAGGGGAGGGGTGAAAGTGGTGTCCACGCTCTGAGCTGTGGCGACATGTTGATGGGTGAGGGCACAAGCAGCAAGAACCCAGCTAAAAGCCCTGACCCAACGCGAGGAGCGGCATGGCGAAGAAAGAGAACGCATGAGGGGAGTGTAAATAAGTTCCGACTGCCGGACTAGAAAAAAGTTCAACGGCCCAACGTTTTTTTGGTTCAGCGGTGAGGGTTTGGTCCCGGCGGTGCTGCCGTTTTTGATACCCAGCTGGGAGGGGAGCTTGCCGTTTGAAGAGCTGGCATCAGCTTTCCTCTTGGGTGGAGGCTCTGCCGGCAAACTTTTTGGAGACTTTTTTGGCTGCGGTTTTGGGCTTGGGCTCCTTGGGGGCGCGTGGTGGGAACTCCCAGCCGAGCAGGCGTTTCTCGCCGGGTTTGCAGACGAGATAGGAGCTGAAGGGGCGGCCCTTTTTGGAGATCATGTTCTCGATGAGCGCTGTCTTGCCCTCGGTGAAAAAGAGGCGTGCGTTCTCGGGGGTGATGTCTTTTTTGCAGAGCACTTTGGGCAGTTTGGCATTGCAGGACTTGTAATCCTCTGAGGCGATGCGGCAGATGTAGTTGTCTGGTGTGTCGTAAATGTAGCTCTTACGCTTCTTTTTGGCGCAGACGGGGCACTCGCAGAGCGGCTCGGCGCTGTCGAAGTCAAAGGGCTTGAATCCGTCTGGGGCGTTCTCTCCCTGGGGGAAGATGAAGGCCATTTTCTGGTCATCCTTGAGTTCGAGCGCGGCGGTGAAGTCCTGGCCCTTTTTGCTGCGGAAGCCCTCTAGCGGGCCGACAATGCGTTTCTCGATGAGGGCGCGGCACTCGTCCTCGCTCATGGGTCGGGAGGCGATGGTTTTGTAAACGCGCAGTTTGCAGTCCTTGGTCTTGCAGGCGTAGAAGTCGTCGGATTGCTTGAAGCCGTGCCCTCCGCAATAGGAGCAGGTGGCATCGAGTTCGGGATAAACGCGCTCTTTCGCGGCTTTGACGTAGGCTTTGGTCTTCTCCACGACCTGGGTGGCCATGGCTTTGATCTCCTTCATGAAGGAGGGGCGGTCGAGCTGGCGATGCTCCATCTGGCGGAGCTTGTACTCCCATTGGCCGGTGAGTTCGGGGGAGCGGAGGGCGTCGATGCCGAGTTCGCTGATCTGGTCGATCAAGGTAAGGCCTTTCTGAGTGACGACGAGGTCGCGCTGGTTGCGCTCGATGTAGCCGTCCGAGATGAGTCCTTCAATGATGGCGGCGCGGGTGGCGGGTGTGCCGAGGCCCCTCTCGGACATGGCTTCGGCCAGTTCTTCATCTTCGACGAGCTTGCCGGCGGTCTCCATTCGGCCGAGGAGGGTGGCCTCGTTGAAGCGGGGAGGTGGGCGGGTGGCGTCCTCGTGGAGCACGGTGTCCAGGGTGTTGGCGTGCTCCTCGCCGTCGAAGGGGGTGAGGAGTTTCCCGCCGGAGTCGCCTTCTGCTGCGGCTTCTTCGGCGGCCTTTTTTCCGTAAACGGCGAGCCAGCCGGGTTCCTTGAGCACTTTGCCGTCGGACTTGAAAGTGTCTTCACCGATGCGGGTGAGGCGTGTGGTGACTTCGAACTCTGCCGGGGGGAAGAAGACGGCGATGAAGCGGCGCAATACCATGTCAAAGAGCTTTTGCTCGGCCTCGGGCAACTCTTTGGGCGGGATCTGCCCGGTGGGGATGATGGCGAAGTGATCGGAAACTTTGCTGTTGTCGAAGATGCGTCGGTTTGGCCTGATCCAGTGGTTGGTAATGACTTTTCCGGCGTGCGGGATGATGTCGTTGGGCAGGGCGTTGAACTTGCTGTCGGGATGGCTTGCAAAGGTCTTCATGGTACCGATGCAGGTGCCCAGGTAGTCGTCTGGCAGGTAGCGGGAGTCGGTACGGGGGTAGGTGAGGACCTTGTACTTTTCGTAGAGGGCTTGGGCGAGCTGGAGGGTGCGGCGGGCGGAAAAGCCGAAGCGGTTGGAGGCTTCTCGCTGGAGGGAGGTGAGGTCGTAGAGGAGGGGCGGCGCTTGACGGGTGGCCTTGCTAGTTTCGGTGATTTTTCCTGGCTTGCCGACGCAGCGGGCTACGATGGCTTCGGCAAGGGCCTTGTCCCAGATGCGCTCGGGCTTTTTGTGCTCGTCGTTTTCGTCTTTCTTGAAGTTTTCGTCGATCCAGCGGCCCTCGTAACGCCCGGACTGGATGCCGAAGAGGCCGTGTACTTCGTAGTAGGTGCGGGGTACGAAGTTCATGATGGCCTTCTCCCTTTCGGCCATGATGCTGAGGGTGGGAGTCTGTACGCGGCCCACGGGGGTGAGGCGGAAGCCGCCGTGCCGTGAGTTCAGTGCGGTGAGTGCGCGGGTGCCGTTGATGCCGACGATCCAGTCGCTCTCACTGCGGCACTTGGCGGCGTCGTAGAGGGGGCGCATTTCTTCATCGGAGCGCATCTTGTTGTAGGCTTCCTGGATGGAGCCCAGGGTCATGGACTGCATCCACATGCGCTGGATGGGTTTGGCACAGTGGGTGGCCTCCATGACGTAGCGGAAGATGAGTTCTCCCTCGCGCCCGGCGTCGCAGGCGTTGATCACCCGATCCACGTCCTTGCGCTTGATGAGCCGGGCCAGCAGTTTGTAGCGGTCTGCAGAGGAGTCGATGGGCTGTAGCTCAAACTTGTCCGGGATGATGGGCAGAGTGGTGAAGCCCCAACCAATTTTTTTTCCGTTTACCTCGGGCATCTTGAGTTCTAGCAGGTGGCCTACGGCGCTGGAGATGATGTGGGTGTCGTTCTCGTAGTAGTCCTTTTCCTTTTGGAAGGCGGACATGCCGGGCAGCTTGGCAAGGGCTTTGGCCAGGTCGGCGGCGACGCTGGGCTTTTCGGCGATGATGAGGGCTTTTGGCATGGGGTGGGGGCGGTAAAGGGGGGCTGTGGGCCGAAGTGTCAAGGACAGTTCCAGGGAGATGCGGGCCAAATCTTTTACAAACCATAACTGTCATGTCCAGTCAATGGATTGGTGCTTGGCGTGGCTCTTTCGTCATCCTCTGCTCGACGGTGAGATAGATGGTGCTATGGATCCGCCATGACTTCGATCCGTCTCGTTTTGCCATTGCTTGGTTTCATGTTGTCGAGCTGCGCTGTGAATACGCTGCCCTCGGGTCCTGGGGCGCAACCGCCGCCACGGGTGGATCTGCGGGTGCAGATGCCCAGGCCTACGAACAGTTATGAATCCACCCATTTGCAGCAGGTGGTCAATGTGCTGCGGCGCTATGGGTATGAGCCGGTAAACTATGGTGCGAATCACAGGCTGACCTTCAGCATTGAAACGGGGCCGGTGAATGCGGATGCGACGATCCGACTGGAGCGTGAGGGGCGGACGATCGTGGATGCGTTTGGACGGGACGGCGGTCCTCGGATCATTCTGGACCGGGCTGGCGTGGTGAGGACGGCCATGGACCGTGCGCTGGCCCAGTTTGATGATCAGCTGCGCCGCGTGCCGCCAGATTGGGGGCGTCCCACGCCTTATGGCCCCTATTCGGGCGGCTCTTACCCCGGCTACTGAACCGGGCGCGGAGCTGCAGAGATGCGTTTCATGCTTTGACTTGAGGGGCGGAGTCGCTAAAACTCGGCGCTCGCTGATTGACCAAGCCAACACCAACGCCATGAACGCCGCCAAAAAGATCATCAACAACCCCAACGCCTGCGCTGACGAACTGCTGGAGGGCCTTGTGCTCGCCTACGACGGAAAGGCGCGCAAGGTGGGCAAGCGCTCCATCGTGATGAATGAACTGCGCCCTGACGCTCCGGCGTTGCTTGTCGGTGGAGGTGCGGGGCATGAGCCGATTTATCACGGTCTGGTGGGCAAAAACATGGCAGATGGAGCTGCCTGTGGAGACATCTTTGCAGCGCCGCCACCGGACATCGTTCTGGAAGCCACGCAGGCGGTGAATCGTGGCAAAGGGGTGCTTTATCTTTACGGAAACTATGCGGGTGATGTGTTGAACTTTGATATTGGTGCGGAACTGGCTGCGGATGAAGGCATCGAGGTCCGCACAGTTTTGATCCACGATGACGTGCCCTCGGCTCCGCCCTCGGAGAAGCACAAGCGCCGCGGTGTCGGCGGTCTGGTGCCGATCGTGAAGCTGGCGGGCGCTGCCGCAGCCACGGTGGACAGTCTGGACGAGCTGGAGCGCATCGCTCGCAAAGCAGTGGCCAATACGCGTAGCGTGGGCGTGTCCACCAAGCCGGGTTCCATTCCTGCCACGGGAGAACCCACGTTTGAACTGGCAGACGACGTCATCGGTCTTGGGATGGGGATCCATGGTGAGAAGGGTGTGGCATTGATTCCCATGTGCACGGCGGACGAGCTTGCGCCGAAGATGCTGGACATCCTTTTCGGAGATGATCTTGAACTGAACGCGGGAGACGAAATCATCTTCTTTGTGAACTCGCTCGGTTCTACCCACATGATGGAACTGCTCATTCTTCTGCGTGCAGCGCGTCCTATCCTTGAGGCGAAAGGCCTGAAGGTTCACCACACTATGGTGGGAGACATTGTGACCTGCCAGGAGATGGCGGGTGTGAGCTTCTCCATCACCAAGCTGGATGAGGAACTCAAGCGACTCTGGGACATGCCATGCTCCAGCGTGGGCTACACGAAGCTTTGATCTTAGAGAGAAGACTGCAAGAAACGATATCCAAGACCATGCCCAAAACTTCACTTTCCACCACTGAAGTCGTCGAGATGCTGAATCTCGTCGCGGATCGCATTATCGAAAACGAGCCGATGTTGTCAGAGGCGGACCGTAATCTCGGCGACGGCGACCATGGACTGGGAATGAAGCGCGGCATGGAGGCGGTGAAGGAGAAGCTCGCGGGAGGAGCGGAGTCGATTGAGAAAGCCTTCAGCAACACCGGTATGGCGATGATGAGCAGCATGGGTGGTGCGAGCGGGGCCATCTTTGGCACGTTGTGGCGCTCGGGTGGCAAGGCGCTAGCTGGCAAGGAAACCTTCGACTCGCAGGCGCTGGCCGACCTGATAAAGGCCGGAGTGGAGGCCGTGATGGCCCGCGGCGGAGCCAAGCCCGGTGACAAGACCATGATCGACGCCCTGCATCCAGCTGCGGAGAAAGCGGTGGAGGTCGCCGGAGCTTCGTTGCCGGAAGCCGTCACTGCGGTCGCAGCAGCCGCCGAGGCGGGAAAGGAAGCCAGCAAGACCATGATCGCCACCATGGGCCGTGCCAAAACGCTAGGAGAGCAGTCTCTAGGTCATCCGGATGCGGGTGCCTGTTCGGTGGTCGTCATCTTCGACGCGATGAGGGAATACATTTGCGGGTAGGTGGTTCGCGTTCGCTGGATAGCTTGGCCGAGATGGATTTGAGGCGGGAGTCGCCTTACTCTCCGCTTCGTGAAGACTCTTTTATTTGTTTATGGCACGTTGAAGAGAGGTGGGAGTAACCATCACTTCTTGGATGGGCAGCGTTTTGTCGCTGATGCCAGGACGCTGCCGCTGTATGCGCTCTATGACCTCGGCGGATACCCGGGCATGGTGCGTACGGCGGAGCGTCCAGACAGGGTGGAGGGCGAAGTGTGGGAGGTGAATGAAACCGCACTCCAACGGCTGGACCAGCTGGAGGGGCTGGAGCAGGGTGAGTACTGCCGCGTTGCCATTCCTCTGGCACCTCCCCATGAAGACTGGGGTGTGCAGGGCTACGAGTATCTTCTCGATGTGACTGGTGCAACGCGCTTGGGCAGTGTCTGGTCTGAAGCATAAAAAAGACCGGGGCGCACCCGCGCCCCGGCCATACCACTAACCAGCACTGAAAATGGGTTTAATGCTCGTAGCCAGCCTCGCCGTGCTCTGCGAGGTCCAGACCGGCCCGTTCCGTTTCGGCATCGGGACGAAGCCCAACGACAGCCTTCACGATGAGCGTGATGACCACGGTGGCGGCTACACTCCAGACGATGGTGAGGCCGACTGCCTTGATCTGCTCCATGAGCAGCCCGTCTTTGAGCCCGCCAACCACTGAGTTGGCCTCCTCGCTGGCGAAGACGCCGGTGAGGATGGCGCCGAGGGTGCCCCCCACGCCGTGCACGCCAAAGGTATCCAGGGCGTCATCGTAGCCGAGCATCTTCTTCAGGTAGGCGACGGCGAAGAAGGGGATGATGCCAGCCAGTATGCCCATGATGACGGCGGAAGTGGCGGTGACGAAGCCCGCCCCTGGAGTGATGACCACTAGACCTGCGACGATGCCGGAACAGAAGCCCAGCACGGAGGGCTTGCCGCGCAGAATCCACTCCAGCAAGGCCCAAACGAAGCCGGCAGTGGCGGCTGCGAGGGTGGTGGTCATGAAGGCGTTGGCAGCGATGCCGTCCGCCCCCAGAGCGGAACCGGCGTTGAACCCGTACCAGCCGACCCAGAGCATGCCTGTGCCCACGGCGCAGAGCACCATGCTATGGGGGGCCATGGGTTCCTTGCCGTAGCCTTTGCGCACGCCGAGCATGATGCAGAGGACCAGAGCGCTCCAGCCGGAGGTCATGTGCACCACGGTGCCGCCTGCGAAGTCGATGGCCTTGATGCCAGCCTCAGCGTTCAATGGTCCGCACATGAAGCCGGTGGCGCTCCACACCATGTGCGCGAAGGGGAAGTACACCGCGAACATCCAGATGCCGACAAACACGAGGACGGAGATGAACTTCATGCGCTCGGCGATGGCTCCCACGATGAGAGCTGGTGTGATGATGGCAAAGCTGAGCTGGAACATGGCCCACATGGCATCACTGATCCAGTAGTAGCCTGCACCAGAGACGTAGGGAGACACGCCATCGAGAAACTTGTGGGTGAGGTCACCGATGAATGCATTTCCCCCTCCGAAGGAAAGGCTGTAACCGCAGGCCCACCAGAGGATGGTTACCAAGCCTGCGATGCCCATGCACTGGGCGAGTACGGAGAGAACGTTCTTCTTGCGCACAAGGCCGCCATAGAAGAGTGCCAAACCCGGCAGGGTCATAAAGATGACGAGCGCCGTGCTGACCATTTGCCAGGCATTGTGACCGGGGCCAGGGCCTGCGATGTTGGACTTCCATTCCGCTTTGCCATCGGTACCGGGCTGTCCGTTGGTCACATATTTTTCAAGGTCAGCGATTCGCTGTTCCAAAGTGGGGCCGGCCGGTTCTGCTGTAGCAGCTGCTGGTGCGGCATCCGCTGCTGCCGGAGCTGACTCTTGAGCGAGTAGGGTGGTAGTGAGGGCCCCGGAGGCGAGGGCTAAGAGTGCAGCGCCGAGTGCGCTGCGCAGTTTGGCTGAGAGTTGGTTGGTCATCTGAGGAATGTCGCGATGGTTGGCTCGCGGATTGCTGCATAGCGGGACCCGTGCCAGGTTTGAAAAAAAATCCCCGACACCTTGGGGTGCCGGGGATTGATTGGATTCAGAGATCGTTTCCCGAAATGACTGGATTAGTGCGTGGCTTGGAAGCTCGGATAGGCCACGTTGCCATGCTCGCCGATGTCCAAACCTTCGCTCTCCTCTTCGGCGCTGACACGCAGTCCCATGATCACTTTGATGATCAAGAAGAGAACGAACGCGAAGACAAAGGTGAAGACGCCATAGGCCACAATGCCGGTCACTTGACTGATGAGCTGAGCGGTTCCGGCCTTGGCTCCGAACAGGCCCACTGCGAGCGTGCCCCAGATGCCGCAAACGAGGTGAACGGAAATGGCACCTACGGGGTCATCCAGTTTCAGCTTGTCGAGGAAGAGCACGGAGACGACGACGAGCACGCCCGCGATGAGGCCGATGATGATGGAACTCATGGGGCCCATTTGGTCCGCTCCGGCGGTGATGCCTACGAGACCTGCGAGGATGCCGTTGAGAGCCATGGAGAGGTCTGGCTTTTTGAGGAAGACCACTGAGGCTATGGCTGCTGCCACGCCGCCGGCGGCTGCGGCGAGGGAGGTGGTGACGAGGGTCAGCGAGACGAGCGCGGGATCAGCCGACAGCACGGAGCCGCCGTTGAAGCCGAACCAGCCGAGCCAGAGAAGGAAGACGCCGATGGTCGCCAGCGGCATGGAGTGACCGAGGATGGGCTTGGCCTTGCCACCCACATATTTGCCAAGACGGGGCCCGAGAAGGATGACGCCAGCGAGGGCGCCCCACCCACCGACGGAGTGAACGAGAGTGGAACCGGCGAAGTCATAAAACGGCGTTTCAAGGCGGTTGAGCCAGCCGTTGCCCCACTTCCAGCTACCTGCGATGGGGTAGCAGATCGCGACGAAGATGGTAGAGAAGAGGAGGAAGCTGGTCAGCTTCACGCGTTCGGCCACTGCACCGGAGACGATGGTGGCGGCGGTGGCGGCGAACATGGCCTGGAAGAGGAAGTCCGTCCAGTAGGTGTAGCCAACGTTGTAGGCGGAGGTCACTCCGGCTTCATCCGTGGTGATGCCAAAACCGGCAAACTTAAACCAGAACTGGGAGTCTCCATCAGCAAAACCGGGATACATCAAATTGAAGCCGCAGAGGCAGTAGGTGAGCAGGCCTATGCATGGGATGAGCGTGTTCTTGAAGAGAATGTTCACCGTGTTTTTGGCTTGGGTGAGACCAGATTCCACACAGGCAAAACCCAAGTGCATGATGAAGACCAGCGCTGCGGCTATCATCATCCACAGGTTGTTCGTCGTGAAGGTTTCCGCAGACACGGCCGGGGCTTCGGCTGGTGCGGGTTCCGCAGGAGCGGCATCAGGCGGAGAGGCAGCGGGAGCAGCGGCTGGGGCGGGAGCTGCCGGCTCCTCTGTCTGGGCGGAGAGCGGCCCTGTGGCCAGCCCCAGTACGAAGGCTGCGAGCGTCATCGCGCGCAGACACCAAGGACGAGTCTTAATCATGTGTTCTTATATTGGGTGGATGGTTGATTGACCATGCCTTGCGGCCGCAAAAGCATTTCGCCTGTGCACTAAGCAGTCGTTGTGCCAACTTTTTGAAGGCCGTCCAGAATCAAGCATTTCCGGGTGGTGTGGCTTGATGGCCAGGAGTCAAAGTGGTGTCCGACACACGTCCTTTTGGGGTGAGCAGACTCACGAACTTACCGGCCAGTGTAAAGTAGGAAGCATTCCATTGTCCGTTGACAGAATGACGCTTGTCCGCTCGACTTTACTCTCCTGACCATGAAGAAATACAACGTTGGAATGATAGGCTACGGCTGGGCCGCAGGTGCTCACATTGACGCAATCAATGCAACCACGAGCGGGCAAGTGACGGCAGTGTACTCCTCTCGCCCGCTGGATGAGGGTGAGCTCAGCGCGAAGCATGGCCGCCCTATGAAGGCATACAGTAAGCTGGAGGACATGCTGGCAGACCCAGAGATCCATGCGGTGGACATTTCTTCCTATCCCAGCCAGCACAAGGAGCAGGCCGTGGCTGCGGCGAAGGCCGGGAAGCACCTTATCCTGGAGAAGCCCATGGCTATGACCCTGGAGGACTGCCGTGAGATCGTGAAGGCGGCCAATGAGGCGAAGGTGAAGGGCTGTGTGTGCTTTGAATGCCGCTTCTCCGGGCAGTTTACTTCCACGAAGGCGCTGGTGGACGAGGGACTGCTGGGTGATCTGCACTACGGAGAGATCGATTACTATCACGGCATTGGTCCGTGGTATGGGCAGTTCCGCTGGAACATCTTCAAAAAGGATGGGGGCTCTGCGCTCCTTACCGCTGGCTGTCATGCTTTGGATGCGCTTTTGATGTTTATGGGGAACGACGTGGAGGCGGTGAGCAGCTTGAGCACCAAGTCCCGGAGCGAGATATTCGCGCCGTACGAATATGATACCAGCAGTGTGACGATCCTTCATTTCAAGGGGGGGCGGGTCGGTAAATGCGCCGCCATTGTGGACTGCCTGCAGCCGTACTACTTCCACACTCACCTGGTAGGCAGCCATGGCAGCTTGCTGGACAACAAGTTCCACTCAGCGAAGCTGCACACTGACAAACACGGTTGGAGCAATCTGAACATGAAGATGCTCGACAGTGGTGATGTGAGCGACCACCCGTATCAAACGCAGTTCCAGGCCTTCTTTGATGCGCTGGATGAAGGCAAAGACATGCCGCTCACGAGCCTTGCGGAAAGCTTGAAGTCCTTCGAGGTGCTCTTTGCCGCAGACAAGAGCGCGGCGGAGGGCGGCCGTCTGGTGAAGATGAGCGAGTTGGCTTGAGTGTCATTGAGTTGTCGCTTGGCTACTGGCTGAAGCCGTCCTAGGGTGCGTCGGAAATGCGTTGGGAGGACAGGCTGGCGGTATTGAGGTGGCGTTCCGTTGAAGAAGCGGACGCCACTGGGGCCGTGTTTTCGGGTGAGCTGCGCAAGGCGGCCACCCTGGCGGCACTGGGTGACCAGGATTTCTTGGTGGCGCGGGCTAGGCATCTGGATGAGACCTCGCCGCCCGGTGTGCTAGCCATGGCGGAGACGCTGCGCACGCCGGTGCTTCCTTCTTGGCCGAGGTGGCTTCTTTTCAGCGGTGCTGCCGTTTTGGGTTATGCGCTCACGGAGCTGGGAGAACGAGGACAGATCAATCTGTTGGCCCTTCCTCTGGTGGTGATCCTGCTTTGGAACGTGCTGGTCTTTGCCACTTCCATGCTGGGCATCATAGGGCCGCAGCAGCCTCCTGCCTGGTTGCTGGCGTGGTTTCGGCGGAAGGATCGCGGCGCATTGAGAGTCTTCCAGGAGCGTGCGCTGCCGTTCAGTGCATTAAGCGCTTCCATCTCGGTGAAACAGTGGCTGCACCTTGGGGCGCTGTTTCTGGCTCTGGGCAGCATTGCGGGGCTGTATGCGAAGGGATGGTCCACGGAGTACCGCGCGGTATGGGAGAGCACGCTATTGGATGAGGAGGGGGCGCGGCGCTTTTTTGCTCTGCTGTTCGCTCCTGCAGCGAAAGTCTTCGGCCTGGGGATTCCCTTGGATGAACTGGCTGAGATGCGGGCTGGAGCAGGCAGGCCGGATGTGGTGGGCGCTTCGGCACTACCGTGGATTCATCTTTACGCAGGCACGCTGGTGCTCGTGGCTGTGCTTCCTCGTTTGGTGCTGGCCGGGCTGACGTGGGTGAGAGGGCGCCTGGCTCTGGATGCGATGTGGCGCCGCATGGGATGGGTGGACTACGAGGAGAGACTTCGGCGAGCAGTGAGTGGAGCCGGGGAGCATGTCTGGATGCTGCTGCATGGCTGGCGGCCACAGGATGAGCAGCGGGATCGCTGGAGTGAGGCGGTGGAACAGCATCTCGGCGGGCAGGTCCAGATAGAGCACCTGCATGTGCCGGCGGGTGAGGAGGACGAGTTCGTTGGCTCGTGGTCGCCCCGTGAAGGTGCGGTGGTGCTGGTTTTCAATGCCTCTTCCACGCCTGAGGTGGAGGTGCAGGCGAGACTGGCGGAAGAGATTCGCCAGCGCTCGGATGGGGCGAGGGTGGTGGCGCTGGTCGATGCGCTGCCGCTGCGCCAGCGCCGTGCGGAACTGGGAGTCGCGTCCCGGCTTGATCTGTGGCGTCAGGTCATGACGGGCCGGGTAGATGAACTGTGGATCACGGGTGAAGAACATGCCGTCTGAGAACGCCATCACCCTAAGCCTCGTCTCTCACACGAATGCGGGCAAAACCACGCTTACACGCACGCTGTTGCGCCGTGATGTGGGGGAAGTGCGGGACGCTCCGCATGTAACGCTTTTCAATCAGGAGCATGTGCTGGTGGAGACCGAAGAAGCCAAGCTTGTGCTCTGGGATACGCCCGGTTTCGGGGACTCTGCCCGTTTGCTCAAACGTCTGCGACGGGAAGGTAACGCGGTGCTCTGGTTTCTCTCCCAAACGTGGGATCGCATGACGGATCGTCCGCTCTGGTGCAGTCAGCAGGCGCTGAAGAATGTGCGCGAGGACGCGGATGTGGTTTTGTATCTTGTGAATGCGTCGGAACCTCCCGGTGCTGCGGCATACTTGGCTGCGGAGATGGAAATCATCAGTTGGGTAAAGAAGCCGGTGCTGGCTCTGCTCAACCAGACGGGTGAACCTCGCCCGCTGGCCGAAGAACTGCGTGAGATCGAAGGATGGCGGGAAGAACTGAAGCGCTGGGACTGCGTGCGCGGGGTGCTGACGCTGGATGCCTTTACTCAGTGCTGGGTGCAGGAGGATCGCCTGCTGGCGGCCCTTGATGGCGTGCTGTCGGAGGCGAAGCGCGGGTCATTTCGAGCGGTACGTGCCGCCTGGACGAAGCGGCATGAGGAAGTGTTTAGTCAGTCCATGAGGGAGTTGGCCACCATGCTTGCCGCTTCTGTGACAGACGGGGTGGAAGTTCGCCCTGAGACACTGTTGGAGCGCGTAGGCATAGGACGTGGGGGATTGACGCGGGAGTTTGGGATGGCCCGGCAGCAGATGGCGGCACAGCTGGCTGCTCGCATGGAAGCTACGACCAACCGTCTCATTGCACTTCATCAGCTCAGCGGCAGTGCAGGACGCCAGGTGGTGAATGTCTCCCGGGAGCATTTCCAAACTCCAGCACAAGTTCATGAGAGCATCTGGACTGCCATCGGCGGGGCTGCTACTGGTGCGGCGGCGGGTTTGCTGGCAGACCTCAAGGCGGGCGGATTCACTTTCGGAGGAGGGGCGCTGCTTGGGACGCTTGGCGGTGGGTTGGGAGCTTATGCCCTGGCCAAAGCCACGAATTTGGTGCGCGGTGGCGACTCTCGCGTGCACTGGTCTCGCGGACACTTCGTGGAGCAAGTTCACCTAGCCATGCTCTGCTACTTGGCGGTGGCCCACTTTGGACGCGGGCGTGGTGAGTGGGAGGCGAGTGCGAAGATGCCGCAGGTATGGGAGGACGCGGTGAAGGCAGTGGTGGAGGAACAACGCGCTGCCTGGGAGTACACTTGGAAACTGGCCGTGGAACGAGACAGTCCACTTAGCGAGGTGCAGGCTCGACTTGAGCCGCTGGTTGTGGAGCTGGGGCAGCGGGTGCTGCGTCGTTTATATCCACAGGCATGAAGGGGCTCCCTTCGGAGTAGTGAGCATGTCTGCAACCACTGCTCACTGACATTGGGAAAGGGAGGTGCGAGAAAACTCAGAGATTCCGACAGCGGGGGGCGAAACCTTGCACGGGTTCCGGGGTTGCAGTCTCCAGCTTACCTTCCCCCCATGAATGCTTTTCCTCCAACCCGCCGCGAGTTTTTGAAAACCACGTCTTCAGGATTCGGCTATCTGGCGTTTGCGGCGCTGGCTCACCATGAGGCTGTGCGTGCGGCTGGGGTGGGTCCGCTGGCACCCAAGGCTTCCCATTTCCCCGCCAAGGCGAAGAGGGTCATCTTCCTGTGCATGCAGGGGGGGCCTTCGCACGTGGACATGCTGGACTACAAACCGGTGCTGGCAAAACAGGACGGAAAGAGCGCACCGGCCACCGCTGGGCGGAACGCAGGGGCGAAGTTGCTGGGTTCGCGCTATACCTTCCGTCAGCATGGACGCAGCGGGCTGTGGATCTCCGAGTTGCTGCCGAATCTGGCAAAGCATGCGGATGATCTCTGCCTGCTCAACTCCATGAGTACTGACTTACCGGCGCATCCGCAGGCCTTCACCCAGTTGCACACGGGCAGCACGCAGTTCGTGCGGCCCTCGCTTGGTGCCTGGGCGCTCTACGGGTTGGGAACCGCGAATGAGAATCTGCCCGGTTTCATCACCATCAACCCGCCGCCCAATGGAGCCCGCACTTACGGTAGTGCCTTCCTGCCCGCCATTTATCAAGGCACCCGCATCAATGGTGGTGGCAACGGACGCTTTGCCGCGCTCCAGGGGCGTCTGGGCATGGGAGGCGCAGAGGCTACCGTGGCGAACATCAAGAACTCCCGGCTGGATGCTGCTTCTCAGCGCACGCAACTGGATCTGATTCAGACGCTTAACAAACAAGTCCTTGCTGAAAGTGGAGGACACAACACGGAGGTGGAAGGTGCCATCCAGAGCTTCGAGCTCGCGTATCGGATGCAGGCTGAGGTGCCGAAGGTGATGGACTTGGCGGGCGAAAGCCAGGCGACGAAGAATCTGTATGGCATAGGGGAGAGCGCAACGGATGCCTTTGGCAAGCAGTGCCTCATGGCGCGCAAGTTCGTGGAAGCCGGCGTGCGATTCGTGGAGATTTCCCATGGGAACTGGGATCAGCACCGCAATCTCACCTCTGACCTGGAGCGCAACTGCGGGCAGATTGATAAACCCATCGCCGGACTCTTGGCCGACCTGAAGCAACGCGGCTTGCTCAAGGACACGCTGGTGATCTGGGGAGGTGAGTTCGGACGCACACCGCATTCTCAGGGGAACGATGGGCGAGATCACAACAACAAGGGCTTCACCATGTGGATGGCAGGCGGTGGTGTCAAAGGGGGCATGGCCTACGGCTCTACGGATGAGCTGGGCTATGAAGCCGTGGACCGGAAGATGCACATTCATGATTGGCATGCCACTGTGCTGCACCTCCTGGGCCTGGATCATGAGAAGCTGACTTACCGCTACGCTGGCCGCGACTTCCGCCTCACGGATGTGTATGGGCACGTGGCCACGGAGATCGTGGGTTGAGCGGATGAAGGTCGAACGTTCAACATCGAAGATCGAACATCGAATGGTGAATGGAACGGACAGCCGATCTACGGTTTGAGGTGTCGAACGAGAAAGTCGAGGCGTAGCTTCGAGCCGTAGCGCGTTTCCGCAGCGCCGTGACCGGCGCCGATGATGGGCATGTAGTCGAAGGTCTTCCCGGCGCGTTGCAGCGCGGCGACGACTTGGGTGGTGCTGGCGGGGTCAACGTTGGTATCCAGCTCTCCTACGATGAGGAGGAGGTGGCCTTGGAGTTTCGCGGCGTCTTCTGCATTGCTGCTGCGGACGTAGCTGTCATCCACCGGCCAGCCCATCCACTGCTCGTTCCACCAGATTTTGTCCATGCGGTTGTCATGGCAGCCACAGTCCGCTACGGCGACTTTGTAGAAGTTGTGATGGTCTAGCAGGGCGCGCATGGCATTCTGTCCTCCGGCACTGCCGCCGTAGATGCCGACGCGGCTGAGATCCATCCAGGGGCGGGTGCTTGCTGCCTCTGTGATCCAGCGGATGCGATCCGGGAAGCCTGCGTCTTTGAGGTTCTTCCAGCACACGTCGTGGAAGGCCTTGCCACGGTGGTTGGTGCCCATGCCATCCAGCTTGACGACGATGAACCCGCTCTGGGCGATTTCGTGCATTCGTGTGAGTCGGTCAAAGGTCTTGGGCGCGAAGGCACCGTGCGGCCCAGCGTAGATGTCCTCGACCACGGGGTATTTCTTCGCCGGGTCGAAGTGAGAGGGCTTGATGAGGATGCCGTGGATGTCGGTTTTGTCATCGCGGCCCTTGGCGACGAAACGCTCTGGCATGGTCCACCCGCTGGCGAGTAGGGCTGTGGCATCCGCTCGTTCCAGGGTGGTGATGAGGCTGCCATCTGTGCTGCGGCGCAGTTCATGCACGGGAGGATGATCGGCACGGGACCAGCTGGCGATGAAGTGCTTCCTGTCTGGTGAGAAGCTGATGTCATGGTTGCCATCTGCTTGCGTGAGCTGAACGAAGCCGCTGCCATCAAGGTGGATGCGGCAGAGGTGGAGGTGGTAGGGGTCTTCACCTGCCCGCAGTCCACTGGCGAGAAACCAGATCTGTCGCGCTTGTTCATCGACGTGGAGCACTTCGCGGACGGGCCATGCGCCTTTGGTGATCTGGTGCTTGGGCTTGCCAGTGGGGATGTCGTAGAGGTAGAGGTGGCACCAGCCGTCGCGCTCGCTCATCCAGAGGAGTTCGCTACGGTCATGCAGCCAGTGACGCCAGGTCTTTTTCGTGTAGTCGATGAAGGTGGTGGCAGTCTCTTCTACGACGATGCGCGTGGTGGCGGTGGCGGGGTTCACGGCGAGGATACGGTAGAGCTGGTGCCCGCGCTGGTTGTAGTCGAAGTAGAACTCGCTGCTGTCTGGTGCCCAGGTAGCTTCCCACTTTCCGCTCGGTGAGAAGGGTGTGGGATGGAGGTCGGTCGGGACTGATTGTTTAGTACCTTCTTTGTTCTCGATAACCCAGTGGGGTTGGGGCAGGGGATCACCGGGCTTGACGTAGTCGAAGACTTTGAGCTTGGGATGGAGGGAGTCCTGGGGAGTGGATTCGACGAGGGTGACTTGCCTGCGGGGAACGTCTTCGGCTTTGGTGAAAGCCCGCCATTGGCCGTTTGGAGAGCGGCCATCTCGTGGTCTTGCTTCTGGAGTGGCTTCGTTTTTACCCTTGCCGTCGATGAGGCATGTTTCGGGAAGTGGACCGGCTTCCACGGTGGCGAGGGGCTTTCCTTCGCTGTCTTGGATGAGCCAGACGTGGCTTTCGAAGGTGTGCTGTCGGCGTTGGGAGTGGGGCTTGAGTTCACCAAAGGGTTTGCGCTCACCTTGAGGGTTGATCCAAAGGAGTTTCACCGTGGCGTCCGTCTCGTTGATGAAGGTGATGGCGGTCTCTTCTCCGGTGCGAGCGCTGGGCCTGATGTCGATGCGGCTCTGCGAGGTGCGCTGCGGTGCAGGTTCTGCGATACCCAGGGCTGCGAGAGTGGGCTGGCGCTTGATGTCGCCGGTGTGCGCATTCACCAGCACATACTCGAACTGTTTCTCACCGATCTGCACGCGATACCAGAAGGAGTCTCCGTTTTCCAGCCAGCGTGGCTGGAGCGCGCTGCGGAAGACTTTGTTCCGTGTGTGTGCGTCGTAGTCCTGTGCGGACACGAGGCAGGTGATGGAGGTGGCGAGCACGAGGAGGAGTCTTTCAGTCATGGGGGATGCCGTGTTGGAAGGGATCGTCCTCATGAAAGAGGAGTTTGGATTCGGCAGTGATGAAGGCGGTGCCGGTGATGGTGGGGATGATTCCCTTGTCCGCCGTTTCGTAGGTGGCTTCAAAGATGCTGCCGATGATGCTCTCCTGACGCCAGACTTGCCCAGGTGCCAGAAGTCCATCTGCGGCCAGGCAGGCCAGTTTGGCACTGGTGCCGGTGCCGCAGGGGGAGCGGTCATACTCGCCACCGGGGCAGACGACGAAGTTTCGGCTGTGGCTGTGTGCGGCGGGTGAAGGGGCGAAGAACTCGATGTGATCCACTTGGGGGTAGCCTGCGGCGTGGATGGCGTTCCGGAGTGTGGCTGAGTCGTGAAGCAGTGCGGAGATGTTTTGTGGGCAGAGGGCCAAGGTGGGGTGACTGGTGAGAAAGAACCAGTTTCCTCCCCACGCGACGTCGCCGATGTATCCTCCGGCGTGGACGCTGGTAGCGAGGCGGTAGGAAAGGACGTTTCGCACGCTCACGCGTCCATCGTCGTGAAGGATGGCGGTGACTGTGCCCACGGGGGTCTCGAAGCGATGCGCGCCGGGCTGGATGCGCCCCAAGTGATGGAGTGTGGCGACCACGCCGATGAGTCCGTGGCCGCACATGCCGAGGGTACCGACGTTGTTGAAGAAGAGGACGCCGGACGTGCAGGTCGTATCTACCGGTGGCAGCAGGAGTGCGCCTACGATGACCTCATGACCGCGTGGCTCGGCGATGATGGCCCGCCGCCAGAGTGGGAGTTCGTCAGCGCTGAGTCCGCCCATGACGACGCGGGTGGGCTCGCCACCGGTGTGGGAGTCAATGATGGGGATGCTTCGCATGGGAGGCTGCGAAGACGGTGGTTCAGTGGCGCGGTGGGTGATTGTGAAGAATCACTCCGGGAGCGGGAGAAAACGGACAAAGGGAGGGCGGTGTGCGATTCCGATAGTGAGAGCAAGGGTGACCAGGCGTAGAGCGGCGCATCTAGTTTAGAAAGAGGTGCTCTGGCGCAAGGATGAGGCTAGGTGCCGCCTTTTTTGGCGTCCCAGAGGGCTAGGTCTTCGATGTGACGTCCCACGAGGGCCGTCCAGCCCGTCTGGTGGCTAGCGCCGTGGCCACGACCGGTGTCACCGTGGAAGAACTCGTAGAAGAGGACGAGGTCCTTCCACGCGGGGTCGCTGGCGTAGCGCTCGTCGGTGCCATGGCAGGGTCGGCGGCCATGGGCATCTGGTCTGAAGAGACTGGCGTGGCGGCGCTTGAGATCGGTGGCGATTTCCTGAAGGGTGTATTGCTTGCCGCTGCCGGTGGGGTATTCAGCCACGAGGCTGTCGCCAAAGTAGTCGTAATAGCCTTCGAGCGCTTCGATGAGGAGGTGATTGATGGGGAACCAGATGGGGCCGCGCCAGTTGCTGTTGCCGCCGAACATGCTGGTGGTGGAGTCTCCGGGGTCATAGCGGACCTCATAGGTGTGACCGCTGACGGTCATGCTGAAGGGATGCTCGAGGTGGTAGCGGGACAGGGAGCGGATGCCGTGGGGGGCGAGGAACTCTTTTTCATCAAGGAGGTAGCGCAGCACTTTGAGCAGGCGCTCCCTGGAGGCCAGGGCAAAGAGCCACTGCTTGCTGCCATCTGGGTTCGTATGCTCCGTGATGTGTTTGTTCATGAGCTTGTAGTGGGTGCGGTACCACTCGAAGCGTTCTTTGAACTCTGGCAGGTGCTTGATGTGGGCTTCCTCAATGACCTTGACTGCGATGAGAGGCATGAGGCCGACGAGGGAGCGCGACTTGAGAGGTATGGGAGCGCCTCCGTGGTCTGGCAGGATGTGGTCATAGTAAAAGCCGTCCACTTCATTCCACAAGCCGGTGCCTCCGTGGGTGTGGACGGCTTCCACGATCTGGACGAAGTGGGTGAGAAACTTGGATGCCATGTCCTGATAGGCGGGGTGAAGCTGGCCGTCATAAGCGAGTTCCACGGCCATGCGGAGCATCTGCACACAGTAGAAGGCCATCCAAGCGGTGGCGTCTGCCTGCTGTAGCGAACCGCCGGTGGGCAGCGGTGCGCCGCGGTCAAAGATGCCGATGTTGTCCAGGCCCAGGAAGCCGCCGGAGAAAATGCCGAAACCGCGCTCGTCCTTTCGGTTGACCCACCAGGTGAAGTTGAGCAGGAGTTTCTGGAAGACGCCGGCGAGGAAGGCGCGGTCCTTCACTCCGGTCTGTCTTGCATCCATTTGATAGACACGCCATGCGGCCCATGCGTGCACGGGGGGATTCACGTCGCTGAAGGCGAACTCGTATGCGGGGATCTGGCCGTTGGGGTGCATGTACCACTCCCGCAGCAGCAGGGTGATCTGGCGCTTTGCAAAAGTGGGATCGATGCGGGCGAGGGGAATGGTGTGGAAGGCGAGATCCCAAGCGGCGAACCAGGGGTACTCCCACTTGTCAGGCATGGAGAGCACGTCCCGGGCGAAGAGGTGCTTCCAGTCGTTGTTGCGGCGGCGTCCGATGATCTCCGCGTTGAAGCGACGGTTGGGATCGCCGGGGAGCCAGCGGTTCACGGCGTAGTAGTAGAACTGCTTGGAGAACATGAGTCCGGCGTAGGACTGCATGCAGATTTCCCGGTCGGTGGGATTCATACCGGCGGGGAGGGTGTTGTCATAAAACTGCTCGCATTCGGCGGCCCGCTGCTGGAAGACTTCGTCGAAGTCGCCGAACACATCCTGGCGGCTTGTGTCGGCTTTGTAGAAACGGAAGCGGAGGGTGGTGGTCTCGCCGGGCTTGAGGTAGAGCAGGTAATGAGCGGCGGCCTTGGTGCCCTGAGCGGTGGGCAGCAGGGCAGAGGAATCCCCATCCACCACGTGCTTGTGGAAGGCGTCCTTGGTGTGGGGCTGGTCCGGGCTGTTGCCGAAGATGGCGTAGTTGGTGTCGTTGTCGGTGAAGAGGAAGTCCTGGAAGCGGTGGTCGTCTGGATCCACGTGGAAGTAATAGCGGCCCAGAGTCTCGCGCTGTACCCAGAGGGTGGACGCATTGTGCGTGCCGAGTTGGGGCTTAGCGGCGTCTCCCGGCATGGTGAGATGGTCAGCACCCCAGGACCAGACGTTTCGGAACCAGATCTGCGGGAGGAGATGCAGGGTGGCGGTGGTTTTCCCACGGTTGGTGACGGTGTAGCGAATGAGCAGGTCCTCGGCGTCTGCCTTGGCGTGTTCTGCAAAGACGTCGAAGTAGGCGCGCTGGTCAAAGATGCCAGTGTCCACAAGTTCGTATTCGGGCTGGTCGCGTCCGCGCTCTTTGTTGACGCGCAGCAGATCTGCGTAGGGAAACCGGCGCTGGGGGTATTTGTAAAGCGCCTTCATGTAGGAGTGGGTGGGCGTGGAGCGGAGGTAATAGTATTCCTCCTTCACGTCTTCGGAGTGGTTCCCCTCGTGGTTAGTGAGGCCGTAGAGGCGCTCTTTCATGAAGGGGTCTCGCGTGTTCCACAAGGCGGTGGCGATGCAGATGCGGCACTGGCGGTCTGCAATACCCAGCAAGCCGTCCTCTCCCCAGCGGTAGGCGCGGCTGCGGGCGTGGTCGTGGGTGAAGTGGTCCCAGCAGTTCCCGTCTTCGGAGTAGTCCTCTCTTACGGTGCCCCACTGGCGCTCGGCTAGGTAGGGACCCCAGCGCTTCCAGTTGTGCAGGCGTTCGCGGTCGGCGTTGAGGCGGAGGCTCTCAGGGTCTTGGGCAGCGGGCATTCGGTTGGGAAAGTTGGTGAAAGAAGGGGGCTAAACTGGGGGTGTAGCAATGTACGTGCCGCCGCTGCGTGCAATCACCGGTCCGCAGAGATTGCAGGAGGAACTGATACTTCCAGCGGGGAAATGGCGTAGGTTTTGGCGATGTACCGACCGCTTTTTTGCACTTTCGTTCTCGTTTTCTCGGTAATGGCTGCCGCTCAGGAGCCGCTGAAGTCCCTGAGTACGTATGCGAAGAAATACGGTGAGACTCAGAATGCGGTGCAGGTGGACCCGGCGAAGGATCTGCCCAGTTACCCAGCGGTGGAGCCGACAAAGGCGTTGAGTACGTGGCAGGTGAAGAAGGGCTTCAAGCTGGAGCTGGCGGCGAATGAGCCCCAGGTGCGTGATCCGATAGCCCTTTCTTTCGATGAGCGGGGTCGGATGTTTGTCTGCGAGATGATCGATTACTCTGAAATGCGCGACGAGCAGCCGCACTGGGGTCGTGTTTCGATGCTGGAGGATGTGGATGGCGACGGGGTTTATGAGAAGAGTACGGTGTTCGCCGACGATTTGCCTTGGCCTACGGGACTGATCTGGGCAAATGGTGGCCTCTACGTGGGGGCTACGCCGGACATCTGGCGGCTGGAGGACAGGGATGGCGATGGTCGCGCCGAGGTGCGGAAGAGGGCGTTCACGGGATTCGGCACTGGTTTGAATCTGCTCAATGTGCAGGGACTGCTGAACTCCTTTCAGTGGGGGCAGGACAATCGGGTGCATGTGCTGGCAGGCGGGGGAAATCGCGGCGTCATCACCTGTCCAGAACGGCCCGAGCTTAAGGGCGTGGAGCTGGGTGGCAGGGACTTTTGGTTTGACCCGGTGACGCTGGACTTCGGTCTGGAGGCTGGTGGGGCGCAGTATGGGATGAGCTTTGATGACTACGGGCGGAAGTTTGGCTGCTCGAACTCCGACCACCTCCAGCACTGGGTTTATGATGATGGATTCGCAGGTGGAAATCCCTTTTTCCAGATGCCGCCAGCCCGGCGCAGCATCGCGGCAGACGGTGGAGCAGCGGAGGTCTTTCGCATTAGCCCGGATGAGCCATGGCGCATCATCCGCACCCGGTGGCGCATCGCAGGCGTGGTGAAGGGGGCAGTGGAAGGGGGCGGGCGTGTGAGCGGTTACTTTACCGGGGCCACTGGGACGACGATTTATCGTGGGGATGCGTATGGACCGGAGTTCAAGAACAACAGTTTCACTGGTGACGCGGGAGGGCAGTTGATTCACCGGAAAGTGATCCGGCGCTCAGAGGATGGCATTTTACTTGTGGGCGAGCGGCCAGCGGATGAGCAAGGTTTTGAGTTTGCGGCTTCAAAAGATACGTGGGTGCGGGTGGTCAATTTTGCCAACGCACCGGATGGTTGCCTTTTGGTGTGCGATATGTATCGCCAGGTGATCGAGCACCCGTGGAGCATTCCGGATGAGATCAAGCAGTACCTTGACCTGAACCGGGGCAATGACCGCGGGCGCATTTACCGCTTGGTACCGGAAGGCGGTGTGAAGCGCCTTGGTGAGCGGGTAAATCTGGCCGAGCTTAGTACGGCGGAGCTGGTGAAGACCCTTGCGCATACGAACGGGTGGCACAGGGACACGGCTCAGCGTTTGTTGTATGAGAGGCAGGACAAAGCGGCAGTGAGCGCTTTGGAGGAGATGGTGCGCGGGTCGGCGAGCACCGTCGCAGCGCTGCACGCGCTCGGGGCGCTGGAGGGCATGGGAGAGCTGAGCGAGCGGGTGGTCATCGCCGCGCTTCAAAGCAGGGATGACGTGGTGGCTGAGCGTGGGCTGTGGCTCGCGGCGCGACGTCTGAGACTTTCTCCGCCGTCGGACGCTCTGTGGCAGGCCATGATGCAGCTCACCTCTGACGAGCGGAGTGCCAGAGTGAAGTTCCAGCTCGCTCTGACGCTGGGCAAGTCCAAGCATCCTGATTCGCCAAAGGTGCTAGCCTCCCTTGGGCCGAAGAGTGAGCTGATGGCTGCGGCCATTCTAAATGCTCCGGCCGAGATGGCGGCAGAGATTCTGAAACGGCTCTCGTCATCACCGGAAGGGAAACATCCAAACCGTGAATTGCTTATGACTCCGCTGTATCGGATCATCGGGTGGCGGAATGATGTCAACGAGGTGCAGGGCGCTATCCAGTCTCTCGCAGAGGTTCCTGTCCCTGAGCACATCGCGGCGTTCTCTGAGGGGCTGGCAAAGGCTGGAAGCAGCATCGAGAAGGCGGATGGCGGGAAGGTGTTGGCTGCGGTTTTCAACCAGGCGGTGGCGAGGGCCATGGATGGTTCTGCTCCCGAAACGGAGAGACTGCGCGCCGTAGAACTGCTCCGTCTTTCGACGTCCGCAGAGGCGGCAGATGCGCTGGACCATTGTTTGAGCGAGGGCCAGTCCGACGCCTTGCAGGCAGCAGCCATTCAGGCAAAACAGCGCTCTGCATCCAAACAGGTGACGGAGGTGCTGCTGGCTCACTGGCCGCACTATGGAGCGAAGGCGAAGGCCGCTGCCATGGAGGCCTTTCTCTCCCGGGACGAGCGGGTGCTGGCTCTGCTGAACTCACCAGCGGTGAATCCCAAAGACTTCACTGCGGCGCAGGTGCAGGCTCTGATCAAACACAAGAACAAGGACGTGGTAGCTGCGGCCAGGAAAGCGCTGGCGTCGGTCATACCTCCCTCCCGTGAGGAGGTGCTGGCGAAGTTCAAGCCCGCCCTGGACCTTCAGGGAAATGCGGAAGCCGGCGTGACGCACTTCATGGCTCGCTGCATGGCTTGCCACGTGGCCAAGGGGCAGGGTATCGCCGTGGGCCCGGACTTGATTACGGTTAAAACGAAAGGCAGAGAGGCGCTGCTCTCGGCCATCCTGGAGCCGCACAAGGAAGTGGCCTCGCAATACATCGCCTACACGGTGAACACTAAGGAGGGTCAGACGCTCATGGGCATCATCACTGAAGACACGGCTACGAGCATGACGATCAAAATGATGGGTGGGGCGGAGCTTGCCTTGCAGCGCAGCCAGATCGCCGGATCTTCCAGCAGCGGCCAGAGTCTTATGCCTGAGGGGCTGGAGCAAGGCATGACACCGCAGGAAATGGCGGATCTCATCGCCTTCATTGAGGCTCTGTAATGGAGCGCTTCAGACGTTTGGCTCCACCGAATACACGCTCACATCCACAGCCTCAGCCCGTAACGGCGGGAGCACGGCCTCGGACAGGCGCAGTCCCGCTTGCGCTGCGGGTAAGACGGAAAGCTCGGTGACTTCCGTGGGCCCTACGCGGTAGGGCTCATGATGCACCTGTCCGCGTAGAAGTGTGCCATCTGGGCGGGTGGTGAAAAGCAGGTAACGCTCCACGAGGAAGAACTCCAAGCTGCCGGGCTCAGCGGTATGCACCGGACCTTCATCCTTCCATTCGAAGGAGGATGTCTCAGTCATTCCGCGTCGCCGACAGGTGTAGTGGATGCGCTGATCTTGTCGGCTCGCCGTCATCGTCGCATGAAAGTAGGGGAGATGAAAGAAGCGTCGCGCCAAGTGAACGGCGACTGGCTGGGTGCAATCCAGAGAGAAGAAGGAAACGCCGGGGCGGCCTTGATCGTCGTGCACGTAGGTGCGCACATTGAGTTCCAGGAACCACGAGAGCCACGGCAGGGGTGGCAGGTATGCGGGGCGGATGCGCTGCATGAAGAACGGCACGATGCCGATGAAGGCTCGGCCCTCGTGAGTATCGACATGCAGACGCTGCGGCAGGTGCTGCTGAATGTCTGCGGGGTCGCACTCCCAGTGTAGGAAGAGTAGGTGATTCCAGCGCTGATGACCGATAGCGAGGCGGTCGGGCTTTTGGCGAGTGGAGAGACGTTGTTCCAGTCCGGGCAGCTTGCCCTGGGGAACGCTCCTCAGCGCAGCCAGGAAGCACCGACTTGGTTCTGAGAGAGCGCAGCCGGCTTCTTGACTGCCACATCATCCGTGAGTGTCAGACCCTCAAAGGACACGCCGAGCTCCGGTGCCTTGATGCGGTTCCCCTTCCAGGTCCAGCCGGTCACTGGCGTCTCCATGTGAATGGCCTTGCCCTTCTCACTGAGGATGGTGTTGGAGAGGAAACTGACCTGCAGCGGAGGTTCTGTGCAGGTACTGTTGTCGGCACGTCCGATGCACACGGGCACTTTGCAGTGCGCCACGGTATTGTCCTGGATGATGGCGCGTTTCACTTGCTGGTAGCCGTTGGCGGGGGTGTCTGGGATGCCGTTCATAAAGGTGATGGCGCTGCGGTGTCCGTCACCTTGAAGGTCAAACATGGAGTTGCCCTTCACTACATGGTCCTCGCCGATGACACGCACGCCGCCGGTCATCCGCTTGTGGTTGCCCAAAAAGACGTTCCCTTCGACCAGACAGCGATGCCCATGCCTCAGAGTCAGTGTGCCTTCGCATTCAAGGAACGTGTTGTTGGTGTAGCGGTTGGCACAGGACTTATTGGAGATGATCTCCGTCTCGCCATTGCACTGATAGAAGAGGCAGGAGGTGACCAGGCACTTCCCATCGAGATGAGCGGTGTCAGAGTCGCCGATGCGGATGGTTTCGCCGCCGTTTTTTCCCAACCTGGGGCGGGGGCCAAAGTAGCACTTCTGGATTACATGCTGTCCGCTCTCGCCACCTTCTTCCGGCAGCCACACTACGACGGTGGTGCCGCCCGACGTTTTGCCGGTAAATGTGCAAAACTCAATGGTGTTGTGGGAGCCGTAGATGGAGAGCCACTTGCCCTCCTTGCCCTGGGGCAGCTCGGGGTCTGCGGTGACTGCCACCTGGCTGAGCGTGCAGTGGTGCGCCAGGTTCTTGCTGTCGATTCTCAGTTGAATAACTTCGTTCACACTCGGGCCAGGCTGGCGGAAATGCAGGCCCTCCACGCGGAGGTGCATACCGCCAACTTTCAAACTGGAACCACCGGTGAACACCGTTTTTCCCGGTTCCGCTGCACGCAGAGTGATGGGCTGCTCCTTAGTCCCGGTGCCGCGAAAGCGCAGCGCCACATCCGCAAACGTCCCCTCAGGCAGGATGTAAGTGTCTCCCGGCTGGGCCTGGCGGCTGATGGCATCCAGCTCGGCGGGGTTGTCCACCCGAATGTCGCGCGCCTGGACCAGGCCGACGAGCAGAAAGAGGAGAAAGATTGATTTCATCCGTGCAAAAAAAGCGGCACAGAGTCTCCCCTGTACCGCTCTTGTCAAATCAGGTCTTTAGATCAGAAGTTGTAGCGGAAGCCAGCGGATACCTGCTGGTAGTCCTCCTCGCCTACACCGCCTGCCACGATGATGTCCACCTTGGGAGCGATGACTTCGCGGAAGATGAGTGCGGCGCTGCCGCTGCTGAAGTAGTCCTCAAACTCATAGGCAAAGCCATGGTAGAAGAGGTCAAGCTGCAGCCACTGGGCCAGCCCTATACGGAAGCCAAGGCCCACGGTGCCGCTGAAAGCCTCGTCGAAGTCCGACTCGTCATACACGCAAGCCACTTTGCCCACCAGATCCACACAAGAAGTGAGCGGGATATGGTAGCCAAGACCAGCGTCCAGGCTGAGGAAGTCGGTATCTCCCCAGAACTGGTTGTAGGAACCGAAGGCAAACAGGTTGCTGGTCAGGGACTTGGAGATGTGGGCACCGAACCCATCTGCCTCGTTCTCACCGAACAGACGGATGTACTGAGCTTCCACGAAGTCATAACTGATCGTATTGCAGGCCGGCGCGGGAGGAGATGCCGGAACGACGGGATTCTTTGGAGCGGCTGAGGTGCCCGCAAAGGATGAGGTGACCGCGAGACCGAAGGCAAGCGTGAGGAGTGTGTGCTTCATGCGTGAGGTGTGTTGTGGATGACGGGTTGAGCAAATGGCTCGCCCAGAACCCGCCGATATTTAACGATTATTAACAAAACTTGTCAATCAACGAGTTTGTAGCCCTGGCGGGACCGGATTTTACCCCTGAGCAGGGCACTTGCTGCGACACCCAAGCTGGATCCGAAAGACGGCTGGCTGAGCGGAAATCAGGAAGCGTCCCGGACGGTGGCCCGGCCTGCCGTCGGCTCGGTGGAAGGGACGCCTGAGTGGCGGAGAGGGTGGGATTCGAACCCACGGTTGCCTTTCAGCAACGCCAGTTTTCAAGACTGGAGCCATAAACCACTCGACCACCTCTCCTGTGGGCCAGATTGCTCGGCGGGGAGCTTTAACTGCGTCTTGAGCATCTTGCAAGTGTGAGGCTTCGCGACAGTAAGAAAGAAATGTTGCGCGGCTCCAAACTGTCCGGCATTTCTGGTGTTCCATGTTTCGGTGGTGGATTGCAGCTACGTCTTGCCTTCTGGCGCTTTGGGCGCTGGGCGGGTGGTGGACCCTGCGACGCGCTGAAGCTCGGCTGGAGGCGGCGGCAGCGGGCCTGCTGGAGGACGAGCGTTTCCAGGGGTTGGACGTGAGCTTTCGCGGGCCTGTGGCGGTGCTGTCGGGCCGTGCCTCTTCCGTCAATGCTCTGGCAGGGGCGGAGCGTCGCCTGAGGGAGGAGCTAAGGCTGGACGGCAGCAATCCTGTGCTGGGCCTGACTTCTACCGCATCGGCTGCGGAGGACCAACCGAGTTTGGGCGAGGATGCGGGTGAGTCTGGGGAAGCGGGGCGTTCGGTGCCGCAGTCATGGGTGGTTCTCTTTGCCTCGAGCGGGCAGGTGACTCTGGCTGGCGTGCTCTCTGATGTGTCGCTGAGCGTGGCTTTGAAGCGCGAGGTGGACCGTGTTTGGCAGGGTTATCAAGTGAGCAACTCACTGAGGGTGGACGGGGAGGTGAAGCCGTTCAAGGTATTGAGGGAGACGCTGAAGAATCTTCCGCGTCCGGATCCCGATCAGGATGGGATGCTGACAACAACAACAGGGGAGGGGGCCTGGATGAGGCTGCCCTTGAACGGTGATGAGCTGACCGTGGCACAGGCGCTGTCTGGCACGGAGGCGAGGCTGCCTGAAATCGCTCAAGTGGTTGCGGCGTGGCGGGCGCTGCGAAAGAATGCCGACAGGCCGGGCAGAGTGATGCAGGGGCCCAAGGCTGGCGCTCCCGCAGTGCCGCAGACGACTGGACGTGTCTCCCGGGCGCGGGCGGTGGGTCCGCCCTACCTGGGCTGGGCAAGGCACGAGAGTGAGGTGTGGCTCTTCGGTGCCGTGACCTCCGAAGAGAGGAGGGCGAAACTGCTGGAGCAGGCGGAACGGGCTTTTCAGGGACTCACCCTTCATGTCCAGGGCCTAATGACAGATCCCAGCCGCGTGGAAGATTCCAGGTCACCGTTGACGCTACCGCCTAAGGCCGTGGGTGTGACCTTCGCTGTGCTGGTGGCAGGGAAGCCGGTAGTGAGTTATCCACCGGACGTGACGGAGGGAAGGCTGGCAGCGGATTTCCGCGCGGTGGGCATAAACGAGATGGAGGTGGGTGAGGCGTTGATTCCTTTCCGGGAGAAGCTGGTGGCGGACGGTGGGGTGAAGTTGATGGAGTCCTATCTCTCGCTGGTCAGTGATGGGAGGGTGGTGCTACTGAGCGGTGAGACGGCAAGCCTGTCCATGAAGCAGGCGCTGCTGGAGGCTCTCCAGCCTTTGGTGGGTTCCATGGCGCTGGTGCATGAGGGCCTGCGAGTATCTCCGCTGGTGGCCCCCGCATCCGAGATGCTGCTGGCGCTGCGGCAGGCGGCCCAACTGGAGCCTGGCAGGCGGCTGGTGCTGGCGCTCCGTCCCCGTCAGGTGGCGCGTCGTGGGGTGTTGCACACGTTTGCGGCGACTGCGGGCGAAGGCGTGGACGTGGAGACAGCCAGGGCGGTGCGTACGATGAGGAAGGTGTTGGACGTGGATGGTGAGGCGCTCTTCGAGATCGTAGGCCATACGGATGGTGCAGGCGATGCGCAGAAAGATTCAGCGGAGAGCTTGAAGCGCGCAGAGGAGGTCAAAGCGCGGCTTGTGGACGCGGGATTTGATGGCCTGCGGCTGGCGGTGCGTGGTGCGGGCACCGCTGAACCGATAGCGGAGAACGTGACGGAGAATGGTCGTGCGCTGAACCGGCGCGTGGATATTCGTTGGCTGCAGATGGACTTTCCAACTGAAAGAACAAAATGACTGACGGACGCTGGTGGTGGATGTCCAATCTCCTGTGGCTGCTGCTGATGACGGCGGCCGTTTTCACCTGGCTTGGCTGGCGGCTTCACGTGGTGTTGGCCGCGCGGCGTCTGGACCCGCTGGCGGACCAGGAGTGCAAGCTAGAGGCAGCACGGGCTGAAGCCGCAGAGTTTGAAAGCCGCTTGCATGAGGTAGAGGGGGCGCTGAGACGCAGTGAGGCGGAGCTTTCCGAGGCGAGGCTCACTCTTGCCAAGGCGCAGGCTTATGAGGCTGAGCTCACGGGCTTGCGGGCAAGTCTGCGGGAGACTGAGGCGAGGCTCGCTAAGCTAAGCGCACCCAAGCCGGAGCCGCCACCTGATGAAGCTGCCGCTGAGGTGAGACCAAGGCAGGAGATGCTGCCGCTGGAGGTGTCTCTGAGTCTTTCGGCAGAAGCGCTTCAGCGTGCGGAGGAGGAGCGGGATGCGCTTCGTGCAGAGCTGGACTTGCTGAAGCGCAATCTCGATCAAGCGGCGGCCTTTCGTTCCGGCGATCAAGCGGCGGACGACTTGACGATGATACGCGGCGTGGGCCGTGTTCTGGAAGCACGGCTGCACGCTTTTGGCGTCTTCTCCTACAGGCAAATCGCGGACTGGACGCCGGATGAGGTGACCCTTTTTGGGCGGCTTATGGGCTTTGGTGATCGAGTACGCCGGGAGGACTGGCAGGGTCAGTGCCGCAGAATTCTGAATGGTAGCGCTCAAACCACGAGTCACGCCCGCAGTGGAGGGGCGGATGGTCCTGCGTAAATGGCCAGGCCGCCGGAGAGGATGCGCGCGACGTAACAGGTCACGAGGAAGAGCAGGGCGTAGTCAGTGCCGAAGAGTTCCGCTCCCATGACGGTGCAGGCGAGCGGTGTCTTGCTAGCTGCTGCGAAGACGGCGATGAATCCCAGCGCGGCAAACAGGTCTGGTGGTGCCGAAAGGAGGAGTGACAAGGCATTGCCGAGAGTGGAACCGACGAAAAAAAGTGGCGTTACTTCGCCGCCTTTGAACCCGCTGCCTACGGTGAGCACAGTGAGCACCGTTTTTTTGAGCCAGTCGAAGGAATCCGCTCCGCCTGGGGTGAAGGCTGCCAGGATGGAGGCACCTCCCTGCGGCCCGCGTTCGACGCCAAGCCCCAAGCAGTCGTGTGCGCCAGTCACCCAGGCGACGACCATCACGATCAGCGCTCCCGCGACGGGGCGGAGTACCGGGTTGCGGATATGGGAGGTGAAGAACTTCTTGCTGACGTGATGAAGCTGGGCAAAGAGCCTTGCAGCAAGTCCGAACGCGAGGGCCGCTGCTACCACTTTCCCAATCAGCAGCGGGTTCACTGATGCCTGTCCGACATGAAAATGGGAGTGCACCGCGCCGAGGAGTTGGCAGGTACGATCTCCGAGAAACGAGGCTGCAAGAACGGGGATGATCCAGCCGAGCCTTGGCAGGCCGGTGCGCACCACTTCCACGGCGAAGATGGCACCGCCCAGCGGTGTGCCGAAAACGGCACCGAACCCTGCGGCCATGCCGCAGCGGAGCATAAGGCTGGTGGCATCACTTCCCAGCCGTAGCCTGCGTGCCAGCCCACCGGCCACGCCGCCGCCCATCTGTACGGCGGTGCCTTCTCGCCCGGCTGAGCCGCCGAAGAGGTGGGTAACCAGCGTGCCCAGCAGCACTAGTGGAGCAAGTCGCAAGGGCACGTGAATGGTGTGGTTGCGAATCTCGTTGAGAATCAGATCCGTGCCTTTGTCTGCATTCCCGCCCCAGCGCTGATAAATGAAGGCGACCGCCGCCCCTCCTAGCGGCAGGCCATACAACAGCCAAGGGTGCTGCCAGAACAGGCGTGTGGCGAAGTCCAGCGACTGCAAAAAGAAGGCCGTGAGTGCACCGGTTACCGCTGAGATGAATAACACCAGCAGCAGTGAAGTCCAGATGCCGGGTGAGCGGAGGGGAGGGAGGACGGGGGACTCTGTTTCTTGCATTCGAAGGCACCCATAACGCCGATCCTGCGGTTTGCGAAGAGTTCCAAGCAGAGTTGCCCAAACATTGGAAATCGTGTTTTCTGTCTGCGTGTCAGTGGCAAAAAACAAAAACGCAAGGCAGCGAACACCGGTGGGGGATCGGGAGGCGGAAGTGTACCATACTGTGGCCGACGACCTCAGCGAGAGCGTGTGCCGATTCTTGCCAGATGGCACGTTCACCTTCGTGAATGAAGTGTATTGCCGGACCTTTGGTAAGGAGCGTCGGGAGTTGATCGGCCAGCGTTGGCAGCCGGTGGTGGTGGAGGAGGATCTGCCTCTGGTGCAAGCGCGCCTAAGGGAGTTGTCTCCAGAGCAGCCAGTAGTGGTCATTGAAAACCGGGTCATCGATGGAGCCGGCAAGACGCGCTGGATGCAGTTCACCAACCGGGGGTTTTTCGACGAGCAGGGGAAGCTGAAGGAAGTTCAGGCAGTGGGCAGGGACATCACGCCGCAGGTGTGCGCGGAGCTGGACCTCGATGACACCCGGCAGCGCTGGCAGCGAGCCCTGGAAGGCTCTGGTCTTGGCGTGTGGGACTGGGACATCGAGAACGACGAAATCTTTTTCTCTGATGAATGGCGCCGAATGATGGGCTATGCGCCAGATGAACCAGTGCGCGGCGGACCGATGGGCTGGAATGACCTGGTGCACCCAGACGATCTGCCTGATCTTCAGCGCGGGGTGTGGGAGCACTTTGAAGGGCTGACACCCACCCACTCCAGCGAGTTCAGGCTCCGCTGCCGAAACGGAACCTGGAAGTGGGTGCACGCACGGGGCAGCGTGATGAAGCGGGATGCCACTGGCAGGCCAAGCCGAATGGTAGGAACCACGGCTGACATCTCGAGGAGAAAAGCGGTGGAGGAGCGTGAACGGAGAAACCTGCGCATGGTGGCGAGCGGTGCCCCGGTGAGCGAGGTCTTGGAGGCGATCATCCGCAGCCTTGAGGCGACGCATCCCGGGCTGATCACCAGCGTGATGCTGGTGGAGGAGCATGAGCGGAAGCTGCGGCTCGCTGCGGCACCTAGCCTGCCGGAATCCCTTAGCAAAGCGGTGGCCGTCATTCCGCTCGGTGAGGCAGGTGGCTGCTGCGGACGCGCGGCGGCAGAGGGCTTTCGTGTGATTTGCCCCAACATCATGACTGCGGAGTTCATGGTTCCGTTTCGCAAGGTCGCACAGCGCTCCGGTTTGCAGGCGTGCTGGTCTGAACCCGTCATCGGCAGCGGAGGGCAAGTGATAGGCACCTTTGCCTGCTACCTTAGGGAGGCCCGCGAGCCACGAAGGGATGAGTTGGCGGCTGCCATGCAAGCGGCAAACCTGGCCGCCATGGCCCTGGAGCGGGAGCAGCGGGAGCGGGCTCTGGCGCTGAGCGAGGAGCGCTACGCACGCGCTCTGAGTGGCACCACGGACGGTCTGTGGGATTGGAATGTGCTCACGGGTGAACTGTATCTCTCTCCCCGCTGGAAGGAGATGCTGGGGTACGAGGAACATGAGCTGCAAAGCACCAGGGAAAAAGTGCGCTCGCTGCTGCACCCGGATGATTTGCCCATGCTTGAAAAGGCCCGCGAGGACCACTTCAATAAACGTGAGCCCTATGAGGTGGAATATCGCATGAGGGCTAAGGATGGCAGCTACAAGTGGTTTCGCGCCCGCGGCCGGGCGGAGTGGGCTGAAGACGGGCGGCCAGTGCGCATGACGGGCACCATTTCGGACATCAATGCCCGGAAGGTGGCGGAACTGAATTACCAGCGTGAACAGGCTTACAACCAGACGCTCCTGGACAATGCGGCGGCCTTTATCGCGGTGCTGGATGAGCAAGGGTGCTTCGTTCACGTGAATCGCTTCGCCCAAGACGTTCTCGGATACGCTGAGGATGAGATCCTGGGCCGCACCCCGTGGGATGCAGGCCTGCTGGAGACGTCGGAGGTCATGCGCTCCAAGGAGCGCTTCGCCCGTTTGCTGCGCGGGGAGTCCAATCCGCCGGTGGATGTGCGGTTGCGCATGAAAGACGGCCGCTGGCGCATTGTAGAACTGAGGAGCGCCGCCACCCGGAAACCGGACGGAAGCCCGGACCGCATCGTCATCACGGGGGTGGATCTCACCGAGCGCCATCGGCTCCAGCAGCAAGTGCTCAAAATCGCAGATCAGGAGCAGGCACGGCTGGGGCATGATTTGCATGACGGAGTGGGGCAGACCATGACGGGCCTGGTCATCATGGCCGAAGCGCTGGAGATGGAACTCAGCGGTGAGGCCCGTGAGCAGGCAGCCCGCATTCTGGAGCTGCTGCGCCAGTCCGTAGCAGAGGTGCGGCGCATGTCTCATGGCATGTCACCCACAAGCGTTCGCTACCGTGGTCTAGTGGGTGCGCTTCAACTGCTGGCGGAGACTGTGCAGAACAATTTCCGCACCCCATGCACGGCAGAGATCGACAGCAGTGTATTGGTGACGGACGGCGAGAAGCAGACGCACCTCTTCCGTATCGCGCAAGAGGCGGTGAACAATGCCCTCCGGCATGGGAAGCCTACGCTCATCACCTTGTCTCTGCGGAGACTCTCTGCCCGGGAGGCTGAGCTTCGTATCGTTGACAATGGAAAAGGCTTGCCCAAGGGCAAAAGGCCCGCCGACGGCATCGGTATGCAGGTCATGAACTACCGCGCGGATCTCATCCGGGCCAGCGTGGAGGTGAACAGCAGGCCGCGGCGTGGCGTCACGGTCGTGTGCAGGTTCCCGCTGGATGAGAGCCTGAGTGACGGGTGACGGAGCATCAAATGGGCTGCACGATCAAAGTACCAGGCCGGGCGTTCGGCACTCGGCACTGAGCGCTGGACTGACATTCCCTCCGGTGAGAATCAGTCCCGCTGCGGCGTCCTTGAGCTTAGACTCCTTTAGTGCGGCCAGTGGCAGTGCGGCAGAACCTTCCACGACCATACCAGTATGCTGGTAGAGCATCCGCATGGCAGTGAGCGCTTCACCGTCATCCACGGCGATGATGTCATCCAGATGATCCATGAGGAGGGAGAGAGCCTCCGGATGCGGTGTGCTGCACGCTACGCCCTCTGCCAGCCGCGTGGTGGTGGGATGCACCACCAAAGTGCGCCGCTTTAGGGAGAGAGCGTACGCCGGCGCATGGCTGGAGACCACTCCGATAACACGCGTGCTAAGGCCAAACGCGGCGCGGACGGAAAGCACACCCACTGCCCCAGAACCGAGACCTATGGGCACGAACACGACATCAAGATCACGAACCGCATGGAAGAACTCCAGCGCGTAGGTGGCGACTCCACGCACCAGCCACGGATGAAATGACGGCACTGGGTGAAGTGGTTGGTCAGCGGCCAGCTGACGAGAGTATTCCAGTGCGCATTGAAAATCGTGTCCATGTTCCACCAGTTCCGCACCCAAGGCACGGATGGCCTCGTTTTTGTGTGTTGGATTGCCCTCCGGCACCACGATGACGCACCTTAGTCCGGCACGCTTGGCCGACCAGGCGATGGAGCGCCCATGATTGCCGGTGGATGCAGCCACCATGCCCTGGATGTCTGGGCGGTGCTTCAGCAGCTCGTGCAGGTAAATGATGCCACCGCGCACCTTGAAGGCTCCGGCGGGGGTCTCATGTTCATGCTTGAGCCAGGTGCGACATCCGAGGGCGGCATTCAGTGCCGGATGAGTGGAAATACGGGTCTCGGGGACGTGCTTGCGCACCAAACGATGCGCGTCCTCTATCTCTTCAAGGCTGGCCAATGCAGGGCGCATGGCGAGAGCCTAAATAATGCGCAGCTGCTTGAGGATGCCCTCTAGTTCTGCCTTTCCAGCCTCGGCCATGGGAGCCATGGGCAGGCGCAGCTCAGGATCAATCATGCCCGTCAAACCAAGAGCCGTCTTGATGGGGATGGGGTTGGTGGACAGCTTGAGGAAGGCGGAGAAGAGCGGGTAGTAGCGGTGGTGGATCTCCTGTGCTTCGGGCCAGTTGCCCTCCAGCGCACAGGCCACCATTTTACTGAGGGGACCCGGAATGAGGTTGCCAGCCACGCTGACGACTCCCACCGCGCCGACGATCATGAAGGGCAGGGTCAGGGAATCGTCTCCAGACAGGACTTCAAAGGTGTTGGGCAGGTGCTGCTTGAACTGGCTGACGCGTTCCGGATTGCCACCGGCTTCTTTGATGGCGCGAATGTTCGGACAGGCCTCCACGAGGCGGACGATGGTGTCTAGCCCTATCTCAATGCCACAGCGCCCGGGGATGCTGTAAAGCATGATGGGTAGGGAGGTGGACTGAGCTACTGCCTTGAAGTGGTGGAAGAGGCCATCCTGCGTCGGCTTGTTATAGTAGGGTGCCACTTGCAGGATGGCTGTGGCTCCAGCTTCCTCTGCTTCCTGGGTCATTTCCACGGCTTCACGTGTGCTGTTGGAGCCGGTGCCTGCCATGACGACGCCACGCCCTTTGGCAAACTCGGCACTGAGCCGCACCACGGCCTCGTGTTCGTCGTAGTCCAGGGTGGGGGACTCACCGGTGGTGCCGCATGGGACGATGCCGCTGATGCCGTTGTCGAACTGGAAGTCGATCAGCTTCTGCAACGCGGCCTCATCGATTTTACCGTTGCGGAAAGGGGTGACGATGGCGGTGTGGGTGCCTGCGAACATGGAGGTGCGGGTTGGTTTGAAGTGCTGCTGGGGGGAAAAGCTGTTCGGAGCCGGTGCTTACAGACTGATCTCGCCGGTGAATACAAAGTCTGCCGGGCCGAATAGGGTGACGTCGCGGTAGCTGTCGCCTTCTCGTTTGAAGTTGACCTGCAGGGTGTCTCCGCCTTTCACCAGCACGCTAATGGGGCCGGGTGTGCCGGTGCGCTCGTGATGAATCAGGGCGCAAGCCACCATGCCGGTGCCACAGGCTAGCGTCTCATCCTCCACGCCGCGCTCGTAGGTGCGGATGGCTATGGAATCCGGTGCGAAGACGGAGACGAAGTTGGCATTCGTGCCTTTGGGCTTGAAGGCGTCGTGATAGCGAAGTCCTGCACCGAGCTTGCGCACGTCCACCTCCTTGAGATCGTCCACGAACACCACGGCGTGCGGCACGCCGGTGTTCACGCTGTGGACGATGAGTTCCTGCCCGGCGACGAGCAGGTTTTGAGAAAGCTGCATGCTGTGCGGCGTGCTCATGTTGATGCGCACTTGTCCGGCTTCAAACTCGGCGGAAATCATCCCTGCCAGGGTCTCAAATCGAAGGGCGTTCAGGTTGCCACCATGTAGGCTGTTTACAAAGCTAGCGAAGCAACGTGCACCGTTTCCACACATCTCAGCCTCACCGCCATCTGCATTGTAGTACCTCATACGGAAGTCTCCGTCTGCCTGGGCTGGCTCCACGAGCAGCAGTCCATCCGCGCCCACGCCACGATGTCTGTCGCACAGTGCAGCGATCTGCTCAGTGGTGAGAGCAAGACTGAGATCCCGGTTGTCCAGCATGACGAAGTCATTGCCGGCACCGTTCATTTTGGTGAACTGAAGAGTGAGGGCCATAGAAAAAGGGCGTGGATGCTAAGCAGACTTCACAGCCTGAACAAGCGGTTTGACAAAGCTCTCCACCTCAGCAGCGAGAGCTGGCGACGCGCCGTGCTTGTCCACCAAGTTGACGATGGCGCTGCCCACCACTACGCCGTCCCCCATGCCTGCCACTACCGCCGCTTGCTCCGGGGAAGAAATGCCGAAGCCTACGCAGACTGGCACCCTGGTATGGGCCTTGATGCGCGCCACCTGCTCGGCGATGCCGCTGGCCACGCTGCTTTGGGCCCCGGTCACGCCCTCCCGGCTGACGTAGTAAATGAAGCCCTGGGCCTGGCTGGCGATGGCGGGGATGCGTTCTGGTGGAGTGGTGGGTGCGATAAGACGGATGTGATGCAGGTCAGGCAGCGGCCCTGTCTCAGGATTTTGCGCAGCTTCATCAGGCGGGAGGTCCAGGATGAGAATGCCGTCTGCACCGGCGGCGGCGGCGTCTTTGTGGAATGCCTCGTAGCCGTATGTATAGACCGGGTTCAGGTAGGTAAACAGTACGATGGGAATCTGCGTCCGGGTGCGTATGGTGCGGATGGTTTCCAGCACACCGCGCGTGGTGGCTCCGGCGCGCAGGGCACGATCTGCGGCAAGCTGGTTCACGATGCCATCCGCCACGGGATCGGAAAAGGGGATTCCAAGCTCAATGACATCGGCTCCAGCACGTTCCAGCGCCAGGACCAAGTCCACCGTGGCGTGCAGAGTAGGGTCGCCTGCGGCGATGTAAGCTACAAACGCCTTCTGGCCAGTGGCCGCCAGGCGGGCAAAAGTGTGATCGAGTCGGTTGGCAGGAGCGGACATGTTTGAGCCTACGTAGGATGGAGAAAATGGGAAAGCAACCGGCGGATGACAGTGGCCGCGCCAGAATTCACAAAGAAAAACAAGATTTTTTTCCGATGACGCAAGACCCCTTGTGGTGGATCGTAGGTAGTTGCTGATACCAACAACCCTCCATGAAACTTCATCCCCTCTGCGAAGGCAACCATTCCAATCTGATGCTCAACCAGCGTCGCCGCGACTTTCTTCAGGTCGGAGCGATTGCCGGACTTGGCATCACGCTCCCCCAGTTCCTGCAATTGCGCGCCTCCATGGCCATCGCGCCGGTGGAGGAGTTCAAGCCCATTGCTGACTCCGTCATCCATATCTATTTGCCGGGCGGCATTGCCCAGCACGAGTCCTGGGATCCCAAGCCCTTCGCAGCGCCGGAGTATCGCGGTCCCTACAGCCCCATCAAGGGGGTGACGGGCGAGTATGTGGGCGAGAGGTTCGCCAACATCGCCAAGATCATGGACAAAATCACCATCATTCGCTCGATGACTCATGGTGAAGCCGCCCATGAGCGCGGGACTCACAACATGTTCACAGGCTACCGCCCCAGCCCGGCCATCAAGTTCCCTAGCTTCGGTTCGGTGGTGTCTCATGAGCAGGGTTCCCGGAACAACCTGCCTCCTTACGTGGTGATCCCGAACGTGAGCGTGCCGGAGCAGCAGTCTGGCTACATGAGCAGCGCTTACGGTCCTTTTGCCCTGGGCAGTGACCCAGCGGACAGGGGTTTCAGCGTTCGTGATCTACTCACGCCAAAAGACATCGACCAGAAGCGCTTCGATCGCCGCCGCAGTCTGCTGAGCGCCGTGGACGAGCACTTCCGCACCATCGAGAAGTCAGATGCGATCAACGCCATGGATAGTTTCTATGACGCCGCTTACGGTCTCATCAGCAGCCAGAAGGCCCGCGAAGCCTTCAACCTTGCAGCGGAACCTGACAAACTACGCGATGAGTATGGCCGCAACTCGGCTGGGCAGCGTTTCCTCTTGGCTCGTCGCTTGGTCGAGGCCGGTGTGCGGATGGTGTCCGTGACGTATGGAAGCTGGGACCACCACAGCAACATTAAGGGTGCTTTCGATGGTCAGTCGGCACCGTTTGACGTGGCCTTTGCCCGCCTGATCCGCGACCTCGAAGAACGTGGTATGCTGGACAGGACTTTGGTCATGGTCAGCTCCGAGTTCGGACGCACTCCCAAAATCAATGGAACCAACGGACGTGACCACTGGCCCCGCGTCTTCTCCGTGGCCATGGCTGGCGGCGGCGTCAAGAAGGGGTACATCTACGGGAGTTCGGATGCCTTGGGCGCGGAGCCTGACACGAATCCTGTCGGACCAGAAGACCTTGCCAAAACCATGTATCGCCTCATCGGCATCAACGCTGAGAAGCGTATCATGGCGGACGGCACGCGCCCCATCGACATCGTCAACGGCGGTCGCATCCTCAGCGAGATCATCGCCTAGCGGCAATCTCAGCAGCTTCGAGAACGGCGCGGGGAATCCTCCGCGCCGTTTTTCTTTTTTGGACAGTTGCATTCCCTCGGGCGGTCCCGTAAACTTGCTGGCATGAAGTCGCCTGTTCGCTTCCCTGTTCTCCCAGCCGCTTGCCTCATCGCACTGGCTGGGTGCAGCCCTGACTCGACAGATGTGAGCTTGCTTGAGCAGCAGGTGGAGGAACTGCGCTCTCGCTGTGAAAAAGCGGATCGACTGGCGGGAGAGATACGGAGAGACTTGCGCACCCTGAGAGAACGGCAGGAGGAGACTAGCGCCTCATTGGACAACCTGAAGAAAAGCCAGGCTGCGGTGCGCTCAGAAGTAGCGACGGTGAGCGAGACCTTCGGGCAATACCGCTCGACCTATCGCGACTGGATCCGCAGCCGGGTCAAGGGCATGACCTTTCCTGCGCTGGAGATGGAGGGGCGCAGTTTCTTCAATGTGGTGGTGCGTGAGCTTAATGACGCCGAGATGACCTTTCAGCATCGGGATGGCATCAGCCGGGTGGACAGCCAGAAGCTTCCGGGGGAGATGAGGGAGCTTTTTGTCATTGGTGACCACCGGGCCAGTGAGGTGGCTGAGGTGGCTCCCATGCAACTGGCACCTCTTCCACCGTTTTTGGGGCTCGAGCCTCAAGTGGTCGTGCCAGCGCCGTTGATGGTGCCTCAGCAGGCCGCCGCGTCAGGTGCGGCAGCCGTGTGCCCAACTAATGAAGCGACTCCACAGCCAGTGGGTAGGGTGCCCACCGGTTACCGTCCAGTGGGTTCCAGTTTCCAGGGGAGCTATTATAAGCACAACAAGACCACTGTCGGCTTCCCGGGCACCAGGCAGTAAGCAGGGCATTCTGGGCAATCCCGCTTGCCAGAATGCGCTCGTTGGGGAGCGTCTGCTGGAGTATGGAATGCGGGGAAAAGATG
>CAZIGH010000023.1:0-28932 GCA_964538625.1 uncultured Verrucomicrobiaceae bacterium
TGCGCCCGCCTTGCCACTGCGGGCTTTCACTGCGTCTCGCTACGACTTTCATGAAGAAGTCAGGCTAAGCCTCGGTGAGTTCACTCAGTGTCATCGCAAGCTGCTTGCGCGCTGTCGCTGCATCCGGCGACACTTCCGCAGTGAGCAGGGAAAGGGCGTCCTGAAGTTGAATGACAGCCTCACAGATGAGACCACGAGCCGCCAGCAGCAGGGCCAGATTGTGCTTCACTGGAACGGCGAGCTCCCAGCGAGACGGTGGAGTAAACGGCGGCAGCTCCCCCAGCACTTTTTGATAAAGTCCCATGGCCCTCTCGGGCATACCCAGCCGCTCCGAAGTGAAAGCCGCCCGGGCCAGTGCTTCCACTCTTGCTACGCCGACAGCTCCTTCCTGAACCGGCTCGGTAGCGAGCGCGGTAGGGCTTCCTGCCTTGGGGTGTTGGGCGAATGGGGTGGTGCGGATCCGATACATTTTTTTGAAAGTTTACCCGTAGCACCGCACGATTGCAAAAACTTTTCCTTTACACCCCATCGGTCGATTGCCGAATCAGGGCTTACCTATCCGCCGCTTTAGACGTCAGCACACCCTGGGGACCGATTTGACGGAAATGGCCCCCATTCTCCACTCCCACACTCGCCGGGCTGATGCTGACCACCTGCCAGGGGGGTTGAAGAGCGCCGTTGAGGTGTACTTTGTCACCCACTCTTGCCTCAAAGCTGCCACTGCGACCTTGCATCTCCAGCAGCGCACGTGTCTCGCCCGCTCGAATGGGAACCGCCGTGAGGCCGATGCGTCGCAGACCGGTGGTCGCATGGCGCAGTTCGACGTGGGGATACATCCAGGGTGGCAGCACGGCTTCCTGACTGTTTGCAGGGGCGCGATTCACTGCCAGCAGTCTCCAACCAGTACCCGCCACCTCGCTGCCGGGCGCCAACTCTGTGGTGCCACCGCTGCCCAGCAGCAAAACGGAGACCTTCTCCTCACCGATGGCGCTGATCATGAGTGGTGCCATGGCTTCTCTCACGGAGCGCAGTCTGAGCCGCGCGAGGACATCCTGGCCGGCATCTGCGGGGCCGAGCGACTTGGCCATATCTGCCAGGGGTTTGACCGCGTTGTCCGAGGTCTCAGCGGGGCGCGAATCGGCTGCCGCGCCCATCTGCACCTCTCGCAGCGCACTCGCCTGCTGGCCGTCCTCCACCAGGCCGAGGTCCCGCTCATCCAGCGTCACGGGAGTCGCTAGCAGTGAGGCGCAGCGTTCCGCACCCGCCGAGGCAGCGAAGGCGTAGGCGCAACGGCCCTCCGCGTCCTGGGCGAAGCGGTTGGCTCCGTTGGCCAGCAGGTAGTCAACCATGCGGTCCTGGTTTTGCTGGGCTGCGAGCATGAGAGCAGTGAGGCCATCCGGGGAGCGGCTTGCAAAGGGATCCGCACCCTGCTTCAGAAGGTAGTCCACCACGGCTGTGCGCCCGGAAGCAGCAGCTTCCAGAAACGCCTCATCCAGCTGACTGCGGCAGTGTCTCAGCAGCATCTGGCACAGTTCCAGGTGGCCTAGGCGTGCGCTCAACACGAGCAGGGGATCCCGACTCTCCGGCTGAAGACCGGCTTTCATCAGCATCTCGACCACGCCGGAGCTGCCGCCTTCCACTGCGGCATGGAGCACCCCCGTTCCGTCCGTGGTGCGCTGCTGCACGTTGCAGCCCTGGGCCATCAGCCACTCCACTACCTCCAGCTTGCCCGCTCCGGCCGCGTGAAAAAGCGCGGTTTCTCCCCGGCGGTTCTGAATGTCAGGCTTCACGCCCGCCTTGAGGAAGAGGGCTAGCGCTTTCACGTCCCCTTCTCGGGCAGCACGATGATATTCCGCCACATTCAGCGCATAGCCAGCCCCAGCCAGCTCGGCAAGCGAGGTAGCCTGCCTGTCTCCACAGGCCGAGAGCAGCAACGCCATCATCAAGGCGAGGCAACCACGCGCTCTGGCCAACACGAACGGCATCTCAAGCCTCCCTTTTAAGTGAACTGAGCCACGCACTCAGCTCCTGGCCGATGTCCTCCCGAGCCAGTCCAAACTCCACGTTGGCCCTTATGAAATCCAGTTTGTTGCCCACGTCGTGCCGCTTCCCCTGGAATCTGACTCCATGCAACGGTTCACTTTTCATCAGTGCAGCCATGGCATCCGTGAGCTGAATCTCGCCACCCTTGCCCGGCGAAGCGCGGTCCAGAAACTCAAAAATCGCTGGCGAAAGCACGTAGCGCGCACTGACCGCTAGGCGTGAGGGAGCCTCTTCGGGCTTGGGTTTTTCCACGAAGCGGTCTGCCAAGATGACGCCGGGAGCCACTTCACTGCCGCCCATGATGCCGTAGCGGCTGACCTTCTCCACCGGCACTTCCTGAAGCGCCACAGCGGAGCCGCCACGCTCTTCCACCACATCTGCCAACTGGCGCGTTAGCGGTCGTGCGGGGTCCGTGGTGGTCACTACGGTATCCCCCAGCAGAATGGCAAAGGGCTCATTCCCCACAAAGGTGCGTGCATAGCGCACCGCATCACCTAGCCCTCCCATCCTAGGCTGCCAGACAAAATGCAGCCGTGCCAGGGACTGAAGCTCGCGAAGGGCCTGGAGTTCGGCAGTGCGCCCCTTGGCCTCCAGTTCACTCTCAAGTTCAACAACCGGGTGAAAATGCTCCTCGATGGCCCGCTTGCTGCGGCTGATGACCATGAGGATGTCTGTGATGCCGGAGGACACGGCCTCCTCCACGACGTACTGGATGACCGGCTTGTCCACCAGCGGTAGCATTTCCTTGGGCACGGCTTTGGAGATGGGCAGAAAGCGGGTTCCGAATCCAGCGGCGGGGATGACCGCCTTGCGCACTTTGTATTGAGCCATGCCCATCACTCGCCAGCGCTCTGGCGCGTTCAAGACGATTTTCCAAGTCGCTCACGGACGGAGCGCATAGCCCTGGCCTGGCGACTTGAGAAAGGCGATGACCTGCTCCACGCCATTCTCAATGGTGCGTTTGGGAATGACGGGATTCCCTGCCGTGACGATGTCCAGTCGGTTAGCCTTGCCGGTGAGGACCGTGTCCAGCACGAGCGAACCGGTGACGGGCGCTGCGGTGTGGGTCAGGTAGGTGTAGGTGGAGCTGACCCGGTAGCGAAACTCCTGCGCCACGTTGAGCCCGCGGAGAGTGATCGTGCGCGGCACCGGTGCGATGAATCCTTCACTGAACAAAAAGGGCGTGGCCTTGCCTGACCACTCACTCATTCTACCGAGCAGTCCCCACGTTTCTACACCCGCCACATTGTCGCGATCCAGCCCCGCACTTCCGGGCGCGCTTTCGTGCACAAACTCGTCTCCCGCAGTGGACAGCCACTGCTCCGTTCCCGCTTGTGGCAGCGGCAGCCTCGTGTAAGCGAAGGTATTGGCAGGTGCCTGCTCGATCCAGTAGTACTTCTTCACCAGATACGGCACAAAGGACACTAGGTAGGCTGGGTTGTAGGCCACCACGGCCGTCTTGCCGTTCGTGATGTCGTAAATGACGTAGCGTCTCCCAGTGGTGGAGAAGGAGTGGATTCGGGCACCGCGCTTTGCTGAACCCACTTCTTCCAGGTCTGCCCGCAGCTCGGTGAACCGCGTGGTTTCCGTCTGCCGAAAAACGGCGATGTTTCCAGTGGTTTGGGCATTCAGATCCGCAGTGAGGATTGCAAGCGCCGCTGCAAAAAGGGCCGTTGTTTTCATGATGGATGAGAGGCGGTTCACGGTCATTGCGGTGTCACGTCCACATACCCCAGTGCACGCAGATTGTACACCACAGCGAGCAGTCCCTGCTGAATGGTGCCGTCGCGCACCTGGGCATACACATCATCGGCGGTGCCAGGCAGGTTGTCTGGTCCGTTGCCCGTCCTTACCAGCGCCACGGGGTTCGCCTCCACAGTGAGTTTCGTATTCAGCGTCGCCTTTTGAGTGCCCGAGTCGTTGGTGAAGTTCACCGAGCGCAGGAATGGCGGAGTCGGTGTCTCGCCGGTGCGGTCCCAGTCATAGTTTGTACTTGTCTGCCACGGTCCACTCATGGATGAAGGGATGCCATTCATGACCAGCGGCACCGCTCCCTTCGGCACCGGAAAGCGATACGTCTGCGAGGCCATTCCTTGCAGGGCTTGCACATCATACGTGTTCTCTACCAGACCCGGCTCGTTGGTCACGATCTTCCGGCTGTCCGTGATGCCCACGCCCGCTTTGGAAAAGGTGGCTGGATACGGAGAAGTGGCTCCCCCTATGCCGTCGTAGGCCCACATGACGGAAAGGTTCTCGTAAGCCAGCGGGTCGGCAGGAGTGAGGCCTGCACCCTCGTTGAGAACGAACTTGTAGGGCTTCTCCTGGTCAGCACTCACTCCCGTGCTCGAACTCAACCGGTAATACCCAGTGACCACCTCATACGCCCGCAACTCGCCCGCAGTGCTGAACGGCCTCGTGTAATAATAAACCTGTGCCATCTTTCCCCTCCAGACGCCGTCACTGTCCTTCTCCACTTCGCGGTCCAGGATCAGGTAGGACTTCACAGACACCACCCGCGTCACGGGTGCCACACCGGTGAGGTTGGTGATCGGGGCCGTGGCCGCTCTGGCCTCATGCGACACTGAGGTTCCAGACCTCACCACCGAGTAAACCAGGATCTCCGAAGCGAGCGCCGGTGCCGCGTGCCACAGCGTCAGCAGGGTGAATAGTATGAGGCGATACATGAGTCAGGAGCTAAGCAGGGTCATGCAATAGACATCCCGGTCCCGGCTGATGCTCAATCATGACCTTCCGGACATACCACGACCAGCCCGGTGAGCCAAGCATCCATTTTCCAGCGTTTGCATCCGCCCGGCCCTCCTCTACCCTGACAGCGTGCCACGGTTCTCCCCCATTGTCCTCCTCCTGCCACTCACCGCCGGGCTGGTCGGCTGCGGGGAGGATGAAAAAGCAGCGCCTCCGCCCGCAGCACCCAAGCCGGCCACCGCGCTCAAGCCCAGCTCCCAAATCGCCAGCTTTCAGCGCAGTCCCGCCTCCTCCGCAGACCCGTCTCAGCCCGTCTCTCCTGCCTCCCCGCTGCCGACTGGGGATGACGAAGCGGATGCCGCGCTGATGCTCCTTCTGCAAAAGGCCGCCCCCACCCTGAGCGCGGACGAGGCGCTGGCGCTCATCGACCAAGCTCGGGCTTTCCCCAGCGAGAAACTCTGTGATTTCGCGCTTGTCATGCTACGGCATCCCGACGCCCAGGTGCGGACTCAAGCCCTCACTCTCGTGGAGGGTCACGATGCGGCCCGCATCCTCGAAGTGGTGCGTGCCTCCCTGGCTGACACAGACCCAGCCGTGCGCCTGCAAGGTGTGGAAGTCCTCAAGCACCTCCGCCGCGAAGACGCAGAGCCGATCTTCCTCTCAGCCATGAGTGACGAGGATGCCAGCGTGCGAATGCTCGCCTTCACCAGCGGGCTGGAGGTGTCTGAGACCTTCCGCTCTCAGCTTCTGGCCACGGCCACAAGTTCAGACCGCGAAGACGTGGCTGCGTCCGCACTCACCTTTTTGGAAGCGAACCTGACCAAGCAGCACCTCCCGCAGTTCATGGCAGCCCTGGATCATCCCGCCGCCGCCGTGCGTGCCATCGCCTTCGAGCGGCTGTTCTTGACACTGGACATGAAGTTCCACTCCACCGCTGAAGCCCGCGCATGGTGGGAGAAGAACCAGCATCGTTTCGATGACGACCTCGTCATGCTTGAGCTGTCTCCTGCCCCCAGGTGATTACCGGCTCGCCGGAAAGCAATGCGTCACCCGAGCCACGCCCTCTCCCACTTCCCACTTGATCTCATAGCCCGCCATGGACGCCGCGTAAACCCGCCCCAGCTGGTCGTGGTAGGACGGCTGAGGGTTCAGCGCCACAGACTCCTCAATAATACGCCGCGCCACTTCATCCTCCGGTGGCACACCATGCCACTCCACCTTCATCCTGCCAGGAGCACTGCCCGCATAGCCGCCTGCCGCGCCACTCACCGCGTCCGCATACGGCACGTAGGGTTTGATGTCCAGCACCGGCGTTCCATCCACCCAGTCGATACCCCTCACACGCAGCCGCACTCCAGATGAATCAGCAACCACGCCCTCCAGCTCCACCACGGAGAGGCCTATGCGGTTCGGGCGAAACGGCGTGCGTGAGGCGAACACCCCCACCCTTTCATTTCCTCCCAGCCGCGGCGGCCTGGCCGTCAGCGCCGCATGATCCTGCGGCACCAGATGGAACAGCGTAACAAGCCACACGTGAGAAAACTGCTCCAGCCCACGCACCGCCTCTGCCTTGGCAAACTCCGGATGCAGCACCACCTCTCCCCACGCAGCCCGCACTAGCCCCGACTGGCGCGGCACGCCAAACTTCTCCGCATAGCAAGTGCGCAGCACACCCACCGGTTTCATGACCACTTCTTCCATCACAAGCCCGAACCGGTGAAACGATAAATCGAATACGTGAACATAGCCTCCGTTGCCTTGAACTGTTTGAAAAACTGAAACCCTCCTCCCTGAGTCACTCGCTCATAAAGCTCAGGGTTTCTCACCTTCGTCTCCCGGTCCCCGCAGAAATAGACAAACAGTGACTGGTTCCCCGCCATGGCCCGCTGCACCAGCGCCTCCAGCTGCTCAGGAGTCTCCAGCACCTCCACCGCAGGGTCGTAGCTCCTCGCCTGCCGGTCGCTCACTCCAAACACCCCCGTCAGTGCATCTGGGCGAAACGTGCGGATGGCCTCCACCGTCTGCCTTATCTGCTGCCGGTCATGGCGCATAAAGACCTCTCTAGGCACCTCCGTGGCGTAGCCATACAGCCCCACCACGATGATGGATAGTAACGCCGGCAGCACCTGCAACCTCATCACCGCCAGACCCACCGAGAGGCACAGGGGCACCAGAAGATACAAGTAATACCACGAGAGATTCGGATGATGCTGCACACTCGCGTGCCAAAAGCTCAGCCCACCAGCCAGCGTCACCCCCACGATGGCGAACCGCGTGGCTGCCGACTCGAAGAGCGCCGTCACCACCCCCAGAAGTGCCAGTGTCCCCAGGAACCAGCCCAGCGGCCCATAGACAAACGGCTGCGCATGACGCAGCGTCTCCCAGCTCGTGCCCACGTGTTCCGCATTCAACGGGTTTGAGTAGAGCAACCCCGCAGCGATGTGGGAACCCAGATCACGCACCCAGTCCGCAGATATCGGCAGCCTCACATGGCTGTCATTGACCATGAAACCCAGTGCTTGCGGTACGGACGGTGCCATGAGGAAGAGCACCGGTATCGCCGCCAGCAGATTAAAAGCGATCAGTGAAATCAACCTCCTCGGCTGCCTCCTTACCAGCATTTCCACCACCGCCATCCCATTGATGGCCACCGCCACATAAATGGAGCCGGCGTAGCTCGTGAGAAACCCAAACTCTCCCAGCGCAAACAACAGCCACCCCCGCAAGGAGTCATCCCGCTGCGCACGGATCAGCCCCAGCAAAGCCACGCACACGAAGAAGATCATCATCGAGTAACCCCGCGCCTCCACCGCAAACCGGATATGCCACGGATGCAACGCCAGCAGCCACGCTGCCGTCACTCCCAGCCACGCCAGCCCAAACTCCCAGCCCAGCCACGCGATGACGGCGATGCTCAGTACCCCCGCGATGAAGGATGGCATCCGCAGCCAGCGCTCGCTGAACTCTCCGCCCTCATGCCCCCACACCGCCTTCCATGCAGACAACGAAAGCCTGGACAGCACCGAGTGCAGCACATGATTGTTCGCATTCCCGTTCTCCGCCAGCGTGCTCCGCCACTCTACCGGCTGAAACACGGGCCGCCCCAGCTCATCCTTGCCATAGTCGCCATGCGCAAACTTCCGCATCGCATACTCTTCATCATTCCAAAGACTGTGATCCAGCCGCTGCATGCGCATCCAGCCGCCCACCACCATGGCCACGAGCACCAGCAGTACAAAAAACGGCCTGCCAGAGACTAGCCTCGCAAACCCCGTTTCCCCCTTGTCCTCCGCATCCGCAGAAGGCACGTCATGCACGCTGTCACCCTCTTGCCTGCCCGTCGGTGCCCACCATGGCAGCGTGATAGCCAGCAGGAAACTCGCCCCCATGCCGAACGCCGCTGCATACCACCAGCCTATCAGCGCATGCTCCTTCTCACGCAGCACACCAGGATGCAGCTTGTCACTATTGATCCAGCCCCTAAGCGTCTTGAGTTCCGCCGCATTCGCCACCGTCCCGCTGATAGCAGCCTTGTCGATTCGGTCCTGAATCTGTCGGCTCCACGGCGTGGGTCCCTTATACACCTTCCACCCACAGGCCAAAAACACCACCACCAGCATCCAGCGCAGCGTCTTCACACCCAACTCTCGGCGCTGCCGCTCCACTTCCGATTCGACGTGACGGGACTCTTTGCGATAAAACATAAATCCGGGAGATGGCAGGTTGACGAAGGCGCGGGCGACTGGTTAGCGTTTCTACCAGCCGCTTCACTGCGTCAACCCTATCTCCAACCTCACACAACTTCCAACCATGAAACTCGAAACCCTCTGCCTCCACGGCGGCCACACCCCAGACGCCGTCACCCACTCACGTGCCGTCCCCGTCTATCGCACCGCCTCCTACGTTTTCAAAAACACCGAGCACGCCGCCAATCTCTTTGCCCTCAAAGAACTCGGGAACATCTACACCCGCCTCATGAACCCCACCACCGACGTGCTTGAGAAGCGCGTCGCGCTGCTGGAAGGCGCTCATGAAATGGCCGGCCTCGCCCTCTCCTCAGGCACCAGCGCCGTCTTTTACTCCATCATCAACCTCGCCCAGGCAGGTGACAACATCGTCTCCGCACGCAACCTCTACGGCGGCACCTACACCCAGTTCAACGACATCCTCCCCACACTCGGCATCAACGTCAAGCTCGTGGATTCGACTGACCCCGAGAACTTCCGCAAAGCCATCGACTCCAACACCCGCGCCCTCTTCTGTGAGTCCGTCTCCAACCCCGCCCTCGAAGTCGCAGACCTTGAGGCCATCAGCGCCATCGCCAGAGAAGCGGGCATTCCCCTCATCGTGGACAGCACCTTCTCCACCCCTTACCTCACCCAGCCCCTGGCGCATGGAGCAGACATCGTCGTTCACTCCCTCACCAAGTGGTTCGGCGGTCACGGTGCCGGCATAGGCGGCATCGTGGTGGACTCCGGACGCTTCAACTGGGCAGCGGGGAAGCACCCCCTCTTCGACAAGCCTGATACCTCCTACCACGGCCTCCGCTGGGGTCATGACCTGCCCGCACCCCTCGCACCCCTTGCCTACATCCTGCGCATGAGGACCGTTCCCCTCCGCAACCTCGGTGCCTGCATCGCCCCGGACAACTCCTGGTTCCTCCTTCAAGGCATCGAGACCCTGCCCCTGCGCATGGAGCGCCACTGCGAGAACGCCCTCGCCGTAGCCAAGCACCTCAAGGACCACCAACTCGTCAACTGGGTCCGCTTCCCCGGCCTGCCAGACGACCCCGAATACGCCCGCAGCCAAAAATACCTCAAGGGCAAGGGCGGCAGCATGGTCGTCTTTGGCATCAAAGGTGGCCGCGAAGCAGGTCGCAAGTTCATCGACCATCTCAAGCTCTTCTCCCACCTTGCCAACGTGGGCGACGCCAAGTCACTGGCTATTCACAGCGCCAGCACCACCCACAGCCAGCTCAATGAGGAACAGCAGAAAGCCGGCGGCATCACCCCGGACCTCGTGCGCCTCAGCATCGGCATTGAGCACATCGACGACATCCTCGCCGACCTGGATCAGGCGCTGTCCGCCTCCCAGTAGCCAGCGGCCAACGCCAACTCAAGGAGTGGCGGCCCCCAGGCCGCCGCTCCGTCCACCCGGCACAGGGTGGTTACCTCACGCACCCACATACTGCGTGAGCAGCATCTCATTGCCCTCCGTGTCCTGAAACACCGCCAGCACCACCGGCTCACCCGGACGCTTGTCCGGCTGGCTCATGATGCGCCCGCCCTGCTCCCGGATGATGCGGCAGGCGGCCACGATGTTGTCCACCTCAAAGCTCAGGTCCGTCGTATTGCGTGTACCGTCGCCACCGCCGTGGATGCCTATGATGCTGCCGCCAAACTGCACCTCGCTCCACTGCGGCGTCTTCAGCACGCACTCCATGCCGAAAACGTTCTCGTAGAACCCCACTGCCCGGTCCATGCTCCGCGCCAGGATCAGCGTCTTGATCTTCTTCAGCGTCATTTCGCACCAGGCGTGAGGCATTTGGCGATGAAGGCACTGATGTCCCGGTGCAGCTTCTCGTGATCCGGCTGGTAGGTGTACATCATGTGGCCAGACTCATACTCCGCCACCTCGATCTGGCCGCGCAGCTCCTCCGGCAGCTCCATGTGCCGAATGCTATGGATGATGTTGTCCGGCGGAGTCACCAGATCCGCCCAGCCCACCGTGCACAGCACCCGCAGATGAGGATTGTTCAGCATCGCAGAACTCAGGTCTCGGTTCACCGAGGTGTAGCGATTCCGCTCATGGTTCCAGTTGCCTTGTGGCGAGAGAATCTCATACGGCAGATCCTGCTCGTAGCCCAGTTCCTCACGCAGATACGCGTTTATGGTAGCCGCCGCCACGCTGCCCACCACACGCATGAAGGGCTCTATTCCAGGGCGATTACCAGACTCATCCCCATCCGTCCCCAGCACACGCGCATCGTATGCTCCCAGCACCACACCCTTCTCCCTCAGCAGCATCTCCCGGAAGTAGCCCGCACCGATGCGCAGCTTCTGCTCCTCCACCTGCTGCTGCGTCAGCCCCGTGAGCCGCGCCAGCTTCTTCGCCACGCCCTCGCGTTCCGCCTTGGGCAGCTCCGCCCCCAGCAGCAAGGCACGCGCATAGTCCCCAAAGGCAAACTCTCTCGCCTCCTTGATCGCCCGCGCCCGATCCGCCTGCAAGTCCGCCGGCAGCTTCTTGTGATAGTGCGCCATGGCCGTCATCGCGGACAGGGAGACCTGATAAGGCAAGTCATTTACCGGACCCGGCGTCAGCACATCATAGTCAAACAAGCCAGACACCACGATGAGCCCGTTCAGATAAATCCGGTGCCTGCTCTGAAGATGCTCCGCCAGCCCGCCGCCACGAATCCCCCCGTAGCTCTCTCCCGCCACGAACTTCGGCGAGCGCCAGCGCTTCTCCCGTGTCAGCCACAGTCTCATGAACTCCGCCACCGCCTCGATGTCCTCACGCACCCCCAGGAACTCCGCCGCCTTCCCAGGCTCCTCAGGCCGGCTGAAACCGGTCATCACCGGATCGATGAACACCAGGTCCGTCACATCCAGAATGGAGTGCGGATTGTTCACCAGCTTCCCCGGCGGCAGCGGCGGTGTCAGCCCGTCCGGCGGCAAGTCCACCTTCTTCGGGCCGAACGCTCCCAGGTGCAGCCACACGCTGCTGGACCCCGGCCCGCCGTTGAAGCAGAACGTCACCGGCCGCTTCTCCGCATCGCCGCCACCCTTCAGCTTGTAGCTTGTGTAGAAGACATTCGCCGAGGGCTTGCCGTCGGGCTTCAGGATGGGCAAGGTCGCAGCCTTCACCTCGTACTCAAGCGTGCTGCCTCCTATCGTCACCTGCCCATGCGTGACCCCCTTCCTGCGCTCAGGCTTTTTCTTTGGTTTAGCGGGCGTTTCCGCCGGCGGCTCAGGCTTCTTCTCCGCAGGTGGTGGCACTTCGGCGAGGGCTGCGCTGCTCAGCAGCGGCACGAGGAGGAGAGCGTGGAGTTTCATGGGGTTAGAGTTCGTCAGTGACATACGGACCTACGATGAACGCGGCGTCCTCATTCCACCGGATGCTGTCCAGAGTAGAAATGGCCAACCGGGATGCCGCTCCGCGCGCCACCTCCGCCATCACGTAGCCGCCCTTCAGCTTCTGCACCTCGGCCAGCGCGTCCTTCAGCAGCGGTCCTGCCAGGGAGGGCAGCTCGTTTTCACCCCACTTCACCTTCTCAAAAGAGACCGCACTTCTCTCCAGCCCCTTCCTCTCACCCGGTGCCACATCCCCAGCCGTCCACGTAGTCCCACTTTCATCCACCACCCAAACACGGGCCAGTGGCACCTCTAGGCTGCTCACCACAGAAGGCTTCTCTCCCCCGGAGCGAAAACGCACCTCCCCACGGGAAGCCCTTACCGTCTGCAACGCATGAGCCTGCACCGAGCGGCTGCGGAACCAGTCTCCACTGCGCTGAGTCCCATCCTCATTCAGCACCATTTGCTCACCGGTGCTTAGCAGCGGGCTGCCGCCCCGCTTCATCACCAGCTGCGTCATCACCGAAGGCTCCGCCACCGGAAACGCCGCACCCAGCAGCACCCCCGTACGGCAGACCTGCTCCTGGCGCACCACCATCCGATCCAGCTCCGGCACCATCACCCCCACACTCATTCGCACCCCCTGCCCTCCTGTGCCGTCACTGAGGATCATGATAAGCAGCAGCGCCACGCTCCCGCCCACAGAAAGCAAAGGCGTGGTCCAGAACAAGCGTTGCCGTCGGCTTGGCCCGGCAAAGACAAACAAGTTCACCGGCCCCACCAGCACCGCGAACACCACCAGAAACACACCCATGAGCATCATCTGCATCTGCGGCGCTGGCACCAGACGTTTCGCCTTCCATGACGATGATCCAAAGTCCTTCAGCAGACTGGCCACGCTACGCGCCTCTTGCTGCTCCAGCAGCTCAGACCTCGTGTTCCCCTCTGGCAGCGGCTCCTTCACCACCATAGCCCTCACCCCACCCAGTCCCACCTGCGCACGGCCCCCGGTGAACGGCCCCGCAGGCAGCGTTTGCCTCAGCACCTCCTCTGCTTCACCGCCCTCCGGCAGAGCCACCACCACCTGCCCCCCCAGTGCCGCCCACTCCAGCACCGCAGTCTTCTGCGGCCCCCTCAGCCCCCTCCACTCCCCTTCCGTCATCCAGTACCCGCTCAGTCCCGTCAGGCCACGCCAGTCCACAGGCGTGAACTCCACAGACACCTTGGAACCCGGCACACCGTTGGCGGTACGCGCCGTGGCCTGGTCGATCGAGCGGCTCACCCAGTCAAAGGCCTTCTGCGCGTTCAGTCCCAGCCCCACGTAACTTCCCCCGTAGCGCGGCTCGATCTGGCAGGCGTTCACCTGACCCGCGTTCGGCAGCGCCACCCGCGGACCCGAGACCGTAAAGTTCAGACTGCGCCAGGACCGACTCCGATCATCCGGCACATAGCTCGCCGCCGCCAGAAACGTCACGCTTGCAGAGCCACCGCCCGGCACCTCCACCAGCATCATGCTGTTGCTCATCGCTCCGGAGAACAAACCCGTCGTGGCCCCCACGTTCCACATCCCGCGAGCACCCGTCTGATTCTCCACCGTCACCAGTACCGGCACGTACCCCAGCGGCGGCTGCGATGCCAGCCAAGGACTCAGGCGCAGCTCCAGCCCACTGCCGTCCGGCGTGTTCGCCCGAAACGAATGCGGCCCCTGTGCCAGGCACTGGGCACCGGCCACACACCAAAGCACTGTCATCAAGCGCATCATACCTTTGCAGCAGCCAGCGTCGTCGGCAGGGGTTTCTCTTGCGCAGGCACCCGCTCCAGCAGGCGCATCACCACTGCATCAGGCGTCAGCCCCTCCAGCCGTGGGCCGTAGTCCAGGATCAGCCGATGCCTCAGCACCGGTGCCGCCAGCGCACGCACATCCTCGTAACTCGCATTCGCACGGCCCTCCATCAGCGCCCTCGCCTTGGCCCCCGACGCCAGCGCCAGCGCCGCCCGTGGGCTGGCACCGAACTTCACCCCCCCAGCATGCTCCCCGCCCGGAGTCGTGGCATGCACCAGCCTGGCTATAAATGACGCCACCACCGGCGGCATGAACACCCGCCTTACCAGCGCCAGCAGACCGCCGAGCGCCACCACATCCATCACCCGCTCCACCTACGCCTCCACCCCCAGCTCACGCTGCAGCACGATCTTCTCCAGCGTCTCCGGCCCTGGGCCACGCACATCCAGCTTGAATAGAAACCGGTCCAGCTGCGCCTCCGGCAGCGGATACGTCCCCTCCAGCTCGATCGGGTTCTGCGTAGCCAACACGAAAAATGGCTCCCGCAGCTCATGCGACTCACCCATCACCGTCACCCGCCGCTCCTGCATCGCTTCCAGCAGCGCCGACTGCGTCTTGGGAGACGCGCGATTGATCTCATCCGCCAGTACCAGATTCGCAAAGAGTGGCCCGCGCTGAAAGACAAACCGCCTCCCCTCCGGCGTGTCCTGCAGCATCGGATTGCCCGTGATGTCCCCCGGCAGCAAGTCCGGTGTGAACTGAATGCGCTTGGACTCCAGCCCCAGCGCCCTGCTCAGCCCCTTCACCAGCTCCGTTTTGCCCAGCCCAGGCAGGCCCTCCAGCAGCAGGTGTCCCCGCGCCAGCAAGCCGTTGATCACCAGATCCACCAACGCCTCCTGCCCCAAAAGCACCCCACCCAGGCACTCCTTCAATGCTTGAATGGACGATGCGGCGGACTTCAGTTCATGATCATCGGGTTGCGTCATCACACAAAGATAGAAAACATGCGTTGGATCATTTGAAGTAGCGCTTCAGAGTCTCGCGCTCCGAAGGCAGAAGTTCGCTCTGCATCACCACTGCGCCGCCCCCTCCCACACCTGCCGCGCCACCCTGCACCGGCCCGGCAAAGGCACTCTCATCCACCCCATGCCGCTCGTCGCTCGTGCCCACCAGGTCACCCGGAGCCATGCGTTCCGCATCCAGCATCCCCGCCAGATCCTCACTCCTCTCCGTGCCCAGCCGGGTTTCGTCCCGCTTCACCGTCAGCGCAGCTTCTTTTCCACCACGCCCCGGCCCATCCCTTCCCTGCCCCTCACCTTCACCCTCCTGGCTCAGGCACCGCGCACACTCCTTGAAGTCGAACTGCGGCGCATTTGCCAGCGCCTCGCGCAGCGCATCCGCATTCTGTTTCAGCCGTTCCGCCATCCGCTTCAGCTGCTCCCTGGACATCCCTTGCAGAGCCTCCGCGTCCAGATTTCTCAACTGCTCTGCCAGCTCACTCCCCGCCTTCATGGCCCCTGAGCGCAGGCCCTCCAGCATCTGCCCTGCCTCCTTGGCCGCCGCAGTCTTGGCCTCGTCCCCCGCCTTCAGGCCCGCCTCCGCCAGCGCCGCCAGGCTCCCGCGCCCCCGCTCCATCTGCGCCCCCAGCTCCTGCAGCGCCTTGCCCGTCTCATTCCTCAAGTGCTCCGCCGCTTCCAGTGAAGCATGTTCATACCACTGCTCCTGCGGACGGTGCACCAGCTCCGCTACCCGCTTCTCCACCTCCCCCAGACTCTCAGAGTCCACCGCCTCGGTCTCACGCAGCCTCTCCACCCACTGCTCCACCTCAGACACGGCTGCCGGCTTCTCGATCAGCCGTGCCTCAGCCTTCGCCCCAGTGGACACGGGAACCCACAGCGCAGCCAGCAGCACGCCCACACTCAGCGCCACCATGCCCAGCGCACGCCCTGCCCGCCAGCGAACCGGCAGCTGCACCACCGCCGGCACCGCAGGCCAGGGCACCGCACCCTGCGCCGCCGCACTTAGCGCACTGTGCAGTCCCAGCGCATCTTCCAGCCTCACACGCGCTGTCTCCGGCGACTCAAAAGACCTCCGCGCACGCAGCCATGCAGCCAGCAGCGTCAGGAGAAACGCCCCAGCCAGCGCCCACGGCAGCCACACCACCCAGGCTGGCCACAGCGTACGCACCCCCAGCACCACCACCGCACCCGCCAGACACACCGCCAGAGACAGCCCCGCCCAAGCCTGCAACCACCAACCCACATTCACGCGCCACACCAGCCGCCGCAGCGCGGAATCCCAGCTACGTTTCCTGGCAGGTTGGTCCATTCTCACGCAGATTGTAATCAGAGTTTCGTCCCGGAAAAAGCAAAATGTCGGGTCAGCCCAGCCCCAAATCACCCGCCGCACGTCCGCCAGCCGGGCCACCACCAGCAGAAAACCATGGCAGCCCCGTCAGTCATCATCCATAACCCCACCACTGTCCCCGCCGCATGACATCACCCTGCACCGCTCCACACTCGCAACCCAACTCCAGGCAGCCCGCCACCCGCGCCGGGACGGCGGTATGGCTGGGCAAGGCAGAAACCCAGCGTGGACCATGCCCAAAAGCAGCAGCGACATCACAGCAAGGCAGGCCCGCCACAAGCCGCAGCAGCCCACCCGGAAAAAAGAGTGTCCAGACCAGAATGTTCCACAAACTCAGGTCGGGAGCCAAAAAGCGCCAAAAACCCCCACCTCCCGACCTGGAAGGTTTCCTGGAAAATCAAGGCTTCCAGCGCACCCCATTTTCGATGCACAAAATGGAGAAATGTCAAATAGGGGGCTCCCGACCTAACAGCGTGTGGAACGCCTTTCAATTTGACAACGCAGCCCCCATGAGTCACAAAACCCCACCCAGCCGAAAGGCATTGGAGACCTGAACCGTCGAGAGCTGAACACCGTTGTCCTCACACCACGTCACAAAACCCCACCCAGCCGAAAGGCATTGGAGACGCATACAGTTTGCGGATGGAGTGAGACGGACGGGGTGAAAGTCACAAAACCCCACCCAGCCGAAAGGCATTGGAGACCACTGGGAGGCATTGAATGCCTTGGACTTGCTGGCCTTGTCACAAAACCCCACCCAGCCGAAAGGCATTGGAGACGCGCCCACGATGTGGGCCGCCGTGATGTGCGGCCTCCGCATGTCACAAAACCCCACCCAGCCGAAAGGCATTGGAGACCCTTGCGAAGGCGTTGTTCATCTCTTTCCGCCCCAAGTCGTGTCACAAAACCCCACCCAGCCGAAAGGCATTGGAGACCCTCTGCGGGCAAAACCGTTGTTTAGCTCCTTGCGGCTCAAGTCACAAAACCCCACCCAGCCGAAAGGCATTGGAGACCATCCCGTGATGTTGCCTTGCTGGTCTCTCACCAGCTTAGGTCACAAAACCCCACCCAGCCGAAAGGCATTGGAGACTTGGCAATGGCCAAGTATGCACGTTCACTCTGAATGCACAGAGTCACAAAACCCCACCCAGCCGAAAGGCATTGGAGACAGTGCGAGGAATTTGCCGATGAGCTCCAGCGCGGTGGAGTCACAAAACCCCACCCAGCCGAAAGGCATTGGAGACAGGCCTCGATTTCGTCGATGCCCCACACGAACCCACGTTGTCACAAAACCCCACCCAGCCGAAAGGCATTGGAGACCTTGCGATGCTTGTTACGGGTTTGATCTGAGCTACGTCGTGTCACAAAACCCCACCCAGCCGAAAGGCATTGGAGACTGCGCCGCCCTTGTCTGGCTTCACCTTGGCAAGTTCATCGTCACAAAACCCCACCCAGCCGAAAGGCATTGGAGACCCGCTCGAGTCCATTGAGTGTCCTCCAGCCGGAGGAGGTCACAAAACCCCACCCAGCCGAAAGGCATTGGAGACCGCACCATTGTGCTAACGCTTCCTCCATGGCACGCACAACGTCACAAAACCCCACCCAGCCGAAAGGCATTGGAGACGAGGTATGATTAAGATTGTGCAGCGCGTGGAGAGGTCACAAAACCCCACCCAGCCGAAAGGCATTGGAGACCTGCATCCAGCTTGATGGACATGCGACCAGTTTCCTGGGTCACAAAACCCCACCCAGCCGAAAGGCATTGGAGACTAGACACGCGGGGGAAAAAGTCAGTATGCCATGCCGTGTCACAAAACCCCACCCAGCCGAAAGGCATTGGAGACCTCTTACAAGCGGCGACAAGTGCCGCTTCCATCGTATGGTCACAAAACCCCACCCAGCCGAAAGGCATTGGAGACCGTTCCAGTCCACCCGCTTGGCGCGGGCGAGGGTGGAAGGTCACAAAACCCCACCCAGCCGAAAGGCATTGGAGACACAACGTCCCCGCCAGCACCTTCATGGCGGGGATAGAGTCACAAAACCCCACCCAGCCGAAAGGCATTGGAGACAGCAGGAGCACGGGATTCGGCTTGTCCTTGCGGACCTTGCGAGTCACAAAACCCCACCCAGCCGAAAGGCATTGGAGACTACTGACAAGGTTTCAACCTTGTCTTCAGGGATGCCGGTCACAAAACCCCACCCAGCCGAAAGGCATTGGAGACTCTGTGTCCGTATCGGGCATGTCCGTATCAGGCATACTGTCACAAAACCCCACCCAGCCGAAAGGCATTGGAGACCTGGCGAGGTCGGTGCGGTTCGGGAGCGCGGCGCGGAGTCACAAAACCCCACCCAGCCGAAAGGCATTGGAGACTTGTCGCGTTGCGCAACTAGCTTGCATAGTGCTTCCGCCAGTCACAAAACCCCACCCAGCCGAAAGGCATTGGAGACTCATCATACGGGATGACAGGCTCGACCAACTCATCATCCAGTCACAAAACCCCACCCAGCCGAAAGGCATTGGAGACTCTATATGGTGGATACGTGACTCCAGCGCCAGAGCGACGTCACAAAACCCCACCCAGCCGAAAGGCATTGGAGACTGACGCGGGCCAGCGTCCCGCTGGGGGGGACAACAAGGGTCACAAAACCCCACCCAGCCGAAAGGCATTGGAGACGTCGTCCTCGTCGTCGAACACCTCCCCGTCCTCGCGGAGGTGTCACAAAACCCCACCCAGCCGAAAGGCATTGGAGACTCGACCAGCACTTCTGTGGCCCACTCCTTAGTGGGTGGGTCACAAAACCCCACCCAGCCGAAAGGCATTGGAGACTATCCGCCGCACCAGCCGACCTCGTGGACGAGGTCGAAGGGTCACAAAACCCCACCCAGCCGAAAGGCATTGGAGACTCCCGCAACCCTCACCGGAGGAGGTGGCAGCGTGAGTTTGTCACAAAACCCCACCCAGCCGAAAGGCATTGGAGACTCAAGCAGGACGCCTGGGACATCGTGCCCAGGACCCTCCGTCACAAAACCCCACCCAGCCGAAAGGCATTGGAGACCTACTGTTTTGTGGAAGCCTTGGTCTCGAAGCTCAGGGTCACAAAACCCCACCCAGCCGAAAGGCATTGGAGACTCGCTGACCAGATAGTCATACCAGTCTTCAGCGATGCTGTCACAAAACCCCACCCAGCCGAAAGGCATTGGAGACAGCAGCACTTCCCTGTCAAATGTCCGTGCTTCGCTGCCGTGTCACAAAACCCCACCCAGCCGAAAGGCATTGGAGACCGCCTCGGTGACCTCGCCGTTTTCGTCCACCACCCAGTAGTCACAAAACCCCACCCAGCCGAAAGGCATTGGAGACCTTTCCGCCCTGCTTTCCTTCATGGGCTTTGCAAGCTTCATGTCACAAAACCCCACCCAGCCGAAAGGCATTGGAGACTCTCCGGCAGGCGCTGGCTCTGGTCATTGCCGCCCAACGCCCGTCACAAAACCCCACCCAGCCGAAAGGCATTGGAGACTCCGTGCAAGGCGGGACAAAAACATTAACCGCAAACCGTCCGTCACAAAACCCCACCCAGCCGAAAGGCATTGGAGACCGATACCTGTCCACCATTAAATCCGCAATAGCCATCCGCGTCACAAAACCCCACCCAGCCGAAAGGCATTGGAGACAAGAATCCCCTACTGCCACAATTTGACAGCCTTGACCCGGTCACAAAACCCCACCCAGCCGAAAGGCATTGGAGACCTTGTTAAATCTGCTGTAACATACACTTTGGGTCGCGAAGTCACAAAACCCCACCCAGCCGAAAGGCATTGGAGACCCGATGAAGTGATCGATATGAGCCTTGGCCTGGTTGCCGAGTCACAAAACCCCACCCAGCCGAAAGGCATTGGAGACGTCAGGCGACCTTGAGCGGATTCGTCTTCACCGTCCGCAGTCACAAAACCCCACCCAGCCGAAAGGCATTGGAGACGCGCTCATGGCGTTGGAAAACTCGAACGTTGGAAGGGAGGGTCACAAAACCCCACCCAGCCGAAAGGCATTGGAGACTCTTGGTTCTTGATCGCGGGGTCTTCGCTAAGCGTGTCGGGTCACAAAACCCCACCCAGCCGAAAGGCATTGGAGACGCCCGGCGCGTCTTACCGCAGCCGGGCGGACCCATGAGGAGTCACAAAACCCCACCCAGCCGAAAGGCATTGGAGACTTCACAGCCTTGCCGTTCACCTTGGCCTGCTCGACGACGAGTCACAAAACCCCACCCAGCCGAAAGGCATTGGAGACTCGATGGCCTGCTTTCCGATACTGTGAACGGTTCCCGCGTCACAAAACCCCACCCAGCCGAAAGGCATTGGAGACCTGCGGTCAGGCTCGGAGGGTTGGCCCTCCGTCATGTCACAAAACCCCACCCAGCCGAAAGGCATTGGAGACCGACCGGCCACCATAAAAACAAGTAGATGTCTCCCAGTCACAAAACCCCACCCAGCCGAAAGGCATTGGAGACGGGATAGCCTTGGCCCGGTTTGCCACCGTTGCACTGGAGTCACAAAACCCCACCCAGCCGAAAGGCATTGGAGACCAGTCGGTGCGGGATCCGATGCCGCGAGAGCGGGCGAGGTCACAAAACCCCACCCAGCCGAAAGGCATTGGAGACAACGCGTCACAGTCTATAGCTCCAACGCGGGCGGCCTTTTGTCACAAAACCCCACCCAGCCGAAAGGCATTGGAGACGCTACATCATCCCCGCCCCATTTGGCGTCTTTTGCGACGGTCACAAAACCCCACCCAGCCGAAAGGCATTGGAGACCAGCAGAGCCCTGAGCGCACCCTCCGGCACTACCCATTCCGTCACAAAACCCCACCCAGCCGAAAGGCATTGGAGACTCTTCGCCGCCTCGCTGAGTCTTGCGAGCGCGAGCTTGCGGTCACAAAACCCCACCCAGCCGAAAGGCATTGGAGACGAAAAGGAAAAAGGGCATCCACACTCTCAATGGGCGGGTCAGAAAACCCCACCCAGCCGAAAGGCATTGGAGACACGGACATCCGCAATTAGATCCTTTTCTGCACAATTTAATGGGTCAGAAAACCCCACCCAGCCGAAAGGCATTGGAGACCGATGGTCTGGGAAAAAGACTCTGATTGCCTCTATTGGGCTTGTCAGAAAACCCCACCCAGCCGAAAGGCATTGGAGACTCCGTGACTTCGCTCACGGCATCAGTGATGACGTCAGCTCGTCAGAAAACCCCACCCAGCCGAAAGGCATTGGAGACCGAGGGTTGCTTCCCAGCCTATGCAAACGAGGGCATTGGGTCAGAAAACCCCACCCAGCCGAAAGGCATTGGAGACCAGCGTGTCCTGCCCCGTAGCCTGACAGGTGCGGACGCGCGTCAGAAAACCCCACCCAGCCGAAAGGCATTGGAGACTTGATGATGCCCTGCCCCTCTAAGACAGAGGCAATGCGTCAGAAAACCCCACCCAGCCGAAAGGCATTGGAGACCTAGGCGGGCGGTGCCATAGATTATGCGCTCCTTAGTTACGTCAGAAAACCCCACCCAGCCGAAAGGCATTGGAGACACACTCACTGTGTCTTTCGGTTTGGCTGGTTTTCCGGCCTGTCAGAAAACCCCACCCAGCCGAAAGGCATTGGAGACCCCACCCACCACTGCCTGCGATCCGCATCCCAGTGGCCAGGTCAGAAAACCCCACCCAGCCGAAAGGCATTGGAGACACATATCAGCGGGCGAAGAAGACACGGAAAAGCTTGACGAGTCACAAAACCCCACCCAGCCGAAAGGCATTGGAGACCTGCCGTGACTGGGAGCCATAGCCCCGGAAGCCACGCGTCACAAAACCCCACCCAGCCGAAAGGCATTGGAGACCGCAGCGCAGCCTCGAAGCATCCGCCGTCCGCTCCGACGTCACAAAACCCCACCCAGCCGAAAGGCATTGGAGACAACCGACACCTATTCAAAATGGATGAAACGAGGAAGTTTGTCACAAAACCCCACCCAGCCGAAGGCATTGGAGACTTGAGGTCTGCAAGGTAGATGTCGCGATACACGACGTGCAGTCACAAAACCCCACCCAGCCGAAAGGCATTGGAGACCACGTCCATCACCGCCTTATCGGCGGCAGGGAGAGAGTTTTTACGCAAGCTGGCTTACCCCGACCGTGCTACACTGGAGGCGATGGGGAAAGCCCTTCCACGTCCCGACATTTCCCAAGAAGAACTGGACCAACTTGTAGAGCATCACCTTCATGGCATCCAAAAAACCCGACCGCAAAAGCGCCACCAGAAAACAGAGACTCGCCGAAGCGATTGAAGTTCTTACAGCCTTGCAGTTCGGGCCAAGACAACGGAACGAAGTCGCTGCGTACAGCCTTTTGGCTCCCCTTGATCTTGGCCCGGAAAAGGGATGGACAGAAGCGGAAAGCCCTTTACGGGGCATCACGCCTATTATTGATTTCATCGCGGAGAACGATGGGGTTCGATATGCGCCCAACACACGGGAAACCATTCGTGATGAAGCGGTGAAGTTTTTCGCGGAGGCAGGTTTGTTGCTTCGGAACCCGGACAAGCCCGACCGCCCTACAAACAGCCTGAAAACGATGCCCTCAGCCTGACCTCGGCTACATGCTCTAGGTGCCCTGCTCACCAGGATGCTCTTCCCCCTCGGAGCGGCGATCTCCAGGGCGCTGACTGCGAACAAGTCTCCCGCCTCTCCAGTGCCGCCCCCCGCACTGTGCGAAAGCTCACGCCGAGTGAACCTTTCCCTTGACCCTCGCAAGCTCAGCCCTACACTCTGCGTATCAGGTTTGCCCCCGATCCCGGGGTCCGAGACTGTGATTGGTGAGATGGCTGAGTGGTCGAAAGCACATCTTTGCTAAAGATGCGTAGCCTTATCCGCTACCGAGGGTTCGAATCCCTCTCTCACCGCCACCTCCTCAATGAGACGGGCAACTGCCTCGGGCATCCTTGTTAGGCTCGGTCGATGGGCGGTGCTGCGGGAACTCGTGAATCCATCTAGCCAGTTCCAACAGCTGGTCATGCGCTCTCAGTGTGCTAGGCTGCACCTTTTTCCGCCGTGCCTTCGCCTGACTCCCTGCCCATCCAAGAAATCCGCCAGTCGCTCACCGCTGCCTTGCGAGATGCTTCCACGCCCAATCTCCTCATCAAGGCCCCCACAGGCTCCGGCAAGTCCACGCAGGTGCCCAAGTTTGTGCTCGACTCCGGAGTGCTGACCCCAGACCAGCGCATCTACGTCCTACAGCCGCGCCGCATCGCCGCACGCATGCTGGCCCAGCGCGTCGCCAATGAGCGCGGCGTGCGGCTGGGCGCAGAGGTGGGCTACCAGGTGCGTTTTGACAACGTCTCGTCCCGGGACACGCGCATTCTCTACGTCACAGAGGGCGTGTTTCTCCGGCTGCTGATCGAAGACCCAGATCTCAAAAAAGTAGGCTGCCTCATCATCGACGAGTTCCATGAACGGCATATCGACGGTGACCTCTGCCTGGCCTGGGCGCGGGCCTTGCAAAAGGCACGCCGTCCAGACCTCAAAATCATCGTCATGTCCGCCACGCTGGTGCCCGGGCCGCTGGTGGATTACCTTCAGCCCTCATGCCTCTTTGAGTCCGAGGGGCGGACCTTCCCCGTAGAGGTACGTTATCAGGCTCCCGCGCGGAGCAAGATTGGCGAAGTGGAACCCATTTGGGAGCAGGCCGCCCGCGCCTGTGAGGACCTCATCCGCGAGCCCCAGTTCAGCGGAGACATCCTGGTTTTCATGCCGGGCGGACATGAGATACGCAAGACCATCACCGCTCTCAACGGGCGCAGCTTCACCCGTAACATGCGCGTCGTGGCCCTGCACGGCGAACTCTCCCCACAGGAGCAGGACGCAGCAGTCACACCAGGCCCCCAGCGCCGCATCATCGTCAGCACCAACGTGGCAGAAACCTCCCTCACCATCGAAGGCATTCGCGCCGTGGTGGACAGCGGGCTTGCTCGCATGGCCGGCTACGACGCCCGGCGCGGCATCAACACCCTCACCGTACAGCGCATCTCACGCGCCTCCGCAGAGCAGCGGACCGGGCGCGCGGGGCGGCTTGGGCCGGGCATCGCCGTGCGCCTGTGGGCAGAGCGAGAGCACCTGCACCGCGCCGAGTGTGAAGCACCAGAAATCCACCGCCTGGAGCTCAGTGAGACCGTGCTGGCCACACGCGTGGCCGCCGAGCGGGCCAAGCTCCACATCACCTGGTTCGAGCCGCCGCTGCCCAACGCCCTGGAGCGTGCCGAGAGACTGCTGCATGACCTCGGAGCCGTGGACAACCACAACGGCATCACCCCCCTGGGCGTCAAAATGAGCGCCTTCCCCCTGGAGCCGCGCTTCGCACGCATGCTGCTCGCCGCCGCTGAGCACGGTTGCCTGGAAGACGCCGCCGTGTGCGCCGCCATAGCTCAGGGAAGAGAAATCCTCACCGCCAGCCAAAAACAATCCCACCGCGGGAACGAAGACTTTTGGGAGAAAGAAGACATCAGCGAGTTCCAGGCCCAGCTCCGCGCCTTCTACAAAGCCAATGACCTGCGGTTTGATGCAGCGGCATGTCGCCCACTCGGCATCCACGGCATGGCCGCACGAGAAGCGGCAAAGGCTGCGGATCAGTTCCTCCGCCTAGCCCACCGCATCGGGTTGAAAAACGAACGTGCCCCTGCCCCAGGCATCTCGCTTGCCAAGACCCTCCTCGCCGCCTTCAGCGACCACGTCGGTGCTGAGACCTCCCCCGGAAGCCGCGTGTATCAGCTTACCGGTGGCAACCGTGGCCATCTCAAGGACCCCCACATCAAGGCACCCAAAATGCTCGTGGCTGCCGAAGCCATAGAAGTGCAGGGAAAAGCCCTCCAGGTGCAGCTCAATAACGTGACGCGCATCGAGGAAGAGTGGCTGCGGGAGATGTACCCAGCCGACTTCATCACCGAAAAGCGCGCCCTTTATGACGCCCAGCAAAAACGCGTCATCAACCAAGAGATCACCCGCTTCCGGGATCTCGTCCTCACCGCCAGAGAGCGCGGCGAGCCGGACCACACCGTGGCCGCCTCCCTGCTGGCAGATGAAGTCATGGCCGGTCGCCTCAAGCTCGAGGGCTGGGGCGAGCGCGCAGACCAGTTCATCGCACGAGTCAACTGCCTCTCCCGGTGGATGCCCGAGCTAGAGCTGCCCCCCATCACCGAGGACGACCGCCGCCTCCTCATCGAGCAGATCTGCCACGGCTGCATCGCCTACCGCCAGCTCAAGGACAAGGACGTCTTCCCCGCACTCCACCAGTGGCTCAGCCCCATGCAGCGGGACCTTCTGGACCGCTATGCACCCGAGCGCATTCCCCTGAAGAAGGACCGCACCGCCAAGGTGACTTACGATGAAAAGCAGCCACCCAGCATCTCCGTCGTCCTCCAGCATCTTTACGACGTGAATGAAAACCCCAAGATAGCCGACCAGCGCGTCAGCGTCGTCGTGCATCTCCTCAGCCCCGCCCAGCGCCCCATCCAGACCACCGGCGACCTAGGGCGCTTCTGGAGAGAAGGCTACCCCGCCGTGCGCACCCAGCTCAAGGGGCGCTACCCCAAGCACGAATGGCGGTGAAACGGCGGACGAACTTTTGTATCAGTCTGCCGTGCGGAATGCTTGCGTTTTAAGACGAGAGCCGACACTATCTCACCAGGTTCGGCACAAGGCCCGGACCCCGCTTTCCTATGCGTGTCTTTGCCCCACTGGAACATCTGGACAGCGAGTGCCGTGCGGCGCTCGATCCGGCGGCGACGAAAAAACTCGTCTCTCTCGGTTTCAAAGTCACCGTCGAGTCCGGACTCGGACTCAAGTCCTCCCACCCGGATGAAGCCTACTCCAGGGCAGGAGCTGAGATAGGCAACGCCCACGCAGAGGCAGACATCATCGTGCGCGTCAGGCCGCCGCGCCCTGCTGACCTGAAAGGCTTAAAGCCCGGCGTGCTGCACCTCAGCCTGCTGGACCCCTTTCATCAGACAGATCTCCTCCAGCAGGCCGCCGCAGACAGCGTCAACCTCGTCAGCCTGGAACTCATCCCGCGCACCACACTCGCCCAGAAGATGGATGTCCTCAGCTCACAGGCGAATCTAGCCGGTTACGTAGCCATAGTCCACGCTGCAAACCGGCTGAACCGCATTCTGCCCATGATGATGACGCCCGCAGGCACCCTCTCCCCGGCGAAAGTCTTCGTCATCGGCGTCGGCGTGGCAGGCTTGCAGGCCATCGCTACCGCGCGTCGTCTGGGAGCCAGAGTCGAGGCCTTTGACACCCGCCCCGTGGTAGAAGAGCAGGTGAAGTCCCTCGGAGCCAAGTTTGTAAAGATAGACCTCGGTGAAACCGGCCAGACCGAGCAGGGTTACGCCAAAGAACTCACCCCCGAACAGCTCGAGCTCCAGCGTCAGGCCATGGCCAAAGTCTGCGCGCAAAGTGACATCGTCGTCACCACCGCGAAACTCTTCGGCAAACCCGCCCCCACACTCGTCACTGCGGACATGGTAGCGGGCATGAAACCAGGCAGCGTCATCGTGGACCTCGCCGCCGAAACCGGAGGCAATGTGGAAGGCACCGTTCTCAACCAAGAAGTCACCACCCCGGGCGGTGTCACGCTCATTGGACACGCCTGCCTGGAAGGCCGCGTAGCCCAGCACGCCAGCCAAATGTTCGGTGCCAACGTAGCCAACTTCATCGAGCACTTCTGGGACAGCTCCTCCTCCACCTTTCACTGGCGGCTGGAAGACGAAATTCTCAAAGGCTGCCTGCTCACCCATCAGGGAGCCGTCATTCATCCGCGCTTCCGCTCCAACCCCTGACCCCGTCTCTATCGACATGGAACTCGTACTGCTCCTTTTCACCTTCACCCTCGCCGTGTTCCTCGGGTTTGAACTCATCTCCAAAGTCCCCGCCCAGCTCCACACGCCACTCATGTCCGGCTCCAACGCCATCTCCGGCATCACCATCGTCGGAGCACTGGTAGCCACCGGACTCGGGGACGGCTCACTCGCCCAGTGGCTCGGCTTCGGCGCACTCGTACTGGCCACCATCAATGTCATCGGCGGCTACCTCATCACCGACCGAATGCTGGCCATGTTCAAAAGCAAAGCGGACAGCAAGGACAAGCCCTCCTCATGAGTCTCTTCATCAATCTCTGTTACATCGCAGCCTCAGTGCTGTTCATCTTCGGCATCAAAATGCTCGGACGCGTGGACACTGCCCGGCGGGGAAACATCATCTCCTCGTCAGGCATGTTGCTCGCCGTCATCGCCACCCTTCTGGACCAGCACATCCTCTCCTTCACCTGGATCATCATCGGCCTGCTCGCCGGCAGTGCCATTGGTGCCGTGTGGGCCAAGAAGGCCGAAATGACCGGCATGCCGGAACTCGTCGCCCTCTTCAACGGCTTCGGCGGCCTAGCCTCCCTGCTCGTCGGCTGGGCAGAGTATGATCGCGTGCTCGCCATCGGTTGGGCAGAATACCTCAAAGAGCATCCCGAAGTGCCAAGCTGGTTCGTCATGGCGGCCATCTTCTTCACCGTCGTCATCGGTGCGCTCACCTTCACCGGCAGCATCGTCGCCTGGGCCAAGCTCTCCGGCCGCATGAGCGGCAAGCCCACCCTCTTCCCCGGGCAGAAAGCACTCAACCTCGCCCTCGTCGCCACCATCCTGCTCTCAGGCCTCGTCTGGCTCCTGGCAGACGCACCCGCATGGACCGCGCTCTTCTACGTCGTCGTTCTCGGCGCACTTATCCTCGGCTGGCTCGGCGTCATCCCCATCGGCGGGGGAGACATGCCCGTCGTCATCTCCCTCCTGAACTCACTCTCCGGCATCGCAGGTTCAGCGGCAGGATTCGTCGTTCTCAACAACGTCCTCATCGTCGCAGGATGCCTCGTCGGAGCCAGCGGCCTCATCCTCACCATCATCATGTGCAAAGCCATGAACCGCACGCTTGGCAACGTGCTCTTTGGAGGTTTCGGCTCAGACGCAACTGGCGGCGGCTCTGCCGTGTCCGGCGAAATGAAAGGCATCAGCGTAGAAGACGCCTACTACGTCCTCGAAGCCGCAAGCAGTGTCGTCATCGTGCCCGGCTACGGCATGGCCGTGGCACAGGCCCAGCACGTCGTGAAGGAACTCGGCCAACTGCTAGAAGACAAAGGAGCAGAAGTCCGCTACGCTATTCACCCCGTCGCAGGCAGAATGCCCGGCCACATGAACGTCCTGCTTGCAGAAGCAGACGTGCCCTATGAGCAGCTCTGTGAAATGGATGCCGTTAATCCCACACTCGCACAGGTGGATGTGGCCATCGTCATCGGTGCCAACGACGTAGTGAACCCAGCCGCACTGGAAGACAAAAGCAGCCCCATCTACGGCATGCCCATCATCAACGTCCATGAAGCACGCACCGTCTTCGCGCTCAAACGCGGCAAAGGCGCCGGCTTCTCCGGCCTCGAGAATGCCCTCTTCTTTCGCCCCAACTGCCGCATGATCTACGGAGACGCCAAGCAAACCCTCAGCGCCCTCGTCGCCCAGTTTAAGCAGACGTAAGTTTGCCCCTTCCCCGACGAACCACCCGTAGAAGCAAACGTGAGTTTGCCCCTTCCCCGACGAACCCCCTCTCCAAAATCATCCCCTCTCCCTTGGAAGTCTCACCACTTCCTCTACTCCCCACGCAAACGCCATCACCCGTAGAAGCAAACGTAAGTTTGCCCTTCCCCGACGAGTCCCCTCTCCAAAATCATCCCCCCTCCCTTGGAAGTCTCACGACTTCCTCTACTCCCCACGCAAACGCCATCACCCGTAGAAGCAAACGTAAGTTTGCCCTTCCCCGACGAGTCCCCTCTCCAAAATCATCCCCCCTCCCTTGGAAGTCTCACGACTTCCTCTACTCCCCACGCAAACGCCATCACCCGT
>CAZIGH010000023.1:29032-78212 GCA_964538625.1 uncultured Verrucomicrobiaceae bacterium
ACTTCCTCTACTCCCCACGCAAACGCCATCACCCGTAGAAGCAAACGTGAGTTTGCCCTTCCCCGACGAGCCACCTCTCCAAAATCATCCCCTCTCCCTTGGAAGTCTCACGACTTCCTCTAATCCGCACAGGCCTTTTCCGACCGAGAACCCCTGCGAACCTCCATCTCAATCGACAATTGCATTAGCAAGAAAACGAGGGATCATCCCGCTCATGGCTCTCGACCTCACCGCCTCGCTTGGCTGGCAGAAGTCCGCATCGCTGCTCATGGGTATAGCTGCGGAGAATTGGTTACGTTACGCCCTGGCGGCAGGAGTGGCTTGGCTCCTGGCGTATGTCGTCTTCAAGCGCCGCTGGTGGCGACGCAAGATCATCCAGAGGGAACCGTCAGCCGCCGATGTACGAAGGGAGATGGGCTGGTCACTGCTCACCGCGCTGGTTTACGGCCTAGTAGGCACGGCGACCATTCTGGCTGGCCGCGCCTGGGGCTGGCAGATGTACATGAAGATCGACGCTTACGGCTGGGGCTGGTTCTTCGCCAGCATCGGCATCGCGATCATCGTGCATGACACTTGGTTTTACTGGACGCACCGCCTCATGCACCACCGCCGCCTTTTCAAGTATTTCCACCGCGTGCATCATGAGAGCACCAATCCCAGCCCGTGGGCTGCCTACTCCTTTTCACCGTTGGAGGCCGCAGTGCAGGCCGGCATCTTCCCGCTTCTGGTTTTCACTGTACCGATGCATCCGCTGGCCTTCTTCGCCTTCATGATCTGGCAGATCTTCTTCAATGTCCTGGGCCACACGGGTTACGAATACTTCCCCCGTTGGCTCATGCGCACCTGGCTGGGCAGCATCCTGAACACCCCCACAAACCACGTCCAGCATCACGAGAAAATGCGCGGGAACTACGGCCTCTACTTCAATGTCTGGGACCGCCTGATGGGCACGAACCATCCGGACTACGAGGCGCGCTTTCACGAGGTCACCACACGCCAGTAAATCGTTCAGGATAGCGCCCGCCCACTCACCACATTGGGTGCCAGAGCAGAGGCACTGGGCGGGTCGCTTGGGGGCCGACTGGGCATTCCACTTTCGCCACAGATTTCTTCTCGCAGTCTTTCAGGTGGGACTCTACACTTCCCGGCAGGTGAGTCGGTGCAGGCTCACTCCCCTCTTCATCGAACCCTACACTCTTCCTTCCCCGCCATGGCTCTGCTCAACTATCTCAAAGGACAGTTCCTCGAAATCATCGAATGGACCGATGACAGTCGCGACACGCTGAGCTGGCGCTTCCCGGATGAGGACAAGGAGATCAAGAACGGTGCGCAGCTCATTTGCCGGGAATCGCAAACGGCGCAGTTTATTTATCTGGGCCAGTTTGGCGATACGTTTGGGCCGGGGAAATACAGTCTTGTCACGGACAACATTCCTATCCTCTCCACACTGAAGGGCTGGAAGTATGGCTTTAACTCGCCGTTCAAGGCGGACATTTACTTCGTCAACACGCGGCTCTTCACCGGCAACAAGTGGGGCACGAGCAACCCCATCATGATGAGGGATCAGGACTTCGGGATCGTCCGTGTGCGCGCCTTTGGCACCTTTGACTTCAAGGTGGTGGACGTGAAAGTGTTCCTGAAGGAGGTAGCGGGGTCAGACCATCACTTCAGACTCGACGAGTTTGCAGACACGATGCGCTCCCGCATCGTCAGCGTGTTCACCGACGCAGTTGCTTCAGCAAAGATTCCAGTGCTGGACCTTGCCACCCGCTACACCGAACTGGGTGAGGCGCTGCTGCCGCTCATCAACCCGCAGACAGTGAGCAAGTACGGCATTGAGATCACCAGCTTCATTCTCGAAAACGCCAGTGTGCCGCCGGAGGTGGAGGCCGCGATCGACAAACGCAGCAGCATGTCCGCCATTGGGAATCTCAACGACTACGTGAAGTTCCAGATGGCCGAGGGCATGGCAAAGGGCGGCGGCGGAGTGGGCGGCACGGCGGCGGAGATAGCCATGGGATTCGGCATGGCGAGTCAGATGATGAAGGACGGCGTTTTCGGCGCGGCACCTGCGGCGGGTTCACCTCCGCCACTGCCAGGAGCGGCTCCTGCGGCGGTGCCCGCAGCAGCTGCGGACATTCTCACTCCGGGTCAGGTGGCGCAGACGCTGGGAGTGACGGAAGAGGATGTGCTGTCCGCCATCGAAGCCGGGGACATCAAGGCCAAGAAGATCGGCTCCGCCTACCGCATCACCAAGGCGGCTCTGGACGAGTTCCTCGCCAAATAACTCGGCTGTGTCTCCCACGGCAAATCCCGACGAGAATCCACACCCAAAAGGATGGCGGACCTGGAGTTCACGGCACTGACCAAGTTCAACTGCAAGGCATGTGGTGCCGAGGCAGTGTGGACCCCGTCCAAGCAGATGCTGGTCTGCCCCTACTGTGGCACCGTATCCGAAGCCGAGCTGGCGAATGACTTTCAGGCGGTCAAGGAGAATGACTTGCTGGAGGCGCTGAATAAGCTAACGCCGGAAGATGAAGGCTGGCAGGTGGCTCGCAAAACCGTGCGCTGCCAGTCCTGCCGTGCGATTTCCGTGTTCGACCCGGCGCGGGTGTCCCAGAGCTGTGACTTCTGCGGTTCCCCTGCCCTGCTGGACGTGGATGACCTCAAGGCACCGGTGCGTCCCGGAAGCCTTATCCCATTCCTCATCCCGCAGACCAAGGTGCGGGAAGACATCCGGCGCTGGTATGGAAGCCACTGGTTTGCCCCCAATAAGCTGGGGCAGAAGGCCCTGACGGATACGCTTCACGGCATTTACCTGCCTTACTGGACGTTTGACGCGCAGGTGCACGCCGACTGGCAGGCGGAGTCCGGTGAATACTATTACACCCGGGACCGAGAGGGGAAAACCCAACGCCACGTGCGCTGGTCATGGGCGAGCGGTTCGCTAGATCATTTCTTTGATGACTTGCTGGTGCCTGCCTCTCGTGGAGTGCACCCCGCTCTGCTCGAAAAGGTGGGTTCCTTCCCCACGACCTCGCAGCTCGTGCCTTACGACCCCGGTTACCTGACGGGCTGGGTCGTGGAGCAGTATCAGATCGATCTTCGCGCCGCAGCGCAAGCATCCCACTCCAGCATGGAGGCCGCCATGCGAAGTCTCTGTGGCAACGCGGTGCCGGGTGACACTTACCGAAACCTTCAGGTGGTCACCCAATACAGCGGTCAGACCTTCAAGCACGTGCTTCTACCCGTGTGGTTGCTCACGTACACGTACGGCACAAAGAACTACCAAGTCATCGTGAACGGCGTCACGGGCCAGATCAACGGTGAGTATCCTCTGAGCTGGATCAAAATCGCGCTGGTGACGCTAGCGGCGCTGATAGCCATCGCCATCGTGCTCAGCATGAGCGAGTAGGCGCGCGCTACTCCTTCTGTGGCTGCTTTTTCGAGCCAGCTATGACGGCACGGCGAATCTCTTCTTTCGACGGCATGGGAAAGTCATCCGTGCGGAATGGAGAAGCGGGAAGTCCGGCACCATTCCACAGCGAAACCACGGGCACCTCAGCCCATGCATAACGAACCGCTACGGGCCGCGGCACCTCGGGACTGGAGATGAAGAGCTTGGCACCGTCTATCTTCACCTCGGCGGGCTTCCACTGGCGGTCTTCACCACAAATGACAAAACCCTTGAGTTCATGCTTGCCCACCAAACCACCATCCGTGTGTGACATCTTCACCACCACGTGGGGACCCAGGATTTCATGCTTCACGTAGCAAGGGCCGCTAACGGCTACCTCATGACCATATACGCTGCCGAGAGCCCACTGGGCCAGCCTCCTGCCCACGTCCTGCTTGTTGACGGGATGCACGTCCTTGTTATCGCCGATGTCGATGGTGACCGCCATGCCAGTGTTTGGCAGTTTGAGCGAGTGCAACATACCCTCGCGCACGAGGCACCAGCCATCCCCCCGACTCTCGAAGTTGGGCAGCTGCACCCAGGCGAAGGGCGTGTCCTCGGCACCCCAGCGCTGCCGCCAGTCCTTCACAAGAAGCTGAAGCGAGTGCCCGTAGTAGGGCGCTCGTTCGGGGACGCTGTTGGCTTCTCCCTGATACCAGAGGAATCCCCGCAAGGCGTAGGGAATGAGCGGCGCGATCTTGCCATTGAAGAGTCCGCCGATGTCACGTTTCCGCTCATTCAGAGCCACGGGGTCCCGCGGCGGCCGGGGCGTGGGCTTGCCCAGCGCCCGGGCCTCTCTCACCTTGGCGGCGTGTTCCGCCTTTTCTTTCTCGTACGCGGACTGCGCGGCAGCTGCGTCGAAGGGTGCGGAGCGGATCTCTTCAAGCAGTGGCGCTAGTTCCGGAACAGCCTTCTGTGCCTCTGCATCCACCCAAGACTCAATGGGAGTGCCACCCACGGAGGAGTTGATCAAGCCCACCGGTACCTTCAGTTTGGTATGCACTTCGCGGCCAAAGAAGTAAGCCGTGGCTGAGAACGTGCCCACTGATTCCGGTGAACAGACCACCCACTTGCCCTCACAATCCCGACGAGACGTCCTGGAGATACCGCCACCCACAGTGAACATACGAATCTGGGGAAAAGTCGCCGCCTTTTGCTCAGTCTGGAAGTCTCGGGCGCGACTCACCGTCATGGCCATGTTTGACTGCCCTGAGCCAAGCCACACTTCTCCCACCAGTACGTCTTTCACAGTGATGCTTGCACCGTCACCTTTCACCGTGAGTTCATGCGGTCCACCGGCCTTGAGTTTGGAAAACTTGACCATCCAGCGCCCATCCTTGTCGGCTACCGTTTCGGCCTTCTGGCCAGCCAGCGCCGCCTCCACCTTCTCACCCGCCCGCGCCCAGCCCCATACAGGCACTTCTTTGTCCTGCTGAAGCACGGCATGGTCTGAGAATAGCCGTGCAAGCTCCAACTCGGCAAATGCTACGCTGCTGCTGCCTATCAAAAATGCCAGGGTAAGGGTCTTCATGGTGGGACGTTTCCAAACGGTCGTTCACCGACATTCTGTCTGAGAGTTCTGCCAGAATCCACTGCCCGTTTGGGGTCGATCTCTAGGGGCTGCCAGGGGACGTCTGGTCCACGGCCCGCCAAGTTTTCCAGCACTCGATAAAGCCGCTCGCGAAGTCCTGGGGCCGAGCGGCCACCCACTGATCGATGACATCCACGGGGAACCACTCGCCGCAATCAATCTCCTCCGGTGCGAACTTCACCGGGCCGCTGTGATGAACAAGGTGCAGTTCCACAAACTCCATGCCCGTTCGTTCGGTGGCAGGGATGTCCGCCGCCTTTTCAGTGACGGCCACTTGAATGCCCATCTCCTCCCTCACCTCCCTCACGGCACACTCCGCATAGGATTCACCCACATCCAGGTGACCCGCCGCGCTGCTGTCCCATGTCAGAGGATGCACATCCTTCAGATGACTGCGTTTTTGAAGGTAAACGTCACCGCGCTTGTTGATGGCGAAGACGTGCACGGCCCGATGCCGCAGCCCCAGAGCGTGCACTTTTCCACGCTGTTCCTGGCCGGTTACGACGTTGTTTTCATCCACCACGTCGAACATCTCAGTGGCTTTCTGGCCTGCGTCAGGCTTACCCGTGCGACCCTCATACCAGCGGGCGATGCCTACCCATTGCTCAAGGGACAGCTCTTCTGCCCTGGTGGTGGCGCTAACCCCCAGATGCGTCACCAGTGCATCCCAGCCACCGTGGGGCGCTTCCGGCAGCAGATTCTTCAACTGCTTGCGCCGCTGGCTGAAGCCCATCCTTACCAGCCGGTCGAACAAAGCCCTGTCATACACGGGCAGCGAGCCGGGTCGCCGCGGCGTGAGCCGGATCACTGCCGAGTCCACCTTTGGCCTGGGCTTGAAGACATCCGGCGGGATAATGCGCAGCATCTCCACCTCCCAGTCTTGCTGGACGAGCAGGCTCAACCCACCAAAGGCATCGTCTCCCACCTTCGCAGTGAGGCGGTCACAAACCTCCTTTTGCAACATGAAGACAGCCATGCGCACCGGTGTGGGCGGCGTGAGCACGTTCTTCAACACCTCTCCGCCCACTGAATACGGCAGGTTGCCTATGATGCGCACCTCGCCGTACTGGTAGTAGGGGCGCAGGTCCAGCCGGGTGGCATCTTGATGCAAAACCGTAATGTGCGGCTGACTGGAAAACCGATCTGCCAGCTTTGGTGCCAGCTCATTGTCCTTCTCCACCAGTATGAGACGTCGGCAGCGCTCCGCTAGGTGCACGGTGAGCGCCCCCTGTCCAGGGCCTATCTCCATCACCAGCTCTGCCTGCTGCGGCTCCACCTGATCGGTGATCCAGCGCGAGACGCCTTCGTCTGTGAGAAAGTTCTGACCGAGGGATTTTTTGGGCTTGAAAGACATGGAGTGAAAGAATCAACCAAAGAGCAGCTTGCCGAAGATCACAGCGGCCGTCATGCCGGCTAGGTCAGCGGTGAGACCAGCAGCCAGAGCGTGGCGCACACGCCGGATGCCCACCGAGCCAAAGTAAACTGCGATGACATAAAACGTCGTCTCCGTGGAGCCGTAGAGGATAGCAGCGGTGAACTTGATCTGGTCGCTCAAGCCGGGCTGAGTCAGAATGTCATTGAGGATGCCCAAACTACCGGAGCCGCTCAACGGTCGCATGAGTGCCAGCGGCAGCAGATCCACGGGAAAGCCGAGGAAACTCAAGACCGGACTCAACGCATAACCAATAAGCAACAACATGCCGGAGCCGCGGAACAAGGCCAGCGCTGCAAGCATGGCCACCAGGAAGGGCATGATGCGTGTGGCCACGGAAAAGCCCTCCTTCGCCCCTTCCACAAACTCTTCATACACTTTCACGCCGCGGGCCAGTGCCACGCAGATGGCAGCGAGCAGAATGGCCGGTATGGCTAGGCCGCTCAGGCCGTTGAAGAGACTTCTCCACGTGGAGGCGGAGTCTGCCACCGCGCCTGATGCGGTAGCGGCACTGGCAGCTTTTGCCCGCCCCGCCTCGGCTACCAGGTTCTCCATCCCGGTGCCACGAAGTAGCGTCTCACGCCAAGAAGGCGGCCCCAACTCCAATGTCACCACCACCGCAAACAGGCCCGCCACCAGGATGAGACAAGCCTTTGCCCCTGCGCTTAGCGGACGCTTCACTGCTTCATCCGTCGTCCGCTCATGGACCACTTCACCTCCATCCTCCCTCGCGGCAAACACCTTCATCCTCCCGTAGGCCAGCGCAGCCATCACGCCCACCAGCGCCGCGAAAAAGGTGGCGAGAATGGTGGGCAGTATCACACGATAGGGTTCGCTCACACCGGCGGCAGTCAGGTAGGTGATGGATGAGGTAGGGATGAGCGAAAAGCCCGCCGTGTTCAGCGCCAGAAACACGCACATCGCATTGCTGGGTGCGGACTTGAGCGGGTTGAGTTCCTGCAGGTGACCCATGGCCTTCAGACCCAGCGGAGTTGCACTGTTTCCAAGGCCCAGCATGGTGGCACCCAGATTCATCACCATAGCGCTTTGTGCAGGGTGCCCCGTGGGCACCTCGGGAAAGAGTCGGCGCATCAGCGGCGTCAGCAGCCGGGTGAGACCCTCCAGCACACCCGCCTTCTCCATGACCCTCAGCAGTCCCAGCCAGAACATCATCATGCCCGCCAGCGGCAGGGCGATATCCATGACGGCGCTCTTGGTACTCTTGAGAGCCAGGTCCACCACACCGCCGTCACCACTGAGCCGCCCGAGAAGGCCAGCCACCAGCAGCCCGCTCACGAGAAGAAATGCCCAGATGTAGTTCAGCATGGGGCGCAGGTTAGCCGTGCTTCCTCGGTCGTAAACCCTATTGCAAAGGAAGTGCATGGGGCGCTTTGCCATTGACGACGCTTGGGCGCGGGTGCATCTCCGCAGTCATTCCCGAATGAACTCGCACCCTCTCGTCCACCACGCCCTTGTCCGCTGCAACCGCCCGGACCGCAAGGCTGCGCCTCTGTTCCAGCCGGTCAAGCATCTGGAAAATGTGTGGATCATGGAGCTTGGGCCCCAGGAGCCGCTACCCTGGCCCGAGTGGATTGACCACGCCACCGCAGTGCTCAAGAAACACAAACGCAAGTTCGCCACCCTCTCCAAGACGAGCACGGACTGCGCCTTGCACGTGGTGGTGGACCTCACCGAGCCCTTTCACTCTGCGGCTTTCCCTCCCGCCTTCTGCGTGCTGAGCGCCGGCTGCGGCCTTACGCTCGAGGTGGTGAACAGCAATCTGTGACGCAAAGACCGCCCCCGTCTATGGCACCCCAGCCAAACGCCGGGCACGCTCCAGCGTGTCGATCTCTGCCGTCGTCTTGTCTCTCCGGATGGCTTTGATCCGGGGAAACCGCATGGCCAGTCCACTGTCATGCCGCTGACTGGGCTGGATGGAGTCAAACGCGATCTCAAGCACCGTGTCTGGCACCACGGTACGTACTCGGCCCTTCTGCTCGATCGTTTGCGCCGTGAAGTGCTCCGTGAGTTCTTCTATCTCCACATCCGTGAGGCCAGAGTAAGCCTTGCCTATGACCCTCAGCGCACCGGCATCATCCCTCACCGCAAAGGTGTAGTCACTGAGCACATGACTGCGCTTCCCATGCCCCTGCTCCGCTTTCACCACCACCACATCCAGAGTGGCGAAGGCCTTCTTCAACTTAAGCCAACTTTTCCCGCGACGACCCGGCGTGTAGGCGCTGGCTGCGGCCTTGGCTATCAAACCCTCATTTCCACGACGTCGTGCCGCATGGAACGCCACCTCAATCTGCTCCCCATCCGTCACCCTCGTGACTTCGATAGCCTCCATTCCTGCGGGGAGTTTGAGTCCTTCCAGCACCTGCCTTCTCTCCGCCAGCGTCCGCGCCATCAGAGACTCACCTACGCACCACAAAACATCAAAGACCACGTACTTCACGCTGACCTCGCTGGGAAGAAAAAGGTCAGCCTGGTCGCGTCTCCCAAGCCGCTTTTGCAGGTCAAAGAACGAGAGCTTTCGATCCTCAGCGTACGCGATGATTTCACCGTCCAGAATGCACTCCGTGTCCAGCAGCCCAGCCTGGGTGACGATCTCTGGGAACTGCATCCCCACGGGCTTGAGGTCCCGTGTGAAGATCTCCACGCCGCCAGCGGAGCGGTGCAACTGCGCCCGAATGCCATCATACTTGTCCTCCAACCACACCTCCTTTTCGCCTGCCTCAGTGAGACGATTCCAGACATCTCCCGCCGTCTCTTCGGGAGAAGCGAGCATCACCTTCACAGGCACCATCAACTGCGGGCGTGCTTCACGCAGCCTTCCCTGCCGGGCCAGCACCGCCGTATCACCCAGATCACCAAGCAACATCAGCGCCTCACGCACGGCATCTGCCGCCTGACCGAAAGCCTCCGCCACCGCCTCCTCCGCCAGCCCCTCCCTGGAACCCATGCGCAAGTCCCCCGTGATGAGACGCACCAGCCACGCTCCTGTGAGTGGCTCCAGCCTGCTTAGCATTTCCTTCAGCAACCGCACCCGCTCCATCTGACCACCAGCTCGACGCAAGGCTTCAAACAACGCTTCCACATCTGCCAGCGAGCAAGGTGAAGCCGCCCGCTTACTCCGCTGCAACACCAGAAACGCCGTCCTCCCAGTGTCACCTTGAGAACGGGAGATGGAGCGATACTCCGCCTCACTCAAGCCGCTGAGCTCCAGAAGTGCGCGCCGGATCACCGCCCACCCCGTCTGCAAAGGCATCTTCCCTGTGCTCCCAGCAGTGAAACGCGCCGCCGTTCGCACCTCTTCATCACTTTCCAGCCTAGAGAGCATACCAGCCAACAGAGAGACCTTCTTCAACCTCGATGACTCATCCGCCGCCGCAGCGCAGGCAGCCACCCACGCGGAGAAGCTCCCTTCCCCTGCCGCCCCGGACTCATCCGCTGTCACCAGCTGCCCGCCACGCAGCGAACCGAGACCCAGCTCAAGCTGATCATTCATCTCCAGGCTCCAAGCCTCATACCCCATGGAGCGCAACTCTGCAGCGAACTCTCGCGTGTAACCATGCACCAGGTAAACGCGTTTGGGCTTCACCAGTGCCACCGTCTCCAGGAGCTCCGGGTGATCGGCGTGATCACTTAGAGGAAAAGCTTCATCCACCTGGTAGCGGTACCGAGCACCCGGCTGCAACGCCCATCCTGAGAGCATGGCGGTGCGGCAGTTCTTCAGCTTGCGCACTGCGGGTGACTTCAGCGCACCTGGCGGAATGACCACCACGTGACCTCTGGCACTTGCAGCGTCCAATGGCTTGAGTTCTGGCAGGCGACCGAGCAACGGGCGCACCACCTCCGTCATCTCCATCACGGCTTTGTGCAGCATCACCGGCACGCCGAGATCTGCCAGAGCGCACAAAACCTCCTGCGCCTTGCCCAAAGAGTAACCCAGCAGCACCGGGATGCCCCCATCCTCCAGTGTCTCCGTAACGAACTTGAGCACCCTCACCACCGTTTCACCCGTCGGCGGAAAGCGGAACTCCGGCAGCCCAAAGGTCGTCTCCATGATCAGCGTGTCTGCCTCCAGCAGCTCGCAGCGTTCAGAACTCAGCCCTTGGCGCAGTTTGTAGTCACCGGTGTAAAGCAGCGTGGCACCGTCCCTCAGGCGGGTCAGGTGCAGCATTGCCGAGCCAATGATATGGCCCGCTGGCAGCAGACGCAGCTCCCAGCCATTCATCTTCACCGGCTCACGCAGCGGCAACTCACGCAGCAGCCGCTCCTTTGGCCAGTGGTAACGCTCCCGCATCAGCAGAGCCGTCACCTCGGAACAATACGACTCCTCATGCCGCGCCACATGGTCACTATGAGCATGAGATACAAAAGCGCGCCGCACCCCAAAGTGCGGGTCCAGCCACAAGTCCGCCTCAGGCACATGAATGCCCTTGCGGTAAACGATCTCGATCAAGCCTGAACCCATCACCTCACCACACTACGCTGCACGATACCAGATGGAACCCACTCGCACCATCTTCCTTGAATAACATCTAGCCTCACTTATTCATGGAACGCTACTGCGACTTTCATGAACAAGTCAGGCTAGGTTAGAAAACGTCCCGCACCTGCACCCAGACCAGCCGCCCCTGTCCGCTTGACCGCAACCAGCCGACACGGCATGATGAACGCCCATGAAAGGCCAGCCCCTCAAGCCATTCCTTCTTCTCGTCTTGCTTGCCAGCCAGGCTGCAGCTGAGAATGAACCCCAGCTCGTTCTCAAGGCAGAACCCGTAGATCCTACACCCGCAGAAGAACTGGCCAAAGCCAAGCCCAAAAAAGAACTCTCCGCCTCATGGCAAACTCAAAAGGAGGCTCGCACGCTGCGGCTTGAGATTCCCGCTCCGCGAGGTCAAATCGTGGACCGCCACGGCAAGCCCTTTGCCAGGAACCGCGTCGTTTACTTCGCCGCGCTCAACTTCCCCGTGCTCACCCCAGCCACGCCAGAGACCATCCTTGAGTTCGCGCGGTCACGCATCGCACAAACCAATGCCCTACTCGGCAAAAACTGGAACCTCCCAGATGAGCGCATCCTCCTCCACTACCAGCACCGCCGGTGGCTTCCCCTCATTTTCTCCACCAATGGAGAGGTGAACGTGGAACTCTCACCCGAGGAGCAGCGCAAGATGCAGCCCCTGCTCGAGAAGGGCCTCATGCTTCACCCCACCTACCAGCGTCAGTATCCGCAGGGTGCCACCGCCTGTCACATCGTAGGCTACACAGGCCGCCGCCAACCTCTCCCTACCAAGGAGATCGTGGAGGGTGAGCCCTTTACCGAAGAACCCATGGGTCGCTCCGGTCTCGAGCTTTCTTTTGAAGAACAGCTTCGCGGCACACCCGGTGCCATCAGTCTTCTCTTCAGCCCCTCGGGCGAGTTGCTGCATGACGAAATCCTGCGCAAACCCGTCCCCGGTCACAACGTGGTCACCACGCTCGACTACAAAATGCAGCGCTATGCCGAGAGCGCCTTGCGCGCCCACGCCCCCAACGGCGGTGCCATGGTCATCATGGACGTGCGCCACGGCGACATCCTGGCCATGGCCTCCAACCCCGGCTTCGACCTTAACGAGTTCATCCCCGGCATCAGTGATCCCCGTTACAAAGAGCTGTCCAACGACCCCAAAAAGCCCATGTATGGCCGCGCCTTCCAAGGTGCCTACTACCCCGCATCCACCTTCAAAATCGTCACCGCCCTCGCCGCCCTGGAAAGCGGCAAAGTGTCACCTACCACCAGTTACAGTTGTGATGCCTACTTCACCCTGGGCAGGGATGTCTTCCGCAACTGGAACAAGGATTCCGAAGGCCCCATGAACGTCGTCACCGCCATCAAACGCTCCTGCAACACTTGGTTCTACCAGGCGGGACTGGCCACCGGTTCAGCCAACATCATTGCCATGGCCCAGCGCATGGGGTTTGGCTCAGCTACCGGCATCCCCATCGGAGGTGAGCAGAAAGGACTCGTCCCCACCGACTCCCTTTACATGCAGCGCTACGGCTACAAAATCCTCCCCGGCATCCTCTGCTCCATCTCCATCGGCCAGATCGTCACTTGCAGCCCCCTCCAGGCCGCTCAGTGCATGGCCACCGTGGCCGACGGCAAATACATGCCTCAACCTCGCCTCGTTCTCCAGGTGCAGGACCTCAATGACCGCGTAGTCCAAGCCTGGGAACCAGCGCCACGCAGAGAAGTCAACCTCGACCCCAAAGCACGGGACACCGTCGTACGCGGCATGATTGAGGTCGTCTCAGGCAGCGGCGGCACTGGCCAGGCGGCAGGCATCAAGCACGCAAAAATCGCAGGCAAAACCGGCACCGCCCAGTGGGAGATCCATAAAGACTCCTCCAAGAACCGCAACCTCGCCTGGTTCACTGGTTTCCTCCCTGCCGACAACCCCGTTTACGCCTTCGCCGTGGTTTACGAAGGCAGCCCGGGCGAAACCGTCTCCGGCGGTCGGGTGGCCGCTCCCATCGTGAGACGTGTGTTTAACGACATCTACGAGGACGCCACGCCCGACGACCCACTCCTGCTCGCCAGCAAAGAACCCAAACGGGCTCTGCTCGTGGATGAAGAAGAGGTGGCCGCTGCGGCACCCAAAGCCAAGCCAGTGGAAGAACCCGCAGCAGCTCCCCCGCCCCCGACGACAACCGAACAAGGCGGCATCCGCGGATTGTTCCGCCGACTTTTTCGTCGATAGACTGTTCCACAAAAATCATGTGGAACGCTCTTACTTTCGAGAAAAAGAATCTTTTTTTCATTTCCCAGGTAACGTTTCGCCCTTTTCTGCATGGAACAGGGTGAGAAGCGCGACCCTGCCCCGCTGAAGGATTGGCACCCTCAAGTGCCCCTTTCTCCACTACCCGTGCCCGTCGCCTCTTCCTAACCTTTCTCCCGAAACTCACTTGCCGATGCAGAAGCTGCTGAACACCACGTCCAGCAACTCCTCAATGTCAACACGGCCCGAGATTTCGCCTAGAGCCTGAAGGGCCTCACGAAGCTCGAGCGCCGTAAACTCCGGTGCCTCCTCTCTCTCCAGACAGTCCAGCGCCGCCACGAGTCCACTGCGCACCCTTTCCAGGCAGGCCTTGTGCCGTGCGTTGATGGCCACAGGATGCTCCATGCTCCACTGCCCGCCGCGCATCACCGCCTCAGCAAGCGCATCCCTCAGCAAATCCAGCCCCTCACGTGTGGCGCAGGAAAGTGGCACCCCCACCTTCCAACTGCTATGCGTGCCCAGGTCAGCCTTGTTGAGAATCAGAACACGCCTTCCCGCCAGCTCATCAGGAAGCTTCACCCTCTTCGCTTCGTCCGCCGGCACACTCCCATCCACCACCTCCAGGATCAAATCTGCCCGTTCGATCTCCCGCTGCGTCCTCTCCATGCCGAACTGCTCCAGTTCATCCCCGCCCTGCCGAAGGCCCGCCGTGTCCACCAGTCGCAGAGGAATGCCATGGACCTGGACTACCTCCTCGATCGTGTCCCGCGTCGTACCCGCCACAGGGCTCACGATGGCCCGCTCAAAGCCCAGAAGCACATTCAGCAAGCTGCTCTTCCCCACATTCGGCTCACCGCAGATCACAGTGCGTGCTCCTTGGCGCAAAATGCGGCCATGCTCGCTTGTAGAGAGCAGCCGTTCGCATTTCTCACGCACCGCAGTGATCCGGCTGCGCAACGCCTCCCCCACGTCCGGTGAAATATCTTCCTCCGGGAAGTCAATGTACGCCTCCACATGCGCCAGCACCTCGATGAGTTCCTGCCGCATCTGCGACACGGCCTCGCCTATGAAGCCCTCCAGCTGCTCATTGGCCGCGCGCAGAGCCAGAGAAGACTGCGCCTGAATGAGATCCATCACCGCCTCCGCCTGCGTCAGATCCATCTTGCCGTTCAAAAAAGCACGTTGGGTGAACTCTCCCGGCTCTGCGGGACGCGCTCCCGCAGCCAGCAGCGCCTCCAGCACCTTTTGCGTCACCAGCACCCCACCGTGGCAGTGCAACTCCACCACGTCTTCGCCCGTGTAAGACACAGGGGCGACGAAGCGGATGACCAGGGCACGATCCAGCACCGCACCCATCCTGTCCCGCAGCGCCATCACCCGGGCACGCCGAGGCTCCAGCCTGTCTATGCCATCTCCAGCCAACTGACGCACTACGGCCAGCGCACCATCTCCAGAGACACGCACCACGCTCACTGCCGCCTCACCCAGTGCGGTAGAGATGGCAGCTATCGTTTCAGTATGAGGCAGAGCAGACGTCATGCCTTACTCTGGCAAGGCACCGTGGAAGGGCAAAAACAAACACCCTCACCACCACGCAGCGTCCTTCAAAAATCCCAGCGTCTCGAGACACCGGAGGATGGCTTCATCTCCACCCAGTCCAGACTGAATGGCGCCTCCCCCCCAGGCAAGTAAAGACGCACGTGCTCCAGCGTCCCCTCCACAGGGATCATCACCCTCGTTTCCCCTCCACCGGCAGGAAACTCCAGATCAACCGTCTGTCCTTCCGCCGGAAACGTTTCCTGATCTGACGTTCGCCACTGCACCCTGCCCTTTCCTCCCGCACTTTCCGTTGCGAGACACAGCATCACGGGCCCCGCCAGCTTCAGACCGGTAGCGCCCAGGAAGGCACGCGGCGTTTCACTCTTCACCAAGAGCTTCCCGTCTCCCTCCGTAGCAGTGCAGCCCTTCGGCACCCAAGGACGCTCCCCGCGTGGCCTCCCTTCGGCCACCCCCTTGTATGCCGGGTTCGGACGCGGGTAATCCGCCTCTGTCTCTTTCAGAAAGCCATCTATCAAACGGTCCAGTTCCTTCACCTTTTCCGGAAGGCTCGCTGCCAGATTGTTCGCCTCGCCCAGGTCCTGGTCCAAGTCATACAGCTCGTAACGCAGAGGATCCTCCGCAGTGGGCGTAAACCATCGGATCAGCTTCAGCGCACCCTTCCTCACCGTCACACCCCCGCGCCCCACACCGCCATGCGGAAAGTAGTTGAAGAACTGATCTCTCTTCAAATCCCCCTCACCCTTCAGCACACGGGCGTAGCTGACGCCATCCACCTTCTGCGCGGGAGGCACTTCCTCACCGAGCATCGACATCAGTGTGGGGTAAAAGTCAATGTGCCCCACCAGTGAAGCATTGCTCACTCCAGCCGGTATCTTCCCCGGCCAGCGCCAGATGAGCGGCACACGCGTGCCACCTTCATACAGTGTCCCCTTTCCATTCCTGAGAGGAGCATTGTTCGTCGGCGGTTGCACGCCCGCCCACTTGCGCCAGTCCGCCAGTTGCGGATTCTCCGCACCGCTCTTCTTCCGCTTGCCATCCTCTGCGGTGTTGCTGTGCACGTTGCCGCCATTGTCCGAGTTGAAGATCACGATCGTGTTATCCGCCAAGCCATTCCTTTCCAGACAATCAAGGATGCGGCCAAAGCACTCATCTACACTCTTGAGCATGGATGCCATGACAGGATTCCCCTGCCCCTGCGCCGCAGCCTTTTTGGCAAAATAGGCCGTGTACTCAGGCTTGTGACCCCACGGGCCGTGGACGCCATAACACCACAGATTGAGGAAAAACGGTCCCTCCTTGTTCGCAGTGATGAACTTCTCCGCCTCCTCAGCCTGCCGATCCACGATGTATTCTCCCTCTGGACCGTCCGTGATGTTGCCCACCCTCACACGCCCCCGCGGCTCTCCCTCCGCCACTACACCGTAGGGCGAAAAATAGTCCCCCGGCGGTCCAGGATCAGGATGGCAGTGAAACGTCACATCAAATCCCTGCTGCTCCGGCCAGTGCGGCCGTGTCAGACCCACATGCCACTTCCCAATGTGCGCCGTTCGGTAGCCCATCTCCTTCAGGGCTTCTGCATACGTGAACTCCGCCGGGTCCAGGTAGTTTTTGCTCTCCGGAGACAGCATGGGCTGGTTCGCCGGGCCTGTCTGCGGCAGGAAGACGTGCCCCTCCGGCTGAGGCGGCTGGTGCCCGCTCGCCGTGGTCACTCCGTGACGCGGTGGATGCTTGCCAGACAGCAGGGTGGCGCGTGTCGGCGAGCAAAGGGGGTTCGCATACGCTTGAGTAAACAGCATCCCCTCCTTCGCAAAGGCATCAATGCGCGGCGTCTCGTAGTATGCCGAGCCATAGACTCCGCAGTCTCGCCAGCCCATGTCATCCACCAGGAAAAACACCACATTCGGACGGGAAGCGGCCAAAGCAGCCGAACTGATCAAAGCCAACGCCAAAGCGCAAAGTCGAAACATCTGCCTGTAACGCACCCATTACCAGCCTCTTTCCCCACCCTTCGCCTCTGTGCATCAAAGTCGCAGGCAAGCTTCTTGAATCGTTCACTCATGATCCATCGCTATGGACATCCCGGCGCGTTTCCCCTACAACCACACTCATGGAACTTAGACTCATGCTCGGCACGCTGCTCGCCCTCATGCTCGCCGCTTGCAGCAAGCCCGCAGAAAATGGCACCGGCTCACGAGGCACCATCGCCGTATCGCTGCTCACCCTGGAGAACCCGTTTTTCAAAATCATCGGCGACCACCTTCAGGACGAGGCCGTAAAGCGTGGTTTCACCACACTCGTAGTCAGCGCGGACAAGGACATGGCCAAGCAGGGCAACCAAGTGAAGGACTTCATTGTCAAAAAAGTGGACGCCATCGTCCTCAGCCCCTGTGACCCGAAGTCCATCGTGCCAGTCATCCAGGAGGCCAATGCCGCAGGCATCCCCGTCTTCACCGTCGATATCCCATGCCCGGATCCTTCTGCAAAAGTAGTCACCCAGATCGCCACGGACAACTACGGTGGCGGAAAAGAAGCGGCACAGGCCATGATCGAAGTCCTCGGCAGCTCCGGCGGAAAAGTCGCCATCCTGCATCTCAAACAGGCCCAATCCTGCATCCTCCGCGTCAAAGGATTTCGTGAGGTCATCGACTCCCACAACACCAAGGGCGGCCCCACGATCGACATCGTCATGGAACTCGACGGTGGCGGTGCCAGAGACATCGGCTACCGCGCAGCGGAAGATGCCCTCCAGTCCCATCCCGACCTCAGAGGCATCTTTGCCATCAATGACCCCTCCGCACTCGGTGCCCGTGCCGCACTGGAAAAGGCAAACAAGGCCGCACAGATCACCATCATCGGCTTCGACGGCATGAGAGAGGGCAGGCAAGCCATCAAAGAAGGAAAAATCTATGCCGACCCCATCCAGTTCCCGGACCGCATGGGGCGCGAAATCGTGAAAGCCTTCGAAGCCTGGTCTCAAGGACGCGAGGTGCCGCCTGAGATCCTCATTCCCACCCAGCTCTACCGCCGCGCCGATGCAGAGGCAGACGCTGAACTGCGTTGAGACCAAATGAAAATCACCTTTTCCAAACTCCTCGCCCACTACGGCATGGTGGTGGTGCTCATCACACTCTGCGGCTTCTTCAGCGCCGTCACCTACACAGAGCAATCCCTCTCCGGCTCCGCAGCCATCCAGCAGCTCGCAGACACCGTCCAGCGTGGCCAGCGCGCCATCATCATCGGAGGAGCCACCACCGGAGAACTCGCCAGCAGCGTGGAACTCCGCAAGCAACTTGAAGCCAAAGCAGTCACCGTGCTCGAACAGGTGAATGGCGAGCCAAGAACCGCCCTTCTCGCCTTGCAGAAGCACGCATCCACCGGTGGAGTGGACGCCATTGTGTGCACCGAAATCTCAGCGCGTTGGCTGGTTTTTGAGACGATTGGTGAAGACCTTCCTAGCCTCGCCACCGCCCGCATCATCAAGCCACAGCGCTACTCCTACCCGAACTTTCTCAAGGCAGACAACCTGCTCAACATCGCCAACCAGATCGCCGTCATCGCCATCGTCGCCATCGGCATGACCATGGTCATCATCGCCGGCGGCATCGACCTCGCAGTCGGCAGCTTCATCGCCCTCTCCGCCGTATTGGTCAGCACCTTCATCCGCGACTACGGAGGCGGCCCCCATGCCACCACACTCACTCTCACCGCTTGCAGCCTGGCTGCCATCCTGCTCTGCGGACTGCTCGGCGGCTTCTCCGGCCTCATGGTCACACGTTTCGACATCCCGCCCTTCATTGTCACCCTGGGAATGATGCTCGTAGCCAGCGGCCTCGCCTACCGGATCGCAGACGGACAATCCATCTCCGCCATGCCAGATTCGTTTGTATGGCTCGGGCGCGGAGCCGACCTCCTCGGCCTGCCGAATGCCGTGCTCCTCATGTTTCTCCTCTACGGCCTCGCCCACATCCTCATGTCCTACACCGCGCTTGGCAGGCACCTGTATGCCGTGGGAGGAAACAGAGAGGCAGCCCAGATCTCCGGCATACCCATCGCCAGAACACTGCTCACCACCTACATCGTCAGCGGCCTCCTCGCAGGGCTCGGCGGTGTCATCATGACCTCCCAGCTCAAGAGCGGCTCCCCAGCCTATGGTGTCATGTACGAACTCTACGTCATCGCCGCCGTCGTCGTGGGTGGCACCAGCCTCAGCGGTGGAAAAGGGCGCATGGTCGGCACCCTCATCGGAGCCTTCACCATCGCCGTCATCCAAAACGGCATGAACCTCACCAACGTCGAAAGCTACACCCAGAAAATCGTCCTCGGTCTCGTCATCCTGGGTGCCGTGCTACTGGACCGGATGCGGCGCCGGACATGAGCACCCCTTGCCCTTAATGCCGAACACCCGCCCTTGCCGCACGCACCAGCCGCCGTTTCTGCCAGAACTTCTGCACTCCCGGCATTGCGTGCCGTCATTGCGTTCGCTAGTCTCACACCCTCCCGCACACTGACTTCTTTTCACCATGACGATCACACCGGACCAATATGAAAAGCTGGGCACCTTTTACCTGGGCCGCGGCTACGACATCGACAAAAAAGAGCTCAAGGACGACCTCGTGCTCTATGACTCCAAGGACCTCGTGACCCACGGCGTGGTGCTCGGCATGACAGGCTCCGGAAAAACAGGCCTCTGCCTCGCACTGCTCGAAGAAGCAGCCATGGACGGCATCCCCGTCATCGCCATTGATCCCAAAGGCGACATCGGCAACCTCTTGTTCACCTTCCCAGACCTTAGTGGCGAAAAGCTCAAGCCGTGGGTGAACGAGGATGACGCTCGGCGCAAAGGCGTGACGCTCGAAGAGTATGCTGACAAGCAAGCTGAGACTTGGAAGAAAGGCCTTGGAGACTGGGGTCAGTCTCTGGACCGCATCAAGAAGCTCAGAGAGACCACCGAGATGAGCATCTACACCCCAGGCAGCAGTGCTGGTCTGCCCGTCTCCATCCTCAGCTCCCTCGACGCCCCGGAAGACGAAGTCATGGAGGACCGCGAGACCCTGGGTGACCGCATCGAGAGCACCGTGAGTTCCATCCTCGCCCTCTGTGACATCGCCGCAGATCCCGTCCAGTCCCGGGAGCACATCCTCATCTCCAACATCATCGGCCACTGCTGGGCAAAGAAACAGAACGTCACCATCGAGAACCTCGTGCGCCTCATCCAGCAGCCGCCCGTGCGCAAGATCGGCGTCGAAAACGTGGACAACTTCTTCCCCGAAGACAAACGCAACGCTCTCGCGATGAAGCTCAACAACCTCATCGCCAGCCCAGGCTTCGCCGCCTGGATGCAGGGCGAGCCTCTCGACATCCAGCGCATGTATTACACCCCGGATGGCAAGCCACGCATCAGCATCTTCTGCATCGCTCACCTCAGCGACACCGAGCGCATGTTCTTCGTCTCCCTGCTCATGAACCAGCTCCTCGGCTGGATGCGCGCCCAGAGCGGCACCACCTCCCTGCGCGCCTTGTTCTACATGGACGAGATCTTCGGCTACCTGCCGCCCACGGCCAATCCACCCAGCAAAAAACCCTTCATGATTCTCCTCAAACAAGCACGCGCCTTCGGACTCGGCCTGCTTGTCGCCACACAAAACCCCGTGGACCTGGACTACAAAGCCCTCTCCAACATCGGCACCTGGTTCCTCGGCCGCCTGCAAACCGAGCGTGACAAAGCGCGTGTGCTAGATGGGCTCGAAGGCGCGCTCACCGCCCAGGGTGCCGGGTTTGACCGCTCCCAGCTTGACAAAATGCTCGCCTCCCTGGGGAACCGCATCTTCCTCATGAACAACGTCCATGAAGACGGCCCCATGGTATTCCACGTGCGCTGGGTCATGACCTACCTCCGCGGTCCGCTCGCACGCGCAGAAATCAAAAAACTCATGGACCCCGTGCGCCCACCGCCCAGCAACACCAAAAACGCACAGGGAGAGGACGACGGCTTTGCACCACCAGGAGCCACCGCCAGCAGCAGCGGCGCACGCAACACTCACCGGCCCAAGCTCCCCGATGACGTGGATGAATACTTCCTCCCCGTCGCCGCTGGTGTGGACTCGGATGCCCTTTGCTACGTGCCCGCCATCCTCCAGTCCGTCAGCGTCAACATCGACGACCCTAAACGCAAGATCACCGGGCGCAGCATCGTCACCCGCGTCAATGGCATCGACATCGAAAACCAGAAAGTCCTCTGGGACAAAGCGCTCGACTTACCGAAAGACCTGGACGTCACCACCCTCGGGAAAAATCCGGAGGACGGCGAAGTCGAGTATGCAGACCTCCCCAGCGCCGCCATGAAGTCCAAGACCTACACCTCCATCAAGACCGCCTTCGTGGACTCCGTGTACGCCAGCCACTTCATCGAGGTCAACTACAGCCCCCTCCTGGACGCCTGGTCCAACCCCGGAGAAACGCTGGACCAGTTCAAGGCCCGCATCACCACCACCGCCCGCGAACTCCGGGACAAAGCTATCGAAGATCTCCGGGCCAAAACCGCCAAAACCGTCAAAGCACTCGAAGACAAAATGACCAAGGCACTGGACAAAATGGAAACCCAGAAAGCACAGGCATCCTCCGCCAAACTGCAAACCGCCATCCAAATCGGCACGGGGCTTCTCGGAGCCCTCTTCGGGCGCAAAGGGGGCATGGGAGCCATCGGCGGCATCGCCAAATCCACCACCGTCAGCAGTGCCTCACGCGCTTGGAAGGAAGGGCGGGAGGCCGCCAGTGCCGAGGCCGAGCTGGACCGCATGAAGGCCGAATACGAAGCCATCCACCGCCAAGTGGAGGACGAAACACAGTCCATCCGAGACAAGTATGATCCGACCACCCTCGCCGTCGAGACTCAAAAAATCACCCCCGTGAAAAAGAACATCCAGCCCGTCGCCGTGGGCATCCTCTGGCTCCCGCACGAACGCCGCGGAAGCAGCTTGCGCAAAGCCTGGGCATAGACCCACCCACGACCGACCTCACGGCTCCGCCTTAGGGTTGGCCATGAACTTGAGAAGCAGCGAACGCGCCGCATCGTCCTTTTCGGCGATGCGGTGGCCCACACTGCCGTGGTCGCGTCCGGGGATCTGGACACCCGTGATGTGCGGTTGCTTCGCCCCTTTGAGCAAAGCCACGAGAAAGGCGTTTTCTTCAGCGCGTGCTGGCATGTCGTTCTCTGCCCAAAGGATGAGCATCGGCGGCAGGCTCTTCTCAGCGGCATAACGAACGGGCGCAGCCTCGTCCGCCGTGACGCTGAAACGCCCCAGACCACGTTCGCTACGGATGGCATAGTGCGTCATGGTCTGTCCACTTACCGGAATGAGACCGGCCAGCGTATCAGGGGCCACGCCGTGCCTTTCCAAAAGCCGCGCATCCATGCCCACCATAAGAGTGAGGTAGCCGCCCGCAGAATGGCCGCCAACGAAGACCCGCTTCGCATCCCCGCCATGGTCCGAGGTGTGCCGCACGGTCCAGGCCACCGCCGCAGCAGCGTCCTCGAGATAAGCAGGGTAACCGGCCTTGGGACTGAGACGGTAGTTCGGAACCACGACGGCCATTCCTTCCCCCGCAAGGCTGGCTGCGATTCTGACCGTCTCCTTGCCATCCTTGTTGCCGCCCGTCAGCCCTCCGCCGTGGAACCATACCAAGGTAGCAAAGGCATGACTGGCAGCGGGAAGATAGACATCCAGCACGCAGCGGGAGCGCTCATATTCGTCGGCGGATGCCGCCTCTTTGTATGGGACATCTGACAGGCTTGGAGTCTGAGCGAAACACAACGTGCCCCCAAGAATGGCGGCGAGCAAAATGCGGGAAGCAAGCAGGCGTAAAGGGTGCATGGTAGGCGTGATTCTGTGTCTCATCTGACGGATCAAAGAATAGATGCTCAAGCGGAAAAGGGCCAACCGAAGAGGTGGTCCACTACGGAGTGGAAGATGAAAGCGGCGTGGGTCGAGTAGCTCGCAACTCGCGGTAGAGCCGTTCCAGCCGTTTGACGCGCTCGCTTTGATTCGAGTCAGTGAGGAGGTTGTTCGCCTCGGTGGGATCGTCTTTCAGGTCATAGAGCGCAGCAGGCTGGTCTTGGATGTTCAGCACAAACTTCCACGAGCCTTCGTAAAGCGCGTGAGCCATGCCGTCGCTGGCTGGGTTGTTCCGCTTGAGCTTACGCTTCTCTGCCTTGTCGCCGTCCTCGTCCTTGCCATGCAGTTCGAGCGAACTGCGTTTCACCTCCTGTCCGGTTAGCGGGCCACCTTTGACACCTCCGTCGTCAAACGCATCGCGACCGGGCGAAGACTGTACAAGCAGCTGCTGCCGCACCGGCGCGGAATCATCTCGCTCGCCGGTGAGGACGGCCAGGAGACTCACGGAGTCCAGGCACTGTCCTGCGGGAATGGCCACGCCTGCCGCCTCTAGAGCGGTGGCCACAATGTCGTGCGCACCGACCACCTGATGCCGCACGGCTCCGGCAGGCACCTTGCTCGGCCAGCGCACCAGAAATGGAACGCGTGTGCCACCTTCTCCTATGAAACCCTTCAGCCCGCGCAAACCGCCAACGGCGTCATGCCCCAGGTGCTGCTCGGCAGGAATGCCGCCATTGTCACTGGTGAAAATGAGGAGAGTGTCATCCAGCAAGCCGCGCTGCTCCAGCATGGCCATGAGCTTGCCCAACAGGACGTCGGTCTCCAGCACCATGTCGGTGTGGCCGGTCATGCCTGTCTGGTCCTTGAGCGGTGTGCCGCGAATCTGCTCCGCAGGCTTGTAAGGAGCGTGCGCGCCATCGGTGCAGAAGTGCATGTAAAACGGGGAAGCAACACCCGAGGCAGAGCGTCTCGCCAACGTGTCATTCAAAAACGTCTCCGCAGCGTCTAACAAGCGAGTGCCAACTTGCGCAGCATCCCAGTCCGGCTCGGACCAGTTGGCATCCGCTCCACCCTTCTTGCCATCCCGCTTCACGAGCTTGTCGGCAGAGCAGACGGGAAGTTCGTTTTCCAGAAACAGATGAGGGGTGTTCTGGTGGCCGCGCGGGATGATAAAAGAGTAATCAAAACCCCAGCGGATGGGGCCGTCGATCATGGGCTTGGTGAAATCGGCACTGCCATCCAGCTTGTGCGCGTGTTCGCCACCGATACCACATTTGCCGAACATCGCGGTGCGATAGCCAGCGGTTTTCAGAAGGTTAGCCACAGTCTGCTGTCCCTCTCGCATGGCGGCAGGCACGTTAAATCCCCAGGTTCCAGCTGCTTCACGCGCACGCCAGGGATAGTTGCCCGTCAGCATGGAGTAGCGCGTGGGTGAACACAGTGCTGCCGGGCTATGCGCGTGAGTGAAGCGCATGCCCTCTCGTGCAAGCCGTTCCACGTTGGGTGCCATGATTTTGCTCTGCGGGTTGTAGCACTGAAAATCGCCCCAGCCTACATCGTCCGTAAGGATGACGAGAATGTTCGGGCGCGGCGCGGCTGCAAAGGTTGAATGCGGCACGTTAAACGACGACAGCAGGAACAGGAGAATGAGGTTCTTCATGGAGCTGCGTTGGTTAACGACCCTTTCCCTTCTTTTTTCCATCCACCTTGTCTTTCCAGAGAATGACAGTCGTGTCATTCCCCAGCCGGGGGCCGGGCGTGGTGCGGCCATCGCGGATGGCCGCTTCCAACTGACGAGTAAGATCGGCAACGACTTCGGGATGCTCTTCACTGAGATTTTGCTGTTCACGCAAATCTTTCCCCATGTGGTAAAGCTGAACCGGCTTGTCGTCGCCGCCCTTGGACCAGCCGCCAGAGCCGCGGGCGGCGATGAGTTTCCAATCCCCCTGGCGGATGGCGAAACGGCCTGAGATGGAGTGATGGATCACCAATGGATGCCCCGGGGTGGCGGCCTCTTCTCCGCGCAACAGGGGCAGGATAGAGAAGCTGTCCACGCCAGCATCCGGCGGCAGTGCCGTGCCGAGGATCTCCGCGCAGGTGGCCATGAGGTTGTTGTGACAGACCGTTGCATGACTGACACGTCCGGATGGGATCACACGCGGCCAGCGCACCACATAGGGCACACGGTGGCCGCCGTCCCACGCGTCGGACTTCATGCCCCGCAGACTATGGCTTGGGTCGTGACCCTTTTCCAACAGCGCAGGGAAATCTGCCTCGGGCGAGCAGCCGTTGTCGGAGGTGACAAAGACCAGCGTGTCCTCGGCGAGCTGAAGTCGGTCAAGACTCTCCAGAACGCGGACGACGGCATGGTCCGTCTCCATGACAAAGTCGCCATAGGGACCTATGCCACTTCTCCCCACCCAGGCATCCGACGGCACGATGGGCGTGTGCGGTGAACCCAGAGCAAGGTAGAGGAAAAAGGGCTGCTTGGTTTTAGATTGTTCCTCGATGAAGCGGATAGAGCTTTCCGCGCAACGTGTGATGACTTGGTCCAGCGGGATGGTCTCGATGACGGTGTCGTTATGCGCCCAGGAGTGCATTTCACGGGCATGATGAAAACCTTCAAAGACATCAAAACCATGCTCGATGGGACCGTTGACAACTTTCGACCCGACCGGCGCGGCCTGGATGGTGAAGGTGCCGTAGGGCTTGCGAGTGACGATGCGCTCCATTCCAGCGGAACCCTGGGGAAACTGGTAGTGGTAACCGAGGTGCCACTTGCCGACCAGCGCCGTGGTGTAGCCATGCTGTTTGAGTAACTCAGGAACCGTGAGCATGGATGGGGCTATGAGGCCACCCTTTTCATCCCCGGTGACGAGCACACCAGACTGGAGTCGGCTGCGCCAAGCGTAACGACCAGTGAGCAAGCCATAGCGCGTCGGCGTACAAACGGCCGAGCCAGTGTGAGCATCGGTGAAACGAATGCCCTCCTTAGCGATGCGGTCGATGCCGGGTGTCTGGATCTTTGACTCCGGGTTGTAGGAACTGGCATCGCCATATCCCAGGTCATCGGCCATGATGAAGACGATGTTCGGGCGAGACGTCTCGGCGGACCAACCATGGCCTGGAAAGACGAACGCAGCCACGAATGCAATCAGCCAAGGCCTACGCGATAAGCCACGAGAACGCATCCGCTGGAAAACTGAGTGGTGGATCATGCTCGCAGGATAGTGATCACCCTTCACAAAGTCCATCATTACGGTGACCATGGAACCCATGGAACAAGAGGCTGCTCGAGCGCCTCATCACCTTGAGATAGCCTTGTCAGAGTCAGATGATGTGTGACCCAAATTCAACCAGGCCGGCATGGCTCTCGGCTCCGGAACTCACGCCATCACCCCCTTCACTACCTGCCCGTGCACATCGGTGAGGCGGAAGTCACGCCCGGCGTAGCGGTAGGTGAGGCGTTCATGATCGAGGCCGAGGAGGTGCAGAATGGTGGCGTGCAGGTCGTGGATGTGGACATTGTTTTCCACGGCTTCGTAGCCGAGATCGTCCGTTGCACCATGGCTGTGGCCTCCTTTGACGCCGCCTCCGGCCATCCAGAGGGTGAAGCCCTTGTGATTGTGATCGCAGCCGTCACTTCCTTGCGCGTGCGGGGTGCGGCCAAACTCACCGGCGCAAACAACGAGCGTGTCTGCAAGCAGTGAGCGCTGCTTCAAATCGGTGAGCAGCGCGGCGATGGGCTGGTCCACGGCGGCGGCGTTGGCTTCGTGCCCTGTGGCGAGATTGATGTGCTGATCCCAGTTGCCGCCACACACTTCAACGAAGCGGACCCCTGCCTCGCTAAGTCTTCGCGCCAGAAGGCACTTCCGACCGAAGTCATCGGGGCTGCTGTTGAACTGTCCGCCGCCACCACCGCCTCCGAGTCTTGAGCCGCCATCGCTGATGCCATATAGTGCCTTTGTAGCGGCGCTCTCGGTGGAAACATCAAGAACGCCGGGCATCTGCGTCTGCATCTTGAAGGCGAGTTCGTACGACTCAATGACCCCTTCGACATCGGGGTTCACTTGATCGCGTTTGAGTGTCTCGCGATTCATTGACTGGATGAGATCGAGCGCAGCGCGTTGTTCCTTTGGCGACATGTTGCTCTCCAGATTGCGCACGCCTGCACTGGAGATAGGGCGCTGGCCGGAGCCGATGCGCGTGGCCTGATATATCGCGGGCAAGAAGGCGCTGCCGTAGTTTTGCGCACCGCCGACATCGCTCGGCGGCGAGAGGGTCACGAAGCCGGGAAGGTTTTCATTCAGCGTGCCAAGACCATAGACCGACCACGCGCCGAGCGAGGGGCGCACAAACTGTGCGCTGCCCGTGTGCATCTGCAAAAACGCCTGCGGATGCGCGGGAAAGTCGGTGTGCATGGAGCGGATCAAACAGAGATCATCCACATGCTTTGCCACATTCGGGAACAGCTCGCTGATCCACAGACCGCTCTGTCCATGCTGGGTGAAGTCCCACTTCGAGCCGAGGAGCCGCGTGCCGGGACGTCTGCCTGGCCTGCCAGTTGATTCGTTGAGCTTCGGTTTGTAATCGAACGTGTCCACATGCGAGGGGCCGCCGCGCAAGGTGATGAAAATGACGCGCTTCGCCCGCGCTGGAAAATGGGTGGCTTTTGGTGCAAGTGGGTTTTCAGCCGCAAAGACCTCACGCTGGGCGAGCGAGGCGAATGCGAGCCAGCCAAAGCCATTGGAGAGTGTCTTCAGCATCGTGCGTCGCGAGAAGTAGTCGTCTGAAGGCGTGTTCATTTTCTGAAAGGGCGTTGGTTGAGTTCCGGGGATTTGCGTCTTGCCATCGTGTCAGTGGCGTAATACTGTCGTCTTATGAAAACGCTGTCCGTAAAACTCCCTGAACCGCTGCTGCAATGGCTGGCTAAAGAGGCCGAGCTCACTCGCCGAACACGATCAGACATCCTGCGTGAGGCACTGGAGATGAAGCGCAACGGCCAAGGCGGTGGAACCGCTTCGAAGAAGCCGAGGAACATGGCAGAGGCACTGAACTCCCTTGGCGGCACATTCGACGGACCGAAGGATCTGTCCACTAACCCCAAATACTTTGAAGGTTTTGGCGAATGAATGCGGTCATTTTGGATACCGGACCATTGGTAGCTCACTATTGTGACACTGACCAGTATCACACTTGGGCATACGAACAGATGTCTCGCCTCCCCTTGCCGCTTGTGACCTGTGAAGCGGTGCTGACCGAGGCCGCATTCCTCCTCGCACGGAACCGGGTGAATCCTGTCCGGCTTGTCCGTGCAGTAGCAGCAGGGTTTCTCAAAGTGGATTTCAGGATTGGTACCGAAGCCCCAGCGCTCGAGACGTTGATGAGCCGCTACGCGGACACACCGATGTCTCTGGCAGATGCCTGTCTGGTCAGGCTTTCCGAAATACACCGTGACTGCCGCGTGTTCACACTCGACCGTGATTTCAAACACTACCGTCGTTTCGGTCGCTCGGTGATCCCGCTGTTGAGTCCATGGTGAGCGTGGTGTCAGCCAGTGCCGTCTCACGCTAGCTTGCACGGATTGAGGATGTGAGAAAAATGCATCGGGCGGTTTCATGGTGTTTTGAATAGCAAAGGGGCGAAGTGATAGAGATCGCTCATCCACACCTTCGGCTCGTGGCCACCGGAGTGGATGCGGAACTCGTGCGGGATGGCTTTGGCCTTGAGAAAGGCAGCGGCGGCGACCATGCCGCCCGCCATGAGTTCATCGCGATCTCCGACGGAGAGCCAGATGAGGCTTGGCTCCCGCTCTTTCGATTTCAGATCCATCCGCATGTTTTCGAGCCTTCGGGTGCTGCCGCTGCCGGAGAAAGCTCCGATCCACGCGAACTGATCAGAGTTCCTTAGACCGGTGCTGAAAGCCACCCCTGCTCCCATCGAGAGGCCGGCCAGAGCGCGATGCTCGCGTTTATCGGACACGGAATGCTTCTTTTCCAAAAAGGGGATCATCTCGTTCATCAGCACATCGCTGAAAGCCATCGTCGCACCCATCATGGCTTCCCGACTCTTGCCCACCTGCTCACGTGCGGCCACCGATAGCATGGAGGGCATGATCACATACATCGGCGCGAGCTTCTTCCCGGCATAGAGGTTGTCGAGAATGGCATCAGCATGAATCTCCTTGATCCAGGTGTTCTCATCACCGCTCGCGCCATGCAGGAGGTAGAGCGCCGGTAGTTTCTTGTGCGGCTGGACGCCTGCCGGGGTGTAAATCATCAGACGAAAAGTCCCGCTCTCCTTGGAGACGAACTCAACAGGCTCCACTGTCCCGCGTGCGATGCCGGATCGGGTCACATCAAAGCCAACGGGCGGTGCAGGCTGATTGACTTTCAATGCAGGCATCTCTGACATGCCTTTGCCTTTGGCTCCCTTCGTCCCTTTGCTTTGAGCAGGCGCAAGGGATGGCAGGAGTGCGATGAGGATGAGGACGTAGATTTTCATGGGGTCAGTTCAAAAAGCGAAACTCAGCGCAGCCAAAGAGTGCGAGGCAAAAGGTGCTCCATGCTTGCGGTGAAGTGCCCTGCTGCTGAAAGAACTTCAGGGCCGCTTGCTGCTCATTCAGCGTCGGAGCGCGTGACAAGGCCAGAGCGTAGGCCTGCGCGATGCGCTGCTCCGTGCTGCCGGGCGACTTGGTCAGACGTTCCGCAAACTTCGCCGCCTGCTCGAGGACGAAGTCGTTGTTCAGCAGGTAGAGCGCTTGGGCCGGCACATTGGTGGTCTCGCGCGCTCCATTGACGAGGCTGGCGTCGGAGTAATCGAAGACCGCGAGCGCATCCGGCAGCAGATCACGCGCGATGGGCAGATAGGTGCTGCGGTAGTTGGCCGTGGCATTGATGAACGTGTCCTCATTGATACGGATGAAGCCGCCGGTGCTGCCGATGGGACCTTCGCCCGCCAGCGCCACTGCTGAACCGACGGGAGGCGTGATTTGAAGCTGGCCGCTGATGGTGAGCATGGCATCGCGAATGCACTCGGCATCTAGGCGGCGTTTACTGTGCCGCCAGACGAGCGTGTTCTGCGGATCGGCGGCATAGGCCGTAGCCTCGTAGGTGGAGGCGAGTTGATAGCTGCGGCTGAGCACGATCTCGCGGATCGTGGCCTTGATAGACCAGCGGTTTCCCACAAGGCGCGTGACGAGGTGATCGAGCAAAGGCTGGTTCACCGGCGGCACGCCCATCGTGCCGAAGTTATCAGTGCTCGTGACGATTCCCTGGCCGAAGAGCCAGTGCCACATGCGGTTCACTATCACACGCGGCGTGAGCGGATGGCGCACATTCGTGATCCATTCTGCGAGTTCCCTGCGTCCGCTGGTGTCGGAGGGAATCGCAGGCATGGGCACCGTCGAAAGGGATGCGGGCACGCCTCGCGGCACACGCTCGCCAGGATCATTCATCTCGCCACGGGCGAAGAGGGGGCTGTCGGCGATGCTTTCAAAGCCGCTCGGTGGGCGAATGCCGGAGCTGCCTTTGATTTCGACGACTTTCGTCGGCTGTATCGCCTCCGGTTTGCCTCTGCCCGCAGGCCGGTCTTGCACACCCATGCAGTGCGGGATGGCGACACCCTTCGCATCGAAACTCTTCAGTTGGTTCTCCAGCTCCGCCATTTTGCCGAGCGCGATCTGCACCTGAATGAAGAACTGCAGACCGCTGCCGCCACCTTTCGCACTGCCCTTGCCCTTTCCTTTGCTGCCGGGACCACCTTTGCTGCCCGGTGCTCCAGGCGTCGAGCGCTGGCTCATGAGGTCGTCGTAGCGTTGCTTTGCCTCTGCATACTCCTGGCGCAGTTCGGCGAGTTCGCTGGCCGAGATGCTCGGCTTCACCGCTGGCAGCGCTGCATCCTGCGGCAGGGCGATCACGCTGCGTTCCTGATTGTTCTTGGGGCCGGAAAGCGTGCCGTAGTTCACCTCCGTGGAGAGGAAGATGCCCGCAAGCGCATAGTAGTCGCGCTGTGAGATGGGATCGAACTTGTGATCGTGACAGCGTGCGCAAGCCACCGTCAGGCCGAGGAATGCCTGGGTGGTGGCGTCAATCAGTTCATCGGCGAGATCGAGTTCAAACTGTCGCGGTGTGAGTTCGCCAAGGCCTTTGGGACCGATGGCGAGGAAGCCGGTGGCGATGAGTTGTTCGGCACGCTGCCTGGAGGTCGTCGCCGGAAGCAGATCGCCAGCGAGCTGCTCGCGGATGAACTGGTCGTAGGGCTTGTCCTTGTTGAACGACGCGATGACGTAGTCGCGATAGCGCCAGGCATGAGGGAATGAGACATTCAAATCCTTGCCCGTGGACTCTGCGTAACGCGCCACATCCAGCCAATGGCGGCCCCAGCGTTCGCCGAACTGAGGTGATCTCAGAAGCAAGTCCACCACCTTCTCAAACGCTGTTGGCGAAGAGTCCGCGAGAAAGCTCTTCACCATCTCCGGCGGGGGAGGCAAGCCGACCAGGTCAGAGAACACCCGGCGCAGCAGCGTGAGCTTGTCCGCATCACCCACGGGCATCAACCCTTTCGCTTCCAAGTTGGCGAGCACAAAGCGGTCAATGTCAGAGCGAGGCCACGCCGCGTTCTTCACCTCTGGGATCGCAGGCCGACGCACCGGCTGAAAGGCCCACCAGGACTTCGCCTTGTCCGCATCATACGTCTTCGCCACCACCGCCGACTTCCCATTGCGTGGATCAGGCGCACCCATGCGCACCCACTGCTCAAAGTCCGCGATCACCGAGTCCGGCAGCTTCCCGCCGTTTTTTCCGGGGGCATGGCCGTGTCTGGGTTGGCATGGTGAATCGCCTCGATGAGCAGGCTCCGATTCAAATCTCCCGGCACCACCGCAGGCCCGGAATCGCCCCCGCGACGAATCCCCTCACGTGTGTCGAGCAACAACCCGCCGCGCACTTTGCTCGACGTTTCCGAGTGACAGTTGTAGCACTTGTCCACGAGCACGGGCCGAATCTTTGACTCGAAGAACGCCGCTTGATCGGGGCGCAGGGCGCTCTGTGCTGCCGCTTGTTGGCTGCAGGCGCTGAGGGTGAAGAACAGGACAAGACGCTTCATGGCGAAGTTCTAAATCACCCCACCTTTTGGGAAGGTTATCGCTGAGAAAAAAGTTCGCCACGCTCACGCGGGGGCGATTTCATCAAACCAAAAGGTGCCGTGGCGACCGTGTTGCTTTATCATAGCGGGTTATGCGTCTCCTCATCATCGAAGATGAAGCTGATCTGCTGCGCAGGCTTGCCAAGACCCTGCGCGCGGAGGGGTATGCCGTGGACACGGCGGAGGATGGCGAAGAAGGGCTGCACAAAGCGCGGGAGAATGATTATGACGCGATCCTGCTGGATGCGATGCTGCCGGTGCTCGATGGCTGGCAGGTGCTTGAGCGACTGCGCAAGAGCAAAAAGACGCCGGTGCTGATGCTCACCGCGCGTGATGCCAGCGCGGACCGTGTGCGCGGCCTGGATGGCGGCGCGGATGACTATGTGGTGAAGCCCTTTGACCTCCCGGAGCTGCTGGCACGGCTGCGCGCGCTTGTTCGCCGTGGCTCCGCGCATGCCGGCACGCTCATGGACTTCGGCGAGATCGTGCTCGACATGGCCCAGCGCTGCGTGTGGCGGCTGGGGCAATCGGTGCCGCTGCTGCCGAGCGAGTATGCCTTGCTGGAATACCTGGCCCTGCATCGTGGCAAAGTGGTCACCCGCACCACGCTCTATGAGCATCTTTTTGACGAGAATGAGTCCACTCTCTCCAATCTGCTCGACGTGCGTGTGTCCAATCTCCGGCGGAAGCTCGGGCAGGACTTCATCGTCACCCGGCGTGGACACGGCTACGGCATCGACATCCAGCCATGATCCGTCTCCGTTCCCTTCGCTTCCGCCTGCTGGTCCTGATTGGCCTGCTGCTTGTCGTGGTGCTTAGCGGCTTTGGCTACCTCGCCTGGCACCGCGAGAGCGCCGCTCGGATCGCCGCCGTGGATCGTGAGCTGCAGGAGCGGCTGAATCTTCTCATCAGCGGCTTCCGTCCGGAGGCAGGGCAAAGGCTGGATGAGGTCACCGAGCCGCGTCTGTCTCCACGCGCCCGTGAGCTTTTTGCCAATCAAGGCGGTGAGCCCTTTTACTATCTCGGGTGGCTCAGTGATGGCCGGCTTCAGACCCGCTCAGCAAGCGCACCGCAGATCGAGCATCCTCATTCGCAGGCTGATACCCACCACTTGCGTATGCGGGATGTTTTCAGGGAGCTCGTCCACTTCACCCCATCCGGCCGCTGTTTTCTGATCGGACGCAGCCTTCAGAACGAGCGCGCCGCCATCCGCAAGGATGCCGCATCGCTCGCCGCGCTGGGAGTCGGAGTGTTGCTTGCCGGTCTGGCGCTCGCGTGGTGGATCGCTTCACACGTCACCCGTCCGCTTGTCGAGGTCAGCCGCACGGCCAAGCAGATCGCTGCGGGAGATCTGAGCCAGAGGATCCAGCTCGCCAAAACGCGGGACGAACTCGGCGACGTCGCTCAAGTGCTGAATGAAACCTTTGCCCGCCTGGAGGCGGCATTTTCAAGGCAAAGGCGAGTTCGATCTCCAACGCGCTCCTTGCCTGGGGAACCCGGCCCAACTGGCGCAAGTGATCACCAACCTGCTCACCAATGCCATTCAGTTCACTCCCGAAGAAGGCAGCATCACACTACAATCTGGCAATGCTGATGGTGCCCGTTTCCGCATCACAGACACCGGCCCAGGCATCGCCTCCGAGCATTTGCCTCACCTCTTCGAGCGCTTCCACCGCAGCGACAACTCCCGTAGCCGCTCAACGGGTGGCACCGGCCTCGGGCTGGCGATCAGCAAAGCCATCGTGGAAGCGCATGGCGGGGCCATCACCGTAGATGCGCAAGCTGAAAAGGGCTGCACGTTCATCGTGCAGTTACCAGCAGGAGCGTAGGACTAAGATGTGAGGCGCGTTCATTTGTCTGCCTTCGCCTTGGCCTTGCCGCCGCGGGTTTCTTTGATGCGGGGCTTGCCGTCGAACGGTTCGGCGAGCTGCTTGTTCCAGGCTTCCCATTTGGCTTTGAGGTCAGCGGCGATGCCGGGTTGGGCGGTGGATTGGTCCTGGGTTTCGGTGATGTCTTTGGTAAGGTCGATGAGCTTGAGGGTGCCGGGGACAGGTTGGTCGCTAGCGCTGCGCTCCCAGTTTTTGACGTGCTTCCAGTCCCCTTCCCGAATGGCGGTCTTGTAGAGTTCCTCGCGGCCGGGCGGGAAGTTGAAGCGCCAGAAGAGTGGACGTTGCGGTAGGGGTGCCTCTCCTTTCCACGCTGACAGCAGATTGACGCCATCGAGCTTCGTGTCCGCGGGCGGTGGTGTTCCTGCGACAGCGAGAAAGGTGGGTGCGAGGTCAAGGCTGATGACAGGCTGGTCAAAGACGGTGCCTGCGGGTATCACGCCTTTCCATTGGGCGAGGAAGGGCACGCGGATGCCGCCTTCGAGCGTATCACCTTTCTGGCCGCTGAGAGGCGCGTTGTCGGAGCCGTTCCAAGCGTTGCCGAGCGGGCCGCCGTTGTCGCTGAGGAAGACGATGAGGGTGTTCTGCTCCTGATTCGTCTCGCGTAGTTTCGCCAGCACGCGACCGATGTTGTCATCCATAGCGGTGACCATGGCCGCGTAGGTGCGGCGCTTTTCATCGGCGATGCCGGGGACGCGTGCGAGGTATTCCGGCGTGGCTTCGACGGGAGAGTGGGGCGCGTTGAAGGCGAGGTAGAGGAACCAGGACTCGCTGGCATGACGTTCGATGAAGGCCACGGCTTCGTCCCCAAACATGTCGGTCACGTATTGGGTGTGCGGCACGGGCTCGCGGTTGCGCAGGAGCCTCGAGCGATTGGCCTGTGCCGCCCTGCCTGGAGGCGCAAGGTAGCTGTGGCCACCACCGAGGAAACCGAAGAACTCATCGAAACCGCGCTGGAGGGGATGATAGGCGTCTTCCGCGCCGAGGTGCCATTTGCCCACAGCACCTGTGGTGTAGCCGGCGGCTTTCAGTCGATCAGCAAGGGTCTTTTCAGTCAAAGGCAGGCCGACTCCGGGGGAGTCGTTGTTGAACTCGTAGCCGAAGCGATTCTGGTAGCGCCCGGTGAGCAGGCCGCAGCGGGAAGGGGCGCACTGCGGGGCTGACACGTAGCCGCTGGTGCAGCGGACGCCATTGCGGGCTATGGAATCGAGATGCGGCGTGGTGAAGTCCTTGCAGCCGTGGACGCCGATGTCGGCGTAGCCGTGGTCGTCGCTGAGGATGAGCAGAATGTTGGGCTTGCCGGTCTGGGCTGCGGGGAGGATTGCAGGTGCAAGGAGCACAAACCATACGGCGAAGAGCGAGAACGAGGCGAGACGGATTACGTGCATGGTGCGATGGAACGATGAAGGTCTGGTGCCTCTTGCTACAACGATGATGGTCCTGCTGCCTGTCTAAGCGTGTGGAAAAAATCATGAAGCGTCTCCAAGTTTATGCTGTCTCGGACGTGAACCACCATGGTAACATCCCATCCGTATGAGACTCGCTAGCTTTCTCCTGACCTTGGTTTCCGTTTCAGCCCATGCCGCCTCTCCGGCGCTGACGATCTACAACCAGAACTTTGCCACGGTGCGGGAGGTGCTGCCACTGGACTTGCAGCAAGGTATCAACAGCGTGTCCTTTCCCGGTGTGACGGCGCATGTGGAAGCAGACTCTGTCATCCTGAGTGATCCAGGCGGGCAGGTGAAGCTCAGCATCCTGGAGCAGAACTATCGGGCTGATCCGGTCTCCGTAGGTCTCATGCTTTCACTCAACGAGGGCAAGGAGATTGATTTCTTTGTCAAAGGCACGGATGGAAAGCCGGACAAAACGGTGCGCGGCCTCATCGTGCGCAGCGGCTATCAAATGCACAACGCGCAGGCCATGCAGCGCTACGGAAACGCCTACTACTACAATCAGCAGGCTATGGGGCAGGCCATGCAGCCGCTGATCAAAGTGGATGGCATGTTGCAGTTCAGCCTGCCCGGTGAGCCGCGCTTTCCAGCTCTGGCGGATGACACCGTGCTCAAGCCCACCCTGGTGTGGAAGCTCCACGCAGAGAAGGCGGTGAAGCTGGATGCAGAAGTGGCCTACGTAACGAGCGGCATGAGTTGGGAGGCTGCCTACAACGCCACTGCGCCGGAGCAGGGTGAGACGCTGGACCTTTCAGGCTGGGTGACCATGGACAATCAAACGGGAAAAACCTTCCCTGACGCCAAAATCCAACTCGTGGCCGGGGATGTGGCCAAGCTGGATCAAAATGATCCTCGCAGCCGAAACAACGCGGCACGGGAGCTTGCATTCGCGGACGGATTCGCCACGCCGCAAGTCACTCAGAAGGCCTTCGACGAATACCATCTCTACACGCTGCCGCTGCCTGCCACACTGCGCGACCGAGAGACCAAGCAGGTGGAGTTCATCCGCGCCGCAGGCGTCCAGGCAGCGCGCATCTATGTGTATGATGGGGTCAGAATAGATCGCAACCGCTGGGGCAACCAAAGCATGCTCAACATCCGCGAGAACAGTGAATACGGCACCGAGAGCAACCCCAAGGTGTGGGTGATGCGCGAGTTCAAGAACAGCAAGGCCAACGGCCTGGGGCTGCCAATGCCACGCGGCCGGGTGCGCTTTTACCGCCGGGATGACGATGGGCAGGCTCAGTTCACCGGGGAGAACTTCATAGACCACACTGCCGTGGATGAGACGCTGCGTCTCCACACGGGCAATGCCTTTGACCTGGTGGGCGAGCGCAAGCGCACGAACTACCGGAGCGATAGCAGCAACCGCTGGTTCGACGAGAGCTTTGAGATCAAGCTGCGCAACCACAAGAAGGAGGCGGTGGAGATCCGCGTGGTGGAGCACCTCTACCGCTGGACCAACTGGGAGATACGCGAAGAGTCCAATACCTTTCTGAAAACCGATGCACAGACCATTGAGTTTCGCATTCCCCTGAAGCCGGACGAGGAGCGTGTCATCACTTACACCGCCCATTATTCCTGGTGACCCCTATGCGTCTGGCTGTCATCATGGCCGTGCTCGGCATGAATCCACTGCTCGCTCAGGTGGAGGAAAAGACCGTGCCTGTTGCCATCGGCATCGGACCCGCCACCGAAAAAGCCGCGCCATCAGTGCCTGAACCTGACTGGCGAGTAGCCGACATGGCCCAAGACGGCGACGGAACGCTCTGGGCTGTCGCCTCGCCTGTGGATTTAGGCTCTGGTGCTTACCCCTCCGCTGATGCCATCCGAAGCCTAGCCATCTTTGATAACGAAGCTGGGCAGTGGCAGCCGCATCCCTGCGCCGTGGCTGGCGATGCGCGAGCGCTCAAGCTGGCGACGATTTCCGATGGGCGTGTCGTAAGCCTGTGGCAGAGCGGTCAGCAGAGTGTGCTAACGCTTCATTCAGCGGGTGGTGATGAGCTTTGGGCCAAAATGGATACCGTTTTCCAAGAACCACGGCTGCTACCTTTGGCCGAGGGTGGACTCATCATCACGGAACGCGGGCCCAAAGTGGTGCGTTTGCAGGGTGTTGACGTGCCACCCGAGATCGTGACGCTGAATGATGATTTATTCCTACCGCCGGAGAAGATGGATGAAAGCAGCCGCAGTCATGCGCAAACCTATGCCGTGGAGGCAGGTGACGGCAGCGTGAGGCTCTGGAGCTACGCGCTGGAACCCCTGCCGCACATCTGGCGCATCGCAGGTATGGTGCGTTGGGCAGAGGGTCAGGAGCCGCGACCTGTCAGTCATCTACCGATGGAAAAGGATAAGCCCATTTCGGCCGTGCTGCCAGATGGAGACAAGCATTTGCTGGTGGCGGAGGCTGGCAAAGGCCTCTGGCGAATACCAATCGCGGAAGACGAATCAGCCAAGGAGATCAAGGCACCGGAAGGTGTGCTGGACCACATCGAACAAATGAACCGGCTGCAAGGTGCTTTGCACATCATCACCTGCCCCCGCCCCACCAAGATCAGCATCCAGATGTCCAAGACCGTGAACAACCACCTCGAGATGCGTCAGGAACGCTTTTTTGATCCCACCAAACGTACGGGAAAACTTCTGCGCTTGTCGGAAAACAAGCTCGAAGTGATCGCCGAAGGTCTGGATGGAGAGCCTGGATTCGGGCGTTCACCGCGTTCACTTTGCGTCTCCCCTCTTGGCCTAGTCATCGGGTCTGTGGGCGGTGCTCCTCTCTGGCTGCCGGCTTCCATCAACGACGTACCTGCCCGCGTGGTGCTGCTTGATGATTCGCGAGGCTTCCGCCTGCGTGAGGCGGCACAGGTTTTCGCCTTAAAGGACGGTCGCCATGTCATCCGTGCTCATGACCTCACCTGGACCACGCTGCAACTGAATGAAGCGGAGAAGCCCAAGACCGAAGTTTCTCGCTTTTCCATCATCCAGACCCGAGGTCGGATGATCGAAGACCAACGTCATCATCTCTGGGCCTGGCGTGCTGAGCCAGCCGACTTTGCGCGCTGGGATGGTAAATCATGGAAACCGCAGCCTGAGGCCCCGGTGCCGATTGCGGAATGCCAGGATGCCGCCACCGATGCGAATGATCAGCTCTGGCTACTTCACAGTCAAAACGGACCCTCAGCAGTACTCGACCTCAAGACTGCACGATGGACCACCTACGACAGCGCCGAGTCAGCTATCGGCGCACGTCTGCAACTGGGTGACTGCATCACTCGCACGCCTTACCTCGTCTTCAGCGTCATTTCTCACACAAATGGCGTGACGGGCTTTCTCTCATGGTCCGGCACCCTCCATGTACGGCGGGATGGCAAATGGAGTCGCACCCGGTTGAGTGAGCTTGCAGGACCCGATGGAACCGCCACCGGAGCGCCCTTCTTTGACGCAAAAGGAAACTTCTGCATGCCAGTGGCGCGTAGGCACTTCACGTTCAGCCCCAACGGCAAATGGGTGGAACTGCCGAATGCGGACACCTCTCAGGATCGGACTCATGACATCTGGCGTTACCATCCCCCAGCCGATTGCCCAGTGCCGAATGCCAACAGCGCGGTGATGGATCGTCACGGTGTGCAGTGGATCACGCGACCAGATGGAAGCCTGTGGAAAGTGCTCGGCGGACTTGCGGTCCAGGTCGGTGGCAAAGACACTTCGCCGCCTCTGACACCTGGAAGTTGGCTCTACCACGCCCACGTGGATGAGCATGGCACTGCGCATTTGCGCATCGAAGTATATTCAGAGTTCCTCAACTATCTTGTGGTCCGTCCCCTCAAGGCCACGAAGAGCGCCGGTGAAGTCGAGATCGTCAGCACTGAACACCCACCGCTGCTGCGTTTTGCCAGTGAAGATGATACGCTTTGGCATCGCTGGCGAGTGGCCGGACGAGACTGGTCCCTGCCCAAGCGCGGCGGCACCGATCTGCTCGCAGGGTTGCTTCCAGGCGAGCACCGGATCGAGATCCAAATCTATGACGCCGAGTTCACTCCTGTGGGGCCACTGCTCACGAAAACGTTACACATCGAAGCCGCTGGTGAGGATACCTTTAACAACTGGCTGCATGATCTGACCGTCGGCGAACTCGAGCAGCGCGAGCGCGCCGCCAAACTTCTGAGGGGCCAGGGTCCGCAGGCACTACCAGCCTTGCGGCAGGCGCATGAAAAAGCCGCCGACGACGAAACGCTACGCTGGTGGCTTAGTGCCATCATTCAGGCCATCGAGCGGGGATCTTGAGGACGACCGCATGCACCCCCTTGGGCAACATGGCGCTTACCACTCCGGTCGATACTTTTTCAACCAAGGATCCTCTGTCTCCTGGAGGCGCTGGAGGAGGCGGTCGGTCATGGTTTTGAGCCGCTCGGCGTGGGCGGGGTCCGCGGCCAGGTTGTTCAGTTCCCAGGGATCGGACTCGAGGTCGTAAAGCTCGAACTTGGGGCGATTGAGGAAGGCTTCAACCGTGCGGGGGCCGACGTGGGTGGCCTTGATCTCCACGAGATGACGCCAGAGACGGCGGTTGAAGGTGTCCACGGGCAGCGGGAACTCGGCCTTCCAGGTCAGGTTCCAGATGAGCTTGTAGCGCCGCTCCCGGAGCGTGCGCATCGGGTAGTAGCTGTAAATCTCGTGGGCGACATGGCTGAGCAGCACGTCATCCCAGCCTTCGACCTCCGGCTTGTCCAAAATGGGCAGCAGGCTGCGGCCGTGGGTGCCTTTGGCGGGATCGTTGACACCAGCCCAGTCGAGCAGCGTGGGCGTGATGTCGGTGAAGGCCACGAGGGCTTCATGGACCAGTCCGGCCGGGCCGCCGGGCACCTTGAGGAGAAACGGAGCGCGCACGCCGGGCTCGTATTGCGTGCCCATGGCGCCCGGCTCGGAGGTGCCATGATCCGAGATGAAAAGGATGAGCGTGTCGTCGCCGTGGCCGTGCTTTTTTAGGACATCCAGGGCGAGACCAAGGCCATGGTCGGCGCGGCTGACCTGCTGGTAGTAACCGGCAAGCTGCTCGCGCACCATGGGCGTGTCGGGCAGGAAGGGCGGCACTTCGATCTTGGCGGGATCGTAGGTGACCGGCGTGTAGCCATTCTCCGCCACGGCGCCCCAAGCAACGCCGTTCATGCCGTCGATGCCGTTGGGATGCGGATCGCCAAAGGCCAACGTGAGGAAGAAAGGCTGGTCCTTGGAGGCGAAAATGAACTCATCGCAAGCCTTGGCAAGAGCTACGACATCCTTCGAGCCGATGCGGTAGGCGCCGGTCTCGCCTTTTTCCTCGGCGGTGGAGAAGTCGAGCGGGTATTTTTCCATGGGGCCGACGTGCTGCTTGCCGATCATGGCGGTGCGGTAGCCGCGTTCCTTGAGCTTTTGGAAGACCGTGGTGATGTCGGGCCGCAGACGCTGGTTGTGCTCCAGCGGGGTGTGGGCGTATTGGCCGTTGCGATGGGTCAGCACGCCGGAGTAGATGACCGCCCGGCTGGCACTGCACGAAGCCACGGTGGCAAAGGCCTGGCGAAAACGCACGCCCTCGGCGGCCAGACGGTCCATGTGCGGCGTCTGGACCACCTTGTTGCCATAGCAGCCGAGATCGAACCAGTTCTGGTTGTCGGTGATGACGAGGAGGATGTTTTTTTGCGCTGCAAAGGATGAGTGCAGGGTGAAGATGGACCCAATGAGAAGAAGCAGGCGGTTCATAGGTTATGCTGTTAAAAGACCCACTGCGGCACCTTCTTCCACGCACCGCGAAGAGACTGATCCAGGAGCTTGTAGCCCGGCTCGTGGGCGGCCACCAGGCGCCAGAAGTCGCCGCCGTGGTGCATGTGGACGGTGTGACAGAGTTCGTGGATGAGGACGTAGCGAACGAGGTCGGGTGAGAGGAAGAGCAGCTTGGTGTTGAGCGAAAGATTCCGTTTGGCGGAGCAACTCGCCCAGCGGGTGCGCTGGCTCTTCACGAGGAGACCGCCGAGGTTCAGGCGGTGTTTTGCGGCGAGCGTTTCGGCGAGAGGAAACAAGCCTTCGCGCACTTTCAGGCGCAGCCACTCCTTGAGCTTCCGAATCACGGCCTCGCGGTTCAGGTTCGGGCCGCTGATCACAAGATGGCCGCGGTTCTCACGAAGGCGAAGGCCTGAATGGCTGGCGTCCTCGCGATACCTCACAGCCCACGTTTCGCCCAGGGCGATGAGGCGGATCGAATCGGGAAGATGGCTTTGAGGCTTCGGTTCGAGAAAGCGCTTTGCCTCGCCCACGCGCTTCATGGCCTGGGCGATCCAATCCTGCTTCCGCTTCAGGATGGCGGGGATCTTCTTCTCATCGAAACCGGACGGCACCACGACGCAGAGACCTTCGTCCCGGGTGACTTTGAGCCGCAGGCTCTTGGACCTCGGGCTGTGCCGGACTCGGTAATCAGGAAGCACGGTCTTCATTGGCTTGTCCCACGAAGCGGGTTTTCTCCAGCAAGCGAATCGCGCGCTCCGAGAAGCCAGTGGCGGGCATGTGGAGGTTGGCTTCTTTGAACTGCTGCACGAGCACCTTGGTGATCGCGAGGAAAAGTTCACTCTTCACATCGCTCTTGAGGTGCCAGTTGGGGAAACAGATGCCGCGCGCCTCGGCAAGGATGGCCTCCGCGATGGTCGCCGCTGTCTCTTCTGTAATGGCCGGGTTTATCTCCCGTGCGGCGTGGGCGATGGACTGACCGACCGGCTTCTTGCTTTCGTTGACGAGGTCCACGACTTCCGCCGCGAGTCCTTCGAGGGCGGAAATGAGCGCCACGCCTGACAAGGCTTCGTTGCGCTTCTGGTCGATGATGCGTTTGAGCTTCTCGCTCAGGGCTTCCGCCTGCGGGTCTTCGTCCACGCGGATGCTCAGCTCCGCCGCCAGCATGGCCTCGATGTCGAGGGCTTTGGCGTCCGGCTCGATGTCCTTGAGCTTGGTGAGGTAGTTTTCATCCAGCACATAAGTGGGGAACTCGTCCTTGATACTCCCCACGTCGATGTGCTCGCGGATCAGCTCGCGGGTTTTGGCTCCGTCCGCTTCCGAGGTCTCGAACTTGTCGAGCGGATAGAACTTCTTCCGGTAAACCAGGTAGAGCTTGCTCAGCCACACGAAGTCGGCGCGGTGCGGCATGAGGAAGTCATCCGGCTCCAGCAGTTCGTAGAGCTGGCGGATTTTGTGATAGCCGTTCTCGAACTTGTCGCGGGCGGGCTCGTTCCTGTTGAAGAAGGCCAGGATGCGCATGAGCTGCGCGTGGGAGCCGCCTTTCTCGAAGCCTTTCAGCAGGTCGAGCACGGTGTCCAGGTGGAGTTTGAACTCCTCCCGCACCACGCGCAGCGGGAAGGCCACCTCGCCCAGCTCCGATTTGTCGTAGCGCAGCGCCTCGTTGAGGTGGCTGAAGACGCCCCAGAAGTCGCGGATGACACCTTCTTTCTTCAGTTCGTTGTAGGGGCGGTTGACCCGCGCGATGGCCTGGAGCAGCGTGTGGTTTTTGAGACCCTTGTCGAGATACATCGTCTGCACGATGGGCGCGTCGAAGCCGGTGAGCAGCATGTCGCAGACGATGATGATCTCCGCCCGCCGCCATTTCTGTTCCTCCCTGCCCTGATCCTCCGGCTTGTCGAAGGGCAGTTTGCGGAACTCGCGGATGGCCTTGGCCCGTGTCTCCTTGCCGAGGTCGAGATCCTTCACCATCTGCGGGATCTTTTCGTCCCGCTGATTCACGTCGGAGAAGATGGCCACGCTGGCCTCGGGACCGAGCAGGCTGTCCAGCGCCGCCTTGTAGAGCGCCACGGTCTCCTTGTTGTAGCAGACGAGCATGGCCTTGAAGCGGTTCGGGCGGACGTGCTTCATGAAGTGGTCGGCCACTTCCGCCGCGATGTCGGCGATGCGTTGCGGGAGCTTCACCATCACATCCATGACGGCGTTCTCCCGCTTGAGCTGTTCGCGCTCGCCTTCGGGCAGGTGGGCAAAGGTGGCGTCAAACTTCGCGTCCAGCTTTTCGCCCCACAGTTCCCAGTCGCGGGGACTCGGTTCCCATAGCAGGCGCAGGGTGGCACCGTCGCGGATGGAGTCGGCGATGGAGTAGCGCGGCTCGATGTAGCGCTCGAACTTCGTCACGCCCGTGTCGTCGGTGGACAGCTCGCGTCCGAAGGCGCGGGGCGTGTTGTGGTCATCAATCTCGATGGGCGTGCCGGTGAAGCCGAAGAGCGAGGCTTCTTTGAGCACAAAGCGCATCGCGGTGCCGAGGTCACCCTCCTGGGTGCGGTGGGCTTCGTCCACCAGCACGACCACGTTGCGCCGGTCCACCTGGAAATCGCCAGGCTCGAACTTGTGCATGATCGTCACGAGGATGCCCCGGTAGCCGTCGCGCAGCTTTTCCAGCAGATCGGCACGGCTGGTGGCGACGTGGCAGTTCTCCGTGTTCGTGCGGAAGAACTGGCCGCTGATCTGGTCCTCCAGTTGGTCGCGGTCCACCACCACAATGATCGTCGGCATTTGCAGCCGGGGATCGAACCACATCTTCCGCGCGGCGAAGAGCATGGTCAGGCTCTTGCCGGAGCCTTGCGTGTGCCAGACGAGGCCGCGACGCCAGCCGCGCGGCTTGTCCAGGTCCAGCGCGCGCTTCACCAGTTCATTGGCCGCGCCGAACTGCTGCCAGCGAGCCACCTTCTTGATGCGCTGGCCCTGCTCGTTGTCGAAGACCACGAAGTTCCGCAGGATGTCGAGCAGGTTGGCGCGGTCGCACAGGCCGTGGATGCCGCTCTCCAGCTCGTTCTCGCCATCGCCAGGGGTGCGCCAGGTCTGCCAGTAGTGGAACTTCACGCCCGGCACGCCGTAGCGCAGGGTGATCTCGTTCACAGCCACACAGAAGACGTTGGAGTGGTAGAGCTGCGGGGCTTCGCGGAGGTAGCGCCCGCACTGCTTCGCGCCCTCGGTCCAGTCGTTGTGCCAGTCGCGGGCCGTGGTCTTGGCCTCGATGTTCACCAGCGGGATGCCGTTGACGAAGAGCAGCACATCCGTGCGGATGCGGTGGTCGCCGCCGTCCACCCAGAACTGATTGGTCGCCAGGAAATCGTTGTTCTCCAGGTCGTCGTAATCCATCAGCCGGATCGGCTGTGCGTTCTCTTCCACGCTGAACTTGTAGGTCTTCTCGTTCCGCATCCAGGCGATCCATTCCGCATTGTCGCGGACACCGCGCAGCAGGGTCACGATGGCCTCGGCGCGGGCGTCATCGGTGATCACGCCGGGGTTCAGGTCCTTGAGCTTCTGGCGCAGGATGGGCAGCAGCAGCACCTCCACCTCGTCGGTGCGGTAGCGCTCATTCACAGCGACTTGATTCTCAAAGCGCCAACCCAGCTCCGGCGACACCAGCCATTCGATGATGGGATGCTCGACGGTGTTCTCTTCGTTCCATTTCTTCACAGGCATGACGGGATTACTCTGGGGGCATGAGGACGGGGATCGCCTCGCGCTGATGCCGCCGATAGACGCGGAAGTCCCCATCCACGGTGAGCACGGGATGGGTGGGAAACTGCTCGCTCAGGCAGATGAGACAGAGGTCGGCCAGGTCGGGCGCACGATCCGCGTATCGTTTGGCGAGGATTTCCAGCCTCGGTTGGCTGGCTTGAAAATTGAATCCAACACTCAACATTCCTGTCTTGAGCAGAGCCAGCACTTTCTCCGCAGAGCCGGTGTGAAACACGGCCTCGGCCAGCACCGCTTCACAGGTCTCCAGCGGGGAATCCAGCGCCGCCGCCAGTTTCACCGCCCAATCATGATGCGCATCCCGCCGGTTCAGGAAGGCAACGATGAAGCCGGTGTCCGCGATGCCGGTCATGGCCGGGTGAAGCCTTTGCGTTGAGACAGATCACGCGGCCCTTCCAGGCTGCCTGCCAGTTGCATGAAGGATTTGGACGGCGTGGCCTGACGGGCTTTGTCCAGCGCTTCCTTGACCAGGCTGCTCTGCGAGCGGCCCGTGGCGCGGGCTTGCTCTTCCAGCCAGGCGATTTGGTCTTCATTCAAGCGAACGCTTAGTGTCGTGCTCATATGGCGATTATGTCATACAAGGGACGAATGTCAATCCGCGGCCTTGCTGGAGCAGGTGCTTCATTCAAGCGCCCGATGGCCCATGGCCGGAACTGCGTGCCCCGGTGGCTGCGCACGCGGAAGCCCACCGCCAGAATGACAGGCAGGCTGTAGTGGAGGACGGGGCGGGAAACCTGCCGCGCACCCTCCAAATCGAACCATTAAGTGGGACTTAATGGTTGCCTCCGCCACCAGCTCTCCCTCGGCGTAAATCGCCTTCAAGTGCAGGTTGATGTTCGGCACCGACGTCTGGAAAAGCTCTGCCATCTGCGCCTGCGTCAGCCACAGCGTCTCGTCCTCCAAGCGGCACTGGATGCGCGTCCGCCCGTCCTCCGTCTGGTAGAGGATGAGACTGGATTGGGGCACAGGTTCGTCGCTCATGGCTTCAGGCGGATCTTGCCGGTGAGGAGATTTTGCAAAAGCGACTGCTTCACCCGGCGAGCGGCGGTGAGTTGGGATTTCAAAGTAGTCACGACTTCTTCCGCCGCTTCCAGCCGCTCAATGATGGCGTCTTGCTCCTTTGGGTCGGGAACTGGGAGGATCAGACGACGCAGAGCGATTCGATTGATAGTGTTCAATCCGCTGCTTGTGTTGGCGGTGGCGACCCAATGTCTGCGAATCCGAGCTGAGTTGAGGGCACGGACCAGAAAACGAGGGCGTATCTCTTCTGGGTCGAACACCCTCACGCGGAAGAGGTGATTTTGAAATGACATGCCTTCCTCACGTTCTGTCGCCAATGCCGCGCGGCCGATCTCGCCAGAGTTGGCATGACCTTCGATTACCATGACATCCCCTGCGGCGATCAGCTTGGTCTCAGACTCATTGCCGCGTAGCTCCAGATGGCGGACCTCGGTGAGGTCAATCCTTCCGCGATGCACGTTGATCACCGTCAGGTAGCGAACGCCTCTATCCCCAGCCTCCCGATCTTGATTGAGCGTGATGCCAGAAGTGACATCCGCAAACTTTCCGAGCGGTTTGGGCGTCCATCCATTCGGAATCGTCCGCGCTGTTCCATACTCAAACGGAAACTTCACCGTGTGGGGACTTGCCGCGAAGTGTTCTTGTTCGAGGGCCACCGCCACCCGCTCGGCCTTGCGGATTTGCTCTTCGATGGCGCGGATGTGGTCGTCCGCCGCCTTCAGCGTCTCGGCGATGCGGGTTTGTTCGGCAGGCGGCGGAAGAAAACAAGAAACCCGATTGATATCCCGCTTGCTGACTTCGGGGAAAGTTGTTCCCGATCCAAGACGCTTCAACACCGGTGTCAGCAAATCTAGGAGGTAGTAGAGGAATTCGCTTTCTAATGCCTGAGGAACGAAGTTCGCAAAGCCTTGGTTGGTCGTCAAGGGAACTGCCGCAATGGCCTTAGCTCCTATCGTCGCACGACTGGTGTAAAGAACAGTTCCAACAGGGAGTAGGCCGATCCCACCCGAACGCAATCCTTCCTGCGTGATGTGGTCGGCAGTGTTGGAAAGATATTTTACCTTCTGCCCTGTAATGTCTGTCGGCGTGGCCCATGGAATGTTGCCACCTTGCCAGCAACGATCATCGCCACGGTCTGGAGTCGAGCCGCCAACGATCTTAGCGAAGGACTTCACTTCGGCTTGGCTCCAACCGGTCGGACAAGCTATCCCGCGAACCAACGAGTCAAAAATGGTCGGAACAGCACTCATCGGCGTGCCTTTAGAAGTTTGGTGAGCGTCTTTGCCGCCGTATCCACAGCGCCCTCTGCTGCTATTAGCTCCTCCAGCGCTGTCTCCAACTCAATCTCCTCCTCCGGCTCGAAGGTGTCCACGTAGCGGGGGAGGTTGAGGTTGTATTCGTTTTCCTCGATCTCGGCCTGGTCGGCGAGGACGAAGTAGCGGCGGGCTTCCTCGGGATCGGAGCAGAGGCGGCGGAGGTCGGTGATGGCGTCGTTCACCTCGGCGGTCTCGCGGTCGGCACGGCGGTGGATCTCGGCGATGCGTTCGTCCCGCTCTTTTTCCAGCTTCTCCAGCGCCTTGATCTGGGCTTTGGCGATCTTTAGGCGGGCTTTGGCATCCTCCTTGGCCTCCTTGGTGGCGAGCTTGAGGGCGGCTCTGTCCAGTTTCGCATTGGCCAAGCGGCCCCAGATAGGGTGACAGGCATCGGGCTTGGCCTGCCAGGCTTTGAAGCCCTCGGGCGTGAGGCTTTCCGCCTCCTCCCGCAGGACGGGCAGCGCGGCGAGCACGGCATCGTAGGCATCACTGATCTGCTGGAGCGCGTGGTCGCGGTCGTGGGCGATTTCGTCGAGGATGGCCTGGCCTTCGGCGGGGAGGATTTCCAGCGCCTTCGCCAGATCACCAAAGGCGCGCCAGGGCAGGAGGATGCGCAGGCAGTCGGCGCGCCGGAGGATGCACTGGGGATTGGCGTGCTGGTAGTGGCGGCTGGCCCAGATCATGAGCACGCGGCCCTTGCGCGCGGCGGATTTCCGTTTGTTCAGGATGGCGAGGCAGGCGGGGACGTTGTTGCCGTAGAAGATGCCTGAGGGCAGAACAACGACGGCCTCGATGAGGTCATCCTTGAGGAAGCCGGAGCGGATGAGGTATTCGTCATCGGCCTTCTTGTTGCGCCCGTCCTCGGCCTCGGTGAGCTGGGGCTGGCCGCGGAAGAGGATGCCCTGGGACATGACGACGATGGCCTTGCCGTCGGGCTTGAGGGATTTGACGATGTGCTGCATCCAGGCGTAGTCGCCGTTGTCCGTGGGCGGGAAGCCGTAGGTGAAGCGGTCGTAGGGGTCGCCGTCGGTGAAGCTGTCCGCGCCCCAGTCCTTCAGCGAGAAGGGTGGATTCATGACGATGCGGTCGAACTGCCTGAGCTTGCCGTCGCTGGTCTTGTGCTTCGGATCGCGCAGGCTGTCGCCGTGGGCGGGGTGCCAGGAGTTGATCCCGTGCAGGATCATGTTGATGCGGGAGATGTTGTAGGTGGCGAGGTTGCTCTCCTGGGCGAAGAGGAAGAGGCGGTTGGGGTCTTTCCGGTGCCTGCGGAGGTATTCCCGGCACTGGAGCAGCAGGGAGGCTGAGCCGCTGGACCAGTCGCAGACCTCGTGCCCCTCCTGCGGCTCGATGATCTCGGAGAGCAGGTAGGAGACCTCCTTCGGCGTGTAGAACTCTCCGGAGCTTTTGCCCGCCTTGCTGGCGAAGGTGCGGATCAGGTATTCGTAGGCGTCGCCAAAGAGGTCGTCCGGCACGTGGGCGCGGTCGAAGGTGCGGCTGGCGAAGTGGTTCTTGAGCTTCACCAGCTTGTCGCGGGGCAGCTCGTCGGTTTTGTTGAAATCAATCTTGCTGGTGAGAATGCCGTCGAACTTGGGGGCATTCGCCCGCTCGATGGCGAGCATGGCGTCATTGAGCGACTGGCCGAGCTTGAGCGAGGTGACGGGGTTTTCCTTCGTGCCGTTGGTCACCACCTCCCAGGTGGAATCGGCGGGCACCACGAAGGGCAGCGCCTTTTTCTGCATGGCCGGGTCGTGCGCCAGCTCCTCGCCGAGATCCTTTTCCAGATTGCGGACGGCCTCTTCGAAAATGTCGCTGATCCGCTTGAAGAACAGCAGGGCGAAGACGTAGCCGCGAAACTCCGAGTGATCGACATTGCCGCGCAGGATGTCGGCGGCGGTTTCGAGGAAGGAGTCCAGCTCCGCCTGGGTCATGCGGCGGAGGGGGATGGCGGGGGCGGCGATTGAGGATGGCTTGGCGGGCATTCGGTGAAGTGAGAGAGGCAATCTAGGGGTGAAACTTCAGGCGGGCGAGGTTATTTCGGGCGGTCCATCAGCACCCGGTGGAGCTGGGCGGGGATGGTGGTGATGTCGGGCCGCAGGCGCTGGTTGTGCTCCAGCGGGGTGTGGGCGTATTGGCCGTTGCGATGGGTCAGCA
>CAZIGH010000024.1:0-77135 GCA_964538625.1 uncultured Verrucomicrobiaceae bacterium
CCCCCACACTGGTCGCCACCCTAAACTGCATCACCACCGAGCGCCTCAGCCCCGCCGTCCTCCTGGGCAAACGCCACTTCTACGATGCAGCAGATCCACGCATCGCCTTCCAGCAATACATCTCCTGCGCCTCCTGCCACAATGATGGCGGACAGGATGGACGCGTCTGGGACTTCACCGGCTTCGGCGAGGGCCTCCGCAACACCATCACCCTGCGCGGACGGGGTGGCATGGCTCATGGCCCAGTGCATTGGTCAGGGAACTTCGATGAAATACAGGACTTCGAGAACCAACTCCGCAGCCTGCCCGGTGGCACCGGACTGATCGCAGGCAGTGCGCACCCGCCTCTGGGTTCTCCAAATGCAGGCCGCAGCGCCGACTTGGATGCACTTGCTCAATATGTCTCATTTTTGAACTTCACTGACGCGAGCCCCCACAAAAACGCGAATGGCACCCTCACCGCCGACGCTGCTGCCGGAAAAATCATCTTCCAAAACTTCAACTGTGCTCAGTGCCACAGCGGCAACGCCTTTACAGACAGCGCCCTGAACCGCTTCCAAAACATCGGCACCATCAAGCCCTCCTCGGGCAAGCGCCTCGGAGCCGCACTCACTGGCCTGGATACGCCCACCCTGCGCGGTCTCTGGGACACCGCACCCTACCTGCATGACGGCAGCGCGCCCTCACTCACCGCCGCCATCAACGCACACAACACCCCCAAGCCCACAGGCACCGAGCTCACCCAACTCGTCGCCTACCTCCAGAGCATCGACGATGGTGAACCCAGTGCCCCCGTCCTCGGCGCACCCACCATCACCCTCTCCGCACCAGCCACCGCGTCCGGCGCATTCACCGTCAGCATCACCTCATCGCAGGCCCTTACCGGACTCACCGCCACAGACTTCACCGTCACCAATGGCAGCGCCACCGGCCTCACCGGCACAGGCAGCAGCTATACCCTCAGCATCACACCCGCCACACCCGGCAGCGTTACCGTCACTCTCCCCGCCGGCTCAGCCACAAACATCGCCGGCATAGCCAACACCGCATCCAATCAAGTCACCACCCTTTACTCCGTAGCAGACACCACACCGCCCTCAGTCGCGCTCTCCACCACCGCCACCAGCGTCACCGCAGCCTTCACCGTCTCCGTCCAGTTTTCGGAACCCGTCACCGGTCTCACCACCAGCGACTTCACCCTCACCAATGCCACCGCCACTGCGCTCTCCGGCAGCGGCTCGGCTTACACCGTCACCATCACCCCTATCAGCAGCGGAGCCATAACCATTCGACTTCCCGCCGGAGCCGCCGCCGACAGCGCAGGGAATGCCTCCCTCGCCTCCAACACCCTCAGCCTCACCTACGCCGCACCAGACACAACACCACCCACCGTCACGCTCGTCCTCACTTCCACCCCATCGAGCAGCGGCGTCTTCACCGCAGACATCACGTTCAGCGAAACGGTCACCGGTTTCACCACCTCAGACATCGTCGTCACCAACGGCAGCGTCACCGGCCTATCCTCCACCGGCACCACCCACACCGCCACCTTCCAGGCCACCACAGCCGGTGACATCACGATTCGCATCCCAGCGGGCGCCGTCACCGACAGCGCAGGGAATGCCTCGCTGGCCTCAAACGTCCTCACCACCACCTACGCCCCCCCGGTCGCCTTCCGCGCTCAAATCAACTTCCAGCCCGCAGGCGCTGCCATTCCGAATGGCTACATCGCAGACAGCGGTGCTGTTTTCGACACACGCAATGCCCTTCAATACGGATGGACCACCAACCACGCCAACCACACCCGCGACCGCAACTACCACCGCGACCAGCTGCTGGATACCTTCGTCCAGATGCAAGCCGGAGCCGCCTGGGAAATCACCGTTCCCAATGGCCAATACGACGTCACCTTCTCCGTCGGCGACCCACTTGGCTCCACACGCAACACCATCCGCATCGAGGGCACTACCATCCTGAATGCCCTCTCCTTGAGCTACGGAACCTTCCGCCAGACCACCGCCCGCGTCACCGTGGCAGACGGACGCCTCCGCATCGACAACGGCAGCGCCAACAACAATCAGACACGACTCAACTACGTCACCATAGCCGCCGTCACCAGCACAGCCACACCACCCACTGCCACAGGTCTCACCGCCAGCTATTACGCCGGGCGAAACTTCGACCAGCTCCGCGTCAGCCGCACAGACCAAGTCATCGACTTCGACTGGGGCACCGGCACCCCCGACTCCCGCGTGCCTACGGATGGCTTCAGCGTCCGCTGGACAGGCCACATCCTCCCCCGCTACACCGGCACCTACACCTTCATCACCACCAGTGATGACGGCGTCCGTCTCAGCATCGGAGGCACCCGCATCATCAACCAGTGGAATGACCACGCCCCCACCCAGCACAGCGGCACCATCAGCCTCCAAGCCGGCATACCCGTGCCCATCCTCATGGAGCATTACGAGAACGGCGGCGGCGCAGTCGCACGGCTCGAATGGCAAAGCAACCAACAGAGCCGCGAAGTCATCCCAGCAGACCGCTACGTCATCCCCGCCACCAGCTCCCAAAGCGGCACCATGCTCCTCACCGGCACCGTAGAGCAGCATTCTTATCCCGCCACCTACTCGCAGTGGCGCAACAGCGGACGCCTCTCCAATCTCACAGATGACAATGCCGATGGCGATGACTACGACGACCTCATGGAATACGGACTCGGCGGCACACCCGGAACCGGCATCCAGGTGAGCGAAGGCCTCCACCTCACCCAGAATGAAAACGGCTCCATCACCGCTTCCATCATCTGCCCAGTCGCCCCCACAGACATCCGTTACTCCCTGGAAACCACGCAGGATCTCCGCTATTGGACCGAGCTCCCGCTCGATGCCTCCCGCACTGAGCGCAGCGACGGCAGCGTCCTACTCGAATGGACCGCTCTCGAAACGCGTCAAGGCCTCAGCCCCCAGCGCGGCATCATCCGCCTCCGCGTCGCCCACGCCGGCGGCACCAGTTCCGTCACCTCACCTTACGGCTGGCAGAACACCCAGCTCACACCCGGCACCCACACCTTCGGCCTGAACCTCGTCCACCCGCCTCTCTTCGCCGGCTTTGCCGCTTCAAATACCGCCACCACCATCGAACTCGCAGACCTGGCCGCACACGGACGCACCCCAGACCCAGATGCACGTTACTACCTCGAAGTGCGCAACGGCAGCTACGAAGGCCATCGCTTTGACCTCGCCAGCATCGCAGAAGGCAGCGTCACCATAGACACCACCTCACCTCACAACACCCTCCCCCATCTACCCGCCTCCGCCCTGAATGGAGCGCGCGTACTCGTGCGTCCTCACGTCACCGTAGAGCAGGTCTTCCCAAAAGAACACTTCACCGGCAGCAGCCGAGTCACCAGCTCAGACCAAGTCCTCTTCCACAAAGACGGGAAATACGAGACCCTCTTCCTTCTCCAGACCGGCAGCCCCACCTCAGGCTGGCACCAGTGGACATCCTCTCAGGATGCCACCCTGGCGGACGCAGGCCAGCGCATCATCCCTCCCGGCACCGGCCTCATGGTCCGCATCGTCGCCAGCACCAAACGCATCACCTTCATGGGTGCCGTCCGCATGGATCCCTTCGCGCAGAAACTTGTTGCAGGCCACAACCTCATCACCAACCCCTGGCCCCTGGACGCCAGCCCCAACGCCGCTGGCCTCACCCTTGAAAACGGTTTCACCGGCACCCTCCGCCCCGGCACCTCAGATCAGTTGCAGCTCTGGAACGGCATCGGCTACACCAGCTATTGGCTCGTCAATGGGGGCACCAACTGGAAACACTGGACCGCCATGGACAGCGCAAGCCTTGCCGATCATGGCCACCTCCCCCTCCTGCGCTCCCAGCAGGCCACCTTCCTCAAAGCGCAAGAACCCAGCACCCGCCGTCCTTGGGTCCTTCACGTTCCGTAAGGCGAAATCACAGCCGTCCCGAGCGTGCCTGATTCATGAAAGTCCTAGCGAGACGCAGTGAAAGCCCGCAGTGGCAAGGCGGGCGCAGTTTTGAAAGGCTGAGTGCATTGGTGAATGCTCGGTGCCTTTCAAAACAAGCCCAACGCCGCGAATGCGGGCTTGCAGCAAGTCGCAAGAGCGTTTCATGAATCAGTCAGGCTAGGTGGTGGAACGTGACACAGGAAATGATCCACCCATCCTCATCCTCCGCAGCCGTTACGCCTGAAGCAAATAGTTGACTAAGCGTCTATATTCCCCATAGTTCGAGCGCTTCGACTATGGGACGCACCTCTGATGCCAGAAAACGTTTGATGGACACGGTCCTGGAACTCGTCTGGACGGGTTCCTATGGCCGTACCACCATCGATCTCATCTGTGAGCGGGCAGGCGTGAAGAAGGGTAGCTTTTACTACTTCTTCCCTTCCAAAAGCGAGCTCACCGCCGCAGCACTGGAAGCCTCCTGGAACCAGGAATGCAAGCCTGTCATGGACGCCATCTTTTCCGCCGCCAAGGACCCCCTTCAGCGGCTGAAAGACCACCTAGACCACTCCTACCGCGAACAGGTGGAGATGAAAGAGAAGCATGGCTGCGTGCTCGGTTGCCCCCTACTAGCCCTCGGAAATGAAATCAGCACTCAGGATCAGCACCTGCGTGAAGTCATCCAGCACATCATGAGTGTCCACGGGCGCTACGTCGAATCCGCTCTGCGAGAGGCCGCAGAGCGCGGTCAGATCAAGTGCCCAGACCCCGCCCAGACCGCACACACGCTGTTCCTCTTGTGGGAAGGCGCCCTGGCAGAAGCCAGAATCAAAAACGACCTCTCCGGAGTCCAGGCACTCTGGACTGCCATCCAGCAAGTCCTCGGCATTCAGGAATCACCCACCATGGCCGCAGCCTAGCCTTTCAAACTAGCCATTTAGTCAACTATTTCCTGTATCGAATGAACTCCAAATCCACCACCATCACTCTCGCAGCACTTGCCCTCGCCATAGGTCACACAGCCGCCGAGTCTCCAAACCCTCCCTCCACCTGGAAAACCGCAGCGCTCTCAGGCAACACCACCTCCTCGGACTGGTGGACCCTGTTCAAGGACCCGCAGCTCTCCAGCTACATCACCGAGGCCACCACCAGCTACCCCGGCATCAAAGCCCAGCTCGCACGCATCGAGAAGGCCAGAGCCGCAGTCGTCATCGCACGCTCCGCTTGGTTTCCACGGCTAGACAGCAGGGGCGCCGCCTCTCGGGATGCCTACTCCTCCACCACCATCTTCGCCCTCCCAGGTTCCAATACCTTCACCGCCGGCGTGGACCTGAGTTACGAACTCGATGTCTGGGGGCGAGTGCGAAGCCACGTGCAGGCCGCCCGTGCCCAGACTCACAGCGCCGAAGCAGATGCCCAGGCCATCCGTCTCATGCTCGGCAGCGAGGTGGCCAGGGTGTACTTTGCCCTGCGCTCCATCGACGAGGAGCGGCAGCTTCTCCAGGACACCCTCAAACTGCGCCAGGAAGCGCTGGACTACGCCAAAGCCCGCGTGGACGCCGGTGCCGCCAACGAACTGGATCGCGTTCGCGCCGAGGCAGAGCTGGCAGGCACAGAAGCTGAAATCGCCGCACTCGCCGGGCCGCGCGCTGAGCTCGAAAACGCGCTCGCACTCACCCTCGGGCGGGTGGCCAGCGGATTCCGCGTGCCGGTGAAAACCCTTCCAGGCAGCATCCCCTCCGTGCCCACCGTCATGCCCGGCGAGCTTGTACAGCGTCGGCCAGACGTAGCCTCTGCACTTCGCCTGGTCGATGCAGCACAGGCCAGCATCGGAGTCGCCAGGGCAGACTTCTTCCCCCGCATTTCCCTAGGGGCCAGCACCGGACTTACCTCAGCGGAGACCGGCAACCTCATCGACAAAGACAGCAACGACTGGAGCATCGGCATCCGCTTCTCGTGGCCCATCTTTGTCGCCGGCGCACGCAAAGCCGCCGTGGCCTCAGCCAGCGCCGCACTTGTGGAAGCACGCAGCGCCTATGAAGAACGCGTTCTCACCGCCTTCCAGGAAGTGGAGTCCCTGCTGGCCACGCTCAAAGCACAGCGCACCCAAGAGACATCCCAGAAGCGCCTCGCATCCGCCGCAGCCTCAGCCTCCGCCCTGGCACGTCAGCGCTACAAAGAAGGCGTCACCACTTACCTCGAAGTCATCGAAGCCGAACGCACTGAACTCACCGCTCGCCGCAGCCTCGTACAACTTCGCGGCCAGCAGCTCATCACCACCGTCCAGCTCATCAAGGCCCTCGGAGGCGGATGGGACGGCGTCACCACTCCGCAACCTACCACTACTCTCACACCCGCCACCACCTCCCTCAAATGAGACCTTATCAACTCCTCCCACTCACCGCCCTGCTGTTTACCAGCTGCGGCAAGCCACCCGTCGCGGCACCCATGCAAATGCCGCCGACCACGGTCACCATAGCCCACGCCACCGAGCAGGAAGTCCAGGACTGGGACGAGTTCACCGGTCGCATCGACGCCTCTGCCAGCGTGCGGCTTTACTCCCAAGTCACCGGCTACCTCCAGAGCATCCACTTTGTCGATGGCTCCGAGGTAAAAAAAGACCAGCTCCTGTTCCAAATCGACCCCCGTCCCTTCCAGGTCATCCACGACCAGGCAAAAGCCCAGCTCGAGCAAGCACGCGTGCGCCAGTCCCTCAGCAAGTCAGAGTTCGATCGTGCGAAAAAGCTCGTCGAAACCAAAGCCATCTCCGCAGAGGAGTTCGACACGCGCGCCACCGCCCTTCAGGAAGCCGAAGCCGCCCTCAAAGCGGCTGAAGCCGCTCTGGCCAAGGCCAAGATCGACGTCGAATATTGCAGCGTCAAAGCCCCCATGGACGGACGCATCGGTCGCCGTCTCATGGACATCGGCGGCCTAGTTATCGGCGGCCCCATGGGTGCCACCGAGCTGGCCAGCATCGTCGGCCTAGACCCCATCTACGCTTACATCGACGCCGATGAGCAGTCCGTGCTTCGCTACCAGCGGCTCAACCGAGAAGGCAACGGCGCCTCCAAAGTGGAAGATCGAGTACCCTGTGAAATGGCCCTTGCAGACAGTCAGGGCTTCCCCTACAAGGGCGTCATCGACTTCGTGGACAACCGCTTGGACCCCACCACCGGCACCATCCAGGTGCGCGCCGTTTTTGAAAACCCCCTCCCAAAGCGCGGCCAGCGCGAGCTCCAGCCAGGTTACTTCGCCCGCGTTCGCGTGCCCGCCAGCGCCCCATACAAAGCTTTGCTCATTGATGACAAAGCCATCGTCTCCGACCAGGCCAGCAAGCTGGTCATGACCATTGGAGAGGGAAACATCGTCACCCCCAAACCCGTCGTCCTGGGACCTCTCAACAACGGCAAACGCATCATCCGCAGCGGCATCACCGCCCAAGACCAAATCATCATCAACGGCCTCTCCAAAGCCTTCCCCGGCACACCCGTCATCCCTCAAACCGAAGCTGAAGCCCAAGCCGCCGCTCAGCCGCCCTCCGGTCACTAATCCCAGGCGACAAGCCACCCCTCTCTCATGAACTTCGCCAAGTTCTTCATTGAGCGCCCCATCTTCGCGGCGGTGCTCTCCATCATCCTCACCCTCACCGGTGGACTCGCCCTGTTCACACTGCCCATCGAGCAGTATCCCCAAGTCGCCCCGCCCACCGTACTCGTCACCGCACGCTACCCAGGCGCCAACCCGGAAGTGCTGGCGCAAACCGTCGCACGCCCCATCGAGCAAGAGATCAACGGCGTAGAGAACATGCTCTACATGAAGTCCACCGCCACCTCTGACGGCGTCTGCACCATCACCGTGGTCTTCAAACTCGGCACCGACCTCGACATCGCTCAGGTCCAGGTGCAGAACCGCGTAGCCGTAGCAGAGGCACGCCTGCCAGAAGACGTGCGTCGCCTCGGCATCTCCACCGTCAAGCAATCGCCAAACTTCACCCTCGTAGTCAATCTGCTCTCCCCTGACGGCAGCCTCGACGAACTCTACGTGGGCAACTACGCGCTCCTCAATATCAAAGACCAGCTCGCCCGCCTGCCCGGCGTCGGCCTTGTGCAGAACTTTGGTGCCTCAGAGTACTCCATGCGCATCTGGCTAGACCCAGACAAAATCTCCGCCCGAAACATGACCGTCAGCGACGTCGTAGCGGCCATCCGAGAGCAGAACGTCCAGGCCGCCGCAGGCATCCTCGGCGCAGCGCCCGCACCAGAAGGCACCAACTACCAGATCAGCGTCACCACCCAGGGCCGCCTCGTCGAAGCCGCCGAGTTTGAGAACATCATCATCAAGCGCGGAGAAAACGGTCAGGTCATCAAGGTCAAGGACGTAGCCCGCGTCGAGCTCGCTGGCCGCGATTACTCCAGCGAGTCCTACATCGACGGCATACCCACCTCCGCGCTCGGCGTCTTTCAGCTCCCCGGCTCCAACGCACTGGAAACCAGCGCCGCCGTCCGCGCCAAAATGGAGGAACTCAGGAAAAACTTCCCCCCCGGCCTCGACTACAAAATCGTCTATGACACCACCATCTTCACCCAAAAGTCCATCGACGCCGTCATCCACACCTTCATCGAAGCCCTCGGTCTCGTCATCTTCGTCGTCATCCTCTTCCTGCAAACCTGGCGCGCCTCCATCATCCCGCTCCTCGCCGTGCCCGTGTCCATCATCGGCACCTTCCTTGTCATGCAGTTGTTCGGTTTCTCACTCAACAACCTCACCCTCTTCGGCCTCGTCCTGGCCATCGGCATCGTCGTAGATGACGCCATCGTCGTCGTCGAAAACGTGGAGCGCAACATCGCCCTCGGCCTCTCTCCCCGGCAGGCCACCCACAAAGCCATGGAGGAAGTCAGTGGCCCCGTCATCGCCATCGCCGTCGTCTTGAGCGCCGTCTTCATCCCCACCGCCTTCATGACCGGCCTCACCGGACAGTTCTACAAACAGTTCGCCCTCACCATCGCCACCGCCACCATCATCTCCGCCTTCAACTCCCTCACCCTCTCCCCTGCACTCAGCGCCCTCTTGCTCAAGTCCCACCACGACAAGCCAGACTGGTTCCAGCGCCTCCTCAACGTCCTCTTCGGCTGGTTGTTCAAGTCCTTCGAATGGTTCTTCAACAAGCTCACCCATGGCTACGGCCGCCTAGTCAGAGGCACCCTGCGCGTCTCCCTCGTAGCCCTGCTCGTCTATGGCGGACTGCTTTTCCTCACTGGCAAAACCTTCATGCAGGTGCCAGGCGGCTTCGTCCCCACCAGTGACAAAGGCTACCTCATTGCCTTCGCCCAGCTTCCAGATGCCGCCTCCATCGAGCGCAGCCGCGCCGTCACCCACGAAATGACCAGACGCGCCATGGCCATCCCCGGCGTAGCCCACAGCATCGAGATCCCCGGCTTCCACCTCATGTCCGGCGGCATCATGCCCAACGCCGGCACCCTCTTCATCATCCTGGAAGACTTCGAAAAACGCGTCGGAGATCCCTCCAAAAGCATGGACTCCATCCTGGGCCAAATCATGGGTGCCTACAGCCAAATGCAAGAAGCCATGGTCTTCTGCTTCCCCCCGCCACCTGTGGATGGCATCGGCAACACCGGCGGCTTCACCATGCAAATCAAGGACAACACCGCCCAGGGCAAAGACGCCCTCGCCGGAGCCGCATTCAGCCTCATGATGCAGGCGAACCAGATCCCCGGACTCACCAGCGTCTTCACCACCATGCGGCCAAACGTCCCACAGGTCCGCATCGACGTCGATCGCGTCAAGGCAAAGAGCATGGGCGTACGCCTCGCAGACGTGTTTGATACCCTGCAAACCTGCCTCGGCTCCATCTACGTCAACGACTTCAACCGCTTCGGCCGCGTCTATCAAGTCACCGCCCAGGCAGAAGCAAAATACCGCGTCTCCCCCACAGACATCACCCGGCTCAAAGTGCGCAATGACCAAGGCGGCATGGTACCGCTCGGCACCCTCGTCACCGTCCATGAGACCACCGGGCTGGACATCGCCAGCGGCTTCAACACCGCATCCAGCGCCGACCTCAGCGGCAACACCCTCCCCGGCGTCTCCTCCGGACAAGCCATCAAACTCATGGAACAGCTCGCCGCCCGTGAACTGCCCCGCGGCTTCTCCATCGAGTGGACAGACCTCTCCCTCCAGCAAATCCTCGCCGGAAACAGCGCCGTCTTCATCTTCCCACTCTGCGTCATCTTCGTCTTCCTCGCCCTCGCCGCCCAATATGAAAGCTGGACGCTCCCGCTCGCCATCATCCTCATCGTTCCCCTCGTCATCCTAGCCGCACTTTGGGGCGTCATCCTCCGCGGCATGGACAACAACATCTTCACCCAAATCGGCTTCGTCGTACTCGTCGGACTCGCCGCCAAAAACGCCATCCTCATCGTCGAGTTCGCCAAACAACTCCAGGACCAAGGCCGCAGCATCATCGACGCCACCGTCGAAGCCGCCAAGCTCCGCCTCCGCCCCATCATCATGACCTCCATGGCATTCATCCTCGGCGTCGTGCCGCTCGTTCTCGCAAGCGGTGCCGGCTCGGAAATGCGCCGCGCACTTGGCACCGCCGTGTTCGCCGGCATGATCGGAGTCACCCTCTTTGGCCTCGTCCTCACCCCCGTCTTCTACTACGTCCTCATGCGCCTCTCCAGTGGGAGAAAAAAGCCCCAGCCCCCTCATCCCGCTGCGCTCCCACTTACTGCCGACCCCTGAAGGCGCGCGGACACGTAAAACCATTGGCAGCCGTCCATCGTGCGCTAAGCTGCCCCCAGCCAATGAGTTCCAGCCGCCTTCCATCCTCCCTTCCAGACAGTCACGGTCACTTCGGCCCCTACGGTGGCATGTTCATGCCAGAGACCCTCATGGCCGCGCAGTTTGAACTCATCGAGAAATACGATCAGTTCAAAAATGACGACAGTTTCCAGGCCGAGCTCGATGCGCTGCTAAAGGACTACGTAGGGCGCCCCACACCACTCTACTTCGCCGAGCGCCTCACCCGCGAACTCGGCGGTGCCAAAGTGTACCTCAAACGCGAAGACCTCCTCCATACCGGTGCCCACAAAATCAACAACGCCCTGGGCCAGATCCTCCTCGCCCGTCGCATCGGCAAAACACGCATCATCGCCGAGACCGGAGCCGGACAGCACGGCGTGGCCACAGCCACCGTCTGCGCCCGCTTCGGCATGCCCTGTGTCATCTACATGGGGAAAGTGGACATGGAACGCCAAGCCCTCAACGTAGCCAGGATGCGCTTCCTGGGCGCAGACGTCCGCGCCGTCACCGCCGGTCAGCAAACCCTCAAGGAAGCCGTGAACGAAGCCCTGCGCGACTGGGTCGCCAACTCCCGCACCACCCACTACATCCTCGGCTCCGCTCTCGGCGCCCACCCCTTCCCCATGATCGTGCGCGACTTCCATCGCGTCATCGGCATCGAAGCCCGCCGCCAGATCCTTGAAAAAGAAAACCGCCTCCCAGACCTCCTCATCGCCTGTGTCGGCGGTGGCTCCAACTCCATCGGCCTGTTCCATCCATTCCTTGAAGACAAACACGTGCGCATGACCGGCGTCGAAGCCGGCGGCCACGGCATCCAGGAGGGCGAGCACGCCGCCCGTTTCCAGGGAGGCAGACTTGGCGTCCTCCAAGGAGCAAAAACCTGGCTCCTCGCCAACGCCGACGGCCAGATCAACCTCACCCACTCCGTCTCAGCAGGCCTGGACTACCCAGCCATCGGTCCCGAACACGCCTGGTTGCATGACCAAGGCCGCGTCACCTACAACTTCGCCACCGACGACGAAGCCCTAGATGCCTTCCAGCTTCTCTCCAAAACAGAAGGCATCATCCCCGCGCTCGAGTCCTCCCACGCCGTGGCCGAGGTGAAGAAAGTCGCGCCGAAGATGGGCAAGGAGGAGATCATCATCTGCAACCTCTCCGGTCGTGGCGACAAAGACGTAGCCCAGGCCGCCCGCCATATCTTTGGCGAGGAGTTGAAGTTTTAGACAAGCCGTGGCCGCCCTCAAGTTGCTCGTCCTCTGCGGGAGAAATCTCCGGCGCAGTCCCACCGCAGAGCTGCTCTACCGGAATGACCCCCGTGTGACCGTACGCTCCGCCGGTTTGAGTCCATCCAGCCGTCGCCTGATGAACGCCGCAGACGTAACATGGACAGACCACATCGCCGTGATGGAAACAAAACATCGCCGCCGACTCATCGAGTCCATCCCGGAAGCTGCGGAACGCACCGTGACCGTGCTGGACATCCCCGACGAATACGACTTCAATGATCCCGAACTCCGCCATCTACTGAGCCAGGCCCTGGAATCCCTGCTCACCACCCATGACTCCTGACTCCCCTCTCGCCAACGACATGAAGAAGCTCGACGCCCTGCTTCGCAGTCATGTCACGCCCCGGATGAACCGGAAGAAGGCGGAGGCGCGCATTCTGGACCTGGCCTGCGGTCGCTGTGACGAGGCAGAGACGCTGATGAAGGTGCTGCAGGAGGAAACACAGGCAGACAAAGTGAATCTCGTGGGCGCAGACATCCGCATCCGCGAGATCCTGCAAGCACGCGAGCGCACCAGCAAGCTGGACACGGAGTTCCTCCTCCAAGACGCGCGGCAGCTCGGCGAGCACAAGGAGCTGAGTGAGTTTGACCTCGTCTTCCTCCGCCATCAAAACTACTGGCACGGACAGGAAGTGTGGAAAGAGATCTTCGACACCGGGCTGGCGAAACTCAATGACGACGGCCTACTCGTCATCACCAGCTACTTCGACAAGGAGCACCAACTCGCCATCGACGCCCTCACCGGTCTAGGAGCCAAGCTCATCCACACCACCCGCAACGAGCAGTCCCGCATCCTGGATGACGCACCCGGCGGCAGCAAGAGCGTGGACCGCCACCTGGCCATCTTCAAGAAACCATGAGTTTCAGCGTCCTCGCCGTGAAGACTCACGAATCGATCCAGATAGCCAGCCAGCAGTCAAAGCGCTGGTTCTGACGGGCTGACAAAACGCAAAACTGACAAGCGCAGTTGTTACCACGCTTGCCCGTTCCAAAGAGCGACGGCATCTTGCCGTCGGTTTGTTTCACGCAGCCATGCGGCCGGTCTCATTGCTCCTGAGACTCATGCCGGTGCTTCCTGACAGGCCCCTCACAAACGCCAGAAGTCAGCTCACTTGTGCCAGGAAAGAGCTCACTTGCGTCAGGAAAGAGCTCACTTGCGTCAGGAAAGAGCTCACTTGTGTCGGGAAAGAGCTCTTCTTTGCCGGGAAAGAGCTCACTTTTCCCGTTTACGAGTTCGTTTTTCTTAATCTTGATCTCACAATCGACATTCCCGAACTCATTTTGCGGCACAAGAGTGTTGCGAAAGCCAACAGAACAAGGAACATCAGCAAGCAACCATCCGCATGAGAGTTTTAACGATTCAGCGGACATCCCCAGCTCCAACGCTTCAACGTGCAGCAACGCCGAGCCGCTGGCGCGAGTAGCAATCCCGCCGGTGCGGGACCAAACCCTCGTCAATAGATTCAGTCGGCTCCCTCCTCCTTCACCGCTTTGCGGCTGCCTGTGGCAGTCTATCTCGGGCTTGCCCCAAAGCCCTCGGTTGCCGATGCACCGCATTGACTCGCTCGCTCCCGCTCGTCTCGCCCTTCGGGCTGCTAGGGCAGTCTCCCCCGCAGCTTCCCGGCTACCGGTGGCGTCACGCCAGATGCAAGTCGCCCGGCAATTTGCGCTAGCATTCTTCTTTTAGCTGCTTTACCTTAACTGTTGTATGAATGTGATTGAATCCATCGTGCGAGACCTGCGCGAACTGCCGCCGCCCAAGCTGGTGGAAGTCGCCCGCTACGTCCACGGCCTCAATCCTAAGAGCCACGAACGCCGCCGTGCCGCTTTACTGGCCACGGCAGGCTGCATGGCGGGTGAGGAAGGCGAGGACTTCGAGCGGGCCGTGAAGGCCGAAGCCGATCGGATTGATGGCGACTCTTGGTAACGGTGTTTTGTTGGATACCAGCGTTGTCGTGCGCCACTTCCGCGACGGCAGCGCGCTGGCCGGAAAACTCAACGCCTACGAGGAACTTTACCTGCCCCAAGCGGCTTTGGCCGAACTTTATGCGGGCGCGTTCCGCTCCGCCCGTCCCGAAAAGAACCTCCAGCTGATCGCGCGCTTTCTCGAAGCGGTGGACGTGCTGGTTCCCGACGAATCTACCCCTGAAATTTACGGCCGCATCTCCGCTCAACTCGCCAAGGCAGGAACGCCCATTCCGCAAAACGACATCTGGATCGCCGCCATCACGCTGCAATCCAGCCTTCCGCTGGCGACAGGCGACCACCACTTCCAGCACGTCAGCGGGCTGACCGTGCTGTTGTGGTAGCTGTTTCCCGGCTTTACCACGGCGGTAAACTCGTTACCTTTAGTTGCTGAATGATCGGCGCAGCTTAAAAGAAAAGCATCTCCCCTCCGAGCCTCTTCGCCCTGTGGTCGCTCCTGCTTCTGGTCGTAACCCTTTGTTTACCCGAAACTCGCGTCTGGGGTTTTGCAGCTACGTCCCAACCTGCATCGGGCGTTTTTGAGTCCGCAAGTCCTTTATCCATCGGGGAATTTACGACGGCTTGTCCCTACGACGCGTCGGACTCCCTCCTTGCCGCAAGGACCGTGACAAAATCTCTTCCGCAGCACGCGAAAGATGTTTTGGCGCATGTCCGCGCAAAAGGTTCGCCCCCAGTTGGCTTCAAAGGTGGTAGAACTTTCGAAAATGACGGACGACTGGGTGGACAAGTTGCCAAAAACTGATACTACTGGGAACCCGATCACATACCAAGAATGGGACGTGAATGCATTTCAGAAGGGCGTGAATCGTGGTAAAGAACGCATTGTGACTGGCAGTGATGGGTCGGCCTATTACACGAACGATCACTACATCAGCTTTACCCCATTCTAGTAACCCAATGATCACCTGGCTTGAAACTATTGAAGGCCCTAGCCTGGATTATTCATGAGCCATCCACTGCAACCGCTGAAAAGCCCGAATCTACTGCGTTGGGCTTGTTTTGAAAGGCATCGAGCATTTACCAATGCACTCAGCCTTCCAAAACCGCACCCGCCTTGTAGCTTCAAGCTTTTGAGCGGTTTCGTCACTATGTTCATGAATAATCCAGGCTAGAATCGTCCTCTGGACTTCGAACTCGGACTTGTCACATGTTCGATCGGCATGGATTGCTCTTTCCGGGCGGAGGTGGATTGATCTAGATGGACGGACGATGCAGGATTTGCCGGGTACATATGATCGGCTCTCCGAAGCATTCGAGTTGCCTGACTACTTTGGAAGAAATCTCAATGCTTTACGCGATTGTCTTTCGGACCATGTGGTGCTTCGAGAAACTGCATTCGTAGTGTGCATAGCCCATGCATCAGAAGCCCTCAAAAACGCAGGTAGCGACGCACTTGCCGGGTTGTTGGATACCTTCAAAAGAGTTGCGGATGAGCTGGCAGAACCGATTACTGAAGGGCAGCCTTGGGATCGCCCAGCCATCCCGTTTCACGTGATACTTGAAGGTGCTGGTGACAATGAGCGGTTAGCCGGTTACGCACATATTCCCGACGAGAGTTGACGCACTCCTTGGAGCTTGCGCCCGTTAACCGAAGCAGCTAGATGCTTCGCTCATTCATGTCCGTCATCGCCATCAGTATTACGGCTCGTCTGGGTAGGCTCTTCGGCCTGCTGCTGTTGGTGCTGGCGTCAGTTCCTTCAGTTGATGCTCGTCCGCAGCTCAACCATGAAGCGCTCAAAACCTGGACGCCGAACGCGCAGAACCAGTATGCGAGCCGGAGTCATGCGCCGTGGTTGAAGGTCAGTGGTGAGGCGGATGCGGATGCCACGGTGACGGTGAATGATCACCTAGCCAGCCGCAAGGGCATGGCCTTCTGGAAGGAGCTGTCCGCACCCAATGACGCCGGTCCCTACACCGCAGGAGTCACGACCCGCGCGGCGAAACCCGGCGCAGGCCCCGGCGGCACCGATCTCATCGCCACCGAGCAGCGCACCACGTTTGCGGCAGGTGCGGTGGAGAGTTTTGTGCATGATGCCGATGGCAACCTGACGGAGGACGCTCGCTGGACTTACACTTGGGATGCGGAGTGCCGTCTCATCAGCATGACGGAAAAGGCGCTGCCCCCGCCGCCCGCGCCTTACGTGGCTCCGCCGCGCCAGAAGCTCAGCTTCGGTTACGACGCCCTGTCCCGCCGCATCCGCAAAGTGGTGGAGGAGTGGGACGCCCAACTTTTAACTTGGAACCCGACACTTGAAACTCGATTCCTGTACGACGGCTGGAACCTCGTGGCCGAGTTTGAGGCTGATCCTCCATCTTCCATCTCCGATCTTCCACCTTCGCAGCTTGAGCTGCTGCGCAGCTACACCTGGGGCCTAGACCTCAGCGGCAGCCTGAGCGGAGCCGGAGGCGTGGGCGGCCTACTTTTTATAGAGAAACATGCAGTTCTTGGATATTCAAATCTTGAATCTTGGATCTCAGCGGCAGCGTCCGACGGCAACGGCAACCTCACCGCCCTGCTGGATGCAGTCACAGGCGCAGTGGTCGCGCGTTACGAGTACGACGCCTTCGGCAACACGCTGAAACAAACCGGCCCACGAGCCGCAGCGAACCCCATCCGCTTCAGCAGCAAGTACACGGACGGCGAAAGCGGCCTCTGCTACTACGGCTACCGCTACTACCGCCCCAGCCAAGGAAGATGGCTGAGCAAGGACCCAATCGAAGAGTTCGGTGGGCTGAACCTGTATGGGTTTGTGGGGAATGATGGGGTGAACTGGGTGGACTTGCTGGGGTTGCAGGCTGGTACGCTTGCCGCCGGGGGAACGAACTGGGGCGCTGCTCTGACTGCTGCCGAACAGGCACTTGCACGGGCTGCGGGTGGAGCTGCCGCCGCAGGGGATGCATTGGGAGGTGCGGCAATTTACGCAGCCCCAGTTGCAGCCGCCGCATTGGCGTACACCGTATATGCCGAAGCCGCAGCAGCACTGGCAGCAGCGGAGTCAGCGCGGGATGTTTGTGCGGCGTTGGGACGCATCTTGGCAGCAGCCACGGACCTGATCCAGGCTGCAAGCGCACTGCTCTCACTGGCTCTGGAAAACAGTGACAGCGAAGCGCTGCTTCGTGCGGCGGATATGTTTGATGCCGCAGCATCCATGCTTGAAGCAGGCTCGGCAGCGATTGAGTGCGTGTGTCCGCAGTTGGAGAGCGCGATGAAGGGCCTGAAGGAAGGTGCCCGAAACGCCAGCCAGCAAGCACGCGGACGACTCAACTCGATGGGTAATGGAGGAGGTGGGACTGGTGGAGGAGGTGGTGGTGGAGCGGGCGGAGCCGCAAAGACAGCACTGCCGGAGTTGCGCATCAGTGCGAGCAAGTATCCCGACCTGGCCGAGAACATCCTTAACGCGCAGAAGGCGGGCCATCCAAGCGTCCTGACCCACGGCGGAGACATCGCGGCGAATCGCGCCGCAGCATTGAGGGATGTGCCAAATATCCAGCCTTTGAGCCGGGACGAATATCCCTTCGCTTCTTCGCTTCAGGGTGGAGGCGGTTCGTGGGTTGGTCACATTCCGGTGTCTCAGCAGAACGCACAGGGCGCGCTGCTGAAGAACTTCTTCAAAGCAAACAACATCAAACCTGGCGACCAATACCGGGTCATTGTTGACCCTTGATGCCATGAGCACGACAACCGCATTGTTACCCAAGCTCTACTTCTCTTACAGCCAGTTCATGGTTTACGACCAGAGTGTGCAGCTTCCGGGTTGCGCGTGGACCGACGAACATTCGGCACAGGGTTTCGCTCGGCGCGAGTCCACGGTCAACTTCAACACACCGCTGGAATTTGGATATGCGGACGTTGCCGTCCATCGAAGCGCCTACGAACCAAACAGCGAATACGAGCGCGTGATTGCAGTGCCCTTCCGGGTAGTGTCGGGCAATGTTCTGGTAGAAGGCCCGGATGAAATGGACGTTGAACGAAAGTTCACTTTGCCTCCCGGTAATTACCGCCTCGTCGCGGCGCAGCGCGTCACTGGCGATGAGGAAGAAGTGATTGACCTGTTTTTCGAGCCGCTCACGAAGCCCCTGGAGCGAAGCGCCGTTCTCGTTGCTGATGATGCGCTAAACCCGTCGATAACGCTGCTTGAAACGGCTGGGATCGCTGGCGAGTAAAGACCCGCCCGGTGTCCCGCCAAGTGGTGTGAAGGAATCTAGCTCGCCTCAGGTCGGCTCGATAGAAGGTCGGCCACCCGCGCCTGTGCCACAGCCCTCGCGCTCCCTCCTGCCGCTGCGGGTCATCCGGGCCACAGCGTGCGCCCCGTCATCCTCTCGCACCCTGTGTCCCGGCTGCCCCTCCGCTACGTCGGTCGGCCAGGGCTGCTAGGCACTGCCCGCCGTGGGTCGGCGGGCAGCTCCCCGCCGGTCGGCCTGTCACACCGGCTGCTAAAGACTCCGGCTTGCGCCGGGCAGCCGGTGCGCCAGCCCTCAACGGCGGGGAGCAGGTGGCTGCACCGGGGGCGGGCCAACCGGAATTTTGTGGCGCTCGCCGACTCGCGCCCAAGTAAAGTGTCTGTCACCATAAACTGGGGTGTGGGGTGCGTTGAGGTCGTTAAGGGTGCTGGATGGCCACCATCCGATTCCGAGATTCCTAGGTGGCAATCAGCGGCAGGCTTTGACAATACTTGATCGAGCGGTTCATTCCGAGTTTCACGCGCTGCTCCGGCAAAACCTGAAAAGCGCAGGAATCCCTCTAAATGTAGGTGGTCGGGGAGGAAGTGCGTCGGATTGGGCACGATACTTCAATGCTAATCTAGGATCGCAGGGAAGAGCGTTAGATGCTGTTCTGGATGCATCAAGAGCAATCGACGCTAAGCATGGCACTCAAATCACTAGCGACTTTTGGCAGAATTCACTTGATGGTAACTTCCAGGTTTTCCCATGAACAAAAAGCCTGAATACTTTCATCTCCACACCAGCACAATGAATTCGTGTTCGATGTCGAACGTAGCCGCGTTAACCGCCAAGCAAACGTGGCTATGCCCAGGCTGTAACTGCCCAAAGCCTAGTCAGGCAGCCATAGATGTGACACTTCAGGAACCGGAGCCGCAAGATGCACCTCTGAATTTCGTGTACGGATTTGGTGTTCCTCTTGCGAACAAGGCATTTTTGGAATGCCTGGGTGAAGCAGTCATTCGAGATCTTTACGTGGGACGTGTGTTTAACGAAAGCGGTGAGGAAGTTCCCGATTGGCTTACATTTCGGGGCAAGTCGCGGCTGATTATTCGAGGGACAAAGAATGTCTCGCATCGGGTGTGCGGCGAATGTGGACGGAACGTTTACTTTGCGATGGGTTCCCGTTACTTGTTTCCGACACCGCCGAAAGACCGCGAACTTTTTGAGAGTGATTTATCTGGCTTGATAATATCAGCTGCTATCTTTGATCGGATTGACATCAATAAATGGCCAAAGCTTGTTGTCGATAAGCTGCCGGTTTTGCCAATGCCAAAAGACGCTTTGCCCGAACTTTGTACGTAGTAGGTGCTGTGATCCCGCTACATCGTCCAGCCTTGGCTTGAAGTTCTTGATCACGACCGATAAACACCTCAGCGGGTAATGGTTACAATCGGTTCCAGATTTGCGCGGTCGTTTAGCGGTTTCTTCGGCCTGCTGCTGTTGGTGCTGGCGTCAGTTCCTTCAGTTGATGCTCGTCCGCAGCTCAACCATGAAGCGCTCAAAACCTGGACGCCGAACGCGCAGAACCAGTATGCGAGCCGGAGTCATGCGCCGTGGTTGAAGGTCAGTGGTGAGGCGGATGCGGATGCCACGGTGACGGTGAATGATCACCTAGCCAGCCGCAAGGGCATGGCCTTCTGGAAGGAGCTGTCCGCACCCAATGACGCCGGTCCCTACACCGCAGGAGTCACGACCCGCGCGGCGAAACCCGGCGCAGGCCCCGGCGGCACCGATCTCATCGCCACCGAGCAGCGCACCACGTTTGCGGCAGGTGCGGTGGAGAGTTTTGTGCATGATGCCGATGGCAACCTGACGGAGGACGCTCGCTGGACTTACACTTGGGATGCGGAGAGAATTGAGGCAACCAACAGCAAGCGGTAATCGCTCCTGTCATCGCAAGTCAAAACTCCGATTTGGCTTCTCGCTACTCACGGTCCGGAACTCGCTGGATCGGCTTTGACCGAGCAGCACCGCCTAGCTGCTCGGCCCTGGGGGTTCCGTTACGCTGCATCTCAAACGCCTCAACCACCGTATCCGTCAAGCTAGGCCCCGTTGGGTGGTCGTAGCCAGCAAGTGTCGTAGCCGTAGGATACGACACTTATGCCTACAGACGAAGCAACGACGATCCTCAAGCGCGACGTGTTGGGGCTCGTCACGATCCCGAAGGAACAGCGCGAGGCGCTGCTTGATGAGTTTGAGCGCAGTGGACTGAAGGGCAAGCCTTTTGCCCAGCTTGTACCAGTACTTCGCCTGCTGGATCCAGAAGCGGCGGCGTGAGCTTGGGGACTATGCGGCCTTGGCGGTGTCTATTCCCAGCGTCATCACCATTTGTGAAAACGGATGATGATCCACACCAAAGGCACGACGTCAAAAAGAGCTGGCAACTCGATTCATTCTTCGTGGCTTTTTGCCTTTGTGTGAGCCTGAAAGAATCACAAACCATGATGACGCTCGGGAACTCAAACTCGACAATCTCCGACTTGTCCTTGAACGCGTAAACACTCTTGCCAGATTACTATTCACAATGATCCACTCCGTCTATTTTTGGCTCAAGCCTGACCTCAGCGAAGCTGACCGCCAGCTCTTCGCCGCTGAACTCGCCCTCGTCGCCCAGCTTCCCTACCTCGCCAGCTCCCGTATTGGCAAGCCAGCCCCGGTGGAAGCTAGGCCAGTTTGTGATCTCTCTTTCGACTGGAGCCTGATCAGCGAGTTCAAGACCCTGGAAGATCATGAGTTCTACCAGAAGGATTGCCAGGATCACAAGCGCTTCGTGGACACTTGCAAACACATGTGGTCAAAGGTCATCATCTATGACATGACGCCAGAAGCCTAGTCGCCCCTCACCACTCTCGCCCCTCTCCATGCTCCTCAGACTCGCTTCTTCATCCATTGGGAAAAAACTGCTCGTCGGCCTAACAGGCCTCATTCTCGTCGGTTTCATCCTTGGTCACATGATTGGCAACCTGCTCATCTTCCTCGGACCCGAGGTCATCAATGAATACGGCCACATGCTCCATACCATGGGACACGGCATGGCAGTGTGGGTAGCCCGCGCGGTGATCTTCGGCAGCATCATCCTGCATGTAGTGCTCACCATCCAGCTGACAAAACAAAACCGCGCGGCCAGGTCGGAGCGCTATGGATTTGAAGCGACCCAAGTCGCCACACGCTCCAGCCGACTCATGATCGTCAGCGGCCTGACGCTATTGGCTTTCTTTATCTACCACATCTTGCACTTCACCGTGCGTGTCGGCACAGACTTCAACTCCCTGCGCTACAATCTCAACGGCGTGGATGTCCACAACGTGTATCAGATGGTGATCAACGGCTTCTCCGTCCCTGCGGTGAGCCTGTTCTACATCATCTCCATGCTCTTCCTCTGCTCCCATCTCAGTCACGGCGTGGCCAGCATCCCGCAGACCTTTGGCCTCAACACCGAAGCCACCGGTCCTCTCTTCAAGAAGCTCGGTTACGCCTTCGCCGGGCTCATCCTCATCGGCAACTGTTCCATCCCAATCGCCATCTGGCTCTTTGATTACGGACGTTCTTAACCACGAATGGACACGAACAGACACGAATCAATGAATGCCACTGACCTCCTCATTTGTGTTCATTAGTGTCCATTAGTGGTTTCAACTCTTCCTTCTCTTCCCATGCTCGACTCCAAGATTCCTTCCGGCCCGCTCGCTGAAAAGTGGTCCAAGCACAAGCGCGACTCCAAGCTCATCAACCCGAAGAACAAGCGGAAATACACCGTCATCGTCGTCGGTTCAGGACTCGCCGGTGCCTCCGCAGCTGCCTCCCTCTCCGAGCTGGGCTACAACGTCAAATGCTTCTGCTACCAGGACTCGCCACGCCGCGCCCACTCCATCGCCGCGCAAGGCGGCATCAACGCCGCCAAAAACTACCAGAACGACGGCGACTCCATCTACCGCCTTTTCTACGACACCATCAAAGGTGGAGACTTCCGCGCACGCGAGGCCAACGTCTATCGCCTAGCAGAAGTCAGCGGCAGCATCATTGACCAATGCGTGGCCCAGGGCGTACCCTTCGCCCGTGAATACGGCGGCATGCTCGCCAACCGCTCCTTCGGTGGCGCCCAAGTCTCCCGCACCTTTTACGCACGCGGCCAGACCGGACAGCAACTTCTACTTGGCGCCTACTCCGCACTGAACAAGGAGATCGCGGGAGGCAACGTGAAGATGTATAGCCGCTGCGAGATGCTGGACCTCGTCACCGTGGACGGTCAGGCGAAAGGCATCATCACGCGGGATCTCGTCACGGGCAAAATCGAGGCCCACGCTGGCGATTGTGTGCTACTCTGCACCGGCGGCTACGGCAACGTGTTCTTCCTCTCCACCAACGCCATGGGCTGCAATGTCACCGCCACATGGCGTGCCCACAAAAAAGGCGCTGCGTTTGCAAATCCCTGCTACACTCAGATTCACCCAACCTGCATCCCAGTGAGCGGCGACTACCAGTCCAAGCTCACCCTCATGTCAGAGTCCCTCCGCAATGACGGCCGCGTCTGGGCACCGAAGAAAAAGGGAGATGACCGCCATCCCTCGCAGATTCCCGAAGACGAGCGCGACTACTACCTTGAGCGCAAGTATCCCAGCTTCGGCAACCTCGCCCCGCGTGACATTTCCTCCCGTGCAGCCAAGGAAGCCTGCGATGAAGGTAGGGGCGTCGGACCTGGCGGACGCGGCGTTTACCTGGACTTCGCGGAGGCCATTGAGAAGTTCGGCGAAAAGACCATCCGCGAACGCTACGGCAACCTCTTCGACATGTATGAGCGCATCACTGGAGAGTCCGCCTACAAGCAGCCAATGCGCATCTACCCCGCCGTCCACTACACCATGGGCGGCCTCTGGGTGGACTACAACCTCATGTCCAACCTTCCCGGCCTGCACGTGCTCGGCGAGGCGAATTTCTCCGATCACGGCGCGAACCGCCTAGGTGCCTCTGCGCTGATGCAAGGCCTTGCCGATGGCTACTTCGTCATCCCCACCACCATCGCGAACTACCTGGTCAGCCAGACGCCAGGCAGCGTCACCACCTCGCATCCTGAGTTCAAGAAGGCGATGGAAGACGCCACCGCGCGCACCAACCGCTTGCTGAACATCAAAGGCAAACGCACCGTGGATTCCTTCCACCGTGAGCTCGGTCTTCTCGTTTGGGACAAGTGCGGCATGGCGCGCGACCGCGCCGGACTCACCGAGGCTCTCGAAAAAATCCCGAACCTGCGCGAAGAGTTCTGGAACAACGTCAACGTACCAGGCTCAGCGAACGCCCTAGCCCCCGAGCTGGAAAAAGCCGGACGCGTGGCCGACTTCCTTGAGTTCGCCGAACTTCTCTGCCTCGACGCACGTGAGCGAGAAGAATCCTGCGGCGGTCACTTCCGCACCGAATACCAGACTGAAGACGGCGAGGCCAAGCGCGACGACGCCAACTTCGCCTACGTGGCCGCTTGGGAATACACCGGAGACCTCGCCAAGCCCAAACTCCACAAGGAAGACCTCAAGTTCGAAGAAGTCCACCTCGCCGTTCGCAGCTACAAGTAAGTCCAAAAAATGAACCGGGAATCCGAAAGCCAGCTCATCGATTTCTGTGCACAACAGCACAGCGTGTTCGATGCAGCCCAATGGCTGAGTTTTCCCTTGGTTGAAAAGGATGAGCTAGCTGCAGCGGCATTATTCTTGGCTGGTTGTGACTGGTACACGGACCAATGGCGGCCTCTTGTCCAAGTCGCCGAACAACTTCATCCTGGTGCTGTCTCCCAAACGGACCAGCTCTACAGATCCACCGCTTTCGACCACGGACGCTTTGCCAACATGCTCAGGAGGGAGCTGGAGGATCATGCACAATCTGCATCCTGAACTCACCGAAGCAATGACCAGAATGCTCGATAGGATAGACGCCATCCTTGGAGAGGCAACTTCGCTGGACGGGGGCCTACGCATGTATCTCGCTGGAGGCATGGCAGTCCATTACCATTGCGGCACCAGATACACGAATGACGTGGACGCCACTTTCTCACACCGTGTCCTGCTGTCGTCACACGATCTAACCATCAATTATACACGTGCGGATGGTCGTCCATCCAGCATCTACTTCGACTTCAACTACAACGACACCTTTGCGCTCATTCATCCCGATTACAAAGCGGCGGCAGTCGAGTGGAAAGGCATAGGCAATGAGCGCCGCAGAGTCAAACTGCACGTCCTTACCCCTGTAGATCTCGCTGTCTCAAAAGTGGCCCGGTTCTCTCCACAGGATCAACAGGATATCGAGGCTCTTTCCGCGCACTTCAGCCGCTCTGACTTTCTCAAACGTGCCAATGAAGCTGTCGCATGCTACGTAGGCGACACGAAATGGATCAAGCAGACCATCGAAATGATCTCGCAGGATCTTCCCACGGGCAGCCAACCATGAACCTAGCGACCACTTTCTGACCTCAGCCTTCCCACTTTAACCCCACCATGTCCGTCCTCAATCTTCACCTCAAAGTCTGGCGCCAAAGCAGCACCAACGCCAAAGGAAGCTTCCAAGATATCGAAGCCAAAGGTATCCCCGACCATGCCTCCTTCCTGGAGATGATGGACATCGTCAATGACCGTCTCATTCTCGAAGGCAAGGACCCCGTCGCCTTTGACCATGATTGTCGCGAAGGCATCTGCGGCATGTGTTCCATGGTCATCAACGGCATCCCCCACGGACCGGAAAAAGCCACCACCACCTGCCAACTCCACATGCGCAAGTTCAAGGACGGCGACACCATTTGGATCGAGCCCTTCCGCGCACGCGCCTTCCCCGTCATCAAGGACCTCACCGTGGACCGCTCCGCCTTCGACCGCATCATGCGCGCCGGTGGCTACATCACCGTGCGCACCGGCGCGCCACAGGATGCCAATGCCCTCCCCATCGGCAAAGAAGTGGCAGATGCCGCAATGGACGCCGCTGCCTGCATTGGCTGCGGTGCCTGCGTAGCCGCGTGCAAAAACGCCAGCGCCATGCTCTTCGTCTCCGCCAAGGTAGGCCAGCTCAACTCCCTGCCCCAGGGCAAGCCGGAAAAACACAAGCGCACCCTCGGCATGGTCCGTCAGATGGACAAGGAAGGCTTCGGGAACTGCACCAACCAGTACGAGTGCGAAGCCGCCTGCCCCAAGGAAATCTCCCGGACCTGGATCGCCTCCCTCAATAAAGACTTCGCTCTGGCCTCCGTTCACGAAGCCGTCACCGCCAGCACCCGCGAACGCTCAGAGGGAGACTGAGCAGACCGCGCCCACATCATCAGACAGCACTGGAGACGAACGGGCCATGGGCCGTTGGTTCTCTTGCTTTCAGGTTTCGTGTGAGCAAGTTCCCCTACAACACCGCCTTCTTGATGCGACCGAAGTCCGTACCGAGAAACCGCTGGGCGAGTGCCTCGAACTGCTCAGAGTAGTCGGTGAGATGGATTTCCAAGCCGGGCTTCGATTTGCCGGAGCGGAGAAGATTCGAATCTTCCAGCGTCCGCTTCACGTGTGCCGCACACGTGGAAGCAGAGTCCACCAGCCGCACCCGTCCGCCCAGCATCCGCTTGAGCACAGGCATCAGCAGCGGGTAGTGCGTGCAGCCTAGCACCAGCGTGTCGATGCCCCGCTCCAGCATGGGCTTCAGATACTCCTTGAGCACCGATTTCAGTGCGGGGTGATCCAGCCAGCCCTCCTCGATGAAGGGCACCAGCAGCGGCGTTGCCACCGCCTCCACCAGCAGGTCCGGACGTTGCAGAGCTAGCGCGTGCTGATAGGCACAGCTGCGAATGGTGCCCGCAGTGCCGATGATTCCCACCCTTCGGCACTCCGCATCCTCCAGTGTAGCTTCCACTCCCGGCTCCACCACTCCTATCACCGGCACTCGGAAGCTCTTTTGAAGATGCGGCAGCGCGTGGGCCGTAGCGGTATTGCAAGCCACCACCACCGCCTTCACCTCTCGGTTCAGAAGAAACTGCGTATCCTCCGTGGCGAACCTCCGAATCGTATCCGGAGACTTGGAGCCATACGGTACCCGAGCCGTGTCTCCAAGGTAAACGATGGACTCGTTCGGCAGCAACTCACGCAGTGCCCGCACCACCGTCAGACCACCGACACCAGAATCAAATACACCTAGGGGAGAACTCGCCTGCATGAAAATCGTCCCCATTCAAGCGCAAGCCTCGCCTCGCGCATGTGATTTCGTGAGCCTCATTGCAGCCTTACCCTCCGCCTCGCCTCCACCAACAGCTCACTTCGCCGGTTCCTCCTCAGCGTAAACTCCTCCCTCACCGACAGCGCACGTTCTCTGGAACCGTGCTCCACTTCCACCAGCGCACTCTGCGCCGCCGCATTGAGCCTGATAATGCGAAAAACGGGCTCCCGCCCCACCCGGAAAAAGCAATGCAACGGCACATGCGTGTGCGCCGCGTTCCAGAGAAAGCGAGCCGGCGGAAAGGCATCCACCATCGACAGCGCCAGCAGCACCTCCCGCACCAGCTTCTCCCCGTGCTGAATCGTGAGTTTCATCGCCAGTGCGCGACACTTCAAAGTCTCCAGATAGGCCAGTACCGGGTTCCGTTTGTCCTCCTCTATCTCCTCAATCAGCTCCCGCGCATGCACGGCCATCGCCACCTGAAACTCCTCCCGCGAGATTTCCCCCGCATCCCAGCGGCGAAAAAGTTCGCGCGGCGTCGGCACTTGGCTGGCATTCTGGGGAGGATTCACTCCCCGCAACCGAACAGCAGGAACGACAACTTGCAAGAGTCATACTGACTCATTCAAAATGTGCAAAAGATAGACAATTAATGTCATTTTGACATATTTCGTATCTATAAACCTTTATACAGAAACGCGTTAGAACCTTGATTTATCAGGCCATACCGCGTGTCCCAGCCTCTTGGCACAGCCCGTGCAATACCTCTCCCCGTCAAACAAACCATCTCATCGAAAACCATGAAACTGACTCGTTGCAATACCGATACCTGCACCCCCTCCACCGTCTCCCGGCTTCCCAACTTGGACGCCTGGCTGACCAGCCCCTTCGCGGGGTTCTCCGCCCTGAATCCCTTCTTTGACTTCGGTCGCCTATTCGCTTCTCCAGAGGCCCGTTTGGCAGCCGATGTCTTTGAGGATGATTCCAATCTCTACACCCGATTCGAAGTCCCAGGGGTCAAGAAGGACGACGTGAAGGTGGAAGTGGTGGACCGCAAACTCACCGTGAGCGTGAGCCGGAAGGACACCTCCGCAGACGGCGAGCGCTCCTTTGCCCTCACCCGCTCCCTCAGCATCCCCGACCTCGTGGCTGAAGACCAAATCAGCGCCCGGCTGGAGGATGGCATCCTGACCGTGACTCTGCCCAAACAGGAACAGCAGAAACCACGCACTATTGAGATCCTGTAAACAAACCGTGGGAGCGCCCCGGCGTTCGAGGCGCTCCCCAGCCACCAACCCTCATCCCTATCTCCTCATCCCATGAACACCGCAACCTCTTCCCCCAACGGCACCCACACCTCCAATCCCACCATGCAGCCTCGCTACCAAGTCGAGAGGAGTGATGACAGCACCATCGTCCGCGTCGCTCTGCCCGGTGTGCCAAAGGATCTAGTGAGCATCTCGTTTGACAAAGGCGTGCTCACCGTGAAAGGCAGTCGGCGCTCCAACCGGCCAGACTCATGGCGTGTGGTCCACCGTGAGCTGGCTGACGTGGACTTTGCCCTGAACCTCCGGCTCGCCAGTCAGGTGGATGTGGACAAGCTCACCGCCGCTTATGAAGACGGCGTTCTGTCCCTCACCCTGCCCGTGCGCGAGAGCGCCAAGCCGCGCCTCATCGCCGTCAACTGATCAGCTCCGGCAGAAAGCGCACACTTCCCCACAGCCCGCAGCACAAAAGCTGCGGGCTGTTCGGTTGCAAAGGTGGCAGAAGGCGTGAATGATCTACTGACCGCTGCGTCTGATCACGAACGCCACCCAAACCTCCATCCCCACCTCCACTGCCTGCCATGAACTCCATCCCCGCACTCCGCATTCTCTCCATCGTCGCCATCCTCGCCTGCGGTGGACTCGGATTCGCCCTCTGGCAGAATGGCGAGTCTCATCGGAAAGCCCTCGCCGCTGCCGAGGATGCGCACAAGCGCGCCATCGACGACCTCCAGTCCTCCCACAACGCCGCGCTCGCCGTCGAGCAGGAGAAGCACCTCGCCGCCCTCAAAAAACTTACCGAAGAGCACGAGAAAGCCATCGACACTCTCCGCAATGACCAGCGCCGCCAAATGACGACAGCCATGAAAGAGTTTGAGGACATCTTTGACGGCAACCGCCGCACGATCGACTACCTCAATGTGCTCGAGGGCCGCATCCGCTCTGGACAGTCCGTCTCAAAGGCCGAGGTCGAAAAACTCGCCATCATCGCCACCGGACTCGGCTTTCTCCAAAAGGAATACCAAAAGCCCTTCAGCGAGTTCAAACAACTCGAGGAGTTCCTCTCCAGACAAGCAGCCAGTCTCCCCGGACGCAATGCAGAAAGCACACCGCAACGCTTCGGATTTTTCAAGCGTGTCTTCAGCAAGGAAGCGCGCGAGGCGCAGAAACAACAGCTACGGGACGAAGGTGCCCGCGAAGCCTTCGAGGCCGCCCAGGTCAAGTTCAACGCCGTTTATGCAGCCGCACAGCGCCAGATGGCATCCGTCACCATCAATGCGGATCAGTACGTGAAAAAGATTTACGACCTCATCGACGAGAAGAACAAGGCCAACGCAGAAGACCTCGGGCAGTTCTTTGACGAAGCACGCAAAGCCCTACGCACTCACCAGGAAGTACTCGACTTCCAGCCTACCGAGCTGCCAGCCGACAATCGCCCGCAGCCATAGGCAGCAGGTTTACTCTCGCCCCTTCACCTCCGCAGCCACAGGTCTGCCCAGCACCTCTGCTGCGGTGCGGAAGTGCATCTTCGCCACCAAGCTCAGAGCCTGCTCTCCACGCTGTGCCACCAACTGGCGCGCGGCTTCCTTGACCCCCTCCGAGACACCCTTCGGCAAACTCGTTCCAGAGCGTCTGCCCGTCTCTTCCAGCCACTTCACAAAACGATCCCGCGCCAGGATGGACGCCGCCGCCACAGCGGGATCACTCTCCGCCTTAGTCCGCTGTACCAGCTCGATCGCACGGCCCTTCTCTTTCAGCGCGCGCTTCAGTACCGCAGGGTTTGCAAACTGGTCTGACACCGCCAGCGTGCAGTCCGGCACCCGGGTCAGCAGGTTTTCCAGCACCGTCGCGTGGCCCCAAGCCAAAAGGCGATTCAGATTGCCAAACTTGTCGTAGAGCTGGTTGTACTTCTCCGGGCCTATGGACACCATCTCAGCAGTCACGCCGGGAGTCTCCCGGATCAAGCCCGCCAGCGCCGAGATACGTTTGTCACTGGAGATCCTTTTGCTGTCCGTCACCCCCTCATCCAGCAGCCGCCTCGCCGCCCCTTCCGCCAAATGCACACCCGCTATGACCAGCGGCCCGAAAAAATCTCCCTTGCCGCTTTCATCCACGCCGATGTGCGGCAAGAACCACTCCGGGTGATGCACCTCCTCGTAGCCCAGCTCCGCCTTCTCCAGCACCAGCGGCTCCAGCTTCAACGTCACAAAGTCTTCCGTACCCTTGCCCTGTACCACCACCTTCGGACCCTTCTCATACACCAGCACGTTCACCCCCGGCCGCGTGCCAGCGAATAAACAATATGGCTTGGTTTCGAACTCAAAGCCCTCCTCCTTCAGCACCTCCCTCAGCTTGCTGGCTTGCTGGGCAGTGAGAGGCTTCGTGTAAGTGGTGGGCGCTGGCATTTGGGTTCGACACTACGCCGCCTTTGCGTTTTGTCATCGTTCTCTCATGCCTGCCGCCGTTTCCATCCACTCCGTCACTTCCCTGCTGGAGGAATGGTTCGCCCGCACAGGCAGGGACTACCCCTGGCGCAGAACGCACGATCCCTACGCCATCCTCGTCTCCGAGGTCATGCTCCAGCAGACACAAATCGCCACCGTCCTCTCACGAGGATACTTCGAGAACTGGATGGCCCGCTTCCCAGACTTCAGCACCCTCGCTGCCGCTCACGAGAACGACGTCCTCAAAGCCTGGGAGGGCCTAGGCTACTACCGCCGCGCACGCAACCTGCAAAAGCTCGCCCGCGTCCTCACCGCAGAACATGCAGGCCTCATGCCGCGCGATTATCAGAGCATCCTCTCCCTCCCAGGAATAGGCCCCTACACCGCCGGTGCCATCTCATCGTTCGCCTTTGATGAAGCCCGCCCCGTCGTGGATGGCAACGTCGCCCGCGTGCTCTCCCGCCTCTATGATGACGATACCCCTGTGGACTCCAAACACGGCCAGTCACGCCTCTGGGAGCGTGCCACCGACCTCGTCCACGCCGCCACCAGCCCACGCATCTTCAACTCCGCTCTCATGGAACTCGGCCAGACCCTCTGCCGCACCGGAGCACCCGATTGCCTGCTCTGCCCACTCAAGCGCGAATGCCGCACAACCCGTGCCGCCCAGCTTCCTGTCAAATCCCGCCGCACCCCGCTCACGGACGTCCAGGAGCACGTCTTCCTCCTCATCAAAGAAGGCCGCATCCTCCTCGAGCAGGAGACCGGCAGCCGCCGCACAGGCATGTGGAAACTACCCACCCTGCCCGAGGAACATCAAAGCCTGCCCATTCTTTACCAGACGCGCTACGGCATCACCCGCTACCGCGTGCACCTCTTCATTCACCGCGCTCCACCCCAGATCGCTCCCATCCAGCATCAGTCATTCTTCCCACCATCTGACCTCCCCACCCTCGTCATGCCAAGCCCCTACCGCAGAGCACTGGAGTCCGTCCTATCCCTCATTGAGCCGAAAGATTTTTAACTGCAAAATGTTTGCGTTTAAGGCTTGACCTTAACGCAAATCGTTTGCACTTTCTCTCATGGTATCCGCTCCGTCTCCTCGCCTGATCCTCCCTGCCCTGGCTCTCCTAGTCTCGCTCGCCTCCCCTTCCCTCGCCCCCGCCGGTGAACCGCGCCCTGACCCACAAGCCGCGTCCGCCGCCTCCGCAGAGGATCCTCTCGGATTTTCATTCGGAGGACTCTTCTACCCCCACCTTCACGCGCACGCCGCCTTTGGCGACTCCACCGGCGACCCAGCGCTCCTCGCAGCAGGGCACCACGACCCACGAAACGATGGCTTCACCTTGCAAGGGCTCGAAGCCGGGCTCTCCGGACGCATCAACCACTGGCTTGAGACATTCACCGCCTTTCATCTCAGCTACAACGAACCCGCGGCAGAATGGGAGCATGGTTTTGAGGAATGGTTCGCCAAAATCAAGAACCTTCCCGGCGGTCTCGAACTTCGAGGCGGCAAGTTCCTGACCCGCTTCGGCCTCCAAAACGCCACGCATCTCCACGGCTGGGACTGGCCAGACTTGTATCTGGTCAACGGCAGGTTCCTGGGCGACCACCACCTGGCGAGCATCGGCGGGGAAGCCACCTGGATGCTGCCCGTGCCGTGGACCTCAGCCCTCGGCCTCAGCCTTGGCGTCATGGACGACCGTGAACACGAAGATCAGCACCACCATGAGCACGACCACACTGAGGAAGCCCTCTACGAGTCTGAAGGTGCCCTCTTCGACGACGTACTCACCAGCGTCCACTGGACGAACCAGTTCAACTGGAATGACTTCCACCAGTTCCGAGCCGGAGCCTCTGCCGCATGGGGTGACAACCAGTGGAACCGCCAGTCAGCCGTCTATGGCATCCACTTCGAGTACCTTTGGCGCGAGAACGGTCTCGAACCCGGAGGACGCTCCTTCCGCTGGCGGAATGAGGTCATGCTGCGCCGGTTTGGAGCCGTGAGCAGCCAACTGCACGAAGACGAGCCTCACGAAGAAGAGGACCATCACGAAGAAGCACATCACGAAGATGATGCCGTCCGCCGCGCAACCCTCACCGAAACCGGCTTTTACACCGACCTGCGCTACGGTTGGCACTCCGGCCTCGAAGTCGCCCTGCGCGGCGAGTGGGTGCAAGGCATCGCTGATGCAGGCCTCGACGAGCGCTACCGCCTCAGTCCCGGAATCGCCTACTATTTCAAAGGCCAGCGCCACCTCACCCTACGCCTCTCCTACAACTACGACCACAGCGACCTCCGCGGCGAAGACCATTCCATCTGGGCCCAAGTGGGATTCAACTTCGGCGGCCCTGAAGTCCGTTAGACAAGACCCCACTCCTACCTCCGTTATCTCCTCATGAAACACCTCCTCACCGCTTTGACACTTCTCGGTCTCACCATGACCGCGCAGGCAAAGATCAAGATCATCTCCCTTCATCCCCTTCTCGGAGACCTCGCCAGACAAGTCGCAGGTGACACCGCCGAAGTCGTTGATCTCCTCAAACCCGGCGGTGACGTTCACCACTTCGAGCCCACCGCCCGAGACGTCGCCTCCATGAAAGGTGCCGCCATCATCCTCGCCTCCGGAAAGGGCCTGGAGAACTTCCTTGGCAATCTCCGCGACAGCGTGCCCGGCGTGCCATTGATCGAAGTAGGTCGCACCATTCCCTCCATCAAGATAGAGCCCGGCTCCGAACTCTTCTACTGCTGCCCCGAGCACTCCCGTGGCTCCATAGATCCCCACTGGTGGCACAGCGCTGAGAACATGCGCCGCGCCGCACGCATCATCGGTGATGAACTGGCCAAGGTCGATCCTGCAAACGCTCCCGCCTACAAGGCCGGAGCCACCGAAGCATCAGCCAAGATAGCAGGCTACAAAACCTGGGCCCAGCAGCAGCTCGCACAGATCCCCCGTTCCGACCGCAAGCTCGTCACCGCTCACGCCGCCTTCAGCTACTTCTGCAAGGAGTTCGGCTTCAAAAGCATTCCAGTGCTCGGCCTCAGCAGACAGGACGAAGCATCCGCCACCTACATCACCGAGGCCGTCAAAGCCATCCGCGAGAACAACGTCAAAGCCGTCTTCCCCGAGGACCAGGCCAATCCCAAAGTCCTGCGCGAGATCGTGCGAGAGACCGGCGTCCGCATCGGAGACTATCTCATAGCCGATGGCACCCATCCCGAGGCGCACACCTTTGCCGACATGCTTCGGCACAACGTGAATGCCATCGTCAAAGCTCTGAAACCCCAGTGACATGCGCGGCTCCCCACCACTGCATCTCGCACTCATCCTCGTTGGGTTCGCATTGATCGCCCTGCCGCTCATCGGACTCACCTCCATGGCCGTCCCCACCACCTCGGGTGCCCCCTCCTTGGCTGAGCGCCAGCCTGAACACCAGGTTTTCATTCGCCTTCGCTTTGCCCACCCCCCATCCCACGTCACCCTCTCTGACGCAGAACAGACCCTGTACGAAGGACAGACCGAACTCCTTCAAGAACTCTCCCGCACCCTCATCATACCCGCAGAGGGACTTGAACTCTCCCTCACCGTAAAGTGGCCAGAAGGCACTCCAGACACCGCCGTCACCCTGGAACTGGAACCAGATGCACTGGATACCCAGTCCCAAACCCGCTGGAGTACTGGCCCCGTCATGGAGGAGGTCCTCCCCTTCGTCTGGAAATGAGCACCGCCACAACCACCACTGAAGCCGGGGACGACCACGTCTGCTGGGGCGCAGGACGCGAACACCTGCAACACCACCGCCTTGAAGTCACAGACCTCGTCGTCAGCTACCGCGAAGTGCTCGCACTCTCCGGCATCCGCTTCGCCACTGAGTGCGGTCGCAGCGTCGCACTCATAGGTCCCAACGGCGCAGGCAAAAGCACCCTCCTCAAGTCCCTCGCCGGCCTCCTCCGTCCAGATGCCGGCATCATCCGCTGGCGCGGAAAACCCGTCGTCAAAAGCAGCCACGAGATCGCCTACCTCCCGCAACGCGGCCAAGTGGACTGGAACTTCCCCATCACCGTACGCGGCCTAGTCGAAATGGGCCGCTACCCCAGCCTCGGCTGGTGGCGCACCTACCGAAAGCACGATGCCGACATCGTCGAACGCGCCCTCTGCTCCATGAAACTGGAGGACCTCCAGCACCGTCAGATCAGTGCACTCTCCGGCGGCCAACAGCAGCGCACCTTCATCGCTCGCGCCCTGGCCCAAGAAGCTCACGTCTTGCTCCTGGATGAACCCTTCACCGGTCTCGACCGCCCTGCTCAGGAGAACCTGGAGCAGCTCTTTGTAGAACTCACCCGCGAAGGACGCCTCCTCATCGCTAGCCATCACGACCTCAAAACCGTGGAACGCATCTTCGACGACGTCCTCCTTCTCAAACGCCAGCAAATCGCCTTTGGCTCCGTAGCAAAAACCTTCACTCCAGAGCTTGTAACAAGAGCTTACGCCACCGCATGAAGCTCGCCCTCCCGCACATCACCGGCCCCACATTCCGACTCACTGCCGAGGTCATCGAGCAAGCACTGAGTGAGGCAGAGAACAGCCCACGCCGCCGCATCATCCTGCCCGTGCACCGCTCCCCGGCGGCCGCCGTACAGCGGATGCTAAACTTCCTCCTCCCAGGCACCTACATTCGCCCTCACCTTCACCCCCTACCCCATGCCACTGAGACCATCCACGTCCTCCGCGGCACCCTGCACTTCCTCCTGTTCGATGACAGCGGACGCATCACCGCACGTCATGAACTCCGCGCCCACGAGACCGGCCTCATCGACATCGAGCCCAACCTTTGGCACGGTTTCATCGTCCCCACCGAGCCCACGGTCATCCTCGAAATCAAACGCGGACCCTACGACGCGCAAAACGACAAAGTCTTCGCCCCCTGGGCACCCGAGGAAGGACAGCCCGAGGTGAAAGCCTACCTCCAGAGCCTCTTGTAACCGCCGACCTTCCCAGCTCGCAGACCGGCACGCTTACAAAACGCAGCTCACCGCAGCAGAGCACCAGTCCCAGCCGCCGCCCCACTGCTTCAGTAGTTGAACAACCGCTCTGATCCCACCGGATCAAGCCCCTTCTCTCTCAGGCAGCGATTCACCGCTTCAGTCACATGCCGCATGGTGCGGATCGTCAGCCGACGCCCAGAGCGCGCCCGCTGCACCGCCTTGTGAGTAAGCGGGTGCAGGCTCGCCGACACGATGTCGTGATTCGTCCACTCATGCTGCCGCATCATCGCATCCAGCGGCTGCACTCCCATGTTTCTCTCTGTGGCATTCTCCTTGCCCGGTTCCGGCTTCTCGCTCATCGTGCCCACCCTTCCCCAGTTCCGCACCTTTTGCAAAACCCATGCGCATCCTCCTCACCACCACCTCCTACCAAGACACTCCCGGCGACCACCATGCTCTTCTGGAGGCCCAAGGCTTCGAGGTGCATCGCGAGCGCGGTCCACTGCCAGAGTCCAAAATGCTCGAACTCGCAGGCAACTTTGATGCCTTCCTCTGCGGAGATGACGAGATCACTGCCGCCGTTCTCGATAAGGCCTTGCCCCGGCTCAAGGTCATCAGCAAATACGGCATCGGCCTCGACAAAATCGATGTCGCCAACTGCACCGCCCGCAAGCTCCCAGTGCTCTTCACCCCTGGCGTGAACCACACCACCGTGGCGGAGCATGTCTTCTGCCTACTCCTCGGACTCGTCCGCAACCTCGTGGACTCCGCCAACTCCGTGCGCGCCGGCCAGTGGAAGCGCCTCACCGGTCACGAACTCTGGCAGAAAAAACTCGGATTGATCGGCCTGGGCCGCATCGGCCAAGAAGTGGCCAAACGCGCCCGGGCCTTCGACATGGAGGTTCATGCACTCGACCTCTACTGGCCGGAAGCCTTTGCCGACCAGCACCAGATCACCCGCCACACCGAGTTCGATAGCTTACTTTCCACCTGTGACATCGTCTCCCTTCACACCAACTTAAGCGAGCAGACCCGTCACCTCATCAAGTCAGAACGCATCGCCATCATGAAACCCGGTGCCCTTCTCGTGAACACCGCACGCTCCGAGCTCGTGCATCTTCCAGACGTCATCTCCGCTCTCGACTCCGGCAACCTGGGCGGTTACGCCACCGACGTGCTGGATGAAGAGCCGCCTCCGGCAGACCACCCGCTGCTTCACCATCCGAAAGCGCTCATCACTCCGCACATCGGCAGCCGCACCTACGAGAGCGTGCCTCGTCAGGCCATGCGTGCCACGCTGAACCTGGTCAACTACCTCAGCGGCAAGACAGACTTCATCCAGGCCAACAAGTTTTGACCCTACTCGTCACGTCGGCCCATGCCCACCACCTGCATCACATACCACAGGAACTGGGCCAGAGCAGAGATGAATGCGGCCACGTAAGTCCACGCAGCAGCGTCCAGGACCTTGTTCATGCCCTCCTGTTCCTCACCAGGATAGACCATGTTCAGATCTGAAACCACCCGCTTTGCCCTCGCCGTAGCGTCAAACTCGACCGGCAGCGTGATTAGCTGGAAGAGCATCATGATGCCAAAACAAATCGCCAGACCAATGATCGCCAGCTTAGGGCCCAGAAGAAACCAACCACCGAGACCGATGATCGGGATCAACATCCCTGCCTTCGTAGTGATGCCCACCGCCGCCATGCGCCAATGCAACGGCCCGTATGCCTGAGCATGCTGCAGAGCATGACCTGCCTCGTGTGCCGCCACACCAATCGCCGCCACCGAGTTGCCGTAGAAGTTCTCTTCACACAGCACAAGCCGCTTGTTGCTCGGATCATAGTGATCGCTCAGCGCCCCGGGCGTGGAATGAATCGTCACATCATGGATGCCGTTCAGACGCAGGATTCGATCCGCAGCCTGAGCGCCTGTCAGACCGGAAGACGCACGAACCTGAGAGTAGCGGATAAAGTTCCTCTTTACCCGCCACGAAGCCCACATGGAAAGCGCCATGGTGCCGAAAAAGATAAGCCAATAAGTCATCATAGGTATGCAGAAAAAGGGTTGATCTATTACCCATAGAAACGCAACCAATACACGTCCGGGCACTACAATTTTTAGCCCGTTTTGGACTGAGTGAGCCACATAAAAAGGGAGGCCTCTGCGCCATGCCCGCTCAATCTCTCGTGCGGATGGTGCCTGCCCAGCTTCCTGGGTCAGTTGGCTTCAGCGACACCCTTCTGCCGCGAAAAGAGTTCTGGGAAGGCAGCGGTCATTATGCCGTCTCCCACCTCAACACACCCGGAATCACCCAGCGCGGGTGGAGACGGCTTCAACTGCGGCATTTTTGGCACGCTTGTTGCCGTGCGAAGGGGCAGGTCGGCTGCATAGCTTGGCTGGTCATGTGACTCCCTCCCACCATGAAGAAGACTCCAAAACCCAAATCTGAAGCTTCCCCAGTGGCCGCGAAAAAAGCGGCGAAAAAAGGACTCATCGCCGAGAAGACGAAGCCTGCCGCCCCGGCTAAGAAGGCAGCCCGGTCACGCAAGATGCGGGTCGTCTTCCGGTGGCCGGAGGCCGGAGATGTGGCAGTGGCGGGTAGCTTCAATGACTGGCAGCCTCAGCCGCTCAAGGCTGCAAAAAAGGGGGGCATGGAACTGGCCGTGAGCCTTCCTGCGGGCAGCTACGAATACCGTATGGTGGTCAGCGGGCAGTGGATGGCTGATCCGGGTTGCGAGAACTCCGTCCCCAACCCCTTTGGTGGCCATAACTCGCTGGTGACAGTGGCATGATACAGACCGGCGCTCCGCTGACAGAAACCGGGTCCACGATGCCTGGAGAAGAAGCCTTTTATGGTGACTCTGTTGTTTCTTATTCGCCAAACTGGGAACAACACGCCACAATGGGGGGTATGGCTGGACCACGCATCCTCATCGTCACACCGGAAATCACCTACCTGCCCGCTGGGATGGGCAACATGGCAGAGCGCATGTCAGCAAAGGCGGGCGGGCTCGCAGATGTATCCGCCTCCCTCGTCTCCGCCCTGCATGATCTGGGAGCAGACGTGCATGTGGCACTGCCCAACTACCGGCGCATGTTCAACATGGATGTGTTCAACCTCCACGCCGAGGAGTTGCGCCGCTACCACCGAAAGCTGAGCCGAGACCGCATTCACTTGGCTGAGGATCGCATTTTCTACTACCGGGACCAAGTTTACTCTGGTTACCAAGATGACTCGGTGCGGGTGGCGCTGACTTTTCAGCGAGAGGTGATCAACAACATCATTCCCACGGTTCGTCCGGACCTCATTCACTGCAACGACTGGATGACGGGGCTCATACCCGCCTTCGCGCGCCGCATGGGCATCCCCTGCCTCTTTACCGTCCACAACATCCACACACAGCGCGTTTCACTGGCTGAGATTGAAGACCGTGGCATCGACGCCGCCCAGTTCTGGACCAACTTTTTTTACGATCGCACGCCTTACAGCTACGAAGAAAGTCGCAGCAGCAACAAGGTGGACCTGCTCACCAGCGGCATTTTCTCCTCGCACTTCATCAACACGGTAAGCCCGCGCTTTCTGTGGGAGATCACTCAGGGCTGGCATAGTGTGGTGCCGGACTCGGTGCGCCGGGAACTGGCTGCCAAGTACTACGCAGGCTGCGCGACGGGAATCCTCAATGCTCCGGACCCTGCCTACGACTCGGAGAGTGACGAGCTGCTGCCCGTTCGCTATGGTCCGGATGACCACCAGACGGGGAAAGCGGCCTGCAAACGGGCGTTTCAAGAAGAGCTGGGGCTGGACGTGAACCCGAATGCCGCCATCATGTTCTGGCCCTCCCGTCTTGACCCGGTGCAAAAGGGTCCGCAGTTGCTAACGGACATCCTTTACCAGCTTGTTTCAGACTACTGGCACCAACCGCTCCAAGTGGCAGTGGTGGCCAACGGTCCGCACCAGCAGCACTTCCACCAGATTGTCTCGCAGTTTGATCTAGGCTCTCGCGTGGCGGTTGTGGACTTTGATGAGCGCCTCTCTCACCTGGGTTACGCGGCGTCGGACTTCATGATCATGCCCTCGCTCTTCGAGCCGTGCGGTCTGCCTCAAATGATCAGCCCCATTTACGGAACACTGCCCATAGTCCACGGCACGGGTGGATTGTTTGACACCATCTCCCATCTCAGCCTGGAGAACAACTCAGGGAATGGTTTCCGCTTTGACGTGTATGGCACGGAGGGCCTGCGCTGGGCCATCGACAGGGCGATAGAGTTCCATCGTTTGCCCGCAGAGGTGAAGACTGCTCACATCTCCCGCATCATGAGGGAAAGCCGGGTGAACTTCAGCCACACTGAGTCTGCCCGCCGCTACATCGAAATCTATGAGACCATGCTGCAGCGCCCGCTGGTGACGCGCGATCATGGTCCGGGTAAAGTCGAAGCCTCCCTCTCATGAAGACCGGCCCTTTCCCTGCGTGGAGCCGTCTCCACGAAGACGGTTGGCTGGCAGCGCATTTCCCGGCCATCGATGCACGCCGACGGGAAACACTGCGAGTGAAGGACCAGCTCGCAGGAGCGCACGGCAGCCTGTGGGAGTGGGCCACCGGACACCACTGGTATGGGCTGCACCGCCAGCAGGACGGCTCGTGGGTTTACCGGGACTGGGCACCGAATGCCACCCGCCTTGCCCTTGTGGGAGACTTCTCCCGCTGGGAAGTAGGGGACGCTTTCACAGCTCGTCGGGTCAACGACCATGGCGACTGGGAGCTGGTCATGCCTGCTGATGCCATGAAGGCAGGGCAGCATTACCGTGTGAGAATGTGGTGGCCGGAGGGCTGCGGCGACCGGCTTCCTGCGTGGGGTACCGCCATGCACCAAGACCCGCAGACCCTACTGTTCACCGCAAGGGTGGTGGAGCAGCGGCCTTATCAGTGGCAGCATGAACCGCCGCCACCTGCACCTTTCACGCGCATCTACGAGGCCCACACGGGCATGGCGCTGGAAGAGCCACGGGTGGGCACGTGGAAGGAGTTTCAGGATCAGATGCTGCCACGCATCAAGGCGGCCGGTTATGATACGGTGCAACTCATGGCCGTCATGGAGCATCCGTATTACGGCTCCTTCGGCTACCATGTGGGTTCGTTCTTCGCTCCCAGCAGCCGCTTCGGCACGGCGGAAGATCTGAAGTCGCTGGTGGATACAGCCCACGGCATGGGGCTGCGCGTCATCATGGACCTGGTGCACTCCCACGCCGTGAAGAACGAGGTGGAGGGTCTCTCCCGCTACGACGGGACAGCATGGCAGTACTTTCATGACGGGGCGCGCGGCGAGCACAGCGCCTGGGACTCCCGCTGCTTCAACTACGGCAAGCGGGAGGTGCTCCACTTCCTGCTGTCGAACCTGCGGTACTGGCTGGAGGACTTCCGCTTTGACGGTTTCCGCTTCGACGGCGTGACCTCCATGCTCTATCTGGATCATGGATTGGGGACTCTCTTTTCCAGTTATGATGATTACTTCAGCGGAAACGTGGACACGGATGCGGTCACTTACCTCAGCCTAGCCCACCACCTGATGAGGGAAGGCGCGCCGAATGCCATCACGGTGGCAGAAGATGTGAGTGGGATGCCAGGCCTTGGGGCACTGCTGGAAGATGGCGGCATAGGCTTCACCTACCGGCTCTGCATGGGCATGCCGGACTGCTGGTTCAAGCTGGTCAAGGACACTCGGGACGAAGACTGGTCCATGAACTGGCTCTGGCATGAACTGCGCAATCACCGTGGTGATGAACGCGCCATTAGCTACGTCGAGAGTCACGACCAGGCCCTGGTGGGCGGGAAGTCGTTCATCTTTGAGTGCATCGACGCTGACATGTACACGGACATGCACGTCGGCTCGCAGAACCTACGGGTGGAGCGCGGCGTAGCCCTGCACAAGATGGCGCGTCTGGCCACCCTGGGTGCAGCAGGTCACGGTTACCTCAACTTCATGGGCAATGAGTTCGGCCATCCTGAGTGGATCGACTTTCCTCGAGAGGGCAACGGCTGGTCTTGTGCAAAAGCACGCCGCCAGTGGAGCTTGCGCGACGATGAGCGACTACGCTTCAAGCCGCTGGCGGACTTTGACCGAGCGCTCATGAATCTGGTGACGAAGGACTGGGCGCACCCTCCACACCTGCTGAAGGCTGACGATGGCGACAAGGTCTTGGCCTTCGTGCGCGGGGATCTCTTCTTTGTTTTCAACTTCCACCCCTTCCAGCACTACGCGGACTACGGTTTCGAAACCGGCCCAGGAGCCTGGGAGCAGATCCTCTCCACGGACGACCCCGCCTACGGTGGCTTCACGGGACCAGCTGTGGAACCGGCCATGACCCGCAGCCAGTGGCTCCAGCTCCACCTGCCGCCGCGCACCGCCAGCGTGTGGCGGCTCAGCGGTATCGGAAAATGAGTGGGACAGCTCTGTTGCGGACGGGCCACCTGGGTGTGCTGGAACGAGTCTCCACCAGCGTGTCTGCGCGGCTTTGTCTGGGCAGCGGTTACGATTGCACGATGACGGGGACGGAGTAGCTTCGCGCCTTGCACCGGCGATTCCTCTTCGGTGGCAAAGACTCCCCAAATGTCAGACACGGCTCCTTCCTCTCTTTCTCCGTTCCAGGTGCTCCGGCTGGTGGCGCTTACAGTGCTGGCCACGCTGGTAGGCTGGTACGCCATGGCCATTCTCAGCTTCACGGGTCACACCTACGGTTTCAATAACCGATTCACCGAAGTGGCGATACGTCACCACTGGTGGTACCTGCTTTGGAACAACGTCATCGTGATGAAGGGCTACCTTCTGGTGGCGCTGGGTTACATAGCGGTTATTTACCCCTTAATAGCCATGTGGCGCACGTGGAGGCCCTTCGGAAGACTGGGTGTAGTGTTGCGAACGGCAGTGCTGGCCGGCCTGGGTTACGCCTATTTCATTTTCCGTCTCATCATGCACAAGCCCTACTTCGGGGACTATGGCTACATGGAGACCTGGTACACCACGCTGGGCGTGTGGTTTGGTCCAGAGATGCAAGGCATCATTCACTTTGTCATCATGACCGTGGTGCCGGTGGTGTTCATAGGCACTGCGGCGGTCTGGTATGCACGGCTTGCCTGGCGGCTGCTGCACCATCCTACCTCTCACCGCCGCATGGCGACGGTGGTGGCACTGCTCGTCATCGGAGCCTTTGTGGCTACCAGCTATGGGCTCACACGAGACAGTTCGCAAGACGTGGTGATGAAGGCTACCAAGCCAAAGCCGAAGAACATCCTCATCATCGGCTCCGATTCGCTTCGTGCGGATCATCTCTCCTGCAACGGTTACCACCGGCCCACCTCGCCGAACATTGACCAGCTCTCGCTCGGAGGGGTGAACTTCAAGCGCTGCCTCACACCTATCGCCTCCACGCTGGAGTCTCTGACGAGCATGTTCTCCAGCCAGTATCCACACACCCATGGTATTCACCACATGTTCCCGAGTCGGGAGATGGTGGACCGGGCGAACAAGGAGGCACCCTCGCTTGCTGGCATCCTCAACCAGCATGGATATGATTCGGCGGTCATCGGTGACTGGTGCGCCTGTGGATTCAATGAGCTGCCCATGGGTTTTCAGGACGTGATCGTCTCTGACTTCGACAACTTCCGCATTTACATGTCCGAGGTGGTGTTTCTGCATCATCAGATTCTGCCCTTGTTCTTCGACAACCGGGTGGGTCACATGCTTTTTCCCAAGCTGAAGTCCTTTGCCAACTACATGACCCCGGAGGTGGTGACAGACCAAGTCATCAAAAGGCTGCAAGACCGTGCGGAAGATCAGAAGCCTTTCATCATGTTTGCTTTCTACTCCAGCACGCACCTGCCCTACAAGACGCCGCGCGCATACTCAAGCCTGTGGACCCAGCCCGGTTACAAAGGCAAGCACCAGCATGAACTGGCTCTCAATGTGGATGAGTTCATCGGCTCGACGGACATCAATCAGAAGTGGAAGACGTTTCCCGAGGAGGAAGTGGAGCAGATCACCGCGCTCTACGACGGCTGCGTGCGGCTCTTTGACGACTGCGTGGGCAAGATCGTGGCGAGCTTGAAGGAGCAGGGACTCATGGAATCCACCGTCATTCTCATCACCGGGGATCATGGCGATGATTTGTTCGAGCCCGGCACCACGTTTGGTCACGGACTCACCTTTAACGGCGGGGACCAAAGCAATCACGTGCCGGCAGTCTTTCACGTGCCTGGTCTCGAACAGCCGGGGAAAAGCATCGACCGCATCGTCCGCACCATCGACTTTGCACCCACGCTGCTGGACCTGGTGGGCATACGACCGGATGAGCGCATGGAAGGCACCAGCCTCGCGCCTTACATCCGCGGCACTACTGAGGACTTGAATCTGGCTTTCTTTGGGGAGACCTCCTACCTCTTTTTCAAGCGCCACATCCCCGGTGAGGAGACCCTGCACATTCCCCCCATGGACGAGACAACCTTCATCGATCCAGAGTTCAACTTCCACTTTGTGCTCAAGGACAAGTACCAAGATGATGTGCTGCGGACAAAGGAGCGTACCGTGCGCACCGAGAGGTTCAAGCTGGTCAAGACTCCTGGAATCAAAGGACCCATCGTTCGGCTTTATGACCTGTTTGAAGACAAGCACTGTGAGCGCGACGTGAAGGAGAAGTTTCCAGACATCGCAGCACGGATGAGCCGTGCGCTGGACCGTTGGGTCAATGAGCACCATCAGAGTACCATCCGGGAGATCCTTGGTGACATCGACGAGTCCGCCATCCAGCCCCGCTAACCTTCTGAAACACCGTGTGGACCGACACTCATGCCCATCTGGGGCATCAAAGATTCAGTGAGGATCTGGCGGAAGTCATCTCCAGGGCCGTGGGGCGAGGCGTGACCCGCTTTGTAGCTCCAGCCGTGGACCTGCCCAACTCGCGGCACCTCATCACCCTGCATGAGCAGTTCCCCGAGCTGAAGGCAGCCGTAGGCATTCATCCCTGTGATGTCGATACGGTGAGCACGGAGACCTTTGGCTGGGTCAGCGAGCTGGCGGCTATGGCCGCTCACCCAGCCACTGCTGCGATAGGCGAGACGGGCCTCGATTACTTTCATCCTCCTCCAGAAGGCTTCACCCGAGGCGCCTGGCGCGAGCAGCAGCTACGCATCGTAAGAGCACAGTTGGATCTGGCGGCAGACACGGGGCTCAACGTGGTCATTCACACGCGTGAAAGCCATGATGAGATGGTGGAAGTCATCCGCGGCTACACGGGAAGGCTGCGTGCCGTGTTTCATTGTTTCACCGGTTCGGAGTTGCAGGCTCGGGAGCTGATTGATCTCGGGCATCTCGTTTCCTTCACCGGTATCGTCACGTTCAAGAACTCCCCCTCCATCCAGGCCACCGCCAAGGCCCTGAAGCCAGGAGAGTTCATGCTTGAGACGGACTCTCCCTATCTCGCCCCTGTGCCACACCGTGGCAAGCGCTGCGAACCTGCGTTCGTGGCAGACACCGGAGAATTCATCGCTACCCTCCGCGAGGTATCACCGGCACAGCTGGCACGGGAAACGTCCCAAGCGGCTGAGGCTTTCTTCCGCAGTTTGCCTGCAGCTATTTGAGGCTCTTGATGTAGAGGATGAGGGAGTCCACTTGGGAATCATTGAGCGCCCCGGCGTAAATCGGCATTCCCGTATCGAACTTTTCGAAACCTTTGACCACCTTTGCTGCAGGATCCAGGATGGCTTCCCGAAGGTAGGCTTCATCCGCTGTCACCACCTTGAGCTCGTGATTGGCGATCTGGCGCTCACTGCCATAAAGGCCCTTCCAGCTGGGCCCCACCTTGCCCACGGTAGTGCCATCGATGCTGTGGCAGGCCATGCAGCCATACATCTGGTAAAGTCTGGCACCCTCCTCCACGGTCGGTTTGGATTCAGCTACGGTGGCGGACTTGCGTGGAGTGAGGTCCACCGTGATCTCTCCGAAGCCCTCCTTCTTGCCATCGAAGACAGCCAGCTCCCACGGGGTGAAATACGCGGTATTCTCAGCTTTCAATCCATCTGCACTCTTCAGGCCCCAGCCGATGCGCATCTGGTGGACGCCGGCCTTCATGTCAGGAATGCCTACGAAGACCGCCATACCGTCCTGGCTGAGGTAAGCGCTGCTGGGAGTCATCCACTCTTGGCCGTTGGTGCCATCCAGTTTCAAGTGGGGTGAACCGTAGTTCGCAGTGCGGCGGTAGTTCCACCGCTCCACACTGAAGCTCGCTGCATTGGTGGCCAGCGCCGCATCCAGCCTAGCATTGAAACGCAGCAGCACACCCTTGTCCATAGGGGTCACTTCCTTCACCAGCACTCGCGGTTTGTCCTGGTAACGAATGCGCACCAGTCCGCTGAGATCCTTGGCTGTGGTGCCCCATACCTGAAAGCCCACTACATACAACTGGCCATCCGCAGGATTGACCTTCCCATTGAGCGGGCCAAAGCTGAAGTCTCTGGAGAAACTCGTCACGGCGGCCTGTCGGCGTTCGAAGCGCTCACTCAGCAGGACCCGGAAAATCTCCGGCCGGTTGTATCCGATGTGGATGAGTTCGTCGTTGAGCGGGCCCATCTTTGCACCTTGTAGCCACACCTGGGAGACGCCACTGGGGTTCACGGAATGTGGCAGCCATGTCATCGGCTCAGTGATGGCCTCAGGATAGGCCTCCTTTTTTGCAATGGTGGGCAGGTGCCCGTAAAATCTTCCGTCGCGGATCTCGTGTAGCGGTGTGGATGGCACATAGTGTCCCTGCTGATCGCTCGCGGTCACTAGGCCGGTACGCGGATTGACTCCAATGAAAGGCTGTCGTAGCCCATAGCCTATGACTTCGATGGCTTGTCCATCTGCGGCCACCTTGATGACCGTGCCGTTGTGCTTGCCACGCGTCGTGCCCTCCTGCCCGCCTTTGGCGATGTAGAACTCACCTTTCGGGCCGAGCTTCAGGCTATTGGGGAACTCCCGCGTCTCTGCCGTCTGGGCGAAGAGATTGCAGAAGAGTTCGTGCGTCTCGGCGCTGCCGTCACCGTCTGCATCCACCAGCTTCCAGATGCCATTGCGGTCGAAGACGAAGAGTTCCCCACCACGGCACTCTATGCTCATTGGTTCATGCAGCCCCGAAGTCAGCCGCCGCCACGTTACAGCCTGCAACCCGCCTGTCAGTCCACTGACACTCCACACGTCACCGTCAAAACCCACCGCCACGGCGTCCCCCTTGTCATTAAGAAAGGCTATGTCAGCCAGGCGGACGTTGCGCTTCCAGGGGTTGGTAAATGGAAGCGGGATGACATCGGTGGCGAAGGCACTTTCCGAGTCGCCCGCCTTGGCACTGGTAGTAACGCTGTCCTTCCAGGGCGCATAGGGAGGCGCTTGGCCCACGGCACTGGCCTTGGCCATCACAACGGTGTATTGCTGCTCCGCCTTGGACGGTGCAAAGTGGACGGGTTTGCGTGCATTGATAAGTGTGATGCCTGTCGATGACGGCCCCAGGGTGAGACGGCGCTCCACCTGACCCTCCGCCGACAGCGTGAGCGTCTCCTTCACCCGGCAATCACCCACCACATAGGCCAGCCTCACACCCTCCGGACTGCGGGTAATGCTGCGAAAGGACGCAAACGAAAGCGGCCCCTTGCCTATTTCTGCCACGTCGGGAGCTGGAGCACGAGGGTCTTCCGGCCTGGCATCCTGGCCTACCTTCCATCCTGCCACGGCTGCGGAAGCGAAGAGAATCTCTCCTTCTGGCAGGGGCAGATCATCCTGACCATCCTTCGTCTTTTGTCCGGCCACGTGGTAGGAACCGGGTGCCAGCGCCGTGAGCGTCACAGGTGCCTTGCCCTTCGGCACTTCCCAGATGCAAGCCATGCGAAGCAGTTCAGTATCGAAACAGGCCCAGACATCTGCGCCCACTCGCAACACCAGGCCGCGAGGCGTCAGGTTATCCTGGAAAGGACGCTTCCCCGCCTTGCGCGCATCCAAAACACTGGAGAAGAAGGGGAAATCGGCCTCTACGAAGTCCCCCCAGGGTGAGGCAGCGGAGCCCGGAGCAGGTTTGCCATTCTCCTCCGCGAACACGAGACAAACCGCGAGCGAGAGGAGGGCGCAAAGCAACAATTTGCGGCGAAGGTAGAGCATGATCACTACGTTTAACGGTTGACCCAAACGCCCGCCATCAGCAATTCTCTTTCACTCATGAAAATCACACCAGTTCTCGCCTGCCTGAGCTTATCCCTGACCGCCGCGCTGCTTCACGCCGAGGCAGACTGGTCCCGTTTCCGCGGCCCCAACGGCTCCGGCGTGGCCAACTCAAAGAACCTGCCCGACGCCGTCACTGACAGCAACACGCTCTGGAAGGTGGAGCTAGGCGTGGGCCGCTCCTCTCCCATCCTTTGGAAAAACATGGTTGTCGTAACCGCCCATGGCAGTGAGCCGGGCCAACGGGAAGTCATCGCGCTGAACGCTGACACCGGCAAAGTGTTGTGGACCCACGCCGAGCAGTTCAAGGAGCACAAGATTCACAACTTCAACAGCTTCGCCTCCAGCTCCGTCTTTATCGATACCGAGCGAATCTATGTGAACTGGAGCACCGGCACTACGATCCAGGCACTGGCGCTGGATCACTCTGGGAAACTTCTGTGGAAGAACGAGCATGTGGCCAACTACATCCACGAACACGGCACCGCCATCTCGCCCATCGTCGTAGATGGCATCATGATCGTGCGCAGCGAGTTCGACTGGCAGCGAGACGGGCGCGTTTACACCGAGGATCCCGAGGAGCAGAAGTGGAAGTCCTGCATCGTGGGTCTGGATGCGAGCACCGGAAAACAAGTTTGGAAAACGGAGATACCGAACTGCCTGAACACCTACTCCACCCCAGTTGTGCGCACCGGTGCCGATGGCAAGAGTGAGATCATCTGCTCCAACACTGGCAGCGGCGTCATGGGTATCAGCGTGGCCACCGGAAAGATCAACTGGCAGCACAACCCCGGCTACACCCAGCGCAGTCTCGGTTCTGGCGTGCTGGCAGACGACTTTTACTTCTGCACCTTCGGCACGGGCGGCGGGGTCAAGGAAATCGCCGCGCTGGATCTCAAGTCAGGCAAACCAGTACCCGTGCAGTATGACATCCCCAAAGGCCTGCCTTACGTGCCCTCGCCTCTCGTCATCGGAGACCGCATGTATCTTCTCGGAGACGGCGGCATCCTCAGAAACGTGGAGTTGCGCACGGGGAACGTCATCTACGAAGAGCGCGTCAACGGCTCTCAAGGGAGCAGCAAGTTCTTCAGCAGCCCCGTGGCAGGTGATGGAAAAATCTACTGCGGCTCCCAGCAGGGTGATCTCATCGTCCTCCGTGCAGGCGACAAGTTTGAGCAGATCTCTGCCACGAAACTGGACTCTCCCATCAGCGCCACTCCAGCGATCGGAGACCAGCGTATCTACGTGCGGACTGACAAAATGCTGTATTGTATAGGAACCAAGGCAGCCCCCATTCCTTGAACTCCGCCACGTCACCGAAACCACCTACCTCATTGGGACTCCGGGCCAACAGGTCCGAGGCCGAATCCGCGTTTCCCCAGACCAACTGGACACTAGTGCTGGATGGCAGCAACCAAGTGGGGGATGAACCTCTCAACAACCTGCGCCATCTGGCACAGAGTTACTGGAAGCCGCTCTACCGCTTCGCCCGTCAACGGGGTGCTGACCACGAGGATGCGGCAGATATGGTGCAGGGCTTCTTTGAACACCTGCTTACCGCCAACGTGTTCGAGGGCCTGGAGAGGCGTGAATCCCGGTTTCGCAGCTTTTTGCTCACTTGTTTCATCCGTTGGGTAGGCTCACGCAAGCGCGAGCAACGTGCTTACAAGCGTGGCGGAGCAGTCACCTTTGTCACCCACGAAGACCTGGAGGCCGTTGGCAAGGAGCCAGCCGGTGCCGAGGGCGACTCACCCGAGCAGTGCTTTGACCGCCGTTGGGCCAGGGCCATCTATGACAATGCCATCAAGGCACTGGATGACGAGATCTACGAATCCAAAAAACCAGCCTATCTCATCGCCCTCAAACACACGATCATCGGAAGCGTAGGCGAACGAGTGGACATCGCTACCGTGGCAGACCAGTTCAATCAAACGCCTGCGGCAGCCAGAAAGGCTGCGTTTGACCTTCGCGAACGGTTTGGCTTTCACCTGAGGCGGGCCGTGCGGGCTGTAGTGGCATCTGACGAAGATGTGGACCAAGAGTTGCGCTACATGATCTCCCTCCTCTCACGGAGCGTTTGACCACATTCCATTTTTCCCATGGCCACCCCGGCGGCAAATCTCCGGCACTGCCCCATCTGCTCCGCCGAGCTGGACTTCGATGGAGTTTGTCTGGCCTGCGTATTCAGCGACGCACTTGAACCCGTGGAGCAACCAGCGGTCACCTCCACCTTTCGTCCCCCGCCCCATCAGGGCAAACAACCGCAATACCAACCGTTCGGCAAGCCCACCCTTCCATGTGAGTTCGCCTCTCACAGGCTGGTGCGCGAGATCGCGAGCGGGGGCATGGGTGTGGTCTATGAGGCCGAGGACTTGAAGCTGAAGCGAACGGTGGCCTTGAAGATGATCCGCACCGCAGCTCATGCCAGCGTGGAGGAAAAGGCGCGCTTCCGTGCGGAGGCAGAGGCCGCAGCTAGGCTGGAGCATCCCGCCATCGTTCCCATCTATGAAGTCGGTGAAGCTCATGGGTTGCCCTATTTCACCATGCGTCTCATCGAAGGCGGCTCTCTGGCTCATAAGCTCACCAACTCTCCCGGCCCCATGACAGAGCGAGAAGCCGCCGCCTTCATGTCCAAGTGTGCGCGTGCGCTGCATCACGCCCACGAACATGGTGTGCTCCACCGCGACCTCACACCAGGAAACATCCTTCTCGATGCGGAGGGCAACCCCTGGATCACGGACTTCGGTGTGGCCAAGCGGCTGGATGCGGACGTAGCGCTGACTCGCACGGCGGCGCAACTGGGCACCCCTCACTACATGAGCCCCGAGCAGGCAGCTGGCGATTCAAAAAACATCACTACCGCCTCAGACGTGTGGGCACTCGGCGTGATCTTGTTCCAGCTCGTGTCAGGACGCCTGCCCTTTGAGGGCGCACACCAGATGGAGATCATGCAAAAAGTGCTCCATGACGAGCCGACCCTCCTCGTCGGCACGCGTGCCTCCCGCACCGGAGGCACACTCAGCGGCAGCATCAGCACGGACATGCGCACCGTCCTTTTCAAATGCCTTGAAAAGAACCCGGTCCACCGCATCACCAGTGCCGCCTTCGTGGCCGATGAACTGGACCGCTTTGTCGCCGGCGTGCCTATCCAGTCGCGACCCTCCAGCAGCTGGATGCTGCTCCGGAAGTGGGCCATGCGCCACCCCGCAGTGGCCTCCATGCTAGCCCTGTGCGTGCTCATCGCCAGCGTCAGCACGGCCGCCGTGCTCTCCCAGTGGCGCAGCGCCCTTCTCGCCAGGGATGCCGCCGTATCCGCACAGGCCAGGACGGCCCGGGTACTCTACCGCTCCACCATTGCCAACGCCGTAGCAGCGGTCCAAGCCGGTCAGACCGGGGATGCACGACGTCTCTTGGCTTCCATAAGCCCGCTTCAAGAGAGTGGAGAAGACCTCAGAGGACCTGAGTGGTTCATGCTCCGCCACTTGTGCTCGGGCGATGACCTACGCTGGCCTGATGGCCGCCCTGTCGTGGGAACGCTCACTGGGCAGGCCGAAGCCTTTGGCTGGATGAACACCACCACTCGTTTCGCCATAGGCTATGCTGATGGGCGTCTCGAGCTTTGGGACCCCCATAGGAAAGTGATTTCCGAGACACTTCACCTGCCGCCACTGCAATCTGGCTCCACCCTTCTGACCAGTGGCACCAAGGTGAGGATCCGCTTCTCTCCAGATGACCGGCTGTCCATTTGGAATCACGCCTCAGTCATTCAGTGCGTAGAGCACGCCACCAAAAAAGTCCTCTTCCGGGAGGAACTCAACAAACCAGACTTCGGCTGGCTTGCAGATGGCAGATTTTATCTGGCCAGGCGCACCGAGGAGCGAGACACTTTAGAGCCAGAAGCATGGATCATAGACCCCGTGAGCGGAGAGAGAGAGCCCCTGCCCCAAGGCATCGGAGCACCTCTCGCACTCTCGCCTGATGGAAGGACCCTGCTCGGCTCCACTCTCAGCGGTCCAGTGCACGTGTGGCTGGGACAGGATCGTTTCAACTCCGCTCCACACCTGACACTCTCCAAGCAAGGTCGTCCCAGCAACATCACCCTTTCCCCAAAAGGCGATATGGCAGCTGTGTCGAGCTTCTCCGGCTCCGACTCACTGAGCCACATCTTCGTTTACGCCCTGCCCACGGGAGAACTGCTCTATCAGCAGTCCGGCTTTGACCCCATCGTGGAGCTCCAGTTTCACCCCACTCAAAACTATCTCGCCATCGCGGCCGACCGGCCCAACTGGGACTATCTGCCACTAAGCGACGACCGTCACCCCAAGTTCTCCCTCCGCACCCAGAAGGGCCATAGCTCAGGCGTCAGACACCTCAGCCTCAGTGCAAATGGCCAGTTTGCCCTCACTTATGGAGCGGACTCCCAGCTATTGCTCTGGGAACATCCATACTCCGTGCCGGATCACTCATCCACGTTCATCGCCACGAGCGTCAAGGGCCGCACCCCCGTCTTCGGTCCGTCGGATGACGTCTTCTTGGTCAGCGCCACCACTGGACCGAGGCGCTACGCCTATGGCTCCTCCCACAACGTCCTCCGCGGGCTGGCCTACCACCAAGTCTTTGCATGGTCGGCGGACGCTAGGCTTTTCACTTGGCTTCCTACGGACAACACCATCCGCTGTCTGGATTACGCCGCTTCCGAGCCATCGTCAGCACTTCTATGGTCACTGACATGCCCGGAGATTCCTGAAGATGCGCAACTCATCGACGGCGCACTCACACCAGCGGCGGACAAAGCCGTACTCTGCACCACACGCTCCCTTACCGTAGTCGATGTCAAGGCACATACCGCCCGGACCGCGCTCGTTCGTGGCGGCTCAGGACGCACGGGTCACAATGCGTTTGCCATGAGTCCCGAGGGCCAGCACGTCGCCCTGGTGGGGTTCAGTCTGCATCCGCAAATACGTGTTCTCGGCGCGCCCGAAAATGCCGTTCACCTGGAGCATGACGGCCTGCAAGACATCGCCGTAGCCTTCTCCGCTTCCGGGCACTGGCTGCTCACAGGAAATGAGGATGGCAACGTGCGCGTTTGGTCCAGTGCATCCTGGCAGGGAGAGTCATCAGCTGCGCCGCAGCCGCTTCACAAGTGGCAGACCCACATAGGCCCCGTCACAGGACTCATCTTGTCTCCGGACGGACGGACACTCTACACCAGTGGCGACACCTTGTTGAAGGTGTGGGGCATCGAAGGAGACCGGCTCACGCTTAGGGCCAGTTTCCCGGTTCCCAGCCCCCGGCACTGGCTGCGCTTTTCTCCAGATGCACGCTGGCTACACCATGCTGGCATAGGCACCCCAGCTGAGCGCTGGCCTGTCTCAGAGTGAAGCGGCATCTAACAACGCCTTCCTCAGCCCGGTGTGCCGCTGCCTGGTCGCCTGCTTCCTCACAGCCATGCCCAGAGCCTTCGGATCCCCGATGAGCACCACCAGTCTGCGCGCCCTCGTTACACCCGTGTAAATGAGACTGCGCTCCAGCATCACAAAGTGCTGCGTACTCACCGGTATGACGACGCAGGGGAACTCGCTTCCCTGACTCTTGTGAATCGTCAGAGCGTAGGCCAGCGCCAGCTCATCCAGCTCGCCTGGCTCATACTCCACCGTGCGTCCTCCATCGTAGCGCACGCTGACTTTCACCGGTGCCAGCGAGATGGACAGCACAAACCCCATGTCTCCGTTAAAGACCTCTTTCTCGTAGTTGTTCCGCGTCTGGATCACTTTATCGCCTACCCGAAACGTCTCGCCGAAGCGCTCGATCTCCAGTTTGAGTTCATTGGGCGGATTCAAGGCGGATTGCAGCGCGTGATTCAGCACCTGAGTGCCCACAGGTCCACGGTTCATGGGACTAAGCACCTGAATCTCCGTCATCGATTCGAATCCGTAGCGTGCAGGTAAACGCGTCCTTACCAGGTCGATGATGGTCGCTCTCACCCGGTCTGCATCTGCCTCTTCCAGAAAGAAGAAGTCGCCATCACGATGGGGTTTCAGATCTGGCACCCGCCCTGCATTGATCTCATGTGCGCTCTGAATGATCCGGCTGTCAGCAGCCTGGCGGAAGATCTCTGTGAGCCGAAAACACGGAACCACACCACTTTGGATCAGGTCACCCAAGACCATGCCCGGTCCCACGCTCGGCAACTGATCCGCATCACCTACCAGCAGCAAGTGAGCTCCATCCGGCAGCGCACCGAGGAACTGCGCCATCAGCGGAGCATCCACCATACTGCACTCATCTAGCACAAAGAGATCGCCTGTCAGCGGTCTCTCCCGGTTCCTTCCCCACTGGCCTTCGCCCTGGTATTCGAGCAGACGATGCAGCGTCTTGGCCTCCAGCCCCGTGCTCTCGCTCATCCGCTTCGCAGCGCGCCCCGTGGGAGCGCCAAGCACCACCCTTACCTTCTGCGCAGTCAGGACCATCAGCAGTGTATTGAGGATCGTGGTCTTGCCCACGCCAGGGCCTCCAGTGATGACGAGCACCCTGCTGGTCAGGGCCTTCTCCACACAAGCGCGCTGGGACTCAGCCAGCTTTTTGCCGATACGCTCTTCCGCACGCTCTACCGCGCGCTTGATGTCAAAGACCGGATACCCAGGCGGCGCTGAAAGCAGATGCTTTATTTGGCTTGCGATTCGCTGTTCCGCGCCGAAGAGCTGAGGCAGGCACACTTCTTCATCCACCTGCACCAGTGCGCCATCTCGCACGAGCTTTGCCACCTGTGCCGGAATGAGTGCCGCGTCACACTCCAGCACCTTCGCCGCATGTTCCTTGAGCAGAGTCATTGGCAGCCGACAGTGTCCATTGCGCGCACCTTCTTCCAGCGTGTAAAGCACACCCGCCTGGATACGCTCATCCGCATCCGAGGCTATGCCCATCCTCTTTGCTATGTCATCCGCCGTCTTGAACCCGATTCCGCGTATGTCCTGTGCAAGCCGATAGGGATGACGTCTGAGAATGTCCAGCGCCTGCTCCCCGTAGGTCTTGTAAATGCGCAAGGCACGGGCCGTGCCTATGCCATGCTGATGCAGGAACATCATGATGCCATGCACGGACTTCTGCTTCAGCCAGCTCTCCCGTATCTCCCGCCTCCTCCTTGCCCCTATGCCCTCCACCTGCTCCAGCGTGGCAGACTCATTCTCAATGATGTCAAACACCCGCGCCCCGAACTTCTCGATGAGCCGACGCGCATACTTCGGCCCTATGCCCTCTATCAATCCCGAGCCAAGGTAACGAATCATCCCCTCATCGGAGTCTGGAGGAGTCAGCCGCATCACCTCCGCCCTGAACTGTCGTCCATGATCGCGGTCCTCAGCCCACACGCCCTCGGCCTCTAACCCTTCGCCAGCCACCACGCGCGGCACATGGCCGATCACCGTCACCTCCTGTTTCCTACCCCTCGGCAGCACCTTAAGAATGCAGTAGCCGTTTTCCTCATTGTGAAAGGTCACACGCAGCACGGAGCCTCGCAGCGTTTCACTTCCGGACTCGCCCATGGCCGCATCGGAGTTTTCAAGCCAACGGGTCCAGCGCCCGCAGTAACCCAGAGGCCAGCTTCTCCACCAGCTCATCAGCCAGCTTGCCATTTCCTACCAGCGAAAGCGTCACCCCGCCGTAAGTGCTGCGCACGGGAATGAAAGTGAAGCATCTCCCGTCCGGCATAGACCGGTCTGTGCATGTGGCAGCGGTGAGTGCCAGAGATGGATCATCCCGCAAACTGCTCTGCCAGGCCATCAGCTCGGAGAGCAGCAGGCTGATCTGTGTGGATGCACCCGCTATCACGTCACCAAACTCACCCACCAGCACCACCTCATCACTCCGCGTGGCAAGTTGTGCCCACTCGCACAACGCCTGCAACCGATCTCCCAGACCCGTGTCTGGTAGCTCCAGCACCGGCAGCGCCGCCTCCGCCGGAGACTCACCCCCTGCCGCTGAGGGAGCCGGTGCCGCCACCACACCGGCCTGCTCCGCACGCTGACGCAGCATGCGCAGTTGATGCCGTATGCGCTCGATCTCCGAGTTGGCACCCTCATCGAGAGCCTGTTCCAACCCCTCATTACCCCCCGCATCCAGCACAGGCCCCTCCTCCACCACCGGCTCAAAACCTCTTTGCACCGTCGCCGCTTCAGCTTCGGTGGTGAGTTCACTGGAAGCGGCCTCCACTTCATCCGGCATCAACGACCACGCCGGACCTGGAGCCTTGACTTCCGACGGCAGGGTGTGCAGCTCCCAGGCGCCCGGTGCAGGTGCCTGTGCGGGGCCTTGAAGCTGACGGACCAAGTCCGCCACCTCCGCCGCATCAATCCAGGAGACTGGGGTGTCGTCCGCCATAGTCAAAAGAACGTTGCAAACCAATGCGCGCCTCCAGCTCAGCGGCTATCTGGTCAAAAAGAAAAGCCTCGGGAGGTGGATTTTGCCTCAACAGCGCCACAGGCACACCATAAGCGCTCGCCTCCAGGAAGGAAGGCAGCCTTGGGATGCTCTGTTTGAACATCAAATCAGGCGGAAGCACCTGACGCAGTTCCCGCGCCACCTGAAGACTCGTCGGTGAGTCCTCCATGACCATACTCAGCAGCACACCGGCCACCTTCACGCCGGATCCCTCCGAACGAAATCTCGCCAGCGTCTCCAGCATGTGCGGAACACTGCGAATGGCGAGCGGCTCGGACTGTTGCGGGAGCAGGGCATAGTCCACGTGCTTGATGATTGCCTCCGTGACGCCAGTGAGTCCCGCCGCCGTGTCGATGAGCACCACGTCAAACCCGGCCAGGTGCGCCGCACGCAGCAGATCCTGCACCCGCTGCCTCACATCATAAAGCTGCACGCCGAGCCGCATCATCGCATCATAGTGGCCGGCAGGCATGATGCTGAACTCAGGCAGTCTCGTGTTCAGAACCAGATCCGCCAGCGTCGGATGCCCACCCAGAAAATCATAGAATCCAGCCCGCATCCTCGTGCTCCGGGCCAGAGACAGCCCCACCGCACCTTGCGGATCCGTGTCCACCAGCAGCGTATTCCAGCCACGTTTCGCCAGGGAGTAGGCGAGGTTGACACAAATCGTTGTCTTCCCCACCCCACCCTTCTGACTGGCCGTAGCGATGCTGATCACGCCACAGACCGTAGCAAGACCTTCCCAACACGAAAGCATGAATGCAAAGCCTTTGCACTTCACCCCCATCAAACCGCATGAACTGCCGCCGCTCGATACGCTGACGGTGAGACGCCCGCCAGCCGCTGAAACCACTTGGTGAAGTGCGAGGCATACCGAAATCCCAGGTCAAACGAAAGCTCCTTGATCGTCCGCCGACCGCACGCAAGCTCGTCACAGGCCACCCCAAACCGCCGGCGCTCCAGATACTCCACCGGTGACTGTCCCACATTCTGCCTCATGAGTTGCTCCAGACGCCTGCGCCCCGTGCGAAGGCCAGACTGTGCAAGCACCTCAGCCACGTCCAACTTTAATGTCAGAGGCCACTCGTCCAGACACCTCAGCACCTCAGCCAGTCTGGCATCACTGGGCAAACGCGGACGCTCAAGCCTCGCGCCGAGACCCTCCAACGCCTCAAGGTAGCCCAGGAACCATCGGCGGAAAGACATCTCCCTCGCCAGCCAGTCTTTCAGGCTCCGCTCCTCAGCCATGGTGGCTTCCTTGAAAGAAATGCCTAACCGCCCAGGATGCACCACCTTCAGCAGCCGCTTCGTCTCCCGTCGCAGCACCTCTACCCTTTGCCCAGCCACCGCCTTGTTCAGCCCCTCCCGCAGCAGCGGACCGAACTGCCTCCATGACGCCCTGAACCCCACAGACAGCAAACGCGTCCCTTCCGCGAACCACTGCCGCCTGGTGCCCTGCATTCCAAAAAACGCATCTCCCCGACGCACCACCACCTGCCGCCCGGCCACCTTCAGTCTGGCCTCACCCGCCAGCACAAAAAACACTCCAGAAGGCACCACAATCTCCCCAGACCAGCGCCCACAATGCGGCACCGCAGCCTCATACACCCATAACCATTCCAGTCTGAGCCGGGTGTATTCCTCCGCCGACAGAGTGCCTGACATGCCGTTACTCATTTCGCTCTGGTATAACTGAGCTGATTTGAGCCGTCCACAACTTCGCCTTGTCTCCTCGAATGAAATCCGCCGCTCTTTATGCCCTGCTTGCTGCATCCGTTTGTGCAGAGCCACTCTCCATCTCCGGCATCTACCCATCGCTCGCCATGTTCAATGATGAGCATGAGTGCGGCACCGGTGCCGTTGTACCTTGGGCGGATCGCCTTTGGGTGGTCACCTACGCACCTCACAAACCCACAGGTTCCTCCGACAAGCTCTATGAAATCACACCCGACCTGAAGCAAATCATTCGCCCAGAGAGCATCGGCGGCACCCCCGCGAACCGCATGATCCACCCGGAATCCCAGCAGCTCTTCATAGGCCCCCACGTCATCCGGGCAGATGGCACCGTGCGCACCATTCCCTACTCTACCATGTTCGGCAGACCCACCGGCATGGCGCGACATCTTGTCGATCCCGCCCAGCGCATCCTCCTCGCCACCATGGAAGAGGGCATCTATGAGATCGATGTTCACACCCTACAAGTCACCGAACTTTGGGCTGACGAACAGCGCAAAGATGGGCGGCACGCCTCGCTTCCAGGTTATCATGGAAAAGGATTCTACTCCGCCCAAGGCCGCTACATTTACGCCAACAATGGTGACCACGCCCCTGCGGCACGCACCGACCCCGCCGTCCCCTCCGGCGTACTCGCCGAGTGGGATGGCAAGGCGGACAGCTGGACCATCGTGCGGCGCAACCAGTTCACAGAAGTCACCGGACCCGGCGGCATCTTCGGAGGTAACCCAGAGGATCCCGTCTGGAGCATCGGCTGGGATCACCGCTCACTCATCCTCATGATGCTCGACAAGGGAAAGTGGACCTCCTTCCGTCTGCCCAAAGCCTCCCACTCCTACGACGGTGCACACGGCTGGAACACCGAATGGCCCCGCATACGAGACATCGGAGAAGAAGACCTCCTCATGACCATGCACGGCACCTTCTGGCGCTTCCCCCGCACCTTTGCCACCGGCAACACCTCCGGCATCAAACCCCGGTCCACCTATCTGAAAGTCATCGGAGACTTCTGCCGCTGGTCAGACCGCATCGTGCTCGGCTGTGATGACAGCGCCAAGAGCGAGTTCCTCAACAAGCACGAACTCGTAGGGCGAGTCACTGGCCCCGGCCAGTCTCAGTCCAACCTCTGGTTCCTCCAGCCCGAGCAGCTCGACCACTTGGGCCCGGCGCTTGGACGCGGTGCCGTCTGGCTTCACGAGGACATCTCCGGCGGCACCACCAGTGACCCCTACCTCTTCTCCGGATACGCCATCCGCGGACTGCATCTCTCCCACGCGGGCAACACCGAAGCGCGCTTTGAGCTCGAACTCGACGAAAAAGGCAACGGCAGCTGGACGCCGCTTGCCACCCTCACCGTGCCACCCGCATCCTCCAGGTGGCATGAGTTTCATCCCGATCAGCGAGGCACCTGGGTCCGCCTGCGCGCCACCGCACCCATCACCGGCGGCACCGCCTTCTTCCACTATCGAGCACCCGACCCGCGTCAAAACGGCAACCCCTCACTCACCCAAGGACTCGCCAGCGCCACCACCCCAGCAGAGAGCAAAGGCATCCTCCATGCCCGCGGCGGCGGCTTCAAAACCCTGCGCCACGTCCTGGAAGATGGCACCGTGTATGACCTAGACGCAGACCTGCGCCTCACGCACGTCGTGGACCCGGCCGGCTCAGCATGGACCACCGCCAACGCCGCCATCCCCGCACCTATCATCACCACAGACGCCGCCTCCGTGCTCTACAAAGACAGCAACGGCCAGACATGGCGATTGCCCTCCAGCCCGGACATGCCCCTCACGCTCCAGCCAGCGCGGGTCTGCCGGGAAGTGTGCACGGAGCGCAACCTCCTCAACGTCGCAGGCACCTTCTACGAGATGCCCGCCGCCAACGCAGGCGGCTTCCGCATGATCCGCCCCATCACCACGCACCACCTCCACATCCATGACTACGCAGGCTACCGTGGACTCCTGGTCATGAGTGGCATCGCCGCCGGGGCACAAGGGCCTCACATCATTCGCAGTGACGATAAAAAAGCAGCGCTCTGGGTGGGAACCATTGATGACCTCTGGCAGTTCGGCAAGCCACGTGGATCGGTCAGTCCCTGGCAAGAGACCGCCGTCAGAGCAGACCAGCCCAGTGACCCCTGCCTCGCCACCGGCTACGACCGCAAAACGCTCACCCTCACACACCACTCGTCAGAAGCCATCACCATCCACATTCAGTCAGATACCGCAGGCACCGGCCACTGGACCACTCACCAGACGCTCAAGGCCCAGCCGGGAGCCGCCACGCACTACACCTTTCCCGAAAGCTTCGGTGCCTCCTGGCTGCGGCTCGTTACAGAAGTGGACACCACCGTCAGCGCCACCTTCCGCTACGACTGAAAATCGAGCAAAAGCGAGAAAAAGAGTTCGCCTTGTGGCGTTGTGACAGGGCAGAATCCAGACCCCATGAAGACGCTCCTTTCCGTTACCATCCTTGCCGGCTTATCCACTGTTTGTCTTGCCGACTGGCCCCGCTGGAGAGGCGCCAACCACGATGACCATTCACCTGACACTGGGCTCAAGAAAAGCTGGGGAAGCGACGGCCCCAAACGGCTCTGGCTCAATGAAGATGTAGGCCTTGGTTACTCAGGCGTGTCCATCGCAGGAGATACCCTCTACACCATGGGTTCCCGAGATGCCGTGGAGTACGTCATCGCCGTTGATGTCAACACCGGCAAAGAAAAGTGGTCGGCTGAGGCGGGCCCCCTCCTCACCAACGGCTGGGGTGACGGACCGCGCTCCACGCCCACCGTGGACGGTGGCCGTGTTTACGCCATGAGTGGCAAGGGGCACCTCGTTTGCCTCAACGCCGCAGATGGCAGCAAGGTTTGGAAGAAGTCCATGGAGGACTTCGGTGGCAAAGTCCCCGGTTGGGGTTACACCGAATCCGTGCTCGTGGATGAAAACCGCGTCGTCTGCACCCCAGGCGGAGCACAGGGCACCGTCATCGCCTTCAACAAGTCCGACGGCGCCACCCTCTGGCAGAGCAGCGCATGGACCGACCCCGCGCAGTATGCGTCCATCATCCCCGCCACCCACAATGGCAGCCGCCAATACATCCAGCTCACCATGCAAACCGTGGCAGGTATCAGCCCAGCGGACGGCAGCGTGTTGTGGACCTCCCCCTTCCCTGGAAAAACGGCCGTCATCCCTACCCCCATCTACCATGACGGTTATGTCTTCGTGGCAGCCGGCTACGGCGTGGGTTGCAAACTCGTGAAACTCACCGGCGGCAAGGAAGCCCAGGAAGTCTATTCCAACACCAACATGGTCAACCACCACGGCGGCGTCATCCTGCACGAAGGCCATCTCTACGGCTACTGCGATGGCAAAGGCTGGACCTGCATGGACTTCGAAACTGGCGAAGTCAAATGGCAGGAAAAAGCCGCCCTCGGAAAAGGAGCCATTCACCTGGCAGACGGGAAACTCTATCTCCTTGATGAAGCCACTGGCACCTGTGTGCTGGCCGACGCATCACCACGTGGCTACAAGGAGCATGGCCGTTTCACCCTCACTCCCCAGACCACCCAAAGGAACCCAAAAGGCAAAATCTGGGTTCACCCCGTGGTCAGCGGCGGAAAGCTCTTCCTGCGTGACCAGGAACTTCTCTTTGCCTTCGATGTGAAAGGATAAGCCTCAACTATCCACCTGAGAATATTTCGGAAGAGCGGTAAGGGTTGATGCACCTTCATCTCTCGTTCATGAGTGACCCGGGCAGCAGCCCCCCCACTCTTGAGCCGAGATTCCGCCAGTCCACCCCAGCCGTCAGCCGCTTTGTCCGAGCGTGGAAAGTGGTGGGCCAACATGCCGCTCCGCGTCTCCATCCCTCTGGCGCTGTTAGCGTTCGGCTTGGTAGTGATTATCACTCAGGCCCTCTTCTTCGCCCGGTACAACGTGGACGAAGCCACGCGCTCCACCCGTGAGCGCTGCAAGCAGATTGGCCTGCGGGCAGCCCGCATGGCCGTTCGCCATCTGCCCAGGCGTGAGCGCACCATCTTCAAGCTGGAACTGGCGCGCATCGACCTCGAGCCCGGAGTGGAAACCGCGCTGCTTTGTGATTCCCGCGGCATCATCAACTCAGCCAAACACGCCCCACTCATGGGCCGCACCATGGACTTTGTCCTCGAACCCCAGGCCGTCGCCCTCGTGCGTCAGGCACTGGACACGGGTGAAGACACCACCATCGTACTGGAGGACCTCACCGCCGTCATCGGCAGCTACCCCGCCGCACTTCCCAACGGTGAGATCTATGCGGTATTCATCGAGCTGGATCTCACATCACCGCTGCATCGCGCCCAGCGTGCGGCCATCGTGCAGGCAGCAGTGTCGGGCGGCGTACTCCTCATCTCATGCGGCGTCCTATGGGCCATCCTACACCGCGCCATCACCAGGCGCGTCAGACACATCGTGGCAGGAGCCCGGGACCTAGCCGAAGGCCGCACGCCAGAGCCACCCCTTGGCGGCTCGGATGAACTCGCAGAGATCGACCGCGAAATGCGCTCCGCCCACGCCACCGTCATCGGCCAAGCCGTTGAAGTCCGTGCCCAGCGCGAACGCTTCCGGCTCATGGTGGACTCCCTACCCCTCGCCGTGGCCACCATTCGCCAGGAACGTCTGGAGTTCATCAACCCCGCTGGTGCCCGAATGCTCGGCATGGAGCATCACACACGCCTTGAGGAAATACCAAGTCAGATCGCTGCCATCCATGCTTTCGCCGAGCATCATCTGCAGTCCGGTGCTTCATGGCCCTTGGACTACCGGCTATCCCGCCCAGGGCAGCCAGATCTCATGCTGGAAGTCATCGCCCACCGCTTCGAGGACGCACAGGGGACCTCCATGCAGCTCGTCATCCATGACGTTTCCGAGCGACGTGCCCTGGAAGCACGGCGAGAGGCGCTCGGCCACGAAATAGCCAACGCCTCCGAGCGTGAACAGCGCCGCATCGGACAGGACTTGCATGATGACATCTGCCAGCGCCTCGCCGCCGTGAAAATGTCCATGCAGGACTTCGAAGAACAACTGGCCGAAAATGCGCCCATGCTAGTGGACAAAGCAGATGAAATCGTGGACCGCCTCACCGACGCCATCCACGTTACCCGCTCCCTCGCCCGCGGACTGTCACCCGTGGACATCGAGGCAGGTGGCATCGGCGTCGCACTAGATGGCCTGGCACGGACAGCGCGGGAAGTACTAGGCGTGGAGTGCACCGTGGAGCTGCCAGATCCCATGCCGGACCTCTCCCACCACGTCTCCACCCAGCTCTATCGCATCGCGCAGGAATGCATCAGCAACGCAGCCAAGCACGCACGCGCCTCCCACGTCAGCGTCTCCCTCTCCGTCACCCCAGACAATCAGCTCCAACTCCGCGTGGCAAATGATGGCATCCCGTTCGGTGAAGCAGGTGCCAGTGGTTCAGGCACTTCCGGTTCTGGCATGGGCCTGCACATCATGCGCTACCGCGCACAAAGCATGGACGGAATCCTCCAGTTTGATCTCAAACCCACACACGCATCCACCGCAGTACGCTGCACCATTCCACTCTCATCCCACCACCCTGCACCATGAAAAAAACCGCCTCGGCCAAAGAAGCGCATACCATCGTCCTTGTCGAAGACCACACTCTCATGCGAGAGGGACTGGCACAGCTAGTAAACAGTCAGTCTGATCTCAAAGTGGTAGCCCAAGCCGCTGACGCATCAAAGGGCCTAGACCAGATCCTCGCCCACCGTCCAGACCTCGCCATCGTGGACATCACCCTGCCAGGGCGCAACGGACTGGAACTCATCAAGGACATCCGAGCTCAGATTCCAGAGCAGACCATCCTCGTCATCTCCATGCACGACGAAGCCCTCTATGCCGAGCGTGTCCTCAAAGCCGGTGCAAAAGGCTACGTCATGAAAGATGCGGACAGAGACACCTTCCTCGCAGCCATTCGTAAAGTGCTCGACGGCGGATTCTACGTCAGCGAGAAAATGTCAGCAGAAATCTTCGCCTCCTACTCCGGCGGCACCCAGCCAGTGAAGGGCAGCGTCACCCGGCTCAGCGACAGAGAGTTCGAAGTGTTTGAGCTCCTCGGCCAAGGACTCGGCACCAACGAAATCGCCCAACGCCTCGGCATTTCTCCCAAAACCGTCGAAGTCCATCGCGCTCACATCCGCGAAAAGCTTGAAATGCCCACCGGTGCCGCAGTCGTGCGCTACGCTGTCCGCTGGACGGAAACGCGCAACCTCGGAGCCTAGCCCTTCAGAGCCGCCAAAACTTCCCTTGATTCCACCACCCAGCGCGGCACTCTAGCGCCCCACCAAATCACCATCATCAGCCATCATGGGTCAGCAATCCAACAAGATCATCAAGCGTCGTCGTCGCAAAAACTATCTCGCCCGCAAAAAGGAACGCCTCAAAGCCGGCCTCGGTCGCAGCGCCGCCAAGAAAGCACCTACCAAAAAAGCTGCGGTGAAAAAAGCCGCCGCCAAGAAGGCCCCAGCCAAGAAAAAGCCTGAGACGGAAGTGACGGATGCTCCCGTCGTCGAAACCACCGCTGTGGACACTCCCGCAGCTGAACAGGCCACCGAGTAACCCTCTTTCTGTTTCATTCCCCTCGAAAGGGCGGGCGTCCCCCGCCCTTTTTTCATGCCTTCATTCCCGCTCGTCCCTTATCTCAATGCCGAAAAGGCTCTCCAGCTGAGACTCAGGAACCACCGCCACTCCCCCAGCCCTCTCCTCAAGCGACGAACCTGCCGCACGAAACAAATCCTCCGGCTCCACCCCTCTCAGCCTGAAGAAACTCGCCGGATCCCTGTCGAGTTCCATGCCGATGGCATACAGCAACGCCGCACCATGCTCGCACACATCCGCATGGTCCGTGCACGAGCAGACCACCCGCACATCCGCAGCTTCAGGGAAAAGTCCCCCGTCCTTTGAAGTCAGCGTGGCCATGACCTCATCACTCAACCGGCCAGCCAAGAGGTCCAGCGCGCTGCCAATCCTGCCCGCACAGCTTGCCACCAGCGCCGCCCAAAGCTCCGTCTCCATCTGCCGCACCCGCAGGACCACTTCAAATAGTGCCCTACCCACCACCACCGCCCGCACCTCCCCAGCAGACAGTGAAAAGTTGTAAACCATCCCCTTTCTCAAGCACGCTCTGCCCCGACTCAGGCGGCCAAAGTGGTGTTCAAATGAAACCAAATGTCGCTGCCAAGACTGTGCCCAGAAGTTGCCGACCAGCTTCTTGCCGACAGGAGCCTCCAGCTTGACGAAAACCTCTCCCCGCGCACGCCGCCGTTCCATTTCCCGCAGCGCCGCTTCCCGCTCCTGCACCTCATCTGTGCGTTCTGACCATGACATGGACACGAGGCATAGCCGGGAACCGTCTCAAGTCATCCCCAACCTATCGCTAATGCGGATTGTTCCTAACCAAATAACCCTTGCCACCCAATCAAAACCCATGTTAGCAACACGGGTAAAAACACGGTCACCGCGTATGCCCCCTCTCAAATCCTCCTGATGCCTCTCTCCCTGTTCAAAGACCTCAGCCGCCCCAAGCTCATGGACATCGTCCTGCTCCTCAAGCGCAGTCCGGGCATGTCAGTCAATGAACTCGCTGCCGCACTTCGGCTCAGCTACATGGGCGTGAAGCAAAACTGCACCATGCTGGAAAAGAAGGGTTATCTGGACCATTGGCTGCGCCCAAAGGCAGGCGGCGGACGCCCAGAGAAAATGTATCGCCTTACCCGTCGAACCAACGTCCTGTTCCCCAATGCTGCATGTCACCTCGCCATCGACATGCTCGAGGCAGCCAAGGAGCAGTTCGGCGAAGAAGGAGTACTCAAACTCCTGAGCCATCACTTCGAAAAGCAACGCGCCCGCTATGCTGGCAAAGTCAGAGGCCGCACCCTGCTAGAAAAGGCACAATCCTTCGCAAAAGTCCGTCAGGATGAAGGCCACATGTCCAGCTGTGATTTTTCCGCGCAGGACGGCCTCTGTCTGGTGGAGTACCACAGCGCCATCGCTGGCCTCGGCGAAACGCTGGCATTGGCGTCCGAGTTGGAGGCCGCCATGATCGGCGAACTCCTTGGTTGTGAGGTCGAACGCATCGAAAAAACCACGGAACGGATCACGCGCCACGAGTTTCGGTTGAAAGCGAGAGCACCCAAGCCTGCGTAGTGTTGGGGATGCTTCTTACCTCGTGTCCACTGTCCCATCTCCCTTTCGTCGCCTTCCTCTCCCTGCTGCTGACATCGTGTCAGTCTGCACGTCCCGTTTCGCAACATGGCAACCCACGCCTCTCCGACGTACCGCAGACCACCGCTTGGCTGCTCATGACCGCACCCGGAGGGCTGCCAGCCGTCGTGACAGCTCGGGAAGACGTCACCCTGCGAGATCGCGGCTGGTGGCGGGCCGGAGATGGCACCATCTCTGCCAGAGTGCGTAAGTCCTTCTGGAGCACGCTCAGACAGCATGAAAGCGGTGGCGTCCTCCTCATTGAGGGCCAGCCCGGCCAGCAGGTGCAGCTAGACATCCGCAATGACTCCAGCAGACGCATCGAAGTCGTCATCGACTGGAACGGAGCAGACCCTTCAGGCCAGACCGGTTTCCCCAAGGACCGCAGTGGAGTCATACTGGACCCCGGAGAGATGAAGACCCTCAAGCCGCTCACACTCGGCAACGTCGCAGACGCCAACGCCATGCTTCGGCACGAACCTGCTCTCCAGAATGGCGTGGCCCGGCTCAGCGTGTTCAACAGCGCCGGAAAACCACCTGCCATCTTCCGTTCCACCGCCGGGCGAGACCCGCGCAGCACCCCGTATCAGACCAGCCACCCCGCACGGGATTACGAGTACCGCTGAATCTCACCAGTAGCCCCACATCTGCGTGTTCATCACGTGCAGGCCGAGAAGGAGATTCCCCACTGCATGCATCCACACGCAGGCTCCCAGACTCTTCGTCTTCACCGCCACGTAATACACCAGCGCACCCCAGAGAAATGCAGCCGCATAATCCTCTGGATGATGAACCAGGGTCACCGCCACCGTCGTGATCCAGAAAGAAGCCCACGAATGTCGGCCAAAAGGCACCGTTGTGAACGCTCGTTCTCCCGCCTGAACGTAGCGCATGAGAAAGCCTCTCCAGAACAGCTCCTCCACCAGCGGCACGATGACCACCATGCGCACAAAACGCAGCATCACCGTCGTCCCATAAGCCGCCGTGTCAGAGCCGAATATCGTCGGGTCAAAGCCCTGTCGTCGTTCCACGATGCCAAGCCACTCCCACCAGTCCGGCGGCGTCACACCCGGTCCGGCCCACAGCTCATAGAGCGCCCCAGGCGTGATCCAGATGGCTATGCCCACCACTCCCATGACACTGGCCAGCCAAAGCCCGCGCCACGGTGCCAGTTTATACCAAAACCGAAAAGAATACAGCAGCGCACCGATGACCAGGCACTGAAGCGGAAACACCCAGTGCTCCGGTGCGCTCCGATACCAAGGAAGTGCCGGATTCTCAATTCGCACCAACCCCGCCAGTTCACTCATGGCCATGAAGGCAAAGAGCGGCAGCACATGGGCCACAGTGACCTGCTTCACTGAAGCTACACCACGCTCATCAATGCTGGCCATCCTTCAGCTCGGTCAGGAACTCCTCCATGAGATCCATCGCCTTGTCGATGAGGTTCGTGTCCGTAGCATAGCAGCAACGCACAAAACCCTCCCCTATGGCTCCGAACGGCGGCCCTGGCACCACCGCCACACTTTTGGCTTGAAGCAACTTCACCGCGAAGTCCTTGCTGCTCAGCCCAGTGCTCCGAACGTCCGGAAATACGTAAAACGCCCCGCCAGGCATGAAGGTCGGCAGACCCATCCCGTTGAGACGGCTCACGATTTTATTGCGCCGCTGCTCGTAGCTTGCACGCATTTCTTCATAAGCGGCAGGCCCCTGTTTCAATGCTTCTATGGCCGCCATCTGACTCATGATTGGCGCACACAGCATGCAATACTGGTGAATCTTCATCATCGCCTCCAGAAGCGGAGCAGGTGCGCACGCATAACCCATGCGCCACCCGGTCATGGCAAACGCCTTGCTAAAACCATGCAGGAAAATGGTCCGCTCCCTCATGCCCGGATACACCACGATAGACGTGTGCTTCCGCCCGTCATAGAGCAGCTCAGAATAAATCTCATCCGTGATGACGATGAGATTGTGCTTCACCGCCAACGCCGCGATTTTCTCCAGCTCCTCGGGAGGTTCCACGCCCCCCGTTGGATTCGTGGGGAAGTTCAGCATGATGACCTTTGTCTTCGGCGTGATCGCCTTCTCTACATCGGCAGCCAGCACCGCAAAGTCATGCGCCGGACTCGCATTCACCGGCACTGGCACGCCATACGCCATCTGGATGCTGGGATTGTAGGAGACGTAACAAGGCTCATGGTAGATGACCTCATCTCCCGGATTGATGACTGCACGCAGCGCCAGATCCAGAGCTTCAGACACACCCACCGTCACCAGGATTTCATTCTTCGGGTTGTAGCTCGCGTGGAAGAACTCCTCCACATACCGAGCTATCTCCACCCGCAGTGCCTCCAGTCCAAAGTTCGAAGTATAAGACGTCTGCCCCTTTTCGATCGAGCGAATGGCGGCCTCCCGGATGACCCAGGGAGTTGGCTTGTCAGGCTCGCCCACACCCAGGGAGATGACATCGGAGCGGCCGATGACGAGTTCAAAAAAGTCGCGTATGCCAGAGCGAGGGAGATCCCGAATCTGGCGCGAGAGAAGGCTGTGATAGTCCATCTTGGCTAAGCTAGAAGCGGTGAAGATGGAACTCAGGGAGCCACCGGAAGACGCTCCTCCTGGAGCCCTTGGTCAATAATAAAGCCGGATTGCTTGTAGGCCTTTAGCTCAAACAGCGTGGCCGTGGCCAGCACTCCGTTCAGCGTGCTCAGCTTCTCGGAGACAAACGTCGCCACGTCATACAAGTCAGCTCCTTCCACCACAACCGCCAGATCGTACGCCCCGGACATCAAATAGCAGTCCCGCACCTGCGGATACTGGGAAATGCGCCGAGCAAGCCGGTCAAATCCCCCGCCCTGCTCCGGGCTGATGCGCACCTCTATCAGCGCACGCACACCGCGCTTGCCCAACTTGCTACGGTCAATCACCGCCTGATAGCCCAAGATCAGGCCCTCCTTCTCAGCAGCGGCGATGCGGGCGGCTACCTCGGCTTCATTCATGCCGAGTTCCTGTGCAAGATCCGCGTGCGAGCGCTGGCTGTCAGTCTGTAAGAGAGCTAGGAGTGTATCCATTGGAGCAGCAAGCATATCCCACTTCCCGCGCCTTGCACCAAGTTCTTGGAGAGGCGTTCATCCACAGTAGCAACTCCGGTTGAAGACGCCACTTTCCCCGTCGTTGATCCTTCCTCATGCCCCGTCATCTTCTCCTGTTCTTTGCCACTCTCTCATTTCAACTCCCTGCACGTGACATTCACGTGGGCAGAGACGCGCCCACCATCGCCCACGCCATCAACTCCGCTGCTCCCGGCGACACCATTCATCTGGAGCCCAAGGTCTATCTCGACTACGCAGGATTCTATGGGAAACATGGCCAGCCCGGCAAACCCATCGTCCTGGACGGCCACGGTGCCACCCTGGACGGCAGCGACCCCTTGGACCCCGCCGTTTGGAAGGAGGTGCAGCCCGGACTCTTCAAGTCAGAAAAGCTGCTCCCTCGGCTGGACGACGCCATGCTCATGCGCTGGTTCTTCGTCTTCAATGGTCACATGCAGTTCATGGGCCGCACTTCCAAGGGGGCCAAATCACCGCTGAAGACTCCAGACGCCCTCCTACCCGGAGAGTGGACCTTCGTTCAAGAAAACGCCTCCCCCACTACCGACAGCACGCTCCTCAAGGGTGCCTTTTTCATCCGAATCCCAACCGGCACCTCACTCGCCAGCGCGAACATTCGCATCCCATTACGCAGCGCTGGCGTGCAGTTCGGCGGCACAAACTCCCACCTCATCATCCGCAACCTCACCGCTACCAGGCCCTACAATGACGGTTTCAACATCCATGGCGACTGCCATGACGTGGTCTTCGAGAATATCGCCGCCATCGACTGCGGAGATGACGGCATCAGCGCCCACGAAACCGCCAGGTATCGGGTGGACGGCTTCATCAGCATGGGCAACAGCACCGGCATCTGCGACACTGGCCACGCCATCACCAGCTATCACCGCGTATTCATCTCCCGCTGCATCGGATACGACCTGTTCTTCCTGGACCATGGGAGGTATCGCCTCAGCCACGCCATCATTCACTCCTCCGCACAAAACCCGTTCACCGTCACCGGACGGGAAGACGGGCGCTGCGAGCTCACACTGGAAAACGTCATCTTCAAACGCACCGGTCCACCCACGCCGGGGCACGTCAGCGCCACCGCCAGCGTGGTCGGCCACCGAGTCAGCCTCCAAAACTTCGAGTTCACCAATCGAGGTACCCTTTCCCTGGAAGGCGAGGCCGATGAAACAACCATCCTTTCAAGCTTCACCCAGTCCATGCGCGCCCTCCTTCATCAGACGTCGGCCGAACCCTGATTTTCGGAATGAAATGTGCTGCCCTGAGACCGCAGTTTCGTTTTGGAGACAAGGCGGTGCTTGCGTTTCCCGGAGCGCTTGGGTAAATGCTTGGCGCTTCGTATCTCCTGGCGGACGCTCCTCATCTGCATGGTCTCCATTTCCATCAAAAACCTCGTCAAACGCTTCGGTCACCAGACGGTGCTCAGCCAGATTCATTTGGAGATTGAAAAGGGCGAGCTGTTCTTCCTCCTCGGCCCTAGTGGCTGCGGCAAAACGACGCTACTGCGCCACATCGCAGGCTTCTACAAGCCAGATGGCGGCAGCATCTTTTTTGGCGACCATGACGTGACCCATGTCCCGCCCCACGAAAGGCACACGGGCATGATGTTCCAAAGCTACGCCCTCTGGCCTCACCTCACGGTGGCGCAGAACGTCGCCTTCGGCCTGGAGGAGCGTAACGTACCCAGACCGGAGATCACTACCTTGGTGGAAGAGGCCCTCGAAATGGTGCAGCTCGGCGGTCTCGGCAAGCGCCGCATCCAGCAGCTCTCAGGCGGCCAGCAGCAGCGCGTGGCCCTAGCGCGCGCCCTGGTCATCCGCCCACAGGTCTTCCTGTTGGATGAACCCCTCTCCAATCTCGATGCCAAACTGCGCCACGAAATGCGCTCCGAGATTCGCAGGCTCTGCAAAGAGTTTGGCCTCACCGGCATCTACGTCACCCATGACCGTGAAGAAGCCCTCTCCATGGGCGACAGGCTCGCCGTCATGGAGGGCGGCAAGCTGGCCCAGGTAGGCACCCCCATGGAAGTCTATCGCCACCCCGCCAGCCGCATGGTCGCTGAGTTCATGGGAGAGACCAACTTCATCGAGGGCACCGTGGGCCGACCTTGCAGCAGGGAGGGTCTACACGACGTCGAAACCGCCGCAGGCATCATACGCGGCAGGCCTTGCAGTGAGGACTTCGTGCCCGTGCAGGGACAGCAGGTGCTACTCTCCATACGGCCAGAAGCACTTACCTTCGGACTCGTCGGTGACACGCCGAATCGCTTCTTCGGCAAAGTCGTAGAGTCCACTTACCTCGGATCTTACGTGCAGTACGGCCTAGACTGCGGCGGTGGCGTGACCCTCAAAATGAGCGAGGTCAATCCGCTGTTCATTCGTGACAATGGCGAGGAGAAACTGCGGATGATGGTCTCCACCCGTGATGTAGTGATCCTGAGGCGATGAGTGACATGGCCAGCCAGCCTCTGGATGAACCGAAAAAGCCAGGCGTGGACTGGGTGCGCCTCGCCATTCAGTGGCGGAAAGAACTCCTCGTACTCGGCTGCATGGGTGCCGTCCTCATAGGCCCCTTCCTGCTGCGCCCTGCTCAAAGCACCGCGCCCAGCAGGTATGATAAGCGGCTCGTCATCATGACCCCGCATCACGAACTCATCCGCCAGGAGTTCGGGCGCGGCTTCGCTAAATACTGGCGCGAGCAGACAGGACAAACCATCTACATCGACTGGCGCGTGGCCGGAACCTCAGAGCTGGCCACCTTGATCAAGAGTGACTACTCCGCCGCCTTCGAACGCTACTGGAAAGGGCAAGGCAAAGACTGGAACGAAGAAGTAGCCGTCACCTTCCTCAATGGCAAAGCTCCCATAGATGCACCCGCGAGGAAGGCCTTTCTTGAGTCCAACGTCGGCATAGGTGTGGACCTCTTCTTTGGGGGCGGACCCTATGACTTCCAGCAGCAGGCAGACGCCGGCACATTAGTGGCAGCCGATGCACCTACCGGAGCCGGCTTGAAACGCATCAAGGAAAAACACCCACACCTGTTCTCGGAAACGGGCATTCCAGAAGCACTCAGTGGCGAGCGTTTCCACGACGTTGACATGCGCTGGTCAGGCACCTGCCTGTCCAGTTTCGGCATCGTGTTCAATCGCGACACACTCCGCAGACTCGGCGTCGAGCACGAACCCGACGAGTGGGCCGATCTGGCAGACCCCAAACTGTTGGGTTACGTAGCCCTCTCAGACCCAACCAAGAGCGGCTCCGTGACCAAAGCCTTCGAGATGATCATCCAGCAGGAAATGCATCGTGCCGTGGAAAAGGTCAAAGCCTCCCCCGGACGCCTGCGCACGCCGCAGGAGATCGAAGCCGCAGGTGTCAGACAGGGATGGATCGCCGGCCTCCAGCTCATCCAGAGAATCGCAGCCAATGCTCGCTACTTCACAGACCAGTCCACCAAGATCCCCCTGGAAGTGGCAAAGGGAGACGCCGCCGCCGGCATGTGCATTGACTTCTACGGACGCTCCAGCGAGGAAGCCGTGCGCGACGAGCGCGGCTGGTCGCGCGTCGGCTTCATAGCCCCCACCGGTGGCACCGCCATCTCGGTGGACCCAGTCGGCCTCTTCCGCGGTGCCGCAGAGCCTGAACTGGCAGAGGCCTTCATGGACTTCATCCTCTCAGAGGCCGGACAAAAAATCTGGTCATTCCGCCGCGGCATGCCCGGCGGACCAGTCAAGGCAGCACTCCGCAGACTGCCCGTGCGGAGGGACTTCTACACCGAATCCAACCGCACCTTCATGAGCGATGCCAACGAAGAACCATGGAAGAAGGCCGAGGCATTCGTTTACCGGCCTGAGTGGACCGCCCCTGCCTTCAACTCCATCCGCTTCCTTATCCGCGTGCTTTGCGTGGACACACACAAAGAGCTAAGGGCCGCGTGGAAAGCCATGGCAGATGCCGGCATGCCACAGCGAGCACTCGAGATCCTGGGCCAGATGACCACCGTCAACTATGACGTCGCCGTGGGCGACCTCTCCACCACGCTCCGCGCTCGTGACAAAGTGCGCGAAGTACGGGAGGCGCGGCGGCTCACAGAAGCCATCCGACGACAATACGAACAGGCTCAGTACAACGCAGAGGTCTCAGGCAGGAGGAGCGGCCCATGAACGAACGTACGGCAAGGATCATCCACCTTTCGTTGCTCGCATTCTTCGGGCTCTTCTTCATCGCACCCATCCTCGTGACCATCAAAGGCGCGTTCATCAGCCAGGAGAGTGGATTTACCATGAGTTACGTGAGCGAGGTCTTCGCCAACCCGCTCTACCGCGAAGGCTTGTGGAACAGCTTCGTCATGGCAGTCTTCTCTACACTTGGCTGCATCATCGTGGCGCTTCCGCTGGCACTCATCTACGTACGCTTCGACTTCCCAGGCCGCGCACTGCTGAACTCCCTCATGCTCCTGCCCATGGTGCTACCCCCATTCGTGGGTGCCATCGGCATCAAAGCCATGCTCGGCTCCATGGGAGCAGTGAACGCATTCCTCATCTCGCTGGGACTCATGAATCCCAACCAACCCATTGACTGGCTCGGCGAAGGGCAAATGGCCGGCATCGTCATCATGAACGTTCTCCACCTTTACCCCATCCTCTACCTCAACGTAGCAGCGGCACTCGCCAATCTCGATCCCGCACTGGAAGAGGCCGCATCCAATCTGGGATGCCCCCCCTTCAAAAAACTTTTCCGCATCACCCTGCCCCTCATCATGCCCGGCGTGTTCGCCGGAGGCACCATCACCTTCATCTGGGCCTTCACCGAACTCGGCGTACCCCTCGTCTTTGACTACGACCGCGTGACCTCCGTGCAAATCTTCAACTCCCTTCGCGACCTGAGCGGCAACCCCTTCCCCTACGCCCTCGTCGTCGTCATGCTCGCCTTCACCGCCATGTTCTTCGCCATCAGCAAGCTCGTCTTTGAGCCGCGCATGGCAGGCGGTGGCGGTGGCAGAGCCACCATGGGACGGGAGATGCACTCCCTCCCCATCGGTGCCAGCCTTCTTAGCGCTGCGGCATTTGTCTTCGTCATCGGCCTAGCTGTGCTACCGCATATCGGTGTCGTCCTGCTCTCCGTCGCAAAAGACTGGTACGGCACAGTACTGCCAGGTGCCTTCACCCTAGAGCACTACAAAGATGCACTCGGCCATGAACTCACACTCAGCGCCATCACCAACAGCCTCAAATACGCATCCCTTGCCACCGTGCTGGACTTGATCATCGGCGTCGCCATCGCCTACATCGTCGTACGCACCCGCCTGCCGGGCAGGCAACTTCTCGACGCCATGGCCATGCTGCCACTGGCCGTACCAGGTCTGGTTCTTGCCTTCGGTTACCTAGCCATGTCCCGAGAGGGCCAGATGTTCCACTCCCTCATGCTCGGTGAGAACCCCATCATCCTCCTCGTCATCGCCTACTCAGTGCGTCGGTTGCCTTACGTCGTCCGCTCCGCCTCAGCCGGACTGCAACAAGTCAGTGCTTCCCTGGAAGAAGCAGCGCAAAACCTTGGCGCACCTCCCGAGCGTGCCCTCTGGCGCATCACCCTGCCGCTGGTAGCCCCCAACCTCATCGCAGGCGGCCTCTTGGCATTCTCCTTCGCCATGCTGGAAGTAAGCGACTCCATGGTCCTCGCGGAACAGACCGTCCACTACCCTATTACCAAAGCCATTTACTCCCTCATCGGCGCACTCGGCAGTGGTCCTAGCCTAGCAGCCGCACTCGGCGTCTGGGCCATGCTCTTCCTCGCTGTCACCATGGCCGGCGCTGCCGTGGTCCTGGGCAAAAAACTGGGAGCACTGTTCCGCGCCTGACCACCTTTTCAAGGCAACAGAGCTTCCTTCTCCCGTAGCCGCTCAATGCGTTCTTCAGTGGAGGGATGCGTGCTCAGCCAGTTCAGCGCACCAGCCCCCAACCCGCCCATCATCGCCCTCTCCTCAGCCAACAGCAGCTCAAAGAACTCGCGCAATCCACGCGGATCCACTCCAGCTTCCATGAGGATCTGCCAGGCCACCTCGTCAGCGTCTCTCTCCACATCCCTACTGAACTTCTGGCCCAGCACCATCTGCGAACTCTCGGCCAAAATCGCTGCCAGTGCCCCTCCGTCACCAACAACCGTGCTGATGACCACCCAAAGCCCCACCTTACTGACAAGGTTCTGCAGAGAATGCCGCCGCAAGACGTGTGCCATTTCATGCGCAAGCACTCCCGCCAACTGCTCCTCCCGCTTCACCTTCTTCATCAGCCCTGTATAAACCACGATGTTCCCGCCCGGCAGTGCATACGCATTCATCAGAACGTCATTCTTCGCTATGTGAAAGCGAAACTCGTACCCGCCACTCTCACCCGTCTTCACCAGCTTGGCCGTAACCTGTGAAAGTTTCCTTATCAACTCCGGGTCCTCCACCATTACCTCCTGCGCCTTCACCTGCTCCCAGGCCACATCACCTAGCTTTTGCTCCCACGAGAGCGGAATCTGCTGCACCAGGCCACGCACAATCGCATGGCGAGCTGCCCAAAGCATCACCACCCCAAAAACCATCAACCCCACGAGCAAGCCCAACACCTTCATCGGCTTTCCCACTGAGCGATGCCTCACAGCAGCCTTGGCAAGTCGCGCATGAAGATCCCTCTGCGCTGCTACATGTTCATTGAGAGCAATCTCACGGTCCTGACACAGGATGACCCAGTCCGGCAGAGTCGGATGCCGAAAATCCGGCAGATCTTCATTCATGCCCACCATCCTCATCTCCATCCCCTCATACGGCACCATCACCGAAGTCATACCGTCTCCGCCCACAAAACGAAGACCGTCTATCTCTGCCTCCAGATGACCGTTCGCACGACCCGCAGGCAGACTTGGATGGTAAGCAACAGCAGAGTAAAGCTTCATGGAATCAATAGGCCAGCGGTGACCAATAGCTCCTCCGGCTGAACTACATCAGCCGAAGTGACGGTGCCTGCAAGCCTACATTGTCCTCAGACCTGCAACCTGCAGCGTCAAAGTCTCTCCAGCCCGTGGAAGCTTGACAGGCTGCACAGCCACTCCGTCAGTCATAGAACGGAAACAACTCCCGAATCTCAGCCTCGGTCGGCTGCCGACCATACTCACAGATCTCAAAAGCCTCCGCAAACTTCACTGCCCGGCCCTTCTCGGCACCGTAGTATCGAATCAGCACCTCACGAAACTTGTCCGCCTCACCACCCTGACGACGCTCCCACCGCTCGCGCAGCCACGCCTTGCGTGCCGCCACATCCGCCGCCGGAGGCACTGACTTCACATGCTCCTCACTACCGTTGGCACCACCCTCATAGTGCTGAGACGGCATCTCGTGAATGGCCTCCAGCTTCTGGTCAAACACATCATCTACCGCTACCACGATGTCCGGCTTGAATGGATACGGCTTTTGAAACCCGTCACTGGAATAGAGAAACAGCGGATTCCGCTTCAGCGGAGGAACATCACTGCAAATGTATGGCACCGTGACCATGAACGAAGCGTCCTGCACCAGCACACCAACATACCGATGATCCGGATGATAATCCCAGGGCCGATGCGCGATCACAATGTCCGCCTTCCACTCCCGGATCATACGGATAAGCTTCATTCGGTTCTCCAACGTCGGCATCAGCTCACCATCATGAATGTCCAACACCTCCGTGGTGGCCCCTATCACCGCATCCGCCTTTTTCACCTCAGCAAGCCGCCTCTGAGCCAGAGGTCCACCCGCAGACTGCCAGTGGCCTACGTCACCATTCGTCACCGAAACCAGCTTCACCTCGTGACCAGCCTTGATCCACTTGGCAGCTGTACCGCCCGCCTTATACTGAGCGTCATCCGGGTGCGCACCGAACACAATGATGCGCAGCTTCTCGTTCTCAGCCGCACGCAAAGTCACGGAGCGGACTCCGCTAATGAGCAGAGCGAAAAACAAAAGAAACGGCATCTTGAACATGGCACTTCCTACGCAGCCAGCAGAGCCATCCTTCCATGACTGCCCCACCCTCTTCATCTTCTCCAACTCGTGCCGCCAGCAGACCACGCAGGATGTCCCCCCCAACACCAACGACACCGCCTCCCAAGGAAGTCTCACGACTCCCTCCAAGCCCCCACCGTAGAAGCAAACGTCAGTTTGCCCGCCAAGC
>CAZIGH010000025.1:0-74979 GCA_964538625.1 uncultured Verrucomicrobiaceae bacterium
TCGGCGTAGAGCGGTTCGTCGCGGTCGTCGGGCTGATACTCGCGCGGCTGGCCGTTCTCGATGATGGGGAGGGCATGAGGCTCCACAGCAGTCAAAGAACCGGAGAGCAGTGCGAGAAGGATGAAGGAAATTTTCAAGGTTTGCCGGGAAGTTTGTAAACCAAGCCGAGCGCCTGTTGATTGGCTTGGCGCGTGTGCTCGATGAGGATGGGATACTCGGCATCGTCCGCCTTCAGCAGGCCGCGCCGGTGGAACTGCGGGTTCCACGGCTGGTAGTCGCGCATGGTGCAGCGGTGCAGGCCCAGGCACGCCGGGCTGCCGGCCGCATCAAGGTAGTAGGCCAGCGTGTGCCCGCCCGCCTCGGTCTGGTAGCGCGTGGTGTCTTGCGCGTCTTTTTCCGGGCGCATGGTCATGGTGTTCACATCGGCGAGCAGGCTTGGTTTGCCTGTAAGCGCGAGCACATGGTCGAGGTAATCCCGAATCGGTTTCTGCGTGCCCATCGGCTGGAAGGAGAGCACGTCCACGTGGCGCGCGGCGGTTTTCAGGATGGAGTCCGGAGTGTGCGTGGCCTTGTTCCCCATTGCGGCCATGAAGCGGTCACCGAGAATGAGATGATGCGGGTTGGCCTTGCGCAGTTCGCCGCAGACGACGGTGTAGTAAGTGTCGGCGATGTGGTTCATCAACGCCTCGTCGTCCGCGCCGGGGTGTTCCCGCTGGAACTTCTCCAGCGCCGCGCGGCCCGGCGCGCCTTCCGGCAGCGCGCGGAAAAACTCGACGTAGCCCGGCCCCGGCTGCGGCTGTGTGGCCCAGATGGGCAAATCAATGAACACGTAGCCGAGACAGAAGGGATTCTTCACATGCCGCGCCGCCGCCGCGCGCACCTTACCGCGCAGACGCTCCTGCACGGCGGGGTCGAAGATGTCGGTGTTTTGCGACTTCGGCCCGGCGGACTTTGAGCGCGGCCCCTCGGTCCAGATGGTGGCGACGTAGGGGATGCGGCTCTCCATCATTTGCAGCGCGCCGTAGCCCGCGCTGTTGAAGCCCCAGTCGCGCAGCTTATCGAGGAAGAACCCGCCCATCTTCTCCTCGCTGCTGTCGAACTTGGATTTGAAGATGCCGAGTTCATCCTGCCGGATCGTCTCGCCCGTGTGGGTGACGCCGAGGGAGAAAAAGGCGTTGCCCTCCGGCGTGATGAAGAACCAGCGTCCACCAATCTGTTCGACATGAAACCAACCCGTGGCCTTGCCCTTGAGCGCGGTATTGCCGCCGTAGCGGTCAAGCTCGACCGCGAGCGATGGGCTGGAGAGACTCGCCACGACAAGCAGCGCCACAAGAGTGAGAGGGAGGAGGAGTTTCATAGAAGGGGAATCATTTTTCGGAAGCGGACGTTTTGCCGGAGGAACCCCACGTGGGCGGCGGCGTCTTGCCAGGGTGATCGGTATGGGATTTTGTCAGGCGTTCGTTCATGGCACGAATGATGTCGGGATGCTGTGCGGCGACGTTGTGCTCTTCCGCGAGGTCGGTTTGCAGATCGTAAAGTTCCAGCGGCGCGTCGGGCTGCTCGTTCCAGTTCAGGCGGACGGCTTTCCACTGGTCAGTCACGATGGCCTGCTTGCCGCCAGCTTCGTAGAACTCGAAGTAGAGAAACTCGTGGCGCTTCTGATCGGAAGTCCGGCCCAGCAAGGTCGGCACCAGCGAAACGCCGTCGTGTTCGGGCGGCTTCGCTCCGGCAAGTTCGGCAAACGTCGGCAGCCAGTCCTGAAAGCCGCTGAGATGATCGGAGACTTTTCCGGCGGGCACCTTGCCGGGCCACCACGCGATCATTGGCACGCGGATGCCGCCTTCGTAGAGATCGCGCTTGCGGCCCTTGAGCGGGCCGTTCGAGTCAAAGAAATCCACAAGATGCCCGCCTTCCTGATGTGGCCCGTTGTCGCTGGTGAATACGACAAGCGTGTTCTCTGCGAGGCCGTGCTCGCGCAGCTTGGCGACGACGGCGGCGATGGTTTCATCAATGTCCCGCATCATCCATGCAAAGCCTTTCTCCTCATCCGGCCAGTCGCGGTTCGCGAAGGGACCGAAGTCCGGCACCTCCATGCCGCGTTTGTAGTCGGCCTTGCCGCCCTCGTTGTTGGCGTGAGGCGTGTTGAGCGCGAGGTAGAGGAAGAAGCGCTCCTTTGCCTTCGCCTCGATGAACTTCAACGCCTCGCGGCGGATGAACTCCGGCGCGTAGTCCCGGGGATTCTTCGCCACGCCGTTGCCGCGTCCGCTGAACGGTCCCGCGTCGCTGCCGGGAATCAGGTCGTTGTCCAGCGGCTCGCGTTTGCCGTTCCGCACCATGAACGGCGGGAAAAAGTTGTGGGCATGAAACATGTCCACGTAGCCGTAGAAGGCATCGAAACCTTTCCGCTGCGGATCGTTTTCTGGGATGACGTTGCCGATGCCCCACTTGCCAAAGGCGCCCGTGGCGTAGCCCGCGCCCTTCAGCAGGCTGGCGAGCGTCGCGGTGCCGTCGGGCATGGGCGGATCCCAGTTTGTGCGCACCGGCGTGTGCCCGCTGTGCCTGCCGGTCATCAGCACGCAGCGAGAGGGCGAGCAGACGGTCATGCCCGCGTAGTGCCGCGTGAACCGCATCCCCTCCGCCGCGAGCTGGTCGAGGTTCGGCGTCGCAAGTGTCTTCTGGCCGTAGCAGCCGACATCGCCGTAGCCGAGATCGTCAGCGAGGATGAGGACGATGTTGGGCTGCGCCGAAAATGATGAATGCGGAATGACGAAGGACGAGAGGACGCTAAGGAGGATGAGGAGCTTCATGGTGTAAGGCAGTCCTGGTTTTGCTGGCATTAGCGGTTCATTTCGCAGTCGTGGCGGGCGGCAGCTCGTCACTCAGCGGCGGGAGGCCAAGGGCGGCGCGGAGGGGTGCCATGGAAGAGCGGCGCAGGGCATGAACACGCTTCATGCAGGCTGCCACGCGGTCCGTTGCAGTGGGATAGTCGCGATGGATTTCCAGGACGCGGTGGATGAGTTCCTCCGCCGTCATGTCGTCGTGGTTGAAGAGCCAGTCGCCCAGCCCGAGGTCGGCAAACATGTGGTATTTAGGTCCGTGCTCCGCAGACCATGTGTGGATGGCGGGTCGGCCATTGGCCAGGGCGATGATGGGCGAATGCGGTTCGTGGCAGACGACGATGCGGGCGCGGGCGAGGATGCCTGCGGCCTCTGGGAGGCTCCAGAAGTGATCGAGGTTCACTACGGAGCCGCGCACGTCCGGCGGCAGGCGGTCGTAGATGAGGCGGCGATTGTGCGCCATCTCCTTTTTTGCCTCCGGGGCGATGAGCACCTTCAATCCGGTGGCCCGAACCCAGGCGGTGGCCAGCACGACAAACTTGTCGGCGCGCGCGAGGTCGAGCGTCGGGTCTGGGGCAGGCCGGTTCCACTCGGGACGATAACCAGGCGGCAGCTCACCGTCGGCATGGGCGGGAGTCTTGGTGCGCACCTGGAGGGTGATGAACTCGTCTGCACGCAGCCCCAGTCTGCGCATGGTCGCCAGAGCGGCTTCGTCATCGCGCACATCGATGCCGAAGCAGCTGTCCGGCATGAAGTCGAGCACAGGGCCAATGAGGTCGGCGCGGCGCAGCAGCTCGACGGTGAGGGTTTCGCGGCCATAGACGAACGCGGCCGCCGTCAGCCTGCGGAGGTTTTCACTGGCCTGATGGCGCGTGACGAACCAGGGGAAATACGTCTGCCCGTAAAGGCCGAAGGGGATGCCCCGCTGCTGCAAGTGCGGCATGTAATGGGTCTCGGCACCCATGTTGGAGGCGCGGATGAAAAACGCGCCATCCTCCAAAACCTCCCGGTGGGTGGCAGTGGGTGCGCCGTCTTCATCCCAGGGCCAGCCTTCAAGGATCTGCACCTTGGGAAAACGCCTTCCCAGCATCTTCTTTGTGCGCTCGTCGAGCACGTTGGCAAACAGCTTTAGCCTGGCCTCGGGCACGAACTCTTCCAGGGTGCGCAGCATGCCAGGGGTATGGCCCACATCACCGATGTTCGCATGATCCCAGCCAGACCATACCACGATGACCGGCGCAGGGGCCGCAGCGGAGCTGTCGAGGCCTGAAAATGCGATGACCGCTGCAAGGGTGGCACCCAACGAGCGCCGACGCGGTAAGCCGAGGAAGGTCAGGCAGATGGTTAGAATGCGATCAATCATGGCTGACAGACTCGTGGCCGCTTTTTTCAAAGTTCATCAGCGTAGCATCAAGGCAGCGAATGCGGAATGACGAAGGAAGAGAGGGCGCAAAGGAGGATGAGGAGCTTCATGGGTGGGAGAGCATTTGGATGAGTTCGTCCGCGCCGGGGCGGTATCGCTTTGCTGCTTCATCCCAGGTCTTGGTGGCCGCGCTTTCGCAGCGGGCGGAGGGATCGCGGTAGGCGGCCTGCACGATGCGTCGGATGGCGTCTGCCTCCGCACTGAAAAGGGCGGCGTAGGCGGTGGTGGCTTTGACACTGGCGTCGTGGGCCATGGCCTCGCTGTTCCCATCCATGGCGAAGACGATGCAGCGCTCGGCGCGCTGTGTCTTGGCGACGGCGGCGTGAAGTGGCGCGCGTTGCTCCGCCCATGCGGCGACGGCGGCGTCAAAGGCGGCTTTGTCGTCCGGTTTGCCAAGGGCGCGGAGGATGATCTTTGCGGTGGCGTCGTCGTAGGTGTGGCCGGTTTCCTGTTTGGCGTAGGCTTTCCATTCGCCGGAGAGAAGCTTTTGCTGCTGATCCGGCGTGAGCACGCTCCAGACATCGCGGGCGAAGCGATATTGCGCGAGGTCCTCCTGCTGTGTCCAGAGCATCCGCAGGCGCATCCATTGCTCGAGTTCGCGGCGCAGGGCTGGTGCTGCCGATTCCGCTGCGGCGGCGTAGCGCCACATGAGGCGGGTCCAGTGGCAGCGGAGGGTGTTGCGCTCGTCATGCCAGCGCGAATGCGCGGGGGTGTGCTTCTCCAGCACGGCCAGCAACCGCTCGCGCTGCTCTTCGGTGAGCAGTTTTTTCGCGTGCTGTTTTAGGCCGAAGGCATAACGGAGGAAGATGGTGCCGGGGTCTGGACGGGCGAGGATGGCAGCGAGGCGGGCATCGTCCGGGGCGGAGGTGTCGGCTGTCTGAAGGCGCGGCTGAAGAAAGGCCTCGACGCGTCGTGCCAGAGCGTCCGCGTTTTGCCCGATCGCAGGCGACAGGGTGCCGAGGAGCGCGATGAGCAGGGCGGAGGAGACGTGTTTCATTGGGCAGCTTTGGCTTTGGCCTTTCGGGCGGGGGCTTTGGCGGGGTCTCGTTCCACGCCCCAGAGGGCTTTGGGCAGGGGGGCGGCCCAGGTGTCGTAGGCGGCCTGGAGGCGGGCGCGGACTTCGGGGAGCTGGTCGCTGAGGTCGGTGGTCTCGCCAATGTCGGCGGCGAGGTCGTAGAGGCGCGGGGTTTTGGTCTGCTGGAGGACGAGCTTGTGATCGCCGCTGCGCACGGCCCAGATGTTGCGCGGGGTCATGCGCCAGAAGAGGAACTCGTGCGGGTCGCCGGTCTTTTCTCCTTTGAGATAGGGGAGGATGTCCACGCCGTCGAACGTGGTTTCGGCTTTAGCCGAATCAACTGCGGCTGAAGCCGCAGCCACTTTGAGGGCGGTGGGCAGGATGTCGAGGCTGCTGACGGGGCGGTCGTAGGTTTTGCCGGCGGGCAGGGTGCCTTTCCATTGCACGAGGAAGGGGACGCGGATGCCGCCTTCGAGCATCTTGCCTTTTTCGCCGTTGAGCGGGGTGTTGAGGGAGCCGTTGCGGTCGAGCGGGCCGCCGTTGTCGCTGAGGAAGAAGACGAGGGTGCGCTCTTCGAGGCCGTCGTCGCGCAGTTGCCGCAGGATGGCGCCGACGGCGTCATCGAGGCCAACGACCATGGCGGCGTAGGTGCGGCGTTGTTCATCGGGGATGTGCTTGACGCGCTCGAGCAGCTCGGGCGTGGCTTGCAGCGGGGTGTGGGGGGCGTTGAAGGAGGCGTAGAGGAACCAGGGCCGGTCTTTGTGCTGGTGGATGAAGGCGGCGGATTCGGCGCCAAGCACGCTGGTGAGGTAGCCGCTGTGGACGGGCTGAGGCACGCCGTTGCGCTCCAAGGGGGTGAGGTAGTGTTCGGATCTGCGCGGTTTGTAGGCGGGGCCGCCGATGTAGTTCTCGCAGAAGTAGTCGTGCCCGCCCCAGACGAAGCCGAAGAAGTCGTCGAAGCCGCGTTTGTTGGGGTGGAAGGGAGCGGACTCGCCGAGGTGCCATTTGCCGACGAGGCCGGTGCGGTAACCGGCGGCCTTGAGGTGGTCGGCGATGGTTTTTTCGGTCAAAGGCAGGCCGCGGGTGTCATTGGGGTCGGCGGGATGGTCCGGCTCCCAGTTGATCTCATGGCCGAAGCGGCTCTGGGAGCGGCCGGTGAGCATGCCGGCGCGGCTGGGCGAGCACATGGGGGAGGAGACATAGCCGCTGGTGCAGCGGACGCCGTTGCGGGCGATGCTGTCAATGTGCGGGGTGGGGATGTCCTGCGCGCCCTGGCAGCCGAGGTCATGGTAGCCTTGGTCGTCGGAGAAGAGGATGAGGAGGTTGGGCGGACGGGTCTCTGCTGCGAGGGCTGGCTGGAGAATGCAGAGTGCCGTTAGAAGGTGGAGGAGGGTGGGTTTCATGGCTGGAAGCTCCAGGTTTGCTGCTGGCCGTTGCGGGCTTTGAGCTGGAGGCGGTGAATGTGGACGGAGTCGGGTTGGCTGGGGTGGAGGCGGAGGTGGATGAGGCGGCTGGTGACGGGGAGCGGGAGTTCGAGGGTTTGGGGCTGGTCGCTGGCGGGGAGGGTGAGGGTGGCTTTGCTGGCGGGAAGGAAGTCTTTGTCGTCCTTGGTGCGCCAGGCGAAGGTGAGGTCGCCGGGCTGGGTGGCGCGGAGGGTGATGACGGCGGTGACGGGGCCGGGGAGGCTGATGTCGGAGTGGGTGAGGAAGGGGCGGGCGCGCTTGGCAGCGGGGTCGGCCTTGAGGATGAGGCAGCCGTCTGCGATGGCGGCGATGCCGTTGCGGGCGATCCAGCCTTTGAGGGGATCGTGTGCGGCGTCCTTGGTTCTGCGGGCGGCTTTGGCGGGAAGGGGCATGGGTTTGTCTTCGAGGTAGTGGTCGAAGTAGTCGGTCCAGGTGCGCGCCATGGGGCCGGTGGTGAGGCCGGGGGGAGAGAGTTCGGCGGTCCAGGTGGTGAGCTTGGCGCGGAGGCGGGCGGCGATGTCGGGGTGCTGGGAGGCGAGGTTGTGCTTTTCCTCGAGGTCGGCGGCGAGGTCGTAGAGGTATTCGCGGTCGCCGCCGCGGAGGAGCTTCCACTGGCCTTCGCGGATGGCGCTCTGGGCGATCCAGCGCCAGGCGAGGAAAGGGTGGGGCGGGGCTTGGTTTTGTCCGGTGAGGTGGGGGATGAGGTTGGTGCCGTCGAGAGGGGCTGCGGGTTTGGCCGCATTTTCTGGAGCTAAAGCTCCAGCCACTTTCACCGAAGTCGCGGCGACGTCGAGGGTGCTCACTGGATGCTCATACACCTGGCCGGCGGGGATGGTTCCGGGCCAGGCGATGAGGAAGGGGACGTGGATGCCGCCTTCGGTGAGCATGCCTTTTTCGCCGTTGAGGGGGGTGTTGAGGCTGCCGTCCCAGCCGCCGGGGTCGCCGTCGAGGGGGGAGTCGATTTGGTGGATTTTGAGCGGGGCGCCGTTGTCGGCGATGTAGAAGATGAGGGTCTTTTCGGTGAGGTGATGTTTTTTGAGGGTGCTGGTGATGAGGCCGACGCCGTCGTCGATGGCGGAGATCATGGCGAGGGCGGCGCGGCGGCGCTCTGGCATGTCGCCGGGGAAGCGGTCCTTGTAGTGCTGTGGGGCGTCGAGCGGGGTGTGGGGTGCGCGGTAGGCGATGTAGAGGAAGAAGGGCTTGTCTTTGTAGCGCTCAATGACGGCGGCGGCGGCCTGGGAGCAGGAGTCGATGTGGTAGCCTGCGGGCGGCAGGGGGCTCATGGGGCGGTCCTGGCCGTCGAGGGTGATGTTGGCATGGAAGGGGCGCTGGGCGTTCTGGGCGAAGACGTGGGTGAAGCCGTGGCGGGTGATTTCGGCATCGGGGCCGAGGTGCCATTTGCCGAACTGGGCGGTGGCGTAGCCGGCGTCCTGGAGGCGCTTGGCGATGGTGGTCTGGCGGTCGAAGCCGTCGAGGGGTGACTGGTTGCTTTCGACGCCGAAGCGTGCCTGGAAGCGGCCGGTGAGGAGACCGGCGCGGGAGGGGACGCACTGGGGGGCGGTGGAGTAGCCGTGCCGGGCGAGGACGCCGCTGCGGGCGAGGGCGTCGGTGTGCGGGGTCTTGACGTCTTTGACGATGTCATGGATGCCGAGGTCGGCGTAGCCGTGGTCGTCGGTGTAGAAGACGATGATGTTGGGTGGGGCGGCGGCGATGAGTTGGCCACAAATCAGAGATAGGATTGCAAGGAGGTGTCTCATCGGCTGGCGGGGTGTGCTGCGGAAACGCGACGCTGCTTTCAATCATGCAAGCAAAGAATGTGTCTGATTCGGCAATAGAGAACATCGCAGGAAAAGGAGTTCAACGGGGGATGGGTGGCACGCGCTGAGGGTAGGAGGTGAATGGCACCTACGGCAGCCTGAACGACCGTGTATGGGATGTGCGTTCGCCAACCTTGATGGCCGGGGTCAATGGGCGACCTGCAACTGCCCTGCGAGGCGCTCGAGGGACTGGTGGAGCGCTTTGAGCTGGGCGTCTGATGCACGCAGCTGCTCCTCATTGATGGCGGCTGCTTCGACATCGTGTTTGGTAAGTGCGGCAAAGCTGCCATAGGCAGACTGCACTTCATCGTTCAACTGCTCGGAGATGAGGGTTCGTAGGGTGGGCCGGGCTTGGTCCAGTTGATCTGCGAAGGTTTGGCAGGCTCGACTGAGTGCGAGTCTGATGCGGAGCAAATACACGCCAGTGATCAAAGCTGTGGCTGCGAGCCCGGCGATGGCTCCCTGCATGCCGAAGAACCAAGCGGCGACGCCGGTGAGAACGAGCAGGGCGATGAGAATGGCCGGCAGGCGAGCGGCGCTAGCACGGGTGGCGGTGGCGGCGGGCTCGAGGGTTTCGGAAAGGTGAAGTCCGAGGACAAAGCGCCGCAGCGCTGACTCGAGACGGGACTGGAATCGGCGTCTGGCATGGCCGCGCTCTTCCTGTTCCTCGGGGCTTGCGGGGTCATCCAGGAAGAACTCTCCGCGCCACTGGCGCAGAGCGAAGGCGTGGTAGCGGTGGTGATCGTCTTCCAGGATGCGGGCTGCATTTTGCCAGCGTTCACTGGTGGAGGTGAGCAGTTCTTGGTTGATGCGATGATCCAGATTCTGTGGGATGCGTGTGTCCTCTTTGCTGGAGCGGAGGGTGACGGCCACGGTGAACTGCTTTTCCAGTGTCTCAACGATGCTCTGGGTGATGTCGCGGAAGTCTCGGTCAGTGGCGTCGAGCGCGGCGTCGAACTTGGACTTGGTGCGCTCCTGCTGGAGATTGCGCTCGGTCTGGAGTCCGTGCCAGAGCTCGCGGCGCTGCTCGTGGGTGGAGATGGCGTCTCGGGTGCGCTCCAGAAGCTGGTCGAGAATGCCACGTGCGAGGCGCAGGGAGGAGTGCAGTTTGGTCCGCCGTGCGGGGCTCTGCATGACGACGTCGGTAATGTGTGCCTCCAGCGAGACGAAGCCGGACTCTGCCAGGAGGCGATCGCGGTCAATGCCGGAGGAGCGTGCGAGGTAGGCACGCTTGGCGGAGACGGGGAAGATGGGGAACTCACGCTGGAAGCGCTGGACGCAGAGCTGCTTCATGTAGTCGCGAATGACGCTGATCTCCTCGGGGGTGCGGAGGTCACTCTGCTGGAGGACAAAGATGACATTCTTCCGCCAGTGGGAGTGGACTTTGTCAAGGAAGTGCCAGGCGGAAGCGCCCCAGGGGTTCATGGCACTGAAGACGAAGATGACGAGGTCCGCCATGGGGACGAAGCGCTCGGTGATCTGCTGGTGCTCGTTCTCGATGGAGTTGGTGCCTGGCGTATCGACGATGTGGAAGTCTTTGAGGAAGTCACAGGGGACGCGGACTTCATCGATGTTCGGACCGATGGGGGTGGTCTGCACGGAGGGTCCGTATTTGAAGAAGCAAATGCGGTCGGTGGTGGGCATGACGCCCGTCTTTGAGATGTCCGCGCCGAAGAGTGCGTTGAGCAGCGTGGACTTGCCTACATTCACCTCCCCTACGACGACGAAGACGAACGGGTCCTTGAGCGAGGCGATGAGGTTGTCCAGGATCTGGATGTCCTCGGGTGAGCCGCCGGACTCACGAACGAGGGATGCGAGGGTGTAGAGGTCCGTCCCGAGCCGTGAGCGGAGTTCAAAGTACTCTTCACCGATCATCTGTGGGCGAGGCCGCGGTGGCGGCTAGGACTTGCGTTCCTTGAGTGCAGGCTCCGAAATATCTTCGGTGTCAGAGACGGGAATGGCCGGGCGCACGACGACACCGAGAGGGGCATTGCTTTTCTCGATGTTCATGAGCTGTGACACGGTGACGAAGCGGTAGCCCTTGGCCAGAAGCTGGTCGAACATGGCGGGCATGGCAGCGATGGTGGGAGGGTGGATGTCGTGGGCGAGCATGATGGCACCGTTGTGCGCTCCGTTGACGAGGCGGGAGGTGACTACGGAGACACCGGGTCTGCGCCAGTCTTGCGGATCTACGGACCACAGGATGGTGGAGTAACCGAGATCGTTGTAAATCCACTGCTCGATGCGGCGGTTCGTGGCGCCGTAGGGAGGACGCAGCAGACGCGGACGCACGCCGGTGATGCGGAGGATGGCCTCTTCGGACTTTTGCAGTTCGGTGCGGATCTGTGCGTCTGACTTGCTGGTAAGTGAGGGGTGGCTCCAGGTGTGGTTGGCGACTTCATGACCTTCCGCGACGATGCGGCGCATGATGGCGGGATACTGGGCGGCGCTTTTCCCGATGACGAAGAAGGTGCACTTGATGTTTCGCTGCTTGAGGATGTCGAGCAGCTGGGGCGTGAGCGTGGGGTGAGGGCCGTCGTCGAAGGTCATGGCCAGCACGGGCTGGTCCGTGGTGACGGAGGAGTACCGGATGCGTGCTCCAGCGGGTGGCACATTTGGCACGTAGGTGGGTGGATTTGCCCCCACGCTGTAGCTGGGCATGGGTGCTGGCGCAGGCGCGGGAGCAGGAGCAAGCATGACTGGGGCCTGCGGACGGCTCATGGAGGGGAGCTGCATGTTGCTGACGGTGCATCCCGTCTGCGAGGTTGCGAGGGTGATGCCGAGCCAGATGCTGAGGTACATGTTTTTGGGGGACACGAGTCGGAGAGTAGGGGGAGAAAGTGGTTTGGGAAAGTCTAATTCTTATTAAACTCAAAGAAACCGCTGGAGAATGGGCTGGAGTTTGGCGGTTGTGTCGGCTGGCCACAGCTCGCGAGCAGTCATCAGGGCACCGTCGAGGGAACGATGTTCTGGCCAGTCTGCCTCCAGCGGTATGCGGGGAATGACGCGTGCGAGTACGGCTTTTGCCGTGGCGGCGTTTGCGGAGACATGAGCGACGACGGCTTCTGCGGTGACATGGGCCTCGTCTGTCTTCCAGCAGTCGTAGTCGGTAATCATGGCCATGGTGGCGAGGGCTATCTCGGCTTCACGGGCGAGCTTGGCTTCCGGGAGGTTGGTCATGCCGATGACGTCGAAGCCGAGCTGGCGGTTGGCATTGGATTCTGCCCGTGTGGAGAATGCAGGGCCGTCCATGTTCACATAGGTGCCGCCATTGTGAACGGTGGCACCTGAGGCGGTGGCTTCCTCTGCGAGCAAGGCGCGCAATCCCGCTGAAATGGGGTCAGCCATGGAGACGTGGCCCACGATGCCGTTCCCGAAAAAGGTGTGGTGCTCGCGCCTGGAGGTGCGGTCGAAGAACTGGTCTGGCAGGACCACGTGTCGGGGATGGTATTGCTCCTTGAGCGAGCCGACAGCCGTGATGGCGATGATGAAACGTACGCCGAGTGAGCGCATGGCCCAGATGTTGGCCCGGTGATTGATCTCGGTGGGAAGGATGCGGTGGCCGCGGGCGTGACGGGGCAGGAAGTAAACGCGACGCCCTGCGAACAAGCCGGCGGTGAGCGCGTCCGAGGGGCTGCCAAAGGGGGTGTCGATCTGGATGTCTTCGCGCTCAGTGAAGCCTTCGATGTCGTAAAGGCCGGAGCCGCCGATGATGCCGATGGATGGGGACATGGGTGTGGTGGGATGGGGTTACTTCACGCGTTCGAGGTCGGCTCCGAGGGAGTGAAACTTGTCGTCGAGGTGCTCGTAACCGCGGTCGATGTGGTAGAGGCGGTTGATCTCCGTTTTTCCCTGAGCGACGAGGGCGGCGAGCACGAGAGCGGCAGAAGCACGGAGGTCAGAGGCCATGACTGGGGCGCCCTTGAGGGTGCCGCCTCCACGGATGCGAGCGGTAGCGCCCTGGAGGTCGATATCCGCTCCCATGCGCTTGATCTCGGCCACGTGCATGAAGCGCTGGGGAAAGATGGTTTCGGTGATGGTGGAGACATCCGGGATCATGGTGGCCAGCGCACAGAACTGGGCCTGCATGTCGGTGGGGAAACCTGGGTAGGGCTGGGTGGTGATGTCAAAGCCCTTGGCGCTGGGGTTGGGCTTGATGCTGATGCTGTCCTTGGTGGTCTCCACGGGGAAGCCGCTGTTTTTGAGTACATCGATGACTGCCTTCATGTGCTCGGGGTTACAGCGTTTGAGCGTGATCCCCTCCCCCAGCATGGCCCCGGCGCAGAGGAAAGTGCCTGCCTCGATGCGATCCGGTATGACCGTGTGCTCGGCCCCATGAAGCTCTTTGACCCCTTGGATGACGATGCGATGGGTACCTGCGCCTTCGATCCGGGCGCCCATTTTGATGAGGAAGTTTGCAAGGTCTTCGACTTCAGGTTCGGCGGCGGCACCCTCGATGATGGTGGTGCCTTTTGCCAGTACGGCGGCCATCATGACATTGTCGGTGCCGAGCACGGTGGAGCCGTGCTTGCCCATGAGGTTGAGGGTTGCGCCTTTGAAGTTCTTTTTGGCGTCCACCTTGATGTCACCTCCGTCAACGGTGATCTGGGCTCCCAAGCCTTCGAGACCTTTGAGGTGCAAGTCCACGGGCCGATCTCCGATGACGCAGCCGCCGGGCAGGGAGACGGTGCACCTTTTGAGACGGCCGGTGAGAGGACCGAGCACGCAGATGGAGGCGCGCATTTTCCTGACCAGGTCGTAGGGCGCGACGGACTTGATCTTCTTTGCCTCCACCACGACTACACCGCTGGCACGCTCGACTTCGGCACCGAGTTCGGCCAGGATTTGCGTCATGTAGTTGGTGTCCGAAAGGTCAGGCACGCGGCGGATGGTGCAGGGTTCCTTGGTGAGGAGGGTGGCTGCGAGGATGGGCAGCGAGGAGTTTTTGGAGCCGCTGATGGTGACGCGCCCTTTGAGGGGCGTGGGGCCGTTGACGATGAGTTTTTCCATGAAGAGAAGACAGGCGCAGGAAGACGGGAGGAGCACCATGGCTATGGGCAAGGCACGCCGGAGCGCAAGCGGCTTTCTCAAAATACCGCGTGGCTCAACTCCTCGCCTTACGCTGGCGCTTTCCCTCCTGCCTGAGAAAGAGCGGCTCGATGTGCTGCTCGATCCATGCCCAAGCGGCGGCCATGCCCTGGCGGCGATGGACCTGGCCAATGGCCGCCTCTACTCGTGTGGGATTGCCGATGTTGTTGAGGAACTGGTTACTGGTGAACCGGGTTTTCATTTCGGCATCAATGTGACCGAAGCGTTCGAGAATCCACGAGCGCACGTAGAGTTCCAGTACGGCGTCTCCCAGCCACGCGTCGGGGCGGAGTGTCTCTACGGGTCCTGGGGGCAGCTCTGGTGAAGGCATGGCTCCACCAGAGCACGAGTTCCCGCGTTCTAAAATCACATCTTGGCCTGCGCGTATTGCGCACTGACCTGGTTCCAGTCAACGACGTTCCACCAAGCCGTGATGTAGTCTGGGCGCTTGTTCTGATACTTCAGGTAGTAAGCGTGCTCCCACACGTCTAGGCCAAGGATGGGCGTTCCGAGATCTTCCTCTGCCACGATGCCCTTCATGTAGGGATTGTCCTGATTGGGCGTGGAGGTGACCTTGAGCGAGCCATCCGGGCGCACGAGCAGCCAGGCCCAGCCGGAGCCGAACTGCTTGGTGCCTTTCTCGGCAAAGAGCTTCTTGAAGTCGTCTATGCTGCCAAAGGTGCTCTGGATGGCAGCTCCGAGCTTGCCCTCGGGGCCCGCTGGCCCCTTGCCCTCGGGGGCCATCCACTTCCAGAAGAGGGTGTGGTTCACGTGGCCGCCGCCGTTGTTGCGCACGGCCTGCCTGGCCGCCTCTGGCAGCGAGGGAATGCTTTTGCAGAGGTCAATGGCATCGTCATTCGAGATGCCAGCGCTCTCCATGGCGGCTTTGAGGTTGTTGATGTAAGCCACGTGGTGCTTCCCGAAGTGGATGGACATGGTCTGCGCGTCGATGTGCGGTTCTAGCGCCTCGAACGCATAGGGAAGCTCCGCTTGGTGGAGGGAGTTGATGGAAGGTGCGGCGGAAGTGGTGGACGGCGAGAGAGCGGCCGCAGTGGCGGCCCCGGCGGTGGCGAGAAAGTGTCTGCGTTTCATGGCAAACACAAAACGCCCGTGACTTGAGATTTGATGCGGGCATTTCCTTTGACCGGCGGAATGTGCCGCCTAGCATCCACGCCGATGATCAAACACACCCTCCTCTTCGGCGCCGTCCTGGCTACTGCGCATTTCGTGGCGTCCGCTCAAGATGCCGCTCAACCCGCCCCCACCTCACCTGCATCTATGGATGACCCTCTCAAGAACGTGCCGATGGATAAAGTCAGCTACTTCATCGGCAACAACTTCGGCAAACGCATGGCGGGACAGGGGTTCACTCTGGACTACGACCAACTTCTCGCCGGGATCAAGGACGCGGTGGAAGGGAAAGAAACGAAGTACCCGCCCGCCGAGTTGGAGTCTGCCATGCAGGTCTTCCAGAACGCCATGACTACCCTGGAGTCCCAGCGCGGAGAGCGCAATAAGCAGGCTGGTACGGAGTTCTTGGCCGCGAATGGGAAGAAAGAGGGTGTCACCACCACTGCGAGCGGCCTGCAATATGAAGTGCTGAAGGCGGCTGAGGGTGCAAAGCCCAAGGCCACGGACACCGTGAAGGTCCACTACCACGGCACCTTGATCAACGGCAAGGTGTTCGACAGCTCGGTGCAGCGTGGCGAACCGATCGAGTTCGGCCTCAACCAAGTCATCCCCGGCTGGACTGAAGGCGTTCAGCTCATGAACAAGGGCAGCAAGTTCAAGTTCTACATCCCCTCCGACCTCGCTTACGGCCCGAGTGGTCAGGGCGATATAGGACCCAACGAAGTGCTCATCTTCGAGGTGGAGCTTCTCGACTTCCGCAGCATGTAACGAGCAGCAGATTCCTTTGCTCACGTCCGCATCCGCAAGGGTGCGGACGTTTTCTTTTCCTGCGGTTGCAGCCGTTCAATCGCTCTCCAGACTCGACACCAAAGATCATGGAACACGTCCTCGTTATCCCCCGCTCGCTCTTTGACTCCCTTGGCAGTTTTCAAGGCTTCCAGCCAGATGTGGGGCGCTATCTGCCCGCCATGCTGGACCCGGCGAACAACTTTTTCATGGAGCGCCCTGCGGCGGAGAATGATCCCACACACAAACAAATCATCCCCTACTCTCTCTTCCATCATGAGGGAAGGCTACTGTGCTACACACGCGGCGGTAAGGGTGGCGAGAAGCGTCTTCATGCGAAACGCAGTGTAGGAATAGGCGGTCACATCAACCCTGTGGACCAGACGCAGGCGCATCTCGGAGAGCAGACGTATTTCAACGGAGTCGAGCGGGAGATCAGCGAAGAACTGCGGATCACCGGTGGCCACAGTCAGCGCGTTCTGGGACTGCTCAATGACGATAGCAACGAAGTGGGCCAAGTGCATCTGGGCGTGGTGCACCTCTTTGAGCTGGAGACGGATGCAGTGGAGTCCAATGAAGAAGCCATTCAGGACTTGCAGTTTGTTTCGATCGAAGAGCTCGTTGCCAGCGCCGACCAGCTTGAAACCTGGTCCGCCATTTGTGTGCAGCACCTCGCCAGTACCCTGAAGCCTCAGTGATCACAGGCTCCTGCGGTCACGGCTTCAGCCCGCAACGCATCCAAAAAAGGTGCCTCCGCCTTCACCCTGGCAAACGGTATGCCGAGCCTCACACAAGGCTCTCGCCATAGCGTGAAGTGCCGAGCGTAGGCCTCCTCATAGCGCTTCAGTATCGCTGCATCCACTCGGCGCTTCTCTTTCAGCTCCGTCTCGCAGTCCTCAAACTCCACATTCTGCTCCCACTCCGGTGAAGCCTCTTGCTGAGAAAAGACAGCCAGCACCAGCCCGCGTCCCCGGCTCGCGGTCAGCGGCACCGCAACGAATTCTGGCGTCCCTGGAAAAAGAAGGTCGCTCACCAGCACGCGCAGTGATCCCGGACGCAGCGGCACCTCTTGGAGCACCGGCAGCACAGACTGCCCCGGAGGTGCCGGTCCAAGACGCCAGTCGCCGGCCATCACCAGGGCCGTGTCCACCGCATTCCAGCGGACGCCTTGGAGAGCGAAAACACGGAGGGAAGCACCCAGTTGAAGCGCACTCTCGATGCACCAGTAAGCCGTCTCCCACGTCCTCAACCGCTTGGCCTCATTCACAAACATGGAGGAAGAGACGTCCAGAAGCACGTCCACTTTGGGGCTGACCTCCTGGCGATAGAGCTTCATCGTGTAGTGCCCGCTGCGGGCGTAGGCCTGCCAGTTGATGTGTCTCGGATCATCCCCCGGTACGTAGGCCCGCTGGTCCTGAAAATCCAAAGAGTTCCCCGTACCATGGCCAAGCATGGCACCGCCGCCGCCAGACCAGCGGTGAGAGCGCAAAGGCAGCCGCGCCACCGCTGCCGCAGCTGCCATGCGCCGTCTTACGTCAGCCAGGTCTGGGAGGTCTGTCACCATGCTCAGGTGGCGGCCTTGCTTGCGTGGATAACTGCGCGCGCTTGACCGTGCATCTGGATGAGCACTCGCATTTCCCGAACCGCGATGACAAAAACAAACAGCAACACCACAAGGGAGACAACCATGCCCACCGAGCCCAGTATAGCCAGAACTTCCCGGTTATTGGCTTCAGCAATGCTGGCCATCAACCCGGCGCCCGGCATCAGCGCCTGCATGAAATGCCCCGCAGACTCTGGACTCATCATCTGCCCCACCACGTACCAAAGCATGCTGAAGAACTGCACAAAGAGATACAGTCCAAGACGGTTATTCGTGCGGTTGAACAGTTGAAGCACCAGAACCGGAAGCAAGACCGTAGCCAGGCAGAGCAGCACCTGAATCAGCGACATTTCTCCAGGGTCCACCCAAGACCACACCACCGTGGAGGCGAGCACGACCATGGAGGCATAAATCACCCCGCTTGCCCAGCCCGGATGCAGCACTAGCCCCATCACCCGCCCGGCAAATCCAAGACGCTCCCAGGGAACATACACCACCGGCAGATGGCTCGTCCTCTCCGTGAGCGCCGACACCAGTGCCCAAGCCAGCATCGGTACCAGTGGAATAAACATCTTTGAAGCGCCTTCACCTGCATCCACCGCATAGCCTAGCCCGGCCAAGGGAAACGCCACCAGCGGCAGCAGCCGACGCAGCCAAGGATGACTTTCCGCTGCAGGGGCTATACGGGCCTGCGTCTCCAGAAGCAGAAAAACGGTGTAACAAACGCACAGACAGAGTCCCACAAGAAGCGCGGTTACCATGTCCCCCCCAGTTCCCATACCCCTCAAGAACGCTCTCGAAAACAGAAAGCCTGAGAAGAAAGAGAGCAAGGAAATCCCGCCGAACGTCAGCACGATGAGCCGGAACGCCGGGGCGGCTGTGGAGAGCGCTACGCAGAGAGCTGTCAGCACAGAAGACATCATCAGCATGAAGGCGAGCGTTTGCAGATCACCCACGATGTTCACCTGACCGAAGAAGTAACGCAGCACGGCATAGGGCAAAACCGCCACCGTGAGCAGAAGCGTCTGGGCCATCAGTGCGAGCCACTTGCCCGCCACTATGCGGAAGCTGCCCATCTTTGTCAGCGCTACGAGGTCCAGTGTATTGGCCTTCACTTCTTCACTGATGGCCGTCAGCCCGCGCAACGGCATGACCACCAGCATCAAGAGGCCCAGCGCCGCCCAAAGCAGACCCTCCAGGAGTCGCCCTGCGTCCTCGCCATCCGGGCCATGATGGGCCAGCATTCTCATGCCGAGAAGCAACACCATGGCCACCTGGATCGCGATAAACGTGCTTACGAAAAGCTTCGTCTTCAGCCCCTGACGCAGTTCCTTTACGAGGATGGGACTCAGCCAGTCACCAAAGTCACGCCCCGGTGCTGCACCCACATCAGCGCTCATGACAGACCTCCTTTCAGCATCTCGACAAACGCATCCTCAAGCCGACGCTCCTCACGGCGGAAGTCCACCACCCTCAGCCCATCCTGCACCATTCGCTTCAGACCATCCGCCAGTGCCTCAGCATTGCCAGAGTCCAGCGCCAGCAGCGCACCATCCCTCTTGCGCTCCAGCAAACTCCAGCCCGCATTCAGCTCTGCCCACTCGTATAGCGCATCCGCTTCACCCAGCACCCGCACCTCTACCACGAAGCGCTGTGCCGCCAAGTGATCACCCCGCCTTAATGTTTCCGCAGCTCCATGATAGACAATCTTCCCGGAGTCGATGAAAAGCATCGTATCACACATCTCTCCCAGCTCAGAAAGGATGTGGGAGCTGATGAAGAGCGTCTTCCCTCGCTGGGCGAGCAACCGCACGAGGTTTTTGAACTCCAGGCGAGCCTTTGGATCCAAGCCCGCCGCAGGTTCATCAAGAATGAGAAACTCAGGATCAGGAATCAACATCCTGCCGAAACAAAGACGCTGGCCCATGCCCTTGGAGAGCTGGTTCATCAACCGGTCACTCAGCATCGTCAGGTCCGCGAAGTCCATCACCTCCCGCACGCGTTGCACCCTCGCCTTGCCCTTCAGACCGTAAGAACGGGCAAAAAAGTCCAAATACTCAAACACTGTCATGCTGGAGTAGGTGCCGTAGTGGTCTGGCATCCAGCCCACCAGCTGCCTCACCTCCTGGGGCCGCTGCATCACATCCGCCCCGCCGATCTCAATGCTCCCTTCGTTCGGCACATCCAGAGTGGCCATCATTCGCATCGTCGTTGTCTTGCCCGCGCCATTGGCACCGATGAACCCCACCACCTGTCCCTTCTGGATCTCGAATGAAATGCCTTTCACCGCATGGACATTGTCGAACTTGCGATGCAGATCGCGCACTTTGACCAGAGCGGAAGGAAGTGGAGGTGGGGCCGAAGATATGGGTGCCGGGTGACCGCAGACAGAGTAACCAGCAACGGACAAAATACACAAGCAGGAAGAGAGAAGCATTCCGAAGTGTAGCTCTTCCATGGGAGAATCCTGTCACTGGCTGATTTCCCGCTTGCCGGAAAGCAGCGGAATTTTCTAAGCTCAAACGGTCCCAGACAATTCCTCACCGCCACCAACCATGAAAATACGCACACTCGTCTCCAGCAGACCCGCAGCGCTCCTCGCCCTTGCGCTAGGATGTTATGCCCAGGCCGAAGCCACCAAACCTGTCCAGCCCGGCGGCAAACTGCCGGGGAATGTCGCCATCAAGCTCGTCAAGGTAGCAGATGATCTCGTCGAACCCGTGCACGTGGACTCGCCCAAAGACGGGACCAACCGCGTCTTCGTCTGCGAACGTCCCGGCGTGGTGCGGCTCATCAAGGACGGTAAAATGCAGCGCCGCCCATTTCTCGACATCCAGCAAACCGTCGTGTCCTCCTTCCTGGAACAGGGTCTCTACGACATCGCCTTCCACCCCAAGTTCAAGGAGAATGGTCTCTTCTACGTCCACTACTCCGACATGTGGTTCAACGGGGACGGCTTCATCGTGGAGTACAAAGTCAAGGCGGACAATCCAGACCAGGCAGATCCCGAAAGCGCCCGCGTGGTCATGCATCTCGAGCGACCCTACTGCAACCACAACGGCGGCGAGATCGTCTTTGGTCCTGATGGCTACCTTTACATCGGCTCCGGAGATGGCGGGTGGGAAGGAGACGTGCTCAATGCCGGTCAAGATCTGAGTACTACGCTGGGCAAAGTGTTGCGCATCGACGTGGACTCACGCACCACGGACAAAGGCTACGGCATCCCCAAAGATAACCCCTTCATCACACCGCTTCAGCAGATGACACTCTTCGGCATCAGCGAGGAGACCTTCAGCAAGATTCATCCCAAGGCACGCCCAGAGATCTGGAGCTATGGCATCCGCAATCCATGGACCATGTGCTTCGACAGCAAGACCGGAGACCTCTACATCTTCGACGTGGGCCAGAACCACTGGGAAGAAATCAACTTCGAACCCGCAGGCAGCAAGGGCGGCATCAACTACGGCTGGAAGTTCATGTGTGGCAGCCACCCCTTCCCCCAAATCCTGAAAAAGAATCCGGACGGTACCGAGACCGCGCATCCGCCAGAAAAATGGTCACAGGTGGGCGAGCTACCCATCGCCGAATACAGCCACGTGGATCAGGGCATCTGCGTGGTCGGCCTGGGCGTTTCCCGTGCCAAGCAATATCCCAGCCTGGACGGCGTGTGCTTCGCCGCAGACTGGGGCAGTGGCCGCATTTGGGGCCTCAAGCGCGATGACGCAGGCAAGTGGCAGATGGAGGAGCTGCTCGACCTCGCAGACGGCATGAGGCCCAACGGCGGTGGCGAAGGTGAAGACGGCACCATTTACCTCTGCCACGGCACCGCAGGGTACGGTGGCAAAGTGGACCCGTACCAGGAAGCTCGGGGTGCTCTCTGGAAAATCGTTCCCGCAGACATGGTGCCCGAGGGAGCAGAAACCGCTCCACTCCAGGCTAAATAGTCCGGCTCAAATAAGCCAAGCTCCGGAGTCTCGAGCTCCGGAGCTTTTTGGGGCTTCGTGGCTCCACAGCGACATTGACAGAAAAGGCTGCGGGCCGTCAGCATGATGCCTGATGAAGTCGGCATCCACCTACGCACCAGCACTAGCACTAGCACTCGTCCTCTCTTGTTTCTCGTTCACATGCAGCGAAAGTGCAGAGGATGATCCTTTTCCTGCCTCGGCGGCTTACATCAGCAAAGTCTCAGCAGGAGTCACTCTCAGCCTGTTCACCTTTGACGAAATGGACTGCGAAATCGCAGTCTTCGCCAACCCAGATCGGAAAGGAGCCAAAAATCTCTCTGAGTGGGGACAGCAGACCAAAGCCCTTGCCGTCTGCAACGGGGGCTACTTCGACCCCGGCCCCCTCCTCCCCTCAGGTCTGGAAATTTCCAATGGCATCGCCACGGGCAAGCAAACCACCGGTGATCCCCACGTGGGCAATCTCCTCGTCACCCCTTCAGCGACCAGCTTGATCTGGGATGGTGAACTGCTCGATTTGACGGACGCGAGGCATTTTCTCCAATGCAGTCCTTGGCTCGTGAGCGAGGGAAGAACCTATCAGCCATCCACCCCGAATGAAGACGAACCCAGGGCGTTTCGCACGTTTATCATGACCAACGGTCAGGGGCGTTGGTGCATCGGTATCACCTCCAGGGTCACGCTATCGGGCCTAGCCCGCATCCTCACCAAGTCGGACCTGTTGCCGAACTTCACCGTGAAACGTGCTCTTAATCTCGATGGCGGCCCTTCCACTGGCCTCTGGGTAAAAGGAAAAGAAGCTGAACTCAAAACCCAGCAGCCCAAGTGGCCGGTGCGAAACGGCGTCCTTGTAAGGCCACGCAAGACACAGTGATCGGACCGAGCCGCAGACTCGAAACGCAGTCCGTCTCAGGAAGGTCGAGGAAGCACCACCACCACCCCGCACCTAGGACAGCGGTAACCAGCACAATCTCCACCGCTCGGAATGATGACACTTTTGTGCTCTGAATCCGCAAACCAAAAATGCTGATGGGAAAATCCCACGAACAAAAAGCCCCAAAAGGTTCCACGGACCGAACACTCTCCTGGAATCAAGACCGCCCCGCACATAGGACAGTTGCGTTCAGGCAGAATCATACAAAAGGCTCACTCAGACTCGTTGATCTCCGCCATGATCTGACGGATCGGGAAGTGCCTGCCAAGGCAGGAATCCGTGACCACGTTCGCATCCGGAAGATGCTGAAGCACTTGCAGACGGTCTGCCTTGACGGACAGATAGTCCAGCACCTCGTCCAGCGCCTCAAGCTGCCGCAGTGTAGGTGCCGCCAGTTGAAAGTCACCAGCCACCATGATGTCTAGCGGCCCCTCACCGGAAGCGGTGGAGAGCACCTCGACCCCACGGCCCGAGATCACAATGTCACACGCCCCCTGAGCTGCGCCCCTCACCTCGCTCAGGTAGCGCCCCAGCCTGCGTGGAGTAGCCTCAAAGTGCCGCCCCCCATGAATGACCACATCCAGCTCCAAAGCTGAAACTCCGGCAAACAACGCGTCGAGCGCCGCACGCTCACCTTTACCCAAGTGCTGCCAACTGGAACGCGGCTGGTTAAAATCATGCTCCAGCGGTGCCTCGGCCACTGCCGCCGCAGTAAGAACCGGTAGTGCCTGGTGCAGGTGCGTCGAGTGGCGAAACTGTACCTCGGCGCTCGCGGCGACAGACTGGCTCAGCTCAAGCCGGTGAAAGCTGGGAGACTCTGCCACCGCCGATGCGGAAAACATGGGAATGATGGAAGCCACATTGGTGAACGTGGCCCCAGTAGGATGAGGGGCCAAGGGTTCATGCGCCGCTTTCATGAGTAAGGCCAAAACCACCACACCAGGAAGAATTCCCAAGCCCATCTGGGCCAGCCAGCGAATCGGCACGCAGTGCTCCCAGTCCGATTGCGAAAGTTCTCGGACGGCTTGTTTCAAGTTCTTGAAACTGCGAACCATTTTAGCTATATCGCTTCACCTTTGTTAATATTTCAGGGAATTCTGAGCAGATTCCAGCATTTTATTTTGTGTTCCTAACTTTTTTCAGCACTCATGAACCCTGTGATTTGGGTGCTGACCGCAGGATTTGGTGACGGCCACAACACGGCGGCGAGGAGCATCGCCGCCGCTCTGTCGCAGCGGCTCCCCGCTCCCGAAGTCGTCGTTCGGGATGTCATCCGCCAGGCCCACCCTCTCCTTGGCCATGCAGCCATGAGGGCCTACGCAGGCATCATCGTCCACACACCGTGGATCTGGAAGAGGCTCTACGACAGCTTTGCCCAGAACGCCCAAGACGCCGTTCGCAATCCACTGCTGGATCCCCTCAAGAACCTCATGGCGGCCTCGCTTCGACGCGAAAGACCTTCCATCATCGTCAGCACCTTTCCACTTTACCCCAGCCTGCTAGAGGAGCTCAAGGAGGACGGTCTGCCCGTGCCTAAAGTCCTCACCGTGGTGACGGATTCCGTGAGCATTCACCCCACTTGGCTCGTAGGCTGGAGTGATCTGTATTTGGTGGCTGACGACGATTCTCGCTCCGTGATGACCGACCTAGGCGTGCCTGAAGAGCGGGTGCGAGTCACCGGTTTCCCAGTCAATCCCGCGTTCACCACTCCTGTGGAGCGCCTGCCGAGTAGGGCGGGCCGCGTGCTCTACCTCCCATCCACTTCTACCCAACATGTGCAGGCAACTCTTCAGGAGCTCGAGCCGCTCATTCGCGATGGCATGGAACTCACCATCGTACCCGGTCGTCACAGGCAGCGCCTGCATCATGTACTGCGCGGTTTCGCCGACCGGCTGGAAACGCTGCGCCGGGTCACCACTCTGGGCTGGTGCGACCACATACCGCATCTCCTACGGGAGCACGATGCACTCATCTGCAAGGCAGGCGGTGCCATGCTCCATGAAGTCATGGCAGGCTGCCGCCCCGCCGTAGTGGACTGGATAGTGCCCGGCCAGGAGGAAGGGAACGCACAAATGCTGCTGAAAGTAGATGGCGGCAAGCTGTCCCACTCACCCACAGACACCGCGAGACACATACGGCACCTCATAGAGCATGACAGGCGTGAAGCGCTGCGCATGTCCACCGCCATGCAAGCTCACAGCAAACCGGCAGCTGCCCTGCACATCGCGGACATCGTCCAAAACCTTGCCTCCCCCTCATGAATCAAGCACGCACCCTCGTTTTCGACATCGGAAATGTCCTCGTCACCTTCGACTTCACCCGCGCTTCCAGCAGAGTGGCAGCAAGCTCAGACGTGGATGCGAACGCGGTGCTGCACACCATCTCCTCCATCAAAGACGAACTGGAGTCCGGCCGCGTGGACGAGCACACCTTCTTCGCAGAGGCCATGAGGCTCGTCGGCTACCGCGGCTGCGCCACAGACTTTGAGAGCGCCTGGTGTGACATCTTTGAAGAGAATGCCCCGATGAAGCAAACCATCGCCGCACTGCCGAAGGACGTTCGGCTCCTCCTTCTCTCCAACACCAATGAGCCACACAAGCGCTGGCTGTTGAAGACCTATCCCGTCTTCGACGCCTTTGAAGGTGGCATCTTCTCCCACGAGGCGAAGTGCATGAAACCGGAAGACGGCATCTACCTCCAGCTCATCGAAGGCTTTGATCTGAATCCTGCCAAGTGCTTCTACATCGACGACCTGCCCGCCAACATCGAGGCTGGAAAACGTCACGGTCTTCATTGCCACCTCTACAATCCCGCGCATCATGCCGCGCTTCAGGCAGCGCTGGACACCTGGCTTGCTGACCACTAGTCCCCCACCCCCAACACCTTCAAAAAACTCCCCTCACTTTCTCACCATGAAAGAACTGCTTCACGAATGGGTGCTCATCTGGTTCAACTGGGTTGAAACCGGTGGCTACTGGGCGGTAATAGGCCTCATGGCAATGGAGAGTTCTATTTTCCCGGTGCCCAGTGAAGTGGTCATGCCACCCGCCGCCATCCTGGCCCAACAAGGGAAGCTGGACATTTGGGGCGTCATCCTAGCCGGCACCTTCGGCTCGTGGCTCGGCTCGGCCATCACCTACGCCGTCGCACGCTGGGTTGGACGCCCACTCGTCATGAAGTACGGGAAGCTATTCTTCTGCCCGCCAGAGAAAGTGGAGCGCGCAGAACGCTTTCTCCTCCGTTATGACGCCAGCGGCATTTTCTTCGCCCGTCTGTTGCCCGTCGTGCGACACCTCATCTCCATCCCCGCCGGCATCGTGCGCATGCGCTTCGGCATGTTCAGTCTCATGACCACGGTGGGCAGCTTCATCTGGTGCGCCATTCTCTCTTGGTACGGCTGGGGTGTCGGCGAACGCAGCCCCGACCTCATGAAGGATCCTGAAGGCCTCATCAATGCCGTCAAAACGGAGTCCCTCTGGCTTGTTGGCGGCATCGCCCTCCTAGGCGCACTCTACTTCCTCGTCCTCCGTCTCACCTCCAAGCCGGCCAAACAAGAAGCCATCTAGTCCCGGGGTCTCTCCATGGAGCCAGACGCACCTCTCACCCGTCGCCAGATCCTCCGGCGAACCTTTTACGGTGCTTTGGCCGCCGCTGCAGCCAGCTATGGCTACGGACGCAGCATGGAACGCCGCATCATCACCACGGAACGCGTTACCGTCACACTGCCCCGTCTGCCGCCCGCGCTGGCAGGTCTCAGTATTGCCCAACTCAGTGACCTCCACCTGCATCCCTACACCGAACCGCAGACCATCGCCAAAGCCGTCGCCGCAACCAATGCGCTGGAGCCAGATCTCATTCTGCTCACCGGCGACTTCATCACCGACAAGGGAAGTGATGCCCAAGAACTCGGCGAACTCCTGCGTCCACTCAAAAGCCGACACGGCGTCTTCGGCAGCATGGGCAACCACGACTGCTGGTACCAGCCCTGGCTCATCCGACAGCACCTGACCTCAAGCGGTGTTCAAATGCTCGAAAACGCCGGTACAGAACTCCGCATCAACGGAGAAAAACTCTGGCTTGGCGGACTCGACTCCGTGTGGGCCGGGCAGCCTGATCTCACGAAAACCCTGCCCAAAAGCCACGACATCACCACCCTCATGATGGTGCATGAGCCAGACTACGCTGACGTCGTTGCACAAGCCAAGCGTCCCCTGCTCCAGCTCTCCGGCCACTCTCACGGCGGCCAAGTGCGTGTGCCGTTTGCCGGTGCGGTAGTCACCGTTCCATGGGCCAAAAAATACATCCGCAGCCTCTACCGAGTCGGCGACGTCACGCTTTACGTCAACAGCGGCATCGGATGCACCAGTCATCCCGTACGGTTTGCCTGTCCGCCGGAAGTCACCCTGCTGACGCTGCAACCGGAGCCATAGACCTCCTCTTCACTCCCTCATCAAAAGGTTTGAATGAACGCAACCGACGGCGCGTCCAAGTTGCGATGCATAGCGCCCGTTACGTCATCAGTCCGGAAAAGGAGACCCTCAGAAGACGCCCTGCCAAGCGAAATGCCTTGCCGGTTCCCCTTCAAGTGCTCCCTTCAGCACCGCCTACCGACTCTTGGCCGCTAGCGGCCGTTTTGAGCCTCTCGGGACTGGTGGTTATTGCACTGCTGCTGACGCATCAACTCATTGAAGCAACCTCCAAACACGACGCCGAGACCAAGCGGGCCAATGCTGCTGCCGTTCAGGCAGACGCCCTGGGCCGCAGACTTTCCGAGTTGACCGCAGAGCTAGCGCGGCTCAGCGACGATCGTCGCCAGCTCCTCCGCCGCATCAGTGAATCCATGCAGCAGGAGGCGTCTGCGCGGGCCCAGTGGCAGAAGGCCGCTCAAGCGAGCCAAGAGGCAACAGCCCAGACCGAGCTCGTGGCTTCTCAGTGGTCAGACTATAGCAATAACCTTGAACGCACGCTTCACTCCACGCACTCACGAGCTCTGGGGCTTGAGGGCGAGCTTCAGGCGGCACGCTCCGCCGCCGCTACGAATGCTGACAAGTGGAACCGTGAACTCACGAATCTCACCAGCGAAAAAGCCGGCCTCGAAAAGGAGCTCGCAGGCTATCGAAAGCTGGCAGATGACCTGAAAGCCGAGACACAATCCCTTCACCAAGAAGTGAGCAGCCTGCAATCAAGGAGAGGGTTACTTGAGTCAGAGAATCAAACCCTGCGCGGTCAAAACCAACAGCTCCTCACCGAACTCACGTGCCTGAGAGTGACCGTCAGCGGACTCCAGTCCGAGATTAGCTGTCTGAGGCAAAAGCTGACACATCCCAGGTGACAGCTTTGCCTCAGCCAATCCAGGCCAACATTCCCAAAGACATTGCGCACCCGCAACCTGTCTGGATGGTAATCGCACGCTGCCCTATCCCAACTCATGCAGTTGCACTTCCCATCCTCGCCCGGTTCCAGCTCGGCCCGCCATTTCCCGCGCGGTTGCGCTGCCCTGTTTGGTCTGCCGTTCTTCATACCGGGCATGCTTCTCGCAGCTTGGATCACGTGGATGAACTGGCAAACCCTGCGGCAGTCAGTCTGGGAGGCGACGGAAGTCATCGTGCTGCAAGTTCCAGAAAAACCGGAGGATCTGGCTGACGAATCGAAGGGCTTGCACTATCGCTACGATGCTGGCGGTGAATCCTACACCGTCCGAAACGTGGCCCCCCACCTGCCGCTCATGACTGGCGACGATGAGAAACGCGCCCTCGTGGAAAAAGCGAACGCTGCACTGCGCGGAGAGGCACCGCTTCTGTGTTGGGTGAACTCCCAGCAACCTGCGGAACACACACTCCTGCCAGCTAGCCCTACCATGATTCCATATTTCCTCGGCATCTTCACCTTCAGTCACGGACTGCTCGGGCTATTGATCCTCACAGGACAGTGGGGAGCAAAACAGCGCGACTCTACGGAGCGAGGTGTGCCGCGCTCCGGACAGACCACCTCGAGACTGAGAGATCGCCGTTGGATCGCCGCGCTCACCATGTTTCTGCTGGTCAATGCCTTCACCATTCCCTCGGCACTGCGGCTGATGATGCCTCTTGATCAAACAAGGGGAACCACCGGCGGCATGCATGAAATACCACTTTGGCTCGCGGTCGTTGTGCTCGCCTTGTCACTGGTGCCGCTGAGGTTTGTCTTTCGTCACTTCAAAGCAGTGCGTCTGAATCGTCACCTGCTGCTCACGCATCCCACCAGCAGCTTCGCCTACACGCAACCCTTCCGCCTGTCACTAGGCCACTTGGAACCCGGTCAGGAACTCCCGTATGAAGTCGTGTCCGCCACAGAGTGGAGGGCTGAATGCAAACTCAAGGAGGGCTCCGCAGACTCTGCCCGCGGACAACCCACCCGTTACAAGCTCGTTCACGGAATCGACTTGCAGCCAGTGGCGCAGGGCGGTGGCTCACTGCGGCTGGCAGGTGAAAAGCTCCTACCTGACAATGCGCTCAGCACCGAGTTGCTACTGGAGATCAGTGGGAGAACCCGGCGGGGCGTGCCGCTTGGACCGTTCCCTATCAGTCTGCTGCCAGAGCGTGAAGCAAGTTCAGAGCACGGAACCACCGCAGAAACATCTCCGGCACCCACTGACAACGATTTCCTGCTCACAGCAGAAAACATCCGGCATCGCAAAAATGCAGATGGCAGCCACACATGGGAGTTTCCCGGCAGCCGCTTCGCCACCGCAGGGCGCATCCTCTTCCTTCTCGGCGTGCTCGCAGCCATGATTGATGCCGTTCTCCTTGGGCTTGTGCTCTTGGGCAGTCGGCAGACCACCATCATCTTCTTCGCTTTCTTTAGTCTGGCCACTGCCCTTCTATTCGCTCTCCACCACGTCCTGAGTGCTGACCGCAGCGTGGAGATCACCTCCGCAGGCCTTGTGGTTCGTACCCGCAGCAAGCTGGCAAAGAGGGAGCGTTTCTTCGCCAGGGACTCTCTTGTAGGCTTGCAGTCGGTCACCAAGGCAAACCTCAACGGCCAGCCCCTCTTCCATGTCGAACTTATCAGCATCGACCAAGTGGGGAAAGAAGTCCGCACCATGGTCAGCGGACTCATAGCAAACCGCCACGTCGCAGAGCATGTGGCGGCAAAGATGACCGCCGCACTGGGCAGGCGACTCAGAGCACCCGGCCACTGAGCCAGTTTCCTTCAACTCTTCTGCCCGCGCCCGAAGCGAACGATCATGAAAGCACCGGTGGCAAACATAAGCAGACTGTAAACCACTGCGGGCATGGCGATCCCCGGACTCTGGAGCAGGCCCAGACAAATCGCCAGCGCCAAGGTCCCATTCTGAATACCCGCCTCAATGGAGATGGCAATGCGCTGCGGCTTTGGAAGACCTAACGCGGTGCCTGCAACAAAGCCCATCGCCATGCTGCAAACATTGAGAAGCAGCGCTGCCGGACCCGCCAAGGCGAACTGCCTTCCGAGGTCCTGCTCCTTCATTACCGCGGCCACGATGATGACACCCAGGAACGCGATTGAGAACCCATTGACCGGTTTGCTCAGGCGGGAAGTGATGCCAGGTCGGGCCGCATTGAACCACATTCCGAGCGCTATCGGCAGCAGGGTCACTACAAAAAGTTGTCCCACTGTTTTCCCAAACGGCAACGTCACCACACCGGCACCCGCTCCGTACTTCACAATAGCGGAGTCAATCAGCGCCGGAATGGTAAAGACCGTCACCACACTGGAGACCGCAGTGAGAGTCACCGAAAGGGCAGTGTCCCCACGTGAAAGATGAGTGATCACATTTGAAGTAGGCCCTCCCGGACAAGCCGCGATGACCACCAGCCCCACCGCTATCTCCGGCGGCAGCCCCAGCAGCCAAATGAGCGCAAACGCCAGCAAGGGCAGCCCGATGAGCTGGCAGACCACCCCTATGAAAACCGCCTTGGGGGACGACAGCACCCGCTTGAAGTCTGCCAGCGTGAGCGTCATGCCCATGCCAAACATGATCAAAATGAGCGCCAGCGGAAGAACGACGGTTTTGAGAAAGTCAGGAGGCATGGACACGAGTTAGACCACGAGCAGGCGCGCTTGCAAGCCAAACGCATGATGGAGATTTGGAGGGGTGCTTCAAATAATAAACCGAAAGGTCAACTTATTTGGTTCACAGGTTTACGAAGAACCGATAGGATCGAGCAGTAATGAAATTTTCCTCCTATCTTCTCCTATCGGCAGCGGCCCTCCTCTTGTCATCATGCTCGTACCGGCTCAATGAGGCACTGTCCAAGCTACCACAAACCGAAGCTTACTCAAAGCGACTCCCCCACTACACTGTGCAAGACGTCGTCACAGCGGCGAAACCCCTCTACGACCAAGTGCTGGTAACTGCCAACACCATTCAAGTCGTGGACGGCCCAACCAAATCCAGGTTTCCGGGCAGTGGAACGATGCCTGCCGGACAGCAAACGCACACCTCGGTGGTCGTACTCGGTCATAACGGCAGCAGACTCACCGGTGCAAGTTCGTTCAATGCCAGAAGCGAGTTCGTTTACGACCGCTAGGGTATTCCGTGTGTGGCCACAAACAGCGGCAAGGCTGGACAGGCCTTGCCGCTTTTCTTTGCTTCAGGGGGCCACCCATCCTCACATCCGTCTCAGCATTCCATTGCAAAAACGGGTTTCTCCGCCTTGATGGGGCTGCTTTTCTCCACCCCCCTGAAGTCATGCGCATCCGTTCCTTCCAAGGTCTCGTCCCCTTACCCCAACATGCTGCCGATGTGGCCGCAGTGCCTTATGATGTCGTCAACCGTGAGGAATCCTACGCCCTCGCCCATGACAACCCCCTGAACTTGCTTCACGTGGATAGGGCAGAGATTGACCTGCCGCTGAGCGTGGACCCGTATGACCCACAGGTATATGCCAAGGCCAAGGAAAACTTTCTCGCTCTGCAAGCCCAAGGTGTGCTCGTTCGCGAGAAGGAACCCTGCATGTACCTCTACCAGCAGGCCATTGAGGGACACAAGCAGACCGGCTTGGTGACCACCTGTCACGTGGATGACTACGAGCAGAATGTCATTAAGAAGCATGAAAAGACACGTCAGGACAAGGAGGACGACCGCACGCGCCTGGTGGACACCCTGAGTGCCAACACCGGCCCCATCTTCCTCACTTACACCTCGCAGCCCGCCATCGAGGCCATCATCAGCAGCATCCAGTCTGACACTGCACCCATTCACGACTTTACTGCCCCAGATAGAGTGAGGCACACCGTGTGGAAAGTGGGCGCAGGTTCCTGCTCTTCGCTCACCTCACTCTTCGCCGAGCGGGTACCGGCTGCCTACATCGCTGACGGTCACCATCGAGCAGCCTCTGCCTATCGCGTGGCAAAGATGCGTCGTGATGCCCATCCACTGGCCCAGGGTGACCAGGATTCCCACTGGTTCCTAAGCGTTCTCTTTCCGGGCAATCAGCTGCGCATCCTGCCTTACAACCGCGCTGTGAAAGACCTCAACGGCATGACCCGTGAGGCCTTCCTGGACAAAGTGGAGGCGGTATGCTCACTCAAATACACCAGCATCAAGGAACCCACTCGTCCAGGCCAGTGCTGCATGTATCTGAAAGGCCAGTGGCATACGCTGGAACTCAAACACGCTCCGGATGCGAGCCCCATCGACCGGCTGGATGTCTCCATCCTTCAGGACATTGTGCTGCGCCCTCTACTCGGCATTGATGACCCCCGCACCAGCAAGCGCATCGACTTCATAGGCGGCATCCGGGGAGTGGCTGAGCTGGAGAAGCTGGTGGACAGCGGCGCTCATGAAGTAGCCTTCAGCATGTATCCCGTAACCGTGGAGCAGCTCATGGCCATCTCAGACGTGGATCAAATCATGCCGCCGAAAAGCACATGGTTTGAGCCCAAACTACGGTCAGGGTTGTTTATCCACACGTTCTAAACCGGGCTGCCTCATTCTCCATGCCCAGCGGGCGAGATTGCGTACATCTGCACTGCGCGTTTCCTCGTTGGTGCAACCCATGACCACAAGGATTAGCCATTGCTCACCACGCCTAGCACTGACGACAAGGCAGTGTCCAGCCTGGTTTGTCATGCCGGTTTTGATGCCATCGTATCCAAGACCAAGCTTGAGAAGGGGATTGGAGTTCTCCCAGCGCTGGGTTCTTACGCTGCCATCCGCTTTCGTGATGGTGCCCTTGAACTCTCTCGTGTTCACGATCTGCCTAAACCTTTCCATCTTCATGGCCGCTGCCGCAAGCTTGCAGAGATCCGCTGCGGTCGTAGTGCGGTCATTCTCAGTACCGCCATCGCCAAACGTGGCGCGGTAAATCGTGTCCTTCATGCCCAGCAGCCGTGCATGACGGTTCATTTCCGCGATGAAGTTCACCCGCGAGGCCAGCACTGGGTTCGCAAGCCCGAACCGTTTCATTTTTTCATCTGGAGGAGCAAGCCGCTTGTTGAAGTGCTCGCCCAGAGCGTTTCCAGCATCGTTGCCGGATGGCAGCATCAGCCCGTATAGACAGTCCTTCACGGTCAATGACTCTCCCAGCTTCACTTCAGACGTGGAGCCAGGTGTGCTTGAAGCCACTTTGGAGAACGTCACCACTTCATCCAGCACCGCCGGTTCCTTTTCCGCCAGCTTCAGTACCACGTAGGCGCACATCATTTTCGTAGTGCTGGCAGACTTGCGCGGTTCACCTGCATTCGAGGCCCAGATGACTTCTCCGGATGCAGCGTCCGCCACCGCCCAGGCCTTGGCCGACACTTCGGGCGGCGCGTTCAGGTCTTCTTCATTGGCCGATGCTTGAATGAGTGACATAAGCGACACGAGAGATAGAGTCAGCGCGTGGTTCATGCCCCACCCTAGCGCCACCACGCTGGCTTCGGCAAGCTCCTCCCGCACCTTGTAAGAGGCCGCTGCACCTGCTACGTCTGCGAGATGCCCGCACTTACTTCACTCTCCGGCCCGAGCGGCATCCAGGAACTCATGGATGACTTGGGAAGCGCCATGACCGAACACCCAGACATGAGAATGCTCGGCGGCGGCCAGCCTGCCGCTATCCCCCAGGTTCAGGCGCTTTGGCGGGAGCAGATGACACGGCTCCTCGCCTTTGGCGACGCATTTGACAAAATGCTGCTCAACTATGACCCACCGGGTGGCAATCCCCTCTTCCGAGAGGCCTTCGCCGCCTTCCTGCGTCGCGAATGCGGCTGGGAGGTAACGCGGGAAAACATCGCCGTCATGCCCAGCAGCCAGAGTGCCATGTTCACCCTCTTCAATCTTCTTGGTGGACCGGGGCGCATTCTTTTTCCCTTGATGCCGGATTACATTGGCTACGCAAACCAGGCCCTCACACCAGGTATGTTCACTAGCAGACTGCCGATGGTGGAAGAGCGTGGACTTCATGAAATCAAATACCGAATCGACTTCGGTCAACTGGCACCACCGGCTGACCTGGCCGGTATCGCGCTATCCTGCCCCACAAACCCTACAGGCAATGTCATCACTCATGAGGAGTTCGTTCAGCTTCGCAGCCTTGCGCAATCACGCGGCGTACCCCTTATTCTTGATTGTGCTTATGGCTTCCCCTTTCCCAACGTGGTTTACACGGGATTCGAGCCACGGTGGGAACCCGGTCTGATCTTCTCCATCAGTATGTCAAAGATTGGCCTGCCCGGTGTACGGAATGCGATGGTAGTGGCAGATCCCGCCATCGTGAAAGCGCTCTCAAACGCAAACGCGATCATGGCGCTCTCGAATGGCAACGTAGGGCAGACGCTGATGATGCCATTGCTTCAGGATGACTCCCTGCTGCGCATCAGCCGCGAAGTCGTGCGCCCATTCTACCAGCAGCGCTCGGATCATGCGGTGAGCATTCTCGAGAGTGCGCTGGATGACCGCACGGGCTGGGCACTTCATTCCCGGGAGGGAGCGTTCTTTCTCTGGCTCTGGCTGAAACACTTGAAGATTCCCGCCAAGGAACTGTACCAGCGTTTGAAGAAGCGGAAGGTGCTCGTCATTCCAGGACATTACTTCGCCTTCGGTCTGGATGCGCCGTGGCCTCATGCGGATCAGTGCCTGCGCATCACCTTCTCACAAAAACCCGAGATTGTGGAGGAAGGCCTGCGCATCCTGGCGGACGAAGCCATAGCAGCGAGTGCATGAAGGAGAGCTTTCGCGACTTCATGCAGCGGGCGCTGCATCACCCAAAGACCGGCTACTACGCAGCGCGCATTCCTGCCGTAGGACGTGGGGGTGACTTCTCCACCTCCGCCACTTTGAGCGAGGATCTGGCCGAGGGCATCGCCCGCTGGATCGTTCTTGAAACCGCCAAGGCTGAGGTGCGGCATGTGATCGAGATCGGCAGTGGGGATGGCTCTCTGCTGGCTTCCGTCAGCAAGCGGCTCGGTTGGTGGCAGCGCTGGAAGCTGAGCTTTTGCCTTGTCGAGTCTTCCGCACGATTGCGCGCCGTGCAGCAGGAAAAACTGGGCAAACTGCACCCACGCTGGTTTGCCACCATGCAGGATGCGCTGACACACTGCGAAGGAAGAGCTCTCATTTTTCACAACGAAGTCATAGACGCCTTTCCGGTCCGGCTTTTGGAGTGGCGCGCTGGCTGGCACGAAGTCTTTGTCGAATGGAAAGATGGCTCACCACATGAAGTGCTGGAGCCGCTCCGACTTGCAGAACCTTCCCATTTCTCCGCGCTCCAAGCTTCTGCCAAAGAGGGTCAACGAATGGAACTGATGGAGGACGTGCATCAGTGGTTCTCGGGCTGGCTACCCAACTGGAAGAAAGGATCCATGCTGAGCATTGACTACGGTGATGAGTTCCCCAGGCTGTATCATCGCCGTCCAAAGGGTACCCTACGCGCCTATCTCCTGCACCAGCGGCTCGAGGGTACTGACGTCTATCTCAACCCCGGCAGACAAGACATCACTTGCGACGTAAACTTCACCGATGTCCGACGCTGGCTGAAGGACGCCGCAGTCACTGAGGTGCGGACCGGCACTCAGCGTGAGCTGCTCGAAGCTCTGGGCGTGTCATCCTCTCCGGAACTGGCCCAGGCTTGGGATTGCTTTCGTTTTGTGTGGTCCAGACGATAAAAAAACCGGAACGCCGAAGTCTCGACGTTCCGGTGGTGAAGTCCTGAATGACTCAGAGATACTCGTTCACCAGGTTCTCAAGCATCTCCTGACGCCCTGAGGCGATCAAGGGTTCGCCCGCTTTCAGCGCGTGTGCCTCCAGCTCGACAAAGCCCACCGTGCCGGCTTCCACCTGCGCGCCGATGCCCGAGTCAAAGGTGCTGTAACGCTGCTTGATGAAGGCATCCAGACGTCCGTCTTCAATGATGGCATGAGCGATCTTCAGGCCGCGAGCGAACGCGTCCATTCCTCCAATATGAGCATGGAACAAATCCACGGGTTCAAAAGATTCACGCCGACACTTGGCATCAAAGTTCAGTCCCCCCGTGGTGAAGCCTCCCATCTTGAGAATCTCCAGCATGATTTCGGTGGTGAGGTAAATATTGGTCGGGAACTGGTCGGTATCCCAGCCGATGAGGGTATCACCCGTATTGGCATCCACAGAACCCAGTGCACCGGCAGCGGCGGCCACCTGCATTTCATGCCGCATGGTGTGACCTGCCAGCGTGGCATGATTGGTCTCCAAGTTGAGCTTGAAGTGCTCCAGCAGTCCATACTCCCTGAGGAAGTTCAGACAGGCGGCAGCGTCACTGTCGTATTGGTGAGTGGAGGGTTCACGCGGCTTCGGCTCGATGTAGAACTGCCCCTTGAACCCGATCTGCTTCTTGTATTCCACTGCCATGTGCAGGAAGCGGGCGAGGTGATCCATCTCACGCTTCATGTTGGTATTCCACAGCGTGGCGTAACCTTCGCGCCCGCCCCAGAAGGTGTATCCTTCCCCTCCAAGGCGGTGGGTGACTTCCATGGCCTTCTTCACCTGGGCTGCTGCGTAAGCATACACGTGAGCGTTGGGACTGGTGGCAGCTCCTTGGTTGTAACGGCTGTGCGCAAACAGACATGCCGTACCCCAGAGCAGCTTCTTTCCAGTGCGCTGCTGCTCCGCTAGGAGCACGTCGGCCACCGCATCGAGAGCCTCGTTGCTCTTCGCCAGTGTTTCGCACTCGGGCGCCACATCGCGGTCGTGGAAACAATAAAAGTCCACGTCCAGCTTTTCCATGAACTCAAAGCACACACGGGCCCGGTTCTGCGCGTTGGCGATGCTGTCAGTACCATCATCCCATGGGCGCTGGGCCGTTCCGCCACCAAAGGGATCTGCAAGCGGGTTGCGCATGGCGTGCCAGTAGGCGACCGCGAATCGGCAGTGGTCTCGCATGGTCTTGCCGCCCACCACTTCATCCGGGTTGTAATGCTTGAAGGCGAGAGGGTTGCGAGACTTCGGACCCTCATACACGACTTTCTGAATATCTGGGAATGCTTCTGACATGACTCCAGATTGGAGCGCGTCGTGCGAGATGCGTCAAGACAGCCCTGGGGCCGATTGATTATAAAAAAGGTCCGGCGGGACCCAACCAAATCCCGCCGGACCGAAACCACGCTGCAGTCCAACCATGAAGTTGCAGCGGGGTAGTTTGTTCTATCAGGTGCGCCTGTAGAAATCAGAAGGTGACTGTGAGGGAGACACCGCCAAAGAAGTAGCTGTCCTCTCCGAGGTCAGCATCCAGACTGTCGATGGCGAAGGTGCCCGCGACGTAAGGAGTGACGGTGGCAGTGCTGGTGAGCGCCCAAGGAAGGCCCAGCTTGACGACGACGTTGTTGAATCCATCCACACCGTAGTAGTCAAGGCCGTAGCTGATCTTGGCTTCAGGAACGAGGCTGAGGCTCTCGGTGAGCTTGATGGAGGTGTTCAGACCGGTCTCGAAGTAGTAACCTTCGTCGCCATTGTCCGCCTCAAAGTCAGCGTAGGAACCGAGGAACCAGTTCACCGCACCAAAGCTCTTGGACAGGGTCACGAACGCTTCGTGCGTGTCCGCTCCAGAGAACGGGAAGTTGTAATACGTATAGCCCACGCCCAGGTTAATGAAACCCAGGTCAAAGTTAAACGTACCGACGAGGTTCAACTCATCATAATCGTCACCAAAGCGACCTCCGCCGGCTGCCGAGGCATACCAGGGAGCGAAGGTGAAGGTGGTGTTGTCACTCAGCTTCACCGGCAGGGACAGGCCAGCCCAGACAAGGTGATCACCGAAGTCAATGCCACGGAAGATATACTTCGTGTCATAACCAACGGTCACGGACATGCCGAGAGGCTCATCGGCCGGAGGCGGAGGAGCAACGGGATTTTTGGCGGCGGGCGTTCCGGCAAAAGCCAGAGGGCTCACCAGCGCGACTGCTGCGAGGAGTGTGTTTGAGAGGATGGATTTCATTCGTTGTTGTGTTCTTGGTTTGGTTGGTCCGGTTTGGTTGGCGCACCGAACGTCTCCCAGAGCACTACCGGAGTAGGGGCTGGGTGACGACTGGTTTGACCAATGCCCCTCTTGAGCAGGGAACAGGCCAACTTTTTCAAGGCACTCATTTCCAACATCAGGAACGCCCCTTATCCATGCCGCGTTGGCCATGCGATTTCCGCAACATCAGCCCCTCCCACCCGTTGATCCGCTCATGCCGCCTCTTTTTCGACTCTTCGCCTCCGCCCTTATGCTCTCACGTATCCTCACTGCGGCGGATGTTCCAAACTTTGTCATCATCAACATCGACGACTTGGGCTACGCCGACACCGGGCCTTATGGTTCCACACTGAATCGCACCCCCAATCTGGACCGGATGGCAGCGGAAGGCATGAAACTGACATCCCACTACGCCTCGCCCGTGTGTACGCCCTCCCGTGCATCTCTCATGACCGGGTGTTATTCCAAGAGAGCACTCCCCGTACCGCACGTTCTTTTCCCTGGCTCATCCGTGGGCTTGAATCCGGAGTTGATCACTGTGGCAGAAGTTCTCAAAGCCAAAGGCTACTCCACTGCCTGTGTCGGCAAGTGGCACCTCGGCGACCAGCCGGAGTTCCTACCCACCAGGCAAGGGTTCGACTCATGGTTCGGCATTCCCTACTCCAATGACATGGGGCCGGCGTCTGATGGAGCCAAGAGCGACCTGGGCGCACCAGTTCCAGAGCGCAAAGCGGTCGCATCCAAAGGCGTGGACCCTGCGGTGTTCGGCGGTGACGATACCGGGCTGAAAGGAGCAGGGCAGCCGCCCATCCCCATCCTGCGCAACGAGGAGGTCATAGACCGCCTCACGGCAGACAAGCAGCAGACCATCACCCGACGCTGCACCGAGGAGGCGGTTTCATTCATCAACAAGACCAAGGACAGCCCATTCTTCCTCTACATGCCCCATGTGGCCGTTCACTTCCCCATTTACCCCGGGCAGGAGTTCCAAGGCAAGTCTGGCAACGGCCTCTATGGGGACTGGGTGGAGGAAGTGGACTGGAGCGTAGGCCGCATCCTCGACACCATTCGTGAACTTCAACTCGAAAAGAAGACGCTCGTTCTGTTCACTTCCGACAACGGCGGCACCCAACGCGGTCTGAATACTCCACTTCGTGGGAACAAAGGCTCCACACTCGAAGGTGGCATCCGCGTTCCCCTGCTCGCCTGGTGGCCCGGCACCGTGCCCGCCAAATCGACTTCTGACCTCGTCACCGGAATGATCGACATCCTCCCCACATTCGCCTCTCTCGCGGGCGCACAGCTCCCGCCTTATCCCATCGACGGCGGCGACATCAGCCCTATCCTGCTTGGCAAACTCGAAGCGCAGGCTCCGCGCGGTGGCACTTATCTTCACTTCAGCGGGCTTCATCTCGAAGCCATCCGCTCAGGCCCATGGAAACTAATCCTCAGTGAGTCCCGCCCCGCGCGCCCACAAAAGGGCAAAGGCAGCGCTGCTGCGGATCCCCTGCCCCGCCTCTACCATCTCCAGGATGACATCGGCGAAACCAAAAACCTTGCGAGCGAACACCCCCAAGTGGTGGAACAACTCACTGCCATGGCACAAAAGGCAGACGCAGACCTTGGCATCAAACAAATCGGTCCCGGATGCAAAAAACCCGGACGCGTCGAGGGCGCGAAACCCTGGATCGACTTCGACGGCACATTCCGCAAGCTCCCCTGAGCCGTCAGCTGAGTCGAGCCAAAAGCAACTTCTCACTTGGCTCCGAAGGTAGGGTTCGAACCTACGACCTAGTGGTTAACAGCCACCCGCTCTACCGCTGAGCTACTTCGGAATAGGTAACGTGGGCGGGAAAGGTGCGCTGATCTGCACGCTCCGCAAGTGGAATGTCAATATTCTGCAAACGTTTTCTCCCTCACTGCGTCGGCCCTCAGCGAAAAACCGGCATCGCAAAGCTGGGTGCCAGAAGGCGGACGCCACGCCACAGGCCCACGTCTCTCGGATGACCATTGAAGAGCACCCTGCCCTCCCTAGAGACCAGCACCGCCCTCGGCCCACCATGAACCTCCAGCACCCGTGCCAGCGAACGAGCACCACTCTCAGCCACCCAAGGCACCGCGATGCCATTCGCTTCCTGAAACTCGCGGGCGGCGATGTCCGGGTTCTTTCGCTCAATGTTCACACCCGCAAGCGTGATGCCAGCGTGCTTCAGCCGAGGCCCCTGAGACAGTAGCTCCGAAAGGCCATCCGTGCCCCCTTTCGAAGCCGATGACCAGAAGAGCAACAACAACGCCTTCTCCTGCCCCAGGAGGTCACCGAGAGTCAACTCATGGCCAAGCGAGTCCAGCAGCGGCGAAGAGAAGTCAATCCGTAAATGCTTCATGCGGGCCTCCATCTGCTGCTGAGCCACCAGTTTCCCAAAGATGCCCCCCTGCTCCGGGAACAGCCAAAAGCCCTTGTTCACTTGTTCACGAAAGGCCTCCTCATCCCCCTTGTCCATAGCGATCATGGCCCGCGCCAGACACATCAAGCCGCGATACTGCTCCACGGACTGAAGCCCACCGATCGAATCCCTCGGATCAAATCCAATCAACCCACGCTCCACATCCTTCATCACCGCTACAAGATGCGCCGCATCAGCCATCCGAATGCCATACATCAGCTTCGCCTCCGCCAGCGCCTGCCCCCCGAACCCCAGCCTTTGCGCATCCCCCACAGCCTTCCGAAAGTCCTCAGCCCTTACAGCCGTCATCAGCCGCCGAACCACGTCGGCGCGATCCTGCGCGCAGACCACCCCGGCCTGCACCACGAAAGCCACCGCCAAACAACAACGAAAATATCGAAGCACCCAGAAATAACGTTTCTCCCGGCCCATCTGTCCACCAAGTAAGCAAACCGACAAATGCGGCGAGAAAAACCGGCTGCTCCACGTTATGCCTGCCCATGTCTCGCGCCACTTCCATTTGCCTCGCCCTCATACTGCTCTCCTCACAGCTTCAAGCCCAGGACACTTCGTTGCACGACTGGCTGGTCGAAGGTGAAAACTGGAAACCTGCCGTGAAAGGTTTTGTCTTCACCGATGGCCTCTGCACAGACAAAGAAGGCCACCTCTACTTCACCGATGTGCGCCAAGGCCAGGGCATCTACAAACTCGACCCCACGACCGGGGAGGTGACCCTTGCCATCAAGGACCTGCCGGGCATCTCCGGTGTGCAGATCGGACCAGACGGCCGCTTTTATGCCTGCCATAACAGAGAGCAGCGTATCATCGCCATTGATGCAGCGGGCAAGGTGGAAGTCCTGCTCACTGGGGTGAAGTGCAACGACCTCGTCGTCTCCAAAGCTGGCCACCTGTACTTCACCGAGACCCCCACCAAACGCATCCACCTCATCAAGGCAGACAAGACCCATCTCATCGCGGACGAAGGCAAGGTCACCCGGCCCAACGGCATCTCCATCTCACCAGATCAACAGACCCTGGCCGTTTCCGACCACGGCGGCAAGCACGTCTGGACCTGGGTCATCGCTGACGATGGCACCCTATCCAGCGGAGCACCTTACATGACCATGGAGACTCCGCTTGAAAGTGATCAGGGAGCAGGAGCCAAGCCTGGTGAGCGCCCCGCAGACCTCCCGCGCTACAAGGCAGAGGCACTGGGCGACGGCATGACCACGGAAAGTACGGGAAGATGGTTCGTTACCACCGCCGTGGGCATACAGGTGTTCGACCAAGCAGGCCGCCACGCCGGAACCCTGGCCAAACCCGCCCCCGAGTCAAAGGTCGTCAGCGTGGAGTTCGCCGGAAAAGACCACGACATCCTCTACATCGCCGCAGGAGACACCATCTGGAGTCGTAAACTCAAGGTCAAGGGATGGTTCGGCACCGGGCAGTGAACAGACGGCTTCTCGCCGCCTCGCTCGCCATCTTTCTCACAGGATGTAACGAGACTCCCTCCGCGCCCTTTGCATGGAACTTGCTGGACGCCAACTTCCTGCCGGAATGGAAGTCGGCGAACATCGAGAACCAGGGGCGCACCTTCGTCAATGCCACCGGTCTGCGCATGGAAGAGGGCTCACCGATGACCGGCCTCGTCTTCTCGGCGTGGGAAGAAGCTGGCCTGCCAAGCACACGCTATGCCATCGAGTATGAAGCACGACGCACGCGCGGCACCGACTTCTTCGGCGCGCTCACCTTCCCCGTGAACGAGAGCTACCTGACCTTTGTGCCCGGAGGCTGGAGTGGTGCCACGACAGGTCTCTCAAACATCGACGGCCTCTCAGCCATAGACAACCCCACCGGCAGTGCCCAGCGGTACGAGCAGGGCGTCTGGTATCGGTTCCGCATCGAAGTCTCGAAGCGAACGGTCAAGGTCTGGATGGATGCACGTCTAATCGTCAACCTGCAACTCCCCGGACGCAGCATCGATCTGCGCCCGGGCGACATCGAAAAATGCAAACCCTTTGGCTTTGCCACCTACGGCACGGATGGCGAAGTCCGGTCCATACGCATTGAGAGCCTACCTGGCGACTGACACATCCGCCGCCTTGGAAAGTGCGGAGCGAAGACGAAGTGCAAACATCTCAGCGGAAGTACCGCCCACCAGATGATCCATCAGCGGCTTCCCATCTGCATCCGTGAACTCAATGTGCGGAATGCCTTCCACCCCGTATTCCTTTGCCACACTGGCCGTGCTGGCTTGATCCACATCCAGGTAAGCCCACACAAACTTGTCATGGAACGGCTTCACCGCATCGCTGGGATATACGTGCTTCTTCATCGACTTGCAGGGCGGACACCAAGAAGCAGAAAACACCAACACCATCGGCTTGCCTGACTTCTTCGCCTCGGCTGTGGCTTCGTGGTAGGTGGGCACAAAGGTCGGCCCCCCTGCCGGTGCATTGCCCGACAGGAAGTAAAACACCACGCCGCAAACGGCAAGAAGCAAAAGAACGTTTCTCATGCCAAGTAAAGGGAACCCATCCGCTGGCCCACCTCAGGGTTTGGCGGTGGCAGCTGCCGGCGTCTTTGCCAAAGCGTCAGCCAGCTTCTTTGCGAAGTTTTCAGGCGAGGTACTGCCCACTTGCTTCTGCACGAGCGACTTGCCCTCAGCATCCACGAACTCAATGTGTGGAATGCCATTCACGCCATATTGCCCAGCCGTCGTTTTGTTGTCTTTGTCGTCCACATCCAGATAAGCCCACACGAACTTATCGTGGTATTGCTTCACCGCATCACTGGGATAAACAGACTTTTTCATCACCTGACAGGGCGGACACCAGGAGGCGGTGAAAACCAGCACGACGGGCTTGCCTTCCTTTTGGGCCGTACTCATGGCCTTACGATGGCTTTCAACAAACTTGGGGCTGCCTTTCGGAAAATCCCCGGCGAGCAGTGTGGTGGCGACCGCAAGGGCGGTGAAAACAAACATGAACTTTTTCATAGCGTTGGTGTGAGATGGAAATGAGGGGGCAGGAGTGTCTCTACCTGAGACAGAACGACCGTCCTCTCTTCCCCGTTCGAGTGAAATTTGGTTCATTTTCTTCAAAATGGCGATAAAAAAAGCGCCCGGCATCCCGGGCGCTTCTGCTGACAACGGTTGAATCCCTCTGACTAGGCAAACAAATCCAGTACCGGCGCTCCTTTGTCCGCGATGGTGAAGGGGCGTTTGCTTGGCGAGTAGATGACTTGATCCAGAGGAAGACCAAGCGCGTAAGCGATGCTGGCATTGAAGTCCTGAATCTTCATTTTGTTCTCCACCACTTCGCGGCCTTCCTTGTCGGTCTTGCCATAGACATGTCCGCCCTTCACGCCTCCACCGAACATGACGGCGGAGAATGCCTTGGGGTAGTGGTCGCGTCCAACGTTCTGGTTGATGTCAGGGGTACGGCCAAACTCCGTGGTCAGCACGACGAGCGTCTCCTGCAGAAGGCCACGGGAGTTGAGGTCCGCAAGGAGTGAGGAGAGGCCCTTGTCCAGGATGTCGCAAAGCTCCGGCACACGGACAAAGTTGGCGTTGTGGGTGTCCCATCCTCCAAGTGAAACCTCGACGAAACGCACACCCCGCTCAACCAGCCGCCGGGCTAGAAGGCAGCCCTGACCGAAGGCCTCGCTACCGTAAGTGGCCCGCACATCTCCCGGCTCTTGAGTCAGGTCAAAGGCCTTGAGATCCTCAGACTTCATCATGGCTATGGCGTCATCATACATCTCGGCATAGGCTTTCACATTCCGGTGTGGGAAGGTGCTGCGGAAGTTCCGGTCCAGCTCGTCAGCCAGCTTCATTCTGGCCATGAAGCGATCCTCAGGCACGCTGGTCTTGACGTTCTTCAATCCATTCTCAGGATTGTTCACGTAAAGCGGACTGTGCGCTGCGGGGAAAAAGCCAGCACCTGGATGGCGGCTGTCATTGCCGATGAAGACGAAGTTCGGCAGTGTACTGTTTCCACCACCCTGGAACACGTTCAGCCAAGCCCCCATAGCCGGGTGGCGGATGGTGCCACGCAGCTCATAGCTGGTGTGCATCATGTAGTTGCCCTGCTCGTGCGCTCCCTGCGTTGAGGTGAGGGAGTTGATGATGGTACCGTGGTGCATCTGCTTTGCAGTCAGCGGCAGATACTCCGAGATGCGAACGCCGTCAGCACTGGTCTTAATGGGTTTGGTGGGACCCGCCGTCTCCACACCCTCTTTCACGTCCCAAGTGTCCATGTGGGTCTGCCCGCCCGACATGTAGAGGTAGATCACGTTCTTGGCAGTGGCCACCTGCTTCAGGGTGGATGAGTTCTCAAAAGCACCAAAGGCCTTCCCCTGCATGTAGTTGCCCAGCAATCCGACTCCCAGAAGTGAGGAAGCCGTTTTGGCCACAAAGTCACGGCGTGACACCTCGCCGGAGCGAAGCAGTTTTGATGCGAGTTCTTGTTTCATGACGGTTTGGACGAGATTACTGGGTTATTGCACAAAGATGAACTGTTGCGTGTTGAGAAGGGAGAAGACCAGGTCTTCAAGGCTGTCGAGCCCCGCATCCTGTGCTTTGAGCCAGATCTCCTTTTCCGCAGCGGTAGGCTTGCGAGAAAGGATGGCGGTGTAGATGGCGTCGATCTTGTCATCCGGATACGGTGCCTTGCTCACGGTGAGCATGAGCTGGCTGTATTTGTTCAGTATGGAGGGCATGAGCTGCCCGTTCATCATCGCCAGCGCCTGGGGTACGCTGGCTTCATGGTTGGCGTTCTCGATCGTCTCACGATCACTCTGGCCAAACTCCCGCAGGTAATGACCGCGCGGTGCTGGACTCTCGATCTCGGCAGCCCTCATCCAGGTCTTCAGCTGATCCTGCCGTGCGCGGAAGTAGTTGCGGTGCTCCTTCTCCGGGATGCCGAAGAATGAAGCTTCCTCGGCAAACTTCGCATCTCTCTCTTCATTGGCAGCTTTTCGCTCCGCATCGGTCAGTTCAGGGCGGTCGTAACCTGGAATCGTCACCCGCTCGGTAGCAGCTCCTGCGGCCATCATCATCGAGTCTCCCGCAGACATCATGGCTGGCGAGGCATCGGCTCCCTCCGCAGCGCTAGCGGATGCAGCTCCGTATGGCTTGCCCGTCACCTTTGCATACAGCTTCTTCTGACCTGGGATAAGGATCTCTGACATCGCAGTGCGGCGCGCCTCATTCTGGATGGTGTTCACTTCGCTTCGAATCTTGTCCGCCTTAGCGCGGAGGTCCTTCGCCGCAGCTATGGCCCTTTCACGCTCTGGGCCTTCTTTCAGGAGCACAGCTTTGTCCATAGCCGCCTTGGCCACGGCGCGCGCTTCAGCATACTCTTTTTGTTTGCCTTCGGTGCGCTCGCGGTTCCTGTCATACACAGCGGCGGTCAGCTTCACACCGCGCAGGGCTTCCTCCAGCGAGAGGGCATCCACGGCATCTCCGTTTTTCTTTGCCTGGAGAACGCGCTGTTCCATCGCCTCACGGGCAGCGAGGTTGGGCATGTCGGGATTGGGATTGATCAGGGTCACAAAGGAATCCCACATTTGCTCTGCTGTCATGCGGCGCAGAACGGGGCCGGTGAAGAGATAGGTCTCACCCGGTGAGTGCTCTTTCTTCGTCACTTCACGCTGGTAAGTCTGGGTATTGAAGAGCACGCGGAGGAAGGCCTTCATGTCAAAGCCGAGGTCCACCATGAGCTTCTCCAGGTGCTTCTGCATCTCGGGATTCATGGGTACGGTGCTGTCCATGAGTTCATCCAGGGGCTCAATGAGCGCCAAGCCAAAGGCCCTTTTCCACAGACGGTTGACGATGACCGTGCTGAAGCGCGGATTGTCCTTGGTGGTCATCCAGCGGGCGTAAGCCTGGAGGTTGCTCTCCCCGGGGAGAGGCTCCACGGCGTGCCCCATCATGGCAGCGGGGGCCACCACGGAGCGGGGCTTGGCGTCGCTGTACTGGTAGTCGTGGGGCAGCGACAGTTTGCGGTCACGTGTGCTGACGGAGGTGTAGCGCATCGTATTGCGAATGTCGGTAATGGCTTCCTGGTAGTTCCGCTGCTCACGGCGCATTTTCTGCCTGGCTTCATCCCGTTTGCGATTTACCTCCTTCACGTCTGCCTCCCACTTCTTCATGGCTGCGGCGTATTCAGACTGCTTTGCAGTGTATTCCTTCTGAAGGGTCTCCCACTGCTCTTTGCTGAGCTTGCCATTGTTCTTTGGCGGGTTCGGGCGCTGGGGCCTTGAGGGTTCCTTGAACGAGGCCCTCAGGTTGCTCTCCTGCTCGCGCAAATACTGGTTCACCTCATACATGGAACCGCCATAGTAATCTTGCGTTTCCACCGGATACGAGAATGCAGCCATTTGGTAGAACTGCATCTGTGTCCACTTGTCAAAGGGGTGGTTGTGGCACTGGGCACACTCCATGCGGGTTCCGAGGAAGATCCGGGCAGTGTTTGCCATATTGTCCAACGGCATCCCCCGATCCCTCATGTAGTAACCTATGGCACCATTGTCCCAAGCCTTGCCTTGGGCGGCCACGAGTTCACGGACAAACTGATCATAAGGCTTGTTGGTCCGAAGCGCGTCCTTGATGAACGTCACGTAGGCGGCACCGGTCACGGCTCCTGCCTGGTTGCCGCTGGATTGCGCACGCAGCACGTCGGCCCAGTAGTTGAAAAAATGCTGCACATAGCCTTCTGAAGCCAACAGCTTGTCAATGAGCTGAGCCCGCTTGTCAGGACTCTTGTCGGCCAGAAAATCCTCTGTCTCCCTCGTCGTCGGAATGCGTCCAATCACATCCAAGTAAATGCGGCGCACAAACGTATGGTCATCGGCACGGGGATTGCCGGACACGCCTTTCGCTGCCCAAGTTTTCTCTAAAACGGCATCAATCTGCCGGGCGGCGTCGCGGGTGGAGACGGTGGCAGCCTCAGCGCTGCCGAGGAGTCCTGCTGTGAGGAGTCCAAGAAGGGCGGATTTCATAGGGATGCGACCTCAAACGCCACCCAAAACATGACTTTTTCACCTATTTGACAATCGGCAGAGACTACGATGGGGCGGGGTCCAGAAGCGGCGGTAAAGAAAATCGCCCTTTCAACAATCCTTTCCCTTGCCAACGCAAGGAACTCCGGCACCTTCCCGCCCGCCATTTTCGGGGTGTAGTTCAGCCTGGTAGAACGCCTGCTTTGGGAGCAGGAGGTCGTGAGTTCGAATCTCGCCGCCCCGACCACTTGAAAATGGTGACCCTTCCGGTCAACTATGTCCGCACTGCACGCCACCGTCATGGAAGCCTTCAAGTCGATGGGCTGGCAGTATCGCGTAGTTCCAGGACAGGAGGTAGTGGAGTGCGCGTTCGAGGCCCACCACACCAAAGTCATCCTCCACGCTCAGAGCCACAGCGAGGCAAGCATCGTCACCATTGTAGCCAGCAGTTCTCTCCTCGCTCCCCCCTCTCACTTCAGGGCGGTGGCCGAGCTGGTGATGCGGACCAACAAGGAGCTGAACGTGGGCGGCTTTGAGTTCGACTGGGACAGCGGACAGGTAATGTTCCGCGTGTCCAACGTATTCGCAAAACTCCGCGCTGATCCTCGCATCATCGCAGGCTTGGCCCATACGTCCGTGGCTGAGATGGATCGTTTAACGCCCTTCCTTATCGAACTGATACGAGTGTCCACCCTGGAGCTGCCAGTCTTCAGTGTGCGTGACCTGCTGGCCCGGCAAGATTTGCTGCCTGCCCTGGGACAGCCTGCGAGCGCTTGATGCCCATGCGTTACGGAGTGAAAACCCTGCTGCTTGCGTGGCTGCTTTTCGCTGGCAGCGCGCTTGGACACCAGATTCCGTCCATCCAGCTTGAGATCGAGATGGCCAGCAATGGCCCTCACACCCTGCGGCTGAATGTCGATCCCCGCCTTATCATCTCCACCTCACCCGCGTCCATGCCCCCCGTGGGCGTGGAGTGGTATCGCGACCAAACACCGGACGAGCAGGCGGAAACCACCTCCAAGGCCATCTCTTACATCTCCCGTACCATCCGCTTTGCCTACGGTTCCGGAGTGCCCGGCCTCACCTGGGAGATAACCCCCATGGACGGTGTGAGCAACCAACCCCTCTCAGACACCACCACCGAGGTCCACCTTCTCGCCGTGGCCAGCCATGCGCCCTCAGCGCAAGAGTCCAGCCTCACTGTCAGCCTCGCATCCCACGCAGCCGCAGCGCTGACCATCATCACCCTCCTCGACGGAGAGGCCAGCCAGCGCGCTCAGGTGCTGTTTCCCGGTGAAGCCAGCAAGCCGCTCACTTGGGCACCAGCCACAGCGTCCACGCCACCACCTCCACCTGCGACAGCCTTTGCATGGCATGTCGAGCCATTGAAGCTGGTTATGCATCATGTCTTCAAGGCGGATGTTGTCGGGCACGTGGTGTTCATCCTCGTGCTTGGACTCCGTACCAAAAGGCCGCTGCTGGCACTGGCAGTCTTTCATCTGGTCCACCTCGCTTCCACATTCGCCTGCTCACTTCGGCACACCGTCGTTCCACAGCCGCCGTGGTTGTGGCCAGCGCTTTGCGTAGCGTTAGCCCTCCCACTACCAAGAGCGCGACACGCGTTGTCCTCAGCGCTGATCGTATCCGTGCTTGCGCTTCCCCATGTCCTCAATGAGTGGCCCACCGCCACAGAGCCGCGCATCACTTGCCTCATGGAGGCTGCGCTCGCTGTGAGCCATCTTGCTCTGCTTCTCCCAGTCCTGTTGATCCGTGGCTTGTGGACAGCAAAAAAGGCGGCTGCTGGGCCGCCTTTGCCTTCTTGAACCGGTTGCCCTTCTATTTTGCCAGCACCGCCTGTGCCTGCCGCTGGGCGAGTTCAAGCATCTCACGGTAATAGTCAAACCACGTCATCTCGCCAGGCGCATTCTGGGCAGAGGCTTTCTGCACCCACAAAAAGGTGCGCTCCGCTTCCTCAAACTTTCCGAAGCGGGTTTGATGCAGCGCCAGGGCTAACCTTGCCTCCTCATGCTGCGGTGCCGTCCTCACAGCCATCCGTGCCGAGGCCAGAGCCTCCTCCTCACGACCCAGCACATCGAGCACATCCGTCAGCGCCACATGATACAGGTAATGCAGTGGATTGATCTGCACTGCGCGCTCAAGAAACCCATGAGCCCGCATCAGGCGGCTCCGACCCTCTTCTGACAGAGGGTCCTCCACGCCCTCAAGCAGCAGCAAGCCCATGCGGTAGTATGCTTCCCCATTCTCAGCCTCAGACTTCAGTGCACGCTCCAGCCAGTACGTCTCATCTTCACGGTCCCCGCGCTCTCGTGCTATCTCAGCCTGCGAAAGTGCAAGGTCTGTCGGCCCGAAACGCGCACTTGCAGCCAGCAACAAAAGCGCTGCGGTACCTGCAAGCAGCTTGCTAAGCGGACGAAGGCCCGGGATGCGGCGCGGCTGATGAGACTCCAAGTTGTAGCCCGGATTCATCAACACACCTCCGCAGAAAGCTGCCAGCAGCACCAGCGCAGGCACGTGAAAATGAAACTCAAACACCGCCTGCACCAGCCCGGCCACCAGCGCCGCGAACGCCCCCAGCGAGAGCGCCAGCGAGTCACTGCGCATCGACCCCGTTTCCGGAAAACGCCAACTGGCAAACCAACGCACAAAACGCAGCCCATTGCCCAAGTGTAGAGCAATCGCCAGCCCCATCAAAGCCACGCCTGCCCAACCGTAATCAGCCAGAAGTTGGAGATACTCATTGTGAACAAAGATGGGATCCCGTTGATGACCCGGTGCCAGCGGATCCCGAAGCATAATGCCGTAGTCCTCAAAAGTCCTCGAACCCGTTCCTGTCACCGGCGCCAACTTATGCTGCTCCAGCGCACTGCGCCAGATGCTGAACCTCACGTCATTCTCGACAGGCGAGTTCGCCATCCGCCGCCGAAGGCTCTCCGCACCCACTTGATACACCACCACCCCACTCAGTACCGCCACAACCAATCCCCCAGAGAGAATCATGCCAAACAAAGGCCGATTGCTACGCCAGACCAGCCACAGAGAAATGAGCACCAAGAGCCCCGCGCCCGCCCCCGCTCCCAGCAGAGCCGCACGGCTTAGGGTAAGCCTGAGTTCAATCACTACCGCCACGCACAAAAAAGCGAGCAGCAGTTTTACCACCACGCCACTGCGTCCAAAGAACACTATTCCGAGAAGAAGCAGGAAGGACATCGAAAGAAAGGCTCCAAGGTGGTTTGCATTGTTGAAGAAGCCCCCCACCCTGCCCTCGGAAAAAGTACGTGCAAAAGACGGCACCACGTGAAACGCCCAGCGCCCCGAGAAGTGGACAAATCCCACCATGAGGTTCCCCAGCAACAGAAGCACAAGCACCAATAACATAGCCATGCGCCACTTCGGATGGCTCAAGCTCGTCGCCGCCAGCACATAGACTACCAGACCCGCCAGCACCATCACCGCATCCTGCCTCGCATACTCAGTCACAGGGGAGGCTAGCCCCCGGCTCACCAAATAGACAGCAAGAGCGACCACACTGAGCAGACACCAGTCACTCGGTGCGGAATACACTCTCATGCGCCAGCCCAGGGTGGCCACCACACCAGCCAAGCCCAGCGCAATACAACCCGGCCAGAAAAACAGCAGAGATGTGTCCGTACCCAGCACCCCCGTGAGCAGAAAGCCCAGTAACAGAAACACCGTGGACAGCATCTGCAGCTTCATCGTTTCCAAGCTCTAGCGTACGCGGCCAGCAGCTGCTCCACGCTACGGTTCCAGTTCAGTTCCCGTGTTAGCCGTTCATAACCCTTCCGCCCCATCTCAGACCTCCTCGTTTCGTCCTCCAGTAGCTCCGCTATTCCCTCCGCAAGCTTCTCGGGTGAGTTCTCCATGACACAAAGAGCAGAGTCCCCGGCAGACACCATTCCTTCCCTGGTACCAAACATCACCTGCGCCTTCCCGAACGCCATATACTCCAGCGTCTTGTTCATGGTGCAGTGGTCATTGTAGTCATTGATGGGATCACAAGCCACTCCAACGTCCATGGTCTGCAAGCCCCGAAACAACTCTTCATTGCTCACACGTCCGGGCATGGAAATATACTCCGCAAGCCCCAGATCGTCGCGCAGCCTCACCAGTTCACCATGCTCTGGCCCACTGCCCATGAGCAGAAACTGCACATCGGAGCGCCCCATTCGATGCACTAGGTGATCCGCTGCACGGATGAGGTATTCCACGCCATCCGCACTGCCCATCACTCCGATGTAGCCTACCAGATAACGCCTCCCGTTTCGAAGCGCAGGATCGGGTGGAACTGACGTGTCCAGCGCATTCGGTGCCGTCCGTACCACAAAGACATCGTCATCCGCCTTTCGACCACGCTTCTTCACCGCAGCCAACACGCTTTGGTTCGTAGCTATGACCACATCCGCCAGCGCCAGTGTGCAGCGCTCCGCCAACCGCACTGCCCAGTAGAGTGCCCCGCGACGACCGAACTTGGCCTCGAACATCTCCGGCCAGAGATCATGCACGTCAAACACCACCCTCACACCCGCCAGCCACTTGAACGGTGCCGCCACCAGCCACAAAAGATCCGGCGGATTGCAAAGGTGCATCACATCAAATCCCCCGTTCCGCCAAGCCTTCAGCGCACACCACCACTCTCCCCACAAGGCAGAGGCGTATTCCGCAACGAAGGCCCCGGTCCCCCTTGCCTCACCGCTGATCCAGTGCCGGTAAATGGTAATGCCGTCCAGCACCTCATGCGGCGTCACATACCCACGCATTTGCGGACAGATGACCGTCACCAGATGACCCGCGTCACGCAGAGCACAGGCCTCCTGCCATACCCGGCGATCCAGTGGCACCGGCAGATTTTCGACGATGATGAGAATGCGCTTCACCTTCACCAACAAAACCCCTCATAGCTCCACGGAAGTTGTTTCAACTCCGGCCAGCCATTGACATCAATCACAAACTGTCCCGCTCTCGCCGAAGCGGTCAACTCGTCGAGCCTTGCACACTTCTGCGCAGCCACCACCACCTCACTCTGCTCCACCACTTCACGCGGAGAGGAGCGCAGCAGTTTGGCCAGGTGAGGCATGCGGCGGTTGATCTCAGCCTGGTTTGCTCCGATGAGGCGGGAGAGGTTCAACTGCGGATCATAAACATGCAGCTCGTACCCCCTCCCAAGCAGCGTCTCCGCCAGCGCCACCATGGGACTGCCACGCAGGTCGTCCGTATCCGCCTTGAACGCTAGGCCAAGTATTCCCACAGTGCGCTTCTCCTTGGCGGTGACCAGCCGCAACAGAGCGTCTTGATGCGCCGCGTTAGTAGGCAGCGTGCTTTCGAGCAGAGGCATGTACACACCCTCGATACGAGCAAAGCCGCCCAGCGCACTCACATCCTTCGGCAAACAGGATCCTCCGAATGGATTTCCCGGACGCATGTAGTAACGGCTAATATTGAGCTTCGTGTCCTTGCACACCACGTCCATCACCTGCGCACCGTCCACGCCGAGATGCTTGCTCAGCCGCCCGATTTCATTGGCAAAGCCCACCTTCAGTGCGTGCAGATAGTTGCAGGCATATTTGATCATCTCCGCTCCCTCCCAAGAGAGCATGGACGGATCTCGCCCGAGAAGCTCCACCGACTCCCTTCCCGCTGGAGCGGCTCCAGTGGCGGTACCCACCACCACCAGAGAGGGTTCGTCAAAGTCCCTCACCGCTGTCCCCTCCCGAAGGAACTCAGGGCAGTAACAAATCTCTACACCACCGCTTTCAAGCAGTTCACCAAAAGACTCCTCCACCAGCTTTCTCGTGCTGCCAGGCAGCATGGTGCTGCGAAAAATCACCACATGGTGCGTCTCCTTCGCAGCTATCGCATGCGAGATCTGCGATGCCACCTTGCTCACATAAGACAGATTCAGCCTTCCATTCTCCAGCGAAGGCGTCCCCACACAGACGATCGACACCTCCGTCTCCCCTACTGCTTGCATCGCATCCGTGGTCGCGCTCAAACGCCCGTTTCGTCGCGCCGCTGAGAGCAACGGGTCAAGCCCAGGCTCAATGATCGGCGACAAGCCCTCATTGAACGCCTGCACCTTTGCCTCCTGCACATCCACTCCCACAACCCTATGTCCGCGCCCCGCAAGGCAGCCCGCCGTCACCGCCCCGACGTAGCCGAGACCAAAGATGCTTACATTCATGAAGAAAAAAATCTCTAACCGATTCTCGCCCAGTCCAGAACACTGCGCCTGCTTGCGTTGCAAACGACGACCTCCGACTTCTCAAGCAATCCGTAACGCCGGGACACATCCATGTCCTCAATGGTGAAAGCTGCCACTTCCTCTCCTCCACATTGAAGAAGCCACTTCCTTGCCCCACGCCGTATGATCACCCTGCCACTCTCCACAGCATCCACCCTGCACTCTGGAGCCAAACACCAGCGGGTGGCGAAACGTCCGTCACCAGACATCTCATCCGTCACCCTTATCACCCCATCCGCACGGCATGTCACCGTGCGAGTCGCAATCCGGCCTTCGTGTTTGAACTCGGCGCTTAGCGTTTGTGAATCGACAGACTTGAACACTGCTGTTCGGTGATGCCCGGCCCACAGAAAAGTCCCCAATCTGCGTGGTGTAACGTATCCGCCCTCAGGCAGCGGACCGTTGTGAGCATCCCATGCGGCAAGGCGAGTGCGGCGCTCATTCATGCCGTAGTAACCGCCGGTACCGGGATCAATCACCAAAGCATGGGCTCCGTCCCACAGAGACAAATGCAGTGCATCACAGTGACCATGCGCCGCCAGGGAACCGTATCCGAGCGGAGATGCATCAAGCCTAGCCATCCAGCCCGCAGCCTCACCAACAGCCATACCGCTGTCAGGTGCAAGCCACCAGCACTGACCATCACCTCCAGGCAGACGCAGGGGCGACGCACCAAGCCAGAAGCGCAAGGCACCTGCATCATCTCCACCAGCCATCCAATGCTGCCACTCCGCAGCCGCAGATTCCCGGTTCACCGCAAGCGGCAGCACCTCAGCATCGTCCGAATCACCGAAGTCCCAGGGTTCCACAGGGTGGAGCATCCTCACGAAAAACTCTGCTGCGCTCCGCAGACGCTGTGTCACATCCTCCCGGTGCACCACCATCAGTCTTCTGGCATGCCAGGCCATCTCCCACGCGAACAAGTGATAATGCAGCGCCTGCTCCTTGTTTCCTCCGTCAGGAGCAAACTGTTTCAGCACGCAGTCAGCGATGCCATCCCAGATTTCGTTGGCTGTTCCCACCTTAGCCTCCAGGGCAGGCCAACGCTTCACCGCGTGCAACAGCCCAGCCAGCTCACCGAGGAGATGATTGTTTGCCGAAGAGCCGAAGGATTTGTAGCGCGCCACCCAGAGCGCGTGAGCCGGCACCACACGCCGCGCAAGCACGGCCTGCTTCTGTCTCATGCCATCGCTGCCCGCAGCCTCCACCAGCGCATCCAGCCATGTGAAGTTCATCAGCCGGAGCGCCACCTCCAGCGCGCTCGTCCAGTTCACGCCGTGGCCCACCGGATTGCGCTCCAGCCAGTCCTCCACCCACGCCTGAGCCGTCTGCAAAACTTCTTGATTGCGGTCTATCCAGCCGTGCATGGCAAGTCGCGTCATTTGGGACCAACGGTTGATCTCCCAGATCGTTCGCACATCAGCTCCGTCAGGAAGATGTCTGTGATCCAGCTTGTGAGACCACCCTTCGGGTTCCACGATCACCCCGCTCGATGCATCCCTGTGCCAGCAGGGCGGTGACCCCACATCACACTTCCGCCAGCCGAACAAGGTCCAGCGACCAGCCATCATTTCCTCAGCATCCGTCCGTATCGCCACCCGCACATTCCATGGCACAGTATTCGGATGAGGTAGCAGAGGCGTCTGCGGCACAGACGACCCGGGATCCATCCCCTCCAGCTGCGCCACAAAGGCAGCATCGCTCCTGTGCATCCACCGCTCCCGGAGTCGATGAAGCACCTCGCCGGGACTCATCGCCCGAAGCCTTTGAGCATACCAGCCAAGCTTTGAACTGCCTGCCATCATCGATCTTCTCCCACCCGCCTACCCATCCGATACCGCCTGTCAAGGCTCCAGACGCACCAAGCGCGATTCCCGAATGGAGTCCAGCGCCGCAAAGGTAAGCAACATACTCCGCCTAGAGTCCGCATAGGCCAGCGGATGCGGCGCATCACCCCTCAGAAACGCCACCCACGATGTCACCTCCTCCGCATGGCCTTTACCACGATGCTGGCTCGCTCGGCGTCTCCTGTTCTGCCACACTGTTAGCGTCTGAAAGTTCTCGCACTCCACCACAAACCCGCTGCCAGAGAGTCGAAAACTCTCCTTGGGATAGGCCGCATCTCCCTCCGCAGTGTAAACGATCTGAGCTGAAGAACCGTCCTCAAACGACACCTGCGCTGTAATCGAATCCGGCACCTTAGGACGCCCCACCGTCTGCGCCACCACACTCACCGGCTTGCCCAGCAGATGACAAGCAAAGTCAAAAAAGTGACACGCCTCGCCCAACACTCTCCCACCACTCTCCGCCACGTTTGCATACCAGTGGTCCGGCGCCAGCACTCCCGCATTCACGTGAAAGCTGAGCGTCTTTGGCCCTGAGATCGATCTTAGCAGACTCAACGTAGCCACCGTCGCAGGGGCAAACCGGCGGTTGAACCCAACCATGATGCTGCCGCGAGAGGTGCTCGTGGCCATATCGATTTCATGCAGTTCATCCCGTGTCAGACAAAGCGGCTTTTCTACAAACACATGCCTGTCGCAGCTCAACGCGCTCAGAACCATGGGAGCATGAAGGTGATGCCGGGTACTGATTAGGACGGCCCCGGCATCCACCGCCCGAAACACCTGCTCCGCATCCGTAGCCGCCTCCGCGAACCCAAACTTTTCCTTCACGTGCCTCGCACTCAAACCCGTGCCGTTCACCACCTTGCCGAACGCAATCCTTCCCTTCGCGTGAGGCAGCAGCATCGTACGTGCAAAGTTCCCCGCCCCAATCACATGCAATCTGTCCGCAACCCTCGACACTGCATTTTCACCCGGACTTTGCGGCTCCGGCGTCCTGCATGATTCCTGTAACTCGGGCACTCCGCCAGATATCGCATTTTCACCATACTCCAGCACCACGCCGATATCCGCATTCCCGAAACGCATCAGCTCATCATAAACCGCCACCACTTCCGCAAAAGAAGCTCGACGCGTCGTGACCGGACCCAGGTCCAAGGCCCCCGTTTTCATCAGGTGCAGACAGCTTTCAAAGTTGCGATTCTCCGTCCAGCGCACGTGCCCGATGGGATAATCCTGGCCACCCCACTCATACGCCGCATCATAGCGCCCTGGGCCGTAGCTCCTGCTGTATCTCACCTGAATGTCCTTCATGTATGCCGTCTTCCATGAAAGTTCCGCATCGTAAATGCCCACGATCACCATCACGCCACGATCTCTCAGGCAGGAGATCGCTGTGTCTGCCGCCTCGCTCCCACGGCCACCCACACACAGCAGGACCGCATCCACGCCATGGCCTTCAGTCCACTCTCGCACCTCGGCTTCGACACTGCACTGAACGGGATTCACTGCACGCTCCGCGCCCATCTGCCGTGCCGTCTCAAGTCTCTGCGCAGAAAGATCCGTCGCCATGACCCGCACCCCGGCACTGCGAAGTAACCCCGTGGCAAGCAGACCCACCAGCCCCTGTCCCACTACGAGCACACGCTCGCCCAACCTCGCATCAGACTGCCTCACCGCCTCCATGGAGATAGAAGACAGGGTCGTGTAAGCCGCCTGCCAATCCTCAACTCCTTCAGGCACTCTCGCCGCCAGAAGATCCGGCACCGCAATGAACTCCGCATGGTGCGCGCACTCCGCGCCCCCGCAAGCCACGCGATCCCCCACTTGGAACCTCGTATTGCGCTCATCCACCGCCACTACCACACCCGCAGCGGAGTAACCCAGAGGCGTAGGTGACTCAAGACGGTTCCGCACCTTCTCCAGCGCTGACTTCCAGCCCAGCGTCCGCGCCGTATCCAGCACTTTCTTCACTTGGTCAGGCCGTGCCTTGGCCTTTTGCAGGAGCGACATCTTGGCCTGCTCCACTTTCATCTTCTCAGTACCGGGAGAGATCACAGAGCACAAAGTACGCACCAGGATACCACCCGGCGGAGCCACTGGCTCAGGCACTTCCTGCACTTCAAGCCTTCCGTCCTGATACTGTGCGAGCTGTTTCATTTCAATGATGTAATGAGCCACTTGTGCTTTCCCGTCAGCGACTTCTCCACCTCACTCACCTGCAACAAGCGAACCTCAAAGTCGTCTCCCAGTTTCTTCAGCAAGCCAGTGCGGATTCCGTCCACGTAACGGGTATGCCACTGCCTCCCAGGCTGGTAACAGAAATCCACTTCCCCGGCCTTCGTCTGCCGAAACTGCACCGCCAGCAAACCGTCAAAGATGCCATCATGCATGTTGATCGCAGTAAGGGAAACTCGCCTCCCCGTAGCACTGACAAGAAACTCATACTCACGCCCCACAACGGCCTCCACCTCCAGTCCTGGCAACTCCGCATCCAAACGCTTTGGAAGCCGCACATAATCGCCAGTGCGGTATCGGATCAGTGGCATCACCAGGTTGTGAAATGAAGTGCCTATGACCTCACAGAGCCCCTGTTCATCAGGTTCGCCAAGCTCAGCATATCCGTAGGTGGGCCAGAAGTAGAGATGATTTGACGTCCGCCCCTGACCCGCCAGCACCACGCGTTCACTGTGCCCATACCAGTGGAACACCCTGGCCTCAAAGTGATGCTCCAAAAAGGCTTGATCCTGAGCGGTCAGCTTTTCTGAGCCGCAGAGCAGTGAGCGAAGTTGAAAGGAGAGACGAAGCCCCTTCTCCCTCATCCCTCTCGCCAACATCAAAGCCGCGCTCGGATACGCATGAAGGTGCTGCGGCGCAAACTCGTTCAACCGGGCCATATACTCAGGCAGACGATCCGCCGTAAGGTGATAGGACGAGAGAACCAGCCAGTTTCGGGTCGCATCAAAGTAGCTAATGCTGCCATCCGACCGACTGGAGGTAACGCCGCCGCGAATCACTGCCACTCTGTCTCCGGGTGAATAACCCCGCCGCGACCACTGCGCATCCAGATATGCCTGCTCCTTCGGACGGCTCACCCCCCTGTGCAGGTAGAACCCCACCGGCACGCCGCTTGAACCACCCGTGGTGAGATACAGGCGCTGCGAAGAACCAAACTCCGGATTCACCATCGTTTCACGATGCTCCAGCAAATCATGCTTGGTCAAAAACGGATACGCTTTGAGTTGCTCCAGAGATTGAAACACCTCCGGATCCACACCAGCTTCCCTGAACCGCTTCGAGTAAAACGCCGACTTCCTAGCCGCCAGGAGGCTCTTCCGTAGCGCCCCTACCTGATACTCCCGGATCTGGTCCGCACTCCACTCCTCCACATCCCTCGCCTCTTCACAAAACCGGCTGTAGTTGCCGCCATGTCTCAAAGAAGCTGGCAGCGCACGATACGCATAACCAGCAGCTGACTTCAGTCCCTGCGGTGCCGCCTCATACCATTTGAGCAGCGGATACAATGCGTCTTCCAGCGACATCACAATCACTCCATTTCCACCGCACCTACCCAACCAAAATGCGGTTTGAAACCAAACCCATCCGTAGCGCCGAACTGTCTTAGCAGCTTGTGTTTACCGGGGTCGTTCGAGACCACCTCAATCTCATCATACGAAAAACCGACCAGCGGTTTACGCCTTACCGCAAACGCTCCCACAAGCATCCGCAGTTTGCGCCAGTCAAACCCCATCAATGCGCACGAAAGACTGTCCACCGCCACCGGATTCGTACCTGCCAAGATCACGCCACACGGCTTGGCATCTGGTGCCATGGGGCCATTCCCCTCACCACCTATGATGCCATCCACTACGGCCAAGTAACGTAGCGGACTTCGGCGCGGACTGCCGCTTCCATCAAAGTAAAAGAGACACTTGTTCAAGTCCACCACCATGCGCCAGCACGTGTCGTTTCCATACCAGTTACCGCTTCGCACCACCTTTTGAGTATCGCCAAACACCAGCCTGCCCAACTTCTTCAGCGGAACAAACAAACGGCTGAGCAAGTGGTTTCCAAAAAGCACGCGCTTGATCCTGCCCATGAGCGAATGCTCCAGCTTCGCCTTGAGCGTACCCGCAGGAAACTGGTCGCCACCCTGCTCCGGCGTTCCCTCCGTATGATGCGGCAGCCAGTTCTTGTTCGCATTGATCCCCACCAGATTCTTTAGTGCGCAAGTCAGGCCCACTTTCTTGTGACACTTCAACTTGGGAAGGTTGATGAGCACATCCGCATCCATCGGCGTGCGGCAGAGCATGTATTCGTGGGTCTCTCCCCGATGCTTCTCATTGGTCTCTGCCATGTTGAAACTCGCCCCGTAAAGCTGCCCTAAGCCATGAAAGCCAACGAACTCACTATCCTCATCCAGCTTCGCGTGGGTGGAACCTTTCGGATCACCCGGCAGCACAGTCTTTCTCACCGTCACACCATCCACCGCGTGCCACTCCTCAGGCCGAAGATCCAAAATGTCGATGCTCACACCGGGATGCCTGCGCCGACAGCGTTCCAGCATCCCATCCAGGTCGCAGTAGCGTCGCAGCGTAGCGAAGGAGGAGTCCGTCTGAGGCGCATCGCAAATGGTGATCGAACCGCTGCCACACAACCTGGGAGCGACCCATTCGATCACCCCCTCAATAACAAACGGATGCGTCACCACATGCACCCACTGATCTGGACCGGGAAATCTCTCGTCATGCTCCTTGACCCAGTTCGGCTTCAATACCACGTGATCCCCGGGCTGCACAAAACTTTCGTCCAATCCCAGCATCTCCAAGGCAGCACTCACCCTACCGATCACCGACTCATCATAGACCGCCTCACCCTGGTGCAATGCCACTTTCATGCTCAGTGTTTGTGGGAGTGACCGTGTGCCATCTCGTGCACGTAGCGAGCAGCAGTCTCGGCCGCCACATAAACCTCCCGCAGCGGCACGTTGGCCGCCCGAGCCAGCCGCCGACAATCTTCAAACTCCGGCGCATACTTGTGCTGTCCGTTGGGAAGGTGGCCCACCTTGACAAACGTCTTTCCCCAAGGGGTCTCCACCTCTACTCTATCCCGATGCAGCAACGAACGCTGAAGCTCCTGCTCGCGCACACCCAGTGAACTCGTCTCGGTCAGGATGAGATCTCTCATCACGTCACGGTCCTCCGGTTTGGCTATCACACTAAGAATCACCCCTGCACGGTCTTTCTTCATGTGCGTTGGAGTCATCGTCACATCCAAGGCACCGGCTTCGATCAGCCTCTGCATCACATGAGCCTGTTGCTCGGGATTCTGGTCATCAATGTTGGTTTCCAGCACAGCCACCGTGTCTCGTTCCAAGCCCGCAGTTGCATTTCCCTGCCCGATGAAGACTCGAAGCAGGTTCGGAATGGTCAGGTCCCAAGTTCCCGCTCCGTAGCCCACCGCATCCAGCCTCATCGCAGGCAGCCCTCCAAAGCGACCGCATAAGTGCTTAACCAGCGCCGCACCAGTAGGTGTCACCAGCTCGGCATCCACCATGGCACCATGCACCGGCACGCCCCTCAGAATAGCAACCGTGGCAGGAGCCGGCAACGGAATCTGGCCGTGTGCTCCCTTGATAAATCCTCTCCCCATGGGCAGCGGACTGCACTCGAACTGGCTGATGCCGAGCTTCTCCATACCGATCAGCACTCCGCAAATGTCAATGATCGCGTCCTCGCCACTCACCTCATGAAGGTGGACCTCCTCCACTGGCATACCGTGGATTTTGGCCTCCGCTTCACCTATCACCCGCACCACCTTGAGTGCTTGCTGCCTCACCCCGTCACTCAGCGAACTCCCTTGAATCACGCGCTCAATCTCCGGCAGAGGCCGTGCATGAGGCTGCGGACCCACCACCACGTCCACTTTCGTGGCTGCAAAACCGTTCTTGTCCACCCGTCGCGCTCGCAACTCCCATCCACGGATAGGAAGCTTCGCAAGTTCGTCGCGCAAACCATTCACATCCAGACCGGCGTCAATCAGAGCACCGAGGATCATGTCCCCGCTCACGCCGGCGATGCAGTCAAAGTAAAGCGTTTTCATCTAGTCCCTCCTTCATCCCGACCGTTCACGCATTTGCAACCTCACGGTAGATAGCGCAAAGCCTTATCCAGTGGTTGGCCCATGTAAACTGGGAAGCCCGCCGCTCACCCTTCATTTTCAGAGAATCTCGCAGCCCAGGTTCCGACATCAGCCTCACACATGCGTCAGCTGCCTCTCCAGCATCATGAGGGTTAAAGTATAGCACCGCATCTCCTCCCACCTCAGGCAGACTTGCTGCATTGGAGGTTATTACCGGGCAACCCGCAGCCATGGCCTCGAGAATAGGCAGCCCAAATCCCTCAAGCGTGGACGGAAAGATCAACGCGTCGGCTGAAGCATAAGCTGCGTGAAGAGTTGAATCAGGGACAAGACCCAGTTCACAGAGCATCCCGCCGCTACCCAGAGCTGACTTCACTTCCTCCGCCATCTCACTTGTCAGTCGTTGCCCTATTCTCAGCAGACACACGTCATACCCACGACGACGAAGTTCACGAACCACCGGAGGAATCACCCGCAGATTCTTTCTCCTCAGAACGCTGCCCACCATCAGCAGTTTGATTCCGTTCGCTCTGGGAAACGGGTCTGATTCACTCTCCTTGGTCACCACCGTCAACTCTGCCCCGTTCGGCAAAACGCAGACACGCTCCGGATCTAGGTCAAACTCCTGCAAAAGAGTCCTCTTCGTGAACTCCGAAACGCAGATGACACGATCCGCACGGCAGACCGCAGAGACGCGCTTCCGGAAGCGGCGTTGTTGCGCCAGGCTCATGCCATAGGGTTCGATGAGCGGAATCACATCATGCACGGTGACGATTGATCTGGACCCACTAGGCAGCCAGTCAAGCAAATCCGCAAAGCTGTGATCCAGCACATGATACACATCGGATGCTGCGCGGCTTCGAACCAGAAGCGGATACTCCACAGACCGCTTCCATGCCCTGCGAAACCGTCCCAAACCCGGTTGCTCTACGGATTCCAAGGTCAGCGGACACCTGATCTGAAAATCTTCTGGCGGCGCACTGAGAAGTTCTTTCTCAAGAGCGCTCCAGCACCGGTTCATGCTCACCCAACCCATCGCGGGATGGGTCGGCAGCCAGGTGATGACCTTCGTGCTGCTCAAAACTTAGCGCACCCTGCGCAGATAGAAGCTGTAACCCTCATCTCGGCGAGGCATGGAGGGGGCCACTCTTGTCATCGCCGCCCTTACCGCTTCCGAGTCCCTGTGCAGGGCAAACACGGGAAGCACGACCTGAAACGCCTCATTATAGGCGAGCCACGCCTCCAGCATGTCCTGCTCGTTCCAAAACCACTTTTGCTCGGTATAAAACTCCAGCGGCCAAGGATAAGGGAGCACGATGTCATGGACGTGCAGCAGGCAACCGGACGGCAGCCTAGGATACACATGCCGCATCAAATGCTCCACATCACTGCCAGCCTTGTGGACATGGCTGGAGTCCACAAACAAAATGGCGTTCCCTCCGCAACGAGTCACCATCTCTCCCACATCCACTTTTTGCACCGGTTCATGCCACTGCTCAAACTGCACCTTTGATGACTTCAGTTCAGTGCCAAGCAACCGGGTGTAAGGATCTATGCTCAACAGTTTTGGGGCATGACCAGTCTCTTCAGCGTTCTTTTCCAGAGCCGCCAGGGCCACACGCGTGGAGCTTCCCTGGCCCACCTCCACCACGGAGTCGGGCTTGGTATCTCGCAGCAGGCAGTACCAGCTCATCGCATCTGCGCCCCTGAAGTAGTAGTTCGTATCGTCGTACCCAAACGATGACGCCGCAGAGGCAAACTCCGGACCGAACGTCTCAAGTCTTGCCACCTGTGCGTCTTCGAACCTGCCAAGCGAAAGATCGTGGCCAGGGATCACATGCAGACTGGGGTCGTAGTGAGTTTTGAGCTCACGAACATTCGGAATCGGTTCGTAAAAGTGATCACCCACCACATGCAGGCCAATCCGCTCGAGCAGCCCGAACAAATATCTGCGGGCAACGAAGCGCGGCAGAGCATTTCTCTCGTTCTGTGCCTTAAAGACGCCGTCCCTGAGTCCCTTAAAATTCATCCCTTTCGTTCTAGCAAGTTGAGAAGCCGATGCGCCGCCATGGCTGCGCCAAATCCGTTGTCAATATTCACCACCGTAAGACCTGCGGCACATGAGTTGAGCATAGCCATCAGAGCAGCGACTCCGCCAAGCCCCGTGCCATAGCCCACGCTCGTGGGCACCGCGATGACAGGTTGTGCCACCAGCCCACCGACCACACTGGGCAAAGCCCCCTCCATACCCGCCACTACCAGCACGACATCCGCCGTTTCAACGAAAGTCAGCCGCTCCATGAGCCTATGAATGCCCGCCACCCCCACATCATAGCAACGTAACACTTGGTGCCCCAGATACTCTCCCGTTTTGGCAGCTTCTTCGGCTACACGCACATCTGAAGACCCCGCAGCCACCACAGCGATGCTACGTCCGCTAGTCGGCATAGAGTTCCAAATGAGCGTCTGAGAAACACGGTCCCACACGCACTCCGATAGAGCTTCACACACACGAATCGCCTTTGCTTCGTCCACCCTCGTCGCAAAGGCATGTCCACCGAAGTCATGAAGTTGCACCATCGCAGATTCAATCTGCTCCACCGATTTGCCCTCTCCCATCACCACCTCCGGAAATCCCTGCCGAAGCTGCCTACGCTTATCAATAATCACGTCAGATGTCATGGCTTATGACGACTGTTCGAAGCACGCCTCCATGATGCCCTTCCCAAGGAACTTCCAGAAGTACCCTCATCTCATTCTTCGGCACAGAGAACGGCGGATGCTCAAGATAAACTCCAGAGTTCACTGAGAGGCGAATGTCCGCACCATGGGCCTTGTCCAGATTTGGCACTACGGAGCCAGAAGGATCAGGCAGGTGCTCGGTCACAATCGCATACCGATACTGCCTTAGCTTGCCCAGAATGATGCCGATTTCTTCATTCGATAAATGCTGAAACACCTGCCGCACCAGACAGACCTCTCCGTCTGGAAGGCGGTCAGTGATGATGTTCAGGTGCTCGAAGCCAACCGTCTGTCCAGAGTGGTGACGCTGATGGTGTTCGATGAGGGGTTTCACCACGTCCACTCCCACATAACGTCCACAGTGCGGGACGATCCGCGAGCCAACAGTGAAGTCACCGCACCCCAAGTCCACCACCGTTGCCTTTCCCTGGGTGGCCTCCTGCAACCAGTTGGTTACGGCCTTGAGGTAAGGCACCACCACACGCTCGTCCCGCGTTCCCCCTCCTGAACTGAACTCACCCGCCGTTCCTCCCCAGCGTTGATTCAAATAGATGTCAGTAAACACATCCTCCACCGAGCGGGAGGAGTTTCTTCGCCTCTCCCAGCCGCGCTTCCACTGACGTAGCACCGTCAGAAGCCGAGATGGCAGCAACTTTTCAACCAGCGCCTTCATGATGCCACGGCAAGCATGTCCGGCAAAACACAAAAGCGATCCACCTCATCTTGAGCCGATCCAGAACCACCATGCCGGAGCCTGAGAATCAAACGGCTTGTCCAATGCACTGGCGCACTCATCAAGCGTCTCGCTACGCCTCCCAAAGAAGCAGAACAATAGTGAACACCAAAAACACGAACGCTACCAAACCCGCAGGCCCTCAGGCACTGGGCCAGACTCTGCGGCGTGAGGCCAGTTTCATGCGTGAAATCTCCATAGCGTGTGGCAGCTGCCAGCGGGGCCTGCGCGTTGAAAGTCTGAATCCAAAGCTGTCCGCCAGGCTTCAATGCGCGCCTCGCACCCATCACGAGCTTCACAATCTCGTCCTTCGTCAGGTGCTCGATCACATCCTTGGCATGAATGATGTCGTACTGCTCTTGGGCGCTGTCCAAATGCTCCAGAAGATTGCCACACTCAAACGTGACACCGTTCAGCCATGAACTGGCGAGCTTCAAATCTGACTCGGAACCGTCCACCCCGAACAGGTTAGTATAGCCCTTCTGCTTCAGCCATCCGAGCCACTCCCCTTTTCCACAACCTGCATCCAGAATGGACGCATCCTTTCTTGGTTTGAACGATGCATAAACCACTTCGTAGAGCGGATATTGGCTACGGCCCTCATCGAATGCCTTCAGCTCACCGAAGTTTGCCGAGTAGTTGCGATACAAAATGTCCCGGTAGTTGCTCATGACGTCACCCGCTTGCGGAGCGGTTCATTCAGACTGCCCGAGCGCAGACCATCTAGGTCCAGACTCACGAAGGTGAATCCCGCGCGGCGAAGGCTGGAGGTGATTTTCGCCGCCCGATGAAGCGCGAGTTGTAACTGGTCCACAGGAAGCTCCACCCGTGCCACGTCCCCGTGATGCCGCACCCTCACCTCGCCAAAGCCGAGAGCCCTCAGTTCAGACTCCGCCTTCTCCACCTGAGCCAAACGTTCCTCCGTCACGGGTGTGCCATAAGGAATCCTGGAGGACAGACAGGCAGCGGCAGGCTTGTCCCAGTTCGGAAGGCCCAGCCTCCTAGCTGCAGCCCTCACTTCCGCTTTAGTGAAGCCCAGTTCGTGCAACGGGCTGCGAACCCCGAGTTCTCTTGCGGCAGCACGCCCTGGTCTGATGTCCATGGTGTCGTCCGCATTCATTCCGTCCACGAGCACTGCATCCCCGGATTGAGACGCATGTTCCAGCAGACTGGCGTACACATTGACCTTGCAGAAGTAGCAGCGGTTAGCCGCATTCTCTTGATAACGCGCGTCAGACAGTTCTGACGTTGCCACTTCCTTCACCTCCGCTCCTATGAGACGCGCCACCACATGAGCCTCCGCGCGTTCAGAGGCAGGAAGACTCGCTGACACCGCCAACAGCGCCACGACCCTGCTGCCAAGCTCATCAGTGGCCACCTTCAGCACCAGCGAAGAGTCCACTCCGCCAGAATAGGCCACGGCTACATGGTCCTGTGCCCGCATCCATGCTCGAAGACGCTCGATCTTGCTCTCAAGCTCATTCATGAATCCTTCCGACTCGTCAGCAGCCCTCCATCCTTATGCAACGACTTCTGAAAATGGGGCGCGGTGTGGGAGATGATGTAGTCGATGAGACGCTCGGTTTGTTCATCGGTTCGCTGCCTTTCCCGAGTGTATGAGGGATCATGTCCTTCTGTCACCAATGTGCTGACTGCAGCATACGCCCAGCGGTGATTCACATTGTTTACCACGCTGTCGAGCGTCGTCCGCCAGATGCGCTCCGCATGGCTCGGCGTGGTGGTATCCGTGCCGATGAACCAGTAAACGTATCTCCCTTTCATAGGCCGACCTTCCACGCCACCTCCCACCCGCTCAATCGCCAGATCTGTCACCCTCAAGTTACCCAGCCTTCCCAGGTCCACCTCCCGAATACGCTGTCCGGTGACCGACCAGCCCTGCCCTTTCAGACACACTTCCGGACGGTGAATGCTACGTCGCTCGCTGCCAGCCAGCACGATCGAAAAATGAGCGATGTCCCGTTCATTATCTCGATCCGTCGCTGTCATGTAGGTCATCTTAGCGAACTCCGTGTCCGTGGGCAGGTTGTCCCGCTCCACCTGGCTTGGTTCATCTGGCCTGCCCACCAGCATGCCGATTCGCGGGGGAAGAGCCAATACCACGCCGGCCTCCGAGCCACCCTGGACAGGCGGCGAGAACTGGCAGGCCAAAACGACAGCCAGGCAAAGAACAAAAAAGCAAAGAGCGCGCATCATGTCCTCTGCCTGACGCTCCAGCGTTTCATGAGCACAGCCGTTCCCTCCAGCGCCAGCACTGCCACGACGAACACCGCTATGCCTGAGAGAAAATGAAAGCTGGACGTTTCCACCTCCTCATCACCAACTGCAAAACTCTGCCCAAACACGGCCGAGCCGATGATTAGCAAGAAAATGCGCACCATATTCCCGAGCACCGCAAAAGGAATGCTCAGTGCACACAACAGCGCCCTCTGCCACGCGGAACGGGTGCGGTGCCAGGCAAACAGGGCGGAAACCATCACCAAAGCAAAGAGCGACCTCATGCCGCTGCATGGACCTTCGATGTTGAGACGAAGCCAATCTCCGGCTGCCTGGCTTTCCGTTGCCGCAGAGATCAAAGTTGTCCCGTCACGCACAATCGGAGCACCGAATAGATCAAGGATAAAACCTACCAGGCGCACCATGAGAAAGCGTAGCTCGAAACCCAGTGTGTCCTCAAGAAAGCGCAGCGGCCAGAGAAAGGCCAGCATGGTCAGTGGAAACAAGAGCCCCTTGAGCATCTTCCAGCCGAAGAGCCACAATACACCTGAGGGAATCAGCATCATCAATGCCGCAGCGCCAAGGTAGTAGTTGTGCGCTTTGAACCCCACGTAGTAGATCATCACCGAAAAAGCGCTACCCACCGCACCCAGTAACCGACCCTCCGGGGCGATGCTGGCCAGTTCTCTCCTCCGCTGCCAGACCAGCCAGCCCACCACAAAGGGCACCAACGCTCCGTGCTGCCACGTGCTGTCTTGGGGGTTGAACCACGCGTCGGTACAAATCGTGAACAGAGACTTTCTCAGGTCTCCATAACCCGCTGCATAAGGCTGAAAGGCGAACAACACGAGGATCCCGCTCCCCAAGGCAGCCCAAAGCCACATGCTGTCCACCGAGCGCGAGGCCGGCAGGGCCACTGAGTTGTTCAGCGCCTTGTTCATGCAGTCGCCCCCCCTGAAGCCGGTCTAGGCACCGGTGCGAATCTCCCGGGATTCACCCGGGCACTCGGTGCTGAAGGAGTGACTGCCGCTTTAGCAGGTGCAGTCTTCATCTTCCGAAGCTGGGCCACCACCACATCATCACACCTCCTCAGTGCCACAGTGAAGGCGATGCTGCCCCAGAAAAACACATTGATCGGGTAAACACCCAACAAGTTGCCATTCAGAAGAGACACCGCCACGCTCCCGGCCGCATTCGCCAGGCAAGCCGCAGCCAGAGACCTCAGCACCGGGTGCTTCATGCCAGCCACCACCCCGTGAATGCGCCACAACAGCACACCCCCTACCAGCAGACCAGCGCCCAAACCTACCACCCCATACGAAAGCAGCGCCTCGCTCACCGGATCGTGGTTGTAGAACGCCGTGCTACGCTCCGTAGGGTCACCGAGGCCAAACCAGCTGTACGCCTGTGGATTCATGAGAACGTTCGCAAAGCCCTGAAGCCGGTCCACGTAACTGTTCATGTTCAACACATGCCGGAAGAATTGGCTTCCGCCCGTCATCGAAACCAGTGCGTCCGTCCACACGAAGAGTTGCGTGATCAGGATGGGTGAGAGCAGGACCAAGCCGGTGAAGGCTCCTAACGACACCCCGTAAAACAGGCGCACACCCCGCTTGCTCTGAAACAAGAACGCCCCTAGCACCGCCACCGGTAACAGGATGATCCCACTGCGTGCAGTACTGGCCATCCAGCCGGCGAGAAAGGTGAGGACCAACAGCAGCGCCACCGGTGTGGCAAAACCCCTTCCGAGTTCGCGCGCCCTGGAGAATGAAATGGTCCAGGCATACGCCGCTAGGGAACAGCACACTACGGACAAAGATGGAGGAGAGTTCAAAGTGGAGAACGCCCGCACTCGGTCCGCCTCAAGCTGCTTAATCTCGATACTCAGACCCGTCTTGAGATAGTCCACCTCAAAAGGTAGAAAGCCGAAAATCTGCTGATACACACCATACAAAGCCACTGGCACGAAGATGAGGATGATCGCTCTCAGGCACCCGATGATCTCCTGTGGTGAACGGAACAAAAGCGGCACCACAAAAAGGAGCGCCGCGTAGCATGACGAGTTGGCCACTTGCCTCATCGTCCCACCAATGCCACCGCCCTTCGCCACCATGTATGCAGCCAGTACTACGTTCAGCAAGATGGCACCCACCAGTCTGCGTACATCTCCAAAGTCCGCAGTGATCTTGCCAAAGAGAATGCGCATCACCAGACCGAACACGATGCCGCACATGGCTACCGGTGCCACTCCCAGCACCCAGAAGAGGTCCACCATCTCGATGGAACCACCGAAGATGAGCAGCCGCTTCATCAGGTCCAGCACCGCACACAGCACCAGGAAGACCCAGAACGTAAGCCTTGGAGCCAGCGCGCCGAGTACTCCAAGGCCAACCATCGTGTAGAAAAAGAAGTCCGCCAGTGTGTTGCCGCCACCCGTCAGGATGGAAGTGGAGGTGTAGAGCGCTAGCAGCGCGGTGCCGATGATCGCCACCACCACTCCAGGACCCTGTGATTGACCTTGCATGATACAGAACTACTGGGCGTCACGGGAGACTCTGCTCCACTCCCTGCGAGGAAATGCGATCCAACGGAACGGTGCAGCTAGCGATCTGACCTGCGACCACGCCATCCACCGACAGCCAGGCAGCAGCCAAGTGCCCAGCACTCCTCCCAGAACATAAGAGACCACTGTGGCCCAAGCTGCGCCAAGCGCACCATGCTCCGGTATCCAGAGCGCATTGAGCAGCAGATTCAGCAAGGCCGCGCCCCAGGAGAGCGCAGCGCTCATACCCAGTCGATCCATGACGATGAGCATCGCCGTCCGCCACTCCATCATGAACAGCGGCACCACCGAGAGGCAATGCACCAGCAGCACCGCCTCAGATCTCATGAACTCCGGACCGAACAACCAGCGTATGGCCAGTGGACCACCTGCCAGCAGCCCTACCACAGACGCAGCACCCACCGCCGTGATCAGATCTGACGCCCTCCCCTCCAGTTCTACCACCCTGCCATTTCCAGACTTCACGGCGGCAGCAATGGCTGGCAGCATGAGGGTGATGATCATGGGCGCGATCAAATAAGCCATCTCACTGAGTCTCACCGCTGCACCGTAGATTCCCGCCTCGGTCATTCCGCGCATGTCCTCAAGCATCATGGTATCCACGCGCAGCAGCGTCAGCATACCGAACTGCCCCACGATTACCGCACCACCACGCAGAAGAAAAGACTTCGCAATCTTCCAGTGCCATCCACGCAACCAAACGCTGCGTCCCCTCCGCGCCCCGAACACAGCCCCTAGTCCACCAGACACCACATGCTCCGAAGCATTCGTCCATGCAAACGCAGTGACGGTGGGCAGCCCAATCAAGCATCCAAGACGAACCACTGCTGCTGCCAAGTAGCCAGCCATCCGATTCCTCGCCGCCACAAAGCTGCGTTGGCTTGCCTCCTCCCAGTAGTTGTGAATCTGAAAAAACATCAGCAACAGAGGAGTCATCGTAGCCCAGAACACCCACCACGGCACACGCGGTGCGCCCTCACCAGACGCATTCCACACCCCCGCCAGCAGTGAAAACACCACACCCGAGGCCATCCACAGCTTCGCCGCAGTACCTGCCACCAGCGCGGCGATGCGCTTTCTCCGGCTCAGCTCCACGATGATGATTTGTTTCATCCCCAGCTCCATGCCACACCAAGCCAGCGCGGACGCCGCAGCGGCCGTGGCCAGCACGCCAAAGTCCTCCGGACCCAGCACCCGGGCCACCCAGGCCCCCATGAGGAAGCCGATGATCCAGCGCGCGCTCTGGTAGCTCACCAGCCAACGCACGTTTCGCAATAGGCTCGTGCTCGACTTTGGCGATGCCGCAGCGGCTTCCACTTGCAGAACCTCGCTCATCTCTCAATGTCCGCAGCCTGCACGACTGCCTGCCACCGCTTTTTCAGGTGTCAAACACACGGTCCACCAGCTCGCACAAGATGTGACCGGCGAGCATGTGGCACTCCTGAGCGCGTGCCGTGGTGGCAGACGGTGCTTTGAAGGCCAGGTCAGCCATCTTCGCAATCTCTCCACCACCAGCAGCCGTCCACGAGATGGTGAAGCAACCCTTCTTCTTCGCCTCTTCCAATCCCCTGATGACGTTCACACTGTTCCCGCTGGTGGTGATGGCCACCACGACATCCCTTGCATCCACCAGCCCCTCCACTTGACGAGAGAAGATGGTCTCAAAACCGAAGTCATTTCCGCAGGCAGTCAGCATCGACGTGTCCGTGGTCAATGCCAGGGACGGCAGCGAACGGCGATTCTTTTTGTAACGGATCACAAACTCGGCCGCCAGATGCTGGGCATCCGCTGCACTGCCGCCATTGCCAAAGAAGACCACCTTCCCGCCGGCCTGCAGGCAGGTGATCACGCGCTCCGCCATCTGCTCGATGACGCCGCGTTCGGCGATCAAGTGCTCCACCGCACGCTGGTGATCCTGAAGCTCGGAAAGGATGATGTCGTCTGAGGTCATGGGAGAGATGCGGATGGCTTCATGCCATCCACGATCAAGGAAGGCATTCTGCGCAAGTAAGCAAGCGTGCCGGTCAACTCTCCAGCAGGGAGTTCCTCGTGAAACGTGCCATCCCGGTCACACCACATAACGGGTCTCGGCTCAAAGCCCGTCAGCCTCAGCACCTCACTGAGCGCATACACATTCCATCTCGACTTGTGCTTCTGATGATGACTCCACGGCACTCGTGGCGAGGGGAAACCCGCTGGCTCGATGTCGCAATAACTCCTCAAATCCGCATCCGGCACGCTGGTGCGGATGATGCCGCCCGGTTTCATGATGCGAAAGCACTCACGGAAAAGCGCCACCGCCTCATCCAGAAAAAGGTGCTCAAAGAAGTGCTCGCTGAAGACAAACTCGAACTGATCGTCCTCAAAGTCCAACCGCCCTCCTGCCGTGAAATGAAAGGGTCTGAACTCGCAGACATCGTAGAGCCGCTTCAGTTCATCCTCCGAGTAGCGAGGTCTGCGGCTACGGTACCAGCCTGCCGCCCAAGTCTTGAGCGCACCATACCAGCGCCCACACTCCCAGTGCTCCCGCACTTCTCCAGCGACGTCCAGGGGTGGCTCACCCAAATGCACCCAGCCCGGACGGCAGATAAGCTCCGTCACCTCCCGCGGTAGCCTTTCAAAGCGCGATGCCGCAAGGTGAAGTTTATTCATGGGAACTGGAGAAACCGCTATATCGACGTTTGAAGCACAGGCTGTTTCCACTTCCTGCATGACGCTGTTACAAGGAATGAGCGGAACTACAGGAACGTTCACAATCTCAACAGGAGGAACCCCAAAACGAAAATGCTAAGCTACGAGCCAAACGCAGCCAGCAGTTCATCCGGCTTCACGGTGGCGGTGCCCAATTTGCCAACGACGATGCCACTGGCGTGGTTCGCCACCTCGGCTGCATCATGCAGACTAAGGCCAGAGGTGAGTGCCAGCGTGAGCAACGCGATGGCGGTGTCCCCAGCGCCCGAGACGTCATAGACCTCCCGAGCCCGCGTAGGAATGTGATGGGGCTGGCCCTCATCCTCCCTGCTGAAGATCATCATTCCCTGCTCACCCAAAGTGACCAGCACATGCGGCACCTGCCACTTTCCAAGCAACCGCTTTCCGACTTCGAGCAACTGCGGATCTCGGGATGGATCTCCCGCCGTGTGACGGTCTTCGATTCCAGCCGCTGCGAACGCCTCCAGCCGGTTCGGCTTCACCAGAGACGCTCCCTTCCAGTCCAGTGGATTGCGTGGTGAGGGATCTACCGTCAACAGCTTGCCCGCATCTGCCGCCAGCCTGGAGAGCAGCTCCACCAGCGCCTGGGTCACGAAGCCCTTGCCGTAGTCCTCAATGATGAGCGCATCCAGGTGCGGCAGCTTTGCCCGGACAATCCGTTCCACCTCGGCCAGTTCATGATCCGACAGGGGAGCCAGCGTCTCACGATCCACCCGCACGATCTGCTGCTGACGCGCTGCGATGCGGGTCTTGGAAATCGTAGGAAGAGATTCATGCCGCAGCAATGTGTCAGTACTTACACCTTCCTCACGCATCAGCTCACAGAGCTTGTCCGCATCACCATCCCGCCCCACCCTGCCCATGATAAAACTGTGCTTGGTGAACTCTGCCAAGTTTCTGGCCACGTTGGCCGCTCCTCCGGGGAACAGGTCCTCACGTACCACCTCCACTACCGGCACTGGTGCCTCGGGAGAAATACGCCGCACGTTGCCCCATACGAAGTGATCGAGCATCACATCCCCCACCACCAGAATGCTGGAGGTAGAGAAGGCATTGAGATGTTCCGGGGTCATCCGCCTTTACCTTGCTCTTCTGACCGCCGCCGCCAGCTCTTCGAGAACCAGCTCCGTGGTCTCCCAGCCTATGCAGGCATCCGTGATGCTCTGGCCATACGTCTCCGGCTTTTTCTGCGCGCCTTCCACCAGATGGCTCTCGATCATCACCCCGGTGATGGCCTTGCTGCCCGCAGAAATTTGTTCGGCGATGCTGTGCGCCACCCCGGGCTGGCGGCGGAAGTCTTTGAGACTGTTGCCATGGCTACAATCCACCATCACATGCGGCGGCAGCCCCTTCGCCTGAAGCTGTGCCACCACATTGGCCACGGAATCCGCATCGAAGTTCGGCTGCTTGCCGCCGCGCAGGATGACGTGGCAAGCGCTGTTGCCGCGTGTGGTCACGATGGCTGCCACACCCTCCTTCGTCACGCTCAGGAAGTGATGCTGACCCTGAGAGGCCTGGATGGCATCCAGCGCTATCTGCACACCTCCATCCGTGCCGTTCTTGAAGCCCACCGGCATGGATAGGCCAGAGGCCAGCTGACGATGGACCTGGCTCTCTGTAGTCCGCGCCCCGATGGCTCCCCATACCACCGCGTCTGCGATGTACTGCGGCGTGATCACATCGAGAAACTCAGTGCCCGTTGGCAGACCAAGCTTGAGGATATCGATGAGCAACTCGCGCGCGACTCGCAGTCCGGTGTTAATGTCAAATGACTCATCCAGATGCGGGTCGTTGATCAGTCCCTTCCAGCCCACCGTGGTGCGCGGCTTCTCAAAATACACCCGCATCACCACCTCCAGCTCACCGGCATGCGCCTCACGCAGCTTTACCAGCCTTGAGGCATATTCCATGGCAGATGCACGATCATGGATGGAGCACGGCCCCACCACGACCAGCAACCGACCTTCCTTGCCCTGCATGATGCGCTCCGCGACGAGACGGCTCTGCTCCACAAAGATGGATTCCTTCTCAGCGAGCGGGATCTGGTCCATTAGCAACGCAGGCGAAATGATGGGCCTGATGCGCTGAATGCGAAGGTCGTCGGTGGGATGTTCTTGGCTCACGGGATCAAATGGGGGCAGCTAGGATGCCCCGGACAGGCATCTTGCGCAACTACTGTGACGTTTTGTTTCAGGGCAAGCTGCCGCCCTTGGTCAGCTTGGTCACGCCAGCACCTGATTTTCATGGAAAAGGGAAGCCCCCGAAATAGCGGCAAAGCCGCACGAATGGAGGATGAGGACCCTGCCTGAGGCGCGCGATAGGGAGACGCGGCACCAAATGACAAGTATGTTATTTCTAGTGATTCTACACAGGAACTTCCGACAGGGAAGCTGAAAGTTAATCAATACGTAATAAATCCAGCGCCATCACGCGGCCCTCCTCGCCCTTGCCCGGGGGCTAGCCTGATCCATTGATGAAAATCAAAGCGAGACGCCGCGGGAGCCAGCAGTGGGAACGCGGGTGTCGTATTGAAAGGCTGAGCGCATCAGCAAATGCCCTGGACCTATACACCATTATCAACGGCACTCCCCAAAGCTACGACATGGTGTCACCGGCCACTTCAAAATGCACCACTTGCGGCCACTTGGAAGTGCACCACCTGGGACAGTGGGTGGTGGTTACGTGCAGGCCGATGAAACGAACCGAGGCGTGCTGGGTGTCCGAGCGCATGGCGGGCAAACTCACGTTTGCTTCTACGGTGCGGACGTAGAGGAAGTCGTGAGACTTCCC
>CAZIGH010000026.1:0-70177 GCA_964538625.1 uncultured Verrucomicrobiaceae bacterium
TAGTCAGGACCTTGTGCACCATCCAGTGCATGGCGGCAGTCTTAGAACACGTTCTCCACCAGATGCAACCACGTCTCCTTTCTCTGCTCACCGCATGCCTCACCACGATCGTGGCCAGCGCCCAGCAGCCAGTCAGCCTCTTCGATGGCGAATCCCTTGAGGGCTGGGACTTCAACCCAGCCATCTGGCGCGTCGAAAACGGCGTCATCACTGGCGGCTCCCGCACCGAGAAAATCCAGCAAAACCACTTCATCTCAACCAAGAAGTCCTACATGAACTTCGAGTTGAAGCTCGCCATCCGTTGCAGTGGTGACCCTACCACAGGAATGATCAACTCCGGCATCCAAATCCGCTCGCGCCGCGAAGGCGAGAGTATGAGTGGTTACCAAGTGGATTGTGGCGCTGGATGGTTTGGCAAAATCTACGATGAACACCGCCGCAACCAAGTCATCGCCCAGGTCATCGATCCAACTGCCCTGGAAAAGGTCATCGACGTCTTTGGCTGGAACGAATACCGCATCCTCGCAGAAGGACCACGCATCCGCACCTGGATCAACGGCGTGCTTGCCCACGACTACACCGAAACCGATCCCAACGTTGCGTTGGACGGCCACATCGCGCCCCAAGTTCACAGTGGCGGCGTTTGCCTTGTGGAAGTGAAGGACATCACCATCACCGAGCTACCGCCCACGCCGGGCGCACCCACATGGAAAAAGGTGGGCGACCTTCAGCCGAAGGCCAAACCCAAGGCAAAAGCATCCTCATCACCCAAGGGGCGTGACATCTCTTACAACGATGTGCAGGGAACTGCACTCAGCGCCAAAGAACAACTGAAAAAGTTCAAACTACCCGAGGGCTATGAGATCGAACTCGTCGTGCAGGAGAGCGACGGAATAGGAAAGTTTGTCAGCGTCTATTTTGACCACCGAGGGCGCATGTGGACTCAGACCGCCCTCGAGTATCCCGTGGATGCGAATGAAAACCCTGCCGCAGCCGAGGCCGTCTATGCCTCACGAGGAAGGGACAAAGTGCTCGTTTACCCACGAGAATCCCTCACCTCCAACCTTCCCGAAAACGGCCTCACTGACCCCACCGTCTTCGCAGATGGCCTCGCCATCCCCCTCGGCATTTTGCCATGGGGAAATGGTGACGCCTGCTACGTGCAGCACGGCCATGACTTGAAGCTCTACAAAGACACCAACGGAGATGGCAAGGCGGACACCTTCGATGTCGTCCTGACCGGGTTCGGTGTTCAGGACTCTCACCTCTTTCCCCACCAGTTCACCCGTGCACCCGGCGGTTGGATTTGGATGGCACAGGGACTTTTCAACCACAGCCTAGTGCGCCAACCCGGGAGCGAAACGACCGTTGAGTGGGCCAAATGCAGCATGGCACGCATGCGCCCCGATGGCGCAGGTTTCGAAGTCATCAGCACAGGGCCCAACAACATCTGGGGCCTCGTATTCACGCGCGCCGGAGAAGCCTTCATACAGGAAGCCAATGATTACGGCTACCCCATCATGCCCTTCCATGAATACGCCTACTATCCCGGAGGCATGGAAGGACTCAAGAAGAGCTATCAACCCGACTTTCCTCCGCAGGCAGAGTTTCGAATGGGTGGAACCGGCCTGAGCGGACTGGCACTGATCGAAAGCGGCCCACTGCGGGACACCCAAGCCACCTACACCATGGCAGTAGCCAACCCCATCACCTCCAAGGTCCAGACCGTCGCTATGCACCGGGACGGAGCGTGGTGGAAGCTCGCTCAGCTCCCAGATTTCATCACCTGTGAAGACCCCTTCTTCCGCCCCGTCGCGCTTACCAACGGGCCAGATGGCTGCATCTACATCGTGGACTGGTACAACAAAATCATCTCCCACAACGAAGTGCCCAGAGCGCATCCAGATCGTGACAAAACGCGGGGCCGCATCTGGCGTGTGAAACCCACAGGCACCAACCCGGAAGTTCCGGACTTCACCAAACTGAGCCAGAAAGCGCTTGAGGCCCATCTAGGTGAGGAGCCAGTAGGAAGGGCACATCTAGCATGGCAAGAACTCCAGGACCGCAATCAACTGCCTGAGGACCATTGGGCAGCGAAAGAGTATATGGCTGACACCCAGCCCGGAAGGATCATCCAGCTTGGACGGGCCTTGACGCTTCAGAACATCCCCGAGCTCCTCACCTTTGCCAAACCTTCCCTTCCGGGTCCCACCATGCCCTCCTCCCGCGGACCGAAACCCATCCCTGTGCGTGAAGCATACGACCGCGAATTCGAGCGCTTTTTGGTGCGCATGTTCCTGGAACGCCACCCCGACCTCGTCACCCAGTTCCTAGGCTCTGAAAAAGCCAGCCAACTGCCCATCGAAGCGCTCGTGCTCGCTACACTGGCGCTCGAACCTCAAAGCAGCTCCGCCCACGTGGCCAACCTCCTGCCAAGACTCGAGCGCGCTCCAAACGAAGAAGAACTGCTTCGGTTGGCACAGTTTCCAAACGAGCCCGGCGTTGGCACATCCTTGAAAGCCCTCTTAGCGAACGACAAGACCAGGCTGGCCATAGCTGAGAAGTTGTTGGCGCAACGCACCAAGCTCAATGCCCCGCAGATTGCACCCCTATTGACCGACGCAGCCCGCGCCCTATTACAAGTGGCACCCACTGTCGCGTTGCAGCTCATCGGTGGCTTCCAACTTACAACCCTAGAAGCCGATCTCCTGGCCATGACCAAGGCCGAAGGCAGCCCCTCGTCTTCCGATAGCGCAGCGAGGACGGAACTACGCCGAGCCACATTGCTCACCCTTCGCGACCTCCGCAGCGACGCGGCGGAACACTTCGCCACCATCGCGCAGACGGATACCCATGCACTCGTTCGAGAGGCGGCGCTCGAAGCACTCGCAGCCTCACGCTCCCCTGATGCAGGCACGAAGCTCTTGGCGCTTTATCCATCCCTGCAGCCCGTGCAACGCCGCAGCTCGCTGAGTGCACTCTCCAGCACCAAGAACGGGGCGCGGACCATCGTCGCCGCGCTCCTGGACAAGTCACTACCACAAACGGATCTGGATGGCCCCACCGTGGAACGCCTCGCCACCGTGTTGGGAGATGATCCGGCGCTGGACCAGCTCCAGGAGCTGCTCGGCGGTGCCTTTCGCGAGGTATGGCTGTTCGATGGCCAAGAAAACGCTTGGGTCGATGCCAACGTTACCCTGGAAGGCCCCTTCACCGTAGAGGCATGGGTAAAGCTGGCTCCAGGCATCGGCAACGAAGACTGCCTTCTAGGTGTACCGGGCGGCATCCAGCTTAACTTCTTCCAATCCAGGTTCCGCGTCTATGCCGGCCCAGAGCTTCATGATGTCTGCGTCTCCAATAAACCCATCACCCCCGATATGTGGACGCATCTGGCTGTTACGCGCGATGCAGCAGGGAACTTGAAGCTCTATCAGAATGGAGAGCTGGATGCCGTCGGCACCCGCCCCGCCCCGCAGAAGTGGGAAGGCTGCCGCATTGGCTGGAGCGGACCTGCGAAGGGCACCGAAGGTGCCGTCACAGAGTTTCGCGTGTGGGGAGTAGAGCGTAGCGCAGCGCAGATACGGGAGGGCTTCGACAGGACCTATTCGTCCAATCACTCGTATCAAACCTATCCGAACCCACCCGTGGCTGACTCCCTCGGTGTTCGCTTGGCCAAGACCATCGACACCCCACCCCTGCTCACGGAGCAGCAGGCGCAAGCGCTCGAGGCCAAGTTTGCAAGACTCACCGCCCTGGCGGCAAAGGGGAATGCGGAGCGTGGCAAACCCCTCCGTGCACTCTGTCTCTCCTGTCACCAGATCGGCAGCGAAGGCGCTCAGATAGGTCCCAACCTGAGTGGCGTCGGTGCCATGGGACTGGAAGCCATCCTGCGCAACATCCTCACCCCAAACGCCGCCATGGAACCCGGCTACCGCATCTACCGCGCAGAGATGAAGAATGGCGACTTGGTGGACGCCTTCTACGTCAGCGAGGACACAGACGCCGTGGTCATACGCCAGCCAGGCACGGCAGACCGCCGCCTGCCCAAGACCGAAATCCGTTCCACCCGTTTCATCCGCCGCAGCCTCATGCCAGAGGGTCTTCTGGACGCCCTACCAGACCAGCAGGCCGCCGACCTGCTCGCCTACCTGCTCACGCTCAAAGGCTAGCGTGCGGGCTTGGTAGAGGGCTTGAGCTTCTTGAGATCGTAACCGCGCTGGGCATACCAGTCCTTGGTGTGGTTGCCCTCAGGAGCACCGCGTCCGCCACCGCTGTAGCGGTAGAGCAGATTCCCCTGCTCATTCTTCAGCTGACCGCTAGGGCTGCGATTGCTGGAGCTAGATGAAGTCTTTTTGGAACTGCCAGAGCTGCTCCTGTGATCACGATCGTGATCATCATGATTATGACCGTAGTAGCCACCGTTGCGCGGGCAGCAGCAGGGGTTCCGCCGACATCTGGAACAGGTGTATCCATGATAGCCACCACCGTAGTATGGCCGGTTGTAGTAGCCGCCGCCGTAAGACGGCCGGTTGTAATACGGAGTGCTCTGGTAGGAACTGCTCACATAGCCGTCACCATAGCCACCCCCATACCCGCCGTAGTAGGGGTCATCATAAACCATGCAGCTTGCGAGCAGAAACGTCGCAAGAGTGCCGAATGCGAAGCGAGCAATGAAAGTCTTCATAGTAGCGGGAACCAAAGGGGGAGATGTTAACATGGACGGAATGCCAGGGAACTTCATTCAAAATGAGGCCCTGAAAAAAACCAACTCAGCGAGCGAAAAACAGGGCACCATCACACATCACAAATCCCCACCGCCTGCTTGAGAGAGGCGAGTTTGTCCGGGCGCTTCGGAATGAACTCCTGTCCCACGTGACCCTTGTAACCCGTCTCCACGATGGCCCGCATGATCGCTGGGTAGTAGAGCTCCTGAGATTCGTCAATCTCCGCCCGGCCCGGTACGCCGCCCGTGTGGTAGTGGGCAAAGTATGCGTGATCACGCCTGATGGTGGCGATGATGTCTCCCTCCATGATCTGCATGTGATAGATATCGAACAGCAGGCCAAAGTGTTCGCTGCTCAGACGCTTGCACAACTCCACTCCCCATGCGGACTTATCACACTGATAGTCTGGATGATTGACGCGGCTGTTGAGCAGTTCCATCACCAGCTTGACGCCATGTTTTTCCGCCAGGGGCAGCACCTTTTTTAGACCGTTGACACAGTTTTCCAGGCCCTGCTCATCATCCATCCCGTTGCGGTTGCCCGAGAAGCAAATCACGTTTTTTGCGCCGAACTCAGCGCACGCCTTCAGGTGCAGCTCATACGCCTGCACCAGGAGATCATGGTTGGCAGGATGGTTGAAGCCGTGCGGTATGCTGCCGATAGCCTTATCCTCCTTGTCCTTGATGGTGGGAAAGCTCACAATCGCACTCGTCAGACCGTGCTTCTGGAGGGTGGGGAAATCTTCCGGGTCAGTGAGTTCGATCGACGTCAGCCCCATCTCCTTTCCTGCACGGCACAGGTCCTCCAGCTCTATCCCCTTGTAGCACCACTTGCAAACCGAGTGGTTGATCCTGCCCTTCAACCCGGAGGCCGCATCCGCAGCCGAGAGACGATGGGACAAACCAGCTGCAGCCAGGGCGGCGGAGCTGGCAGTGAGAAAGTGACGACGGTTGTTCATGCGAGTGGGTCAGATGCTGACAAAGAAGCATTGAGAAGGGAAGCCAAAAGCTCATCCTCATCCCATCAACGTGAAAGGCCGAGACCATTTGCGCTTTCTGGCACCCGCCCCTCATGCTAACCACGCGCATGCCCCTTCCCATCCCTCCAGAAGACCTCCCCCCCTTCGAGCGGCTGCGTGCCGTCGTTCATTGTCTCCGAGCGCCGGGCGGTTGCCCCTGGGACAGGGAGCAAACTCACACCTCCCTCATTCCTCATCTCATCGAGGAAGCCTACGAAGTGGCAGACGCCATCCGCAGCGGTGACCCGGCACAAATGGCAGATGAGCTGGGCGATCTCCTGCTCCAGCCCGTGTTGCAGGCAGAAATCGCCAGTGAAACCGGCACCTTCGACATCGACAGCGTGGCACGCGCCATCACCGAAAAGCTCATCCGGCGTCATCCGCACGTCTTTGGAGAGTCGAACGCCGCCACCACGGACGCCGTACTGACCCAGTGGGAGGCCATCAAACGCACCGAGAAAGGTGATGCGCCGCAGTCCGCGCTTCACGGCATCTCGCCAGGATTGCCCTCCCTCATGAGAGCGCAAAAACTTCAAAAAAAGGCGGCCAAAGTGGGCTTCGACTGGGCGGATGCGGCACCCGTGCTAGGGAAGATCCGCGAGGAGACGACCGAACTTGAAGAAGCCATGATGTCTGGCCCGGCGGCGGCACTGGAACACGAAGTGGGAGATCTGCTCTTCAGCGTCGTCAACCTGGCCCGCAAGCTCGGAATCGACTCCGAGGCTGCCCTGGCCGCAGCGAACACGCGCTTCACCCGCCGCTTCGAAGCTGTGGAATCTCAGCTGAGTGAACAAGGCAAGAGCCTCCCCGGTGCCACAATGGAAGAGATGGACGCCGCTTGGGAAAAGGCCAAGTCCGCAGGGCTTTGAGCGCAGTGCACGGGCCCAGCCAAAGCGCGAAAATTTTTGTAACTTTTGAAGCGCCCAACGCTCAGTTTGACAACTTGGCGGCTTCAGCTAGTATGCGCGCCCCCGTTTCGCCGGGGCGCTGACCCTTGGGTTTCTCACCTGCAGGGTCTCGCTCCCGCCGAGGCGCATCACAAGCCACTTTCACCCACAAGCCTATGAGCAAGAGGACCTACCAACCATCCAAGAGAACGCGCAAGCAGCAGTTCGGCTTCCGTGCGCGCATGAAAACGGCCGAGGGCCGCGACATCTTGCGCCGTCGCCGCCGTGCTGGGCGCAAGCGTCTCCTGCCCAAGGGCGTGGAAGTTCACTTCAAGCGCCACACCGTTCAGCACGGCTGAACCGGTGGCGGAGACCCGGGATGACGGGTGCCTCCCATGCGTTTGCCATCCACGCTGCGCATCAAAGCCTCGCGAGATTTCGCGCGGCTGAAGCGTGAGGGCACAGGCCATCAGGGACGCTTCTTGGTCCTGTCGGTTCTCCACGACGACGCGGCACTGCCCTTCCGTTTCGGTCTGGTCACCACGCGTCGGCTCGGTCCGGCAGTGGTTCGGAATCGGGTTCGGCGTCTCTTGCGAGAAGCGATTCGGGAACAGCAAACCAAGATTAAGCCCGGCGTCATGATGATCGTCATTGCCCGATGGAGAGCGCCGGAGGCCAGCCTGAATGACCTCAAAAAAGATTGGCTTAAAACAGCGGCCAGAGCCGGCATTCTGAATCCCGAGTCAACGTGAATGAAATGGACCATTTGCCTGCTGATTCGCTTTTACCAGCGGGTGTTGTCCCCGGCCATCCACTTCATCGGCGGCCCAGGTTTTGGTTGTCGTTACGATCCGACCTGCTCGGAGTATGTTTTGCAGGCCGTCCAGAAGCACGGCTCACTCAGGGGGAGCTGGCTTGGCATCAAGCGGCTCGCCCGTTGTCACCCCTGGGGAGGGCATGGTTATGATCCTGTGCCTGAACCACCTAGCCCCCACGATCATCCCCCTACACCGTAGCACACTGAGTGCTGCTCCAAACTGAACTCATGGACCGGAAAGCCTGGATCGTCGTCACCCTTTGCATCATCGGCATCGCCCTCAACGCATGGTATGGAGCCCAGCAGCAGCTGCCGCCCCGTCCGGCTCCAGCGCCGACAGCACCCACCGCCGCCGACAGCACCGCCCCTTCGGCACCAGTAGTTGAGGCTGCACCAGCACCGGTTCCAGCTGCCCCGCCCGCTCCTGCTACCCCTGAGCAGACCCACAGCATCACCCGTGGTGAAGTGACCTACCACTTCACCAGCAAGGGCGGCGGCATTCAGAAGGTCACCATCCAGCACAAAGGGGAGGTGCATCTCAATCAGCACGGGCGCGAAGCCATAGGAGCCCTGAGGAAAGAGGCCAAGTCCGTAGATGACACCGTCTATGCCATGAGCGGGGCCAGTCCCACCAGCGTGACTTTCACCGGCACCACGCGAGACGGCATCCAAATCAAGAAGGTCTATGCGCTGACGGAGGGCCCCAAGTCAGACGATCACCTTCTCTCCCTCACCGTCACCTTTACCAACACGGGCACCACACCTTATCGGTCCGAGCAGTTTTATCTGTATGCCGGTGCGGCGAACTCCGTGCGACCAGATGACATTCAGCCCCCATCCTTCTTCTGGAACGACTCTGGCAACGCGGATCACCATGACAAGAACTGGTTCGGTGCCGGCTGGTTCAGCAAGAACCCACTGGAGTTCAATCAAAAGTTCGAGAACCTCCGGTGGGGCGGTGTGATGAGCCGATTCTACGCACACATCATCTCCACCAAGGAGGGTGTGGAGAATCAGCCCGGCCAGCTCTGGGCGGGGCGGTTCCTCGTGGATCACAGTCAGAGCGAGTTCAAGGACATGGCTGCGGCAAAGACAGACTACGCCGTGGAAGGTGCCGTAGGACTACCCACCGTGGAGCTCTCTCCCGGCGCGTCGAAGACACTGGAGTATGAAGTGTACCTCGGCCCCAAGGAATACCACCGGCTGCGTGACATCGAGCGGCAGCGCCGCTTCGTCATGTTCTACGGCATGTTCAGCGCCATCAGCCGCACGTTCATCAACCTGCTGAACTGGCTGCACGCCACTTTCGGCAGCTGGGGGCTGGCCATCGTGCTGCTCACCGTTATCGTCCGTCTTTTCCTCTGGCCCTTCCACGCCAAGAGCCAGCGCGCCATGAAACGCATGGGCAAGCTGGCCCCGCTCATGAAGGAGGTGCAGGAGAAATACAAGGACGATCAGCAGCGCCAGAGTCAGGAAATGATGAAGCTCTACAAGGACTATGGCGTGAACCCCCTTGGCGGCTGCGTGCCCATCCTTTTCCAGATTCCCATCTTCTTCGGCTTCTTCTCCATGCTCGGTTCCGCCGCTGAGCTGCGTGGTGAGCCCTTCCTTTGGGTAAAGGATCTTTCTCTCCCGGACACGGTGACCCACCTCTTTGGCTTCCCGCTCAATCCGCTCCCCATCATCATGGGTATCACCATGTGGCTCCAGATGAAGCTCACCCCCCAGCCAGCCACGGTGGATAAGATGCAGCAGCGCATCTTCATGCTCATGCCCTTCATGTTCCTCTTCTTCTGCTATTCCTACGCGTCGGCGCTTGCACTCTACTGGACCACACAGAACATCTTCAGCATCCTCCAGTCCTGGATCATGAAAAAGATGGGCACGGACGATGACGGCCCGCTTCAAAAAGTGCAGCGCGTGCCGCTTGGTCCGCCCCCCGTGAATCCGTTTGCTCAGCCCGGGCAGAAGGCTAAAGAAAAGAACAAGCCATCCCCGCCGCGTCTGGGAGGTGGTGGCAGCCGTTCCAAAGGGAACAAATAGCCCATCCAGTCATGAACAAGCCCGCGCTCGACCAAGCCCGCCAGATCCTGGAGAACCTGCTTGGGTTCTTGGGCTTTTTCGTCACCATCGAGGAAGAAGATGGCGCGGACGGGCCCACCCTCCAAATCCTCACCGAGGAGCATGACCGCCTCATCGGCGACCGCGGAGATGTGCTGGATGACATCCAGTACCTCGTCAATCGACTCCTCATCCGTCGCATGCCAGATGCACCGCGCATCCGCGTGGACTGCGAGTTCTACCGCTCCATGCGGGAGGACAAAATGCTCGCCCGCGCCCGAGAAATGGCGGAACGCGTTCGCGCCACCGGAGTGCCTGCCGCCCTCAGCCCCATGAACAGCTTCTACCGCAGGCTCATCCACCACGCATTTGAGGGAGACCCGGACATCCTCACCGAGAGCGCCAAGGGAGAGGCCCGCTTCAAGCGCGTCATTCTCAAACGAAAGCCCCGCGCAGCGCAAGCATGACCGCGAGCAGAGTGATCTGTGGGCTGGTGTTGTCGTATCTCATGGCCACCTCTGCGAGTGCTACTGAAATCATCTCCCACCGTGGCTGCTCTGCCCATGCACCGGAGAATACCGTGAGCGCCTTGAAGCTCGCCTGGGAGTCCGGTGCCGACGCTTGCGAGCTGGATGTCCACTTGACCCGTGACGGCCACATCGTCGTCATTCATGACAAGGACACCGCACGCACCGCCGGTGGTACCAAGCTCATCGTCAAGGACAGCTCGCTGGCCGACCTCCGTGCCCTGGACGTGGGAGAATGGAAGTCGCCCAAATGGCAGGGCGAGCGCATCCCCACGCTTGCAGAATGCCTTGCCACCCTGCCCGCAACCAAGGGCCGCATCTTCATCGAGATCAAGAGTGGTCCCTCAATCGTCCCCGCGCTCGCTCAACAGCTCGCACCTTTTCAGCCCCGCGCCCACCAGCTTGTCATCATCAGTTTCGACGAGCAGGCCGCCGCGCAGAGCAAAGCCGCCATGCCTTGGTGCCAGGTGTATCTCCTCCAGTCAGGCAAAGAGCGTCAAACCGGCCTCAAACACGACATTTCAAAAGCCATCTTCACCGCCAAGAAGCATCAGCTCGACGGACTCAACCTCGGCACCGACTGGGACTGGAATGCCCACCTGGTCAAAGCAGTGCGCACCGCAGGCCTAGGACTCTACGTTTGGACCGTCAACAACCCAGACCTTGCCCGCAAACTGGCTGCTCTCGGTGTGGACGGCATCACCACCGACGACCCCGCACTCATCCGGCAGGCTTTGAGTGAAGCGCCGCCCACCGGCGAGAAGAAGGCCCCCTGACACCCAAGTCACGCAGAGCCCGACGAAGCGGCGGCGGCCGTGGTGAGCGCAGGCCGAAGGAGAAACGGGCCGCGCAACGACCTCCACGAGCGCCGGAGTCGTTACGAAAAGCGGCAGCGACCGCAGAACCGATAACAATCGTTTATGAAAATCATAAACAATGTTGCGTCTCAACAATGCAGTGGCACAGTTCCTGTATCCAGAAACCCATGTCCAAACCCACGACCGCCCCATCACACGACTCCCGCAACCGCTCACTTCAGGGGCTGCGTGGGTTCGCGGCGGCCCTCGTGCTCCTTTTCCATGTGCACGCCATGGGTGCAAAAGGTGGCTTCTGGCCCGTGCTGGATGTCACGCACTGGATGCATGACGTGGGACCCATCGCGGTGAGACTCTTCTTCTTCATCAGCGGCTATCTCATCGTAGGATCGCTCTGGAGAAACGGCGACGTGCGGCAGTTCGCCCTGAATCGGGTCCTGCGTATTTACCCGGTCTTTCTTCTGCTGCATCTGACCATGTTCACTCTGGGACCACTCACCGGCTATGAGTGGGTAGGCGGCCTCGCAGGAGATGACATGAGCCGCCTGCTTGGAGATCCTGTGTCTTGGACCGCACACTTCCTGTCCAACTTGTTCTTTCTGCCCGGCATCCTCGCGCTGCCCATCGCTCAGCAGAACGCCTGGTCACTCTCGTATGAAGCGCTATTCTACGTGCTGGCAGCCATCATGTTCATCGCGTGGAGGAAGCGGCAGCAGGGCGGAAGTTCGTCGCTTTGGTTCCTGGGCTGGGCTGTCATCCTGGCCTTCAACCTGTGGGACAGCGACGGCTGGTTCTTCCTCGCCGGTGTTGGCGTTTGGTGGCTGCAAAAGGAGGAGAGGCTGAGCACCCGTGCGGCAGGTCCGCTCGACATCCTGGCCCTGCTGGCCGGCTTTTGGTTTTTCCACAACGGCTGGCATATCCCGGCGGCCATCGTGCTCAGCTTGTTCTTCATTCTCGTCGTTCGAGAGCGTGGTTGGATGCGGCACCTGTTGCGGAGTGATACCATGAACTTCGTCGGACTCATCAGTTACAGCCTCTATCTGGTGCATCCCTTCGCCCTTGAAGCGCTCCGCAGAGTCCTGCACCATGGCCACGCGAACGGGCAGCTTGTGCAGCATGCCGCTTGGTTCTTCTGGGTCATAGGACCCATTTTTGCCGTAGGGTGCGCCTGGCTGTCCTACGAGGTCATTGAGAAACGCTTCACCCGCTGGGTCGCCGCCAAGCTGGAGTTGCGCAGACGGGATTTAGCTGCCAAGTCAGCACCTGATCTGATGGCTACCCGATGACGACAGTGGCGACTGCACTTGGAACCACACTTTTGGCCCAGCAAACGAGCGGCATCCACCTGCTCATGGAATCACTCCGCACTGGCGGCGTGGTCATGTTCCTCATCGTCCTCTGCTCCATGGCGGCCGTTACCGTAGCCATCATGACCTGGATGCGCCTGCGTGAAAAAACGCTCATGCCTCCGGCCATCATCAGCCAGCTCCGGGCCCTGCCCACCTTCGCGGTGAAAGGAGACATCACCCCCCTACACGAGGCACTTGTGCGAGACCGCTCCGTCCTTGCACGTCTTGGGCTGCTCGCCGTCAGCGGCCAGTTCACCACCAAGGCAGAGTGTGCAGAAGTCGTTGAGCAAAAGGCCAAGGAAGAGCTGCACAAACTGGAGCGTGATCTGCCGTGGCTAGAGGTCATGGTGAGCGTGGCCCCCCTGCTAGGACTCCTGGGCACCACCATTGGACTCGTAGGCATGTTCACCGCCCTGGGAGACACCGGCACCGGACCTGACATGGGAGCCGTTGCCCGAGAGATCGGCGTCGCCTTGCGCTGCACCATAGCGGGACTCTTCGTCGCAGTGCCTTCCGTCATCGTGCACACCTACTTTGTTCGCAAACTGGACATGATCGGCGTCAAGCTGGAGAGCATTCTCCAGGAGGGCATACAGAACTTCTACCAGCACTTCGAAGTGCAGAAAACCGTCCTCCCCGGCAACGCTGAAACCTCAGCGCCATGAACCTGCGTCCCAGGAAACGCGCCATCCCTCAGATCCCCATCGTGTCCCTCGTGGACATCATGGTCATCCTTCTCATCTTCTTCGTCGCCACCACCACCTTCCGCCAGACGAAGACCCACATGCAAGTCGCCCTGCCACAGAGCAAAGGCATGGGCACCAGCTCCGCAGCTGAAGACCGGCGCATCGCCATCCTCATCACTAGGGAACAAAAAGTCTATCTCGCCGGTGAAGAAACCTCTCCAGAGCAGCTGTCAAACGAACTCACCACCATGCGAGCCAGCCGACCAATGGCCAAGTTTGAACTCGAAGCCGATACCGAGACCAACCTCGGCGTGCTCGTGCAGGTCTGGGACGCCCTCAGAGAAGCCGGCATCCCCATCGCTGAAGTGCCCGCGAGGATACAGCGCACAGCGGAGTGAAACTCCCGGAGTGGCCGAAAAGTTGGATTGCGAGAAAGCACCCATGAGTCTGCACTCAAATGCTCCCCCCATGTTCACGAATGCTTGGTGCATACCGCTCTCTCTGCCAAGGCACAGAGTATGGCCGTCCATATCCTCCGTGATCTTCATGTGGTAAGCCAAGGCCTGATTCTTTGGCTGCTACTCATTCTCTGGCGTTTCGTTGATAGCCCGTGTCAAGAGGGCAACGGTTTCAAGACCCATCCACGCCAATGCTGGACATGCCGACTCACCATTTTGAGCAAGCATGAGGGGATGTCCATCTCGCTGAACTGAGCACATCATGCCGACATCCCGGTCCAGCGTGAAGCCAAGGCGGTCCCGATAGAACGCCTTAGCGACTGTCATATCTTCTACCGCAAACAAGGGAATGATGTTCCCGACTTCATGCGTCGCAAGTGGTGAACAATGTATCGAAGCACCAAAACGATCCGTGATACCGTTTGGAAGTGGGTTCGCAGATCCGATTGGCAAGGTTGGATTCGTTTGGGAGTCCGTGGCCCGTGCACGATGCAGGATTGAGGACGCAGGAAAAGGACCTGTGGCTTAAGGCTTTCGCTAGCGGCTTGGCAGTTGTTTCGAGTTTGCCTGCGGTTTATGGCGCGAGGTGCTTTTTGAAGAAGGCGTCGGCGATTTCGACGGTTTCGGCACACCAGGGGTCACTCATCCAGAAGGGGTGAGGGGCGTGCTTGAGGGTGTGGATGGCGGTCTCGATGCCGTTGGCTTTGAGCTTCTCCATCATTTCGGCGCGTCCGACTTTCAGCGTGTCTTTCTCGCCTTCGATGTAGATAACGGGCGGTACGCCGGGGCGGACGTGGTGGATGGGTGAGGCTTCGCGATAGAGGGCTTCATTCTCAGCAGCGGTGGTGCCGAAGAAGGCGAGGGTGGCCTCGCTGTTTTTGTCTTTGTTTGCTGCATACATGTCCTGGGTGGCGGCCATGACGATGGCGGCCTTGACGCTGCTGGATTGATCCTGGTGGGGGCCGTCGCCTTCGAATGGCTTTAGTCCGCTGGTCATGGCGAGGAGCCCGGAGAGGTGTCCGCCGGCGGACCCGCCCATGCAGCCGATGCGGTCGGGGTCAATGTGCCATTCTTTTGCATTGGCCCGTAGGGTGCGGACGGCGCTCTTGCAGTCGTGCAATGCGGCGGGGTACTTGGAGGTGGTGGAGAGCCGGTAGGCGATGATGGCGGTGACGTAGCCGCGCTGGGCGAGGCGCTCCATCATGGGCTTGTCAGACTCTACCTGACGTTTGGCCCAGCCGCCGCCGTGGATGTCGAGGATGCAGGGGTAGCTGCCGGGCTTCTCTGGCACGTAAACGGTCATTTTCACCACGTCTTCCGGGTAGGTGGCTACGACGACTTCTTTCATTTCGAAGCCTTCGGGTGTGGCTGGCTTGAGGAGCTTCCACTTGGGCGGAGCTTCTTGTGCCAGTGCTGTGAGGGTGAGCAGCAGCGTGCAGAGGGTGAGGAGGTGTTTCATTAGAGACGGAGCGGTTCTTTGAGCTCGGGGAAGCGGGCCTCGCAGGTGAGCTGGATGCCGCCGCGGGGTGAAAAGGCACCGCGCACGATGATCTGGCGTGGCTTGCAGACGGAGAGGATGTCATCCAGCACGCGGTTGACGATGACTTCGTTGAAAGAGGGTGTGTTCCGGTAGCTGGCGAGGTAGAACTTGAGGCTTTTGGTTTCGATGCAGAGCTTGTCCGGGATGTAGTAGATTTCGAGGTGGGCAGTGTCGGGCTGGCCTGTCACGGGGCAAATGCTGCTGAACTCTGGCGCATCAAGGTGGATGGTGTAGTCTCGCTGCGGGGTGCGGTTGGGGAAGGTCTCGAGGATGCTGGCGCTGGGTGCGGTGGGAAGGCGGTGCTCGGAGCTGCCAAGGAGTTTGAGCGTAGGCTTGGGGGACTTCTTTTTCGACATGGATGCAGAGGTATCAGGTGGTGGGAGGCGCTGCGTCCGGCGGTGATTCGAGCGGTGTGGGTGCGGGACGCTGCCGGGCCTCGTAGATGCGAACGACGTCGCCGGGATTGAGCGCGGTGATGTCACTGCCGTAACCGGTGGTGTGAAGTGCGCCGGCATCGAAACCTAGCTCAATGAGAGCGCTGCGCACGGCCTCTGCACGGCGCTGGGAGAGGACGCGGCCGTACTCTGGCACGGTGCTGCTGGAGGCGAAACCGGCGATGAGTAGGGGGCGCTTGCTGCCTTTCCAGCGGGCGAGTGACTCTTGGAGTTTTGCTTTTTGGTTGTCTGCGAGGGAGAAGCTGCCGCGGGAGAAGGTGAGGTCCGTCATGATGGGTGCGGCACCTGCGGACAGGGGTGAGGCGAGTTGCTCTTGGTCTGCAAGGGCGTGGATGATGCCTGGGCCTGTGCGAAGGAGGCCCGCCAGTGAGGAGCATGAGGATAGCGCAGCGCAGGAGAGGGCGGGGAGGAGCAGAAGGTGGAGGGGTTTGAGGCGTTTCATCTCATCCAGCGGGGTTCGGAGATTTGGCCCAGTCCACGGAGGATGCTGCGGCGCTTGCCTGTGGTGACGTCATGCACCCAGAGTTGGCCGTTTTGAACATAAGCTACGCTGCGGCCATCCGGGCTCCAAGTAGGGTGCTGTGCTCCGCCGCGCTGTAGGACGGTGAGGCGTCCGCCTTCATAGGGCTTGAGGGCGATGGCCCAGTCTCCACTGATGCGGGCAGTGAAAGCGATGGTCTGGCCGTCTGGCGACCATTCGGGATCGAAGGCCTCGGGTGTGCCGGAACTCCAGCGGCGTGCGGGTGCTTCTGAGCCCAGTTCTACGGTGTAAAGCTGGGTGCCGTCTCCGTCCCCTTCGTCTGAGGCATACATGAGCAGCCTGCCTTTGGGGTGCCAAGTCGGCGATGAGGGGACGCCTTGGGACTCGGTGACGCAGATGGCGCGGTTGGAGCCGAGATCGAGCACGAAGATTTCTGGGTTCCCGAGAAAGCTGAGGGTGACTGCGGCGCGGCGCTCTTCGGGTGCGAAGGCGACGCCGCTGTTCATGCCGGGTGTGCTGGCAAGCTGTTGGGACATGCCGCCGCCGAGGTCCACTACCATGACGGCGGGGAAGCCGTTGTCGTAGCTGGTGTAGGCGAGCAGTGAGCCATCTGGGGCGAGCGCTGGTGAAACGGCCCCGAAGGCGTGGCTGGTGACGCGGTAAAGCCCGCCACCGTCGGGCTCGCAGACGTAGATTTGTTTGGTACCGCTGGCATTGCTTACGAAAGCGATGCGGCTGCTGGCGGTGCCGGGCTTGCCCGTGATGGCGAGGACGATGTCATCTGCGGCAGACTCGACGTTCTCTGCCAAGCCGGGGGCACCATAGCTGCGCTCAAAGAGGACCTTTCCGTAACGGTCTTTTAGGGTGGCGGAGATGCGTCCGCCGATGGAGGTGCCGGTGATGAGGTAACGGGCGGAGTTGCGCTCGACGAGGGTGACTTCCGGGTGTTTCTCGAAGTAGTCTCGCAACGCGGCGCTGGCCGAGCTGCCGGTGCCGCCACCGAGTGGCTCGATGCTGAGGGTGCGTACGCTTGCTAACTGAGCGGAGACTGGTCCGCCGGCTGCCCTGTCGCGGGCAAAGAGTTTTTTGAACCAGCTCTCTGCCCGAGCTGCGTTGGCCAAGGCGAGCAGCAAGCCGAGCACCAGGCAGGTCATGCCTGGCCGGAGCTGTGGGCGGAGCAGGCTACTCGACATTGAAGCGGACTTGAACGGAATAACGTTCACCAACGAATGAGGGGGGAAGACTTTCGCCGACTTTCTCCAGCCGGTCTGCGGCTTCAAGCACGGATGCGTCAACAGCCTTGTCACCGGAGGGCTGGACGAGCTTGAAGCTGGCGAGCTTGCCTGAGCGGTCCAGTGCCACTTCCAGCAGGACGGACCGCTGGCCGGGTGCTTTGGGAGTGGTCCATGCTTTAAGGAAGGAGTCGATCAATGCGCGGTCCACGCTGTCTAGTGCTGCCGAAGACGCTGAGGCGGCGGGCGGCAGTCTCGAGACGGTAATGAAGCGCGAGACTTCGCCCGGGGCTGGTGGTGGGGAGTAGGATGGGGAGACGGGGCTGGGTGCTACGGAGGCGGGCTTGTCCGGGGGACGGATCAAGATGGCTTTTGGAACGGGTTTTTCTTCCGGCTCGACGGTAGGAGGTGCTGGGGTCTTGGTGCGGATGATGATGGGGGGAGGTGTGTTGCTGGGTGGTGCATTTGGGGCTGGGGACTCCGCTTCTTTGTGCACCATGGTGGTGCTGACATCTGCGGTTTCCATCCAGGAAAGGTGCGCTGCCTCGGCGATGCGCGGTGCGGAGAAGCGCTGGATCTGAAGCCACCACCAGACGGCGGCGGCAAGCACCAGGTGGCCCAGCACTGCCAGGACGACGAAGCGCCGTATGGGCTCAAGCTTGAACTCTGTGCGGGTGGAACTCATGGCGCTGGTGGCGGGGACCAGGAGAAGGTCTGGACGGCGGTTTTTTGAACACCTGCCTCGCGGAGCACGGCCACAAGTTCCACAATGCGTTGCACGGGCTGATTGCCGGCGAGCTTGATCATGACACCTGCGCCCGGACGCGTGGTCAGGAGGTCCTTCGTGGCCTGTCCAAGCTCGCTGGTGGAGAGGCTGCGTCCGTTGAGAATGAGGCGGTCGGAGGAGCCGGCTTCCAACACGACGTAGTCCGTGGGAGCGGAGGAGGGTGCGCTGACTACGCTCTGCACGCTTTCTGTTTTCAGCAGCGGAACCACGAGCACGAACACAAAAAGCAGTACGAAGACCAAGTCCATGTAGGGGACAAAGTTGATCTCTGCGATGTAGCGAGGCGGCGGGCGGCTGCTCCAGCGGTGCATGAGGGTGAGGTGTGGCGGTTCAAAGCTGCACGCCTGCGAGGTCGAGCAGCTTCATGGTGAGGAAATAGAGTGCTACGGTACCAACGATGCAGCCCAGCAGACTGGGCCAGAAGCCGAAGCCTTTGTTAATGAGCCATGGCAGGGCGAGGAACATGGGCAGCGTGGGAAGTACGAACCAGAAGGTGCCGAAGGCGTGTTTTCCAATCATGGGCGCATCCCGTGTCTCGGCATAGAGCCAGATGAAGGCGAGGAGTGAGGTGAGTGGCAGCGAGTGGATGATGCTGGCTGCGAAGTTGTTTCGTTTGGCGGTCTCGGTGACGAGGACGATGACTCCAGCGGAGAGGAACAGTTTGAGCAGGTAGTACCACATGCGATCAGAGTGCGGTTGGTGGGTTGGGCACGCTGGCCCTAGGCAGCGGGGATGAGCTGGCGGTGGCGAAGGAGGCCACACTGGGCGGGCCGAAGGCGCTCATGCTGGGTATCTCATCTGCTGGTGCGCGGTGGTCCACGTAGTGTCTGTCCAGCACGGTGCCGAGCTCTCCGACGAAGTTCTCCAGCCGCAGGGTCATGGCTCTCATGCGGCTGACGAGGAAGTTGTAGCCCATCATGCTCGGCAGTGCGACGAGCAGACCGAGCACGGTAGTGAGGAGTGCAGCAGCCACCCCGGGGGCGACAGCCTGCACGGGCACGGCTCCTTTGGCACCAGCTACCTCGCCAAACGCTTCCATGATGCCCCAAACGGTGCCTAAAAGGCCCAGCACAGGTGCCGCGCTGACGGCGATGGCCACGACACCCAGCCGGGACTCCACTTTGACGCAGGCCTCGTTCATCGCTCGCTCCATAGTACGGCGGATGGCATTGGACTGGGAGGCGGTGATTTTTCCTGCCCCTTGCAGGCGCTGGGAGAAGGTTTTGTCTGGCTGGTCGAGGCCTACGAGGTGGAAGGCGAGCTCTCGGGCTGCGGCGTAGTAGATGTGGAAGAGAGGTGAAGCGGGGAAGCGCTCATCTGACTGGAACAGGGACAGGGGGTGGCTGCTGTGGCGAAACACTTGCAGGAACTCGGCATTGGCACCGCGTGCGGAACCGAGAAGGTGCAACTTGGCGGCGATGACGAACCAGCTGACTACCGAAAGCAGTACGATCAGTGCGCAAGTCACCAGGCCGGTGGTGGAGGCCTGGCTGAGCGCGAAGTCGAGGCCCATGGCGAGAAGCGGTGAGGTGCTGGAGAGAAGCATGAGGGAGGGAAACTACGCTGCTCATCCTAGACATGAATCCTTCAGTTGTCTTGACCAAATGTGACCGGGTGAGGTGGATACCTTCCGAGGATGGCACGCTGGCGCAGGTGGCTTTCCCGGATGCGGAGATCGATGTGACGGAGCTGTTGCGTTGAGCAGGAGGGGCTACACGTTGAAGCGCCACTCCACCACGTCGCCGTCACGCATGACGTATTCTTTGCCCTCGATGCGGAGCTTGCCGGCTTCGCGGCACTTGGCCTCGGAGCCGAGAGCCACTAGGTCATCGTAGTGGACGATCTGGGCGGCGATGAAACCGCGCTCGAAGTCGCCGTGGATGACGCCTGCGGCCTGCGGGGCCTTGGTTCCTTTGGTGATGGTCCAGGCGCGGGTTTCCTTTTCCCCGGTGGTCAGATAGGTCTGCAGACCGAGGAGATCGTAAGCGCTCTTGATGAGGCGCGAAACGCCGGAGTCTGTGACGCCGAGGTCAGCGAGATAGGCTTTCGCATCTTCCTCCGGCAGATCGACCAGTTCGTTCTCGATTGCGGCGCTGATGACGACGGCGCTGGCGCTGTGCATGGCGGCTACGTGCTTGCGCACGGCGGAGACGAGCGGGTGGTCGTCCGGCTTGTTCGCTGCGGTGGCGAGCTCGTCCTCAGCCACGTTGCAGGCGTAGATGACGGGCTTTGAGGAGAGGAGAAAGAAGGACTTGAGGAGCTTCTTTTCATCGTCGGTCAGCTCCAGGGTGATGGCGGGACGGCCTTCATCTAGGTGAGGGATGAGCTTCTCTACCAAGGCGAGTTCAGCGGCAGCGTCTTTGTTGCCGCGCTTGGCATCTTTTTCGATTCGTGCCTTGCGTTTGGTCATGCTTTCGAGGTCGGCGATGACTAGCTCGGTATTGATGACATCGATGTCACGAATGGGGTCCACGCTGCCGTCCACGTGATGAATGTCACCGCTCTCAAAACAGCGGACCACATGGACGATGGCATCCACCTCACGGATGTTGCTGAGGAACTGGTTGCCGAGGCCTTCGCCCTTGCTGGCGCCCTTTACCAGGCCCGCGATGTCCACAAACTCGATGGCTGCGGGAACGATTTTTTGCGTGCCGCTGAGCTTGCCCAGCACGGTGAGGCGCTCATCCGGCACGATGACTACGCCGATGTTCGGCTCGATGGTGCAGAAGGGATAGTTCGCCGCCTCCGCTTTCCGTGTGCGGGTGACCGCATTGAAAAGGGTGGACTTGCCGACATTGGGGAGACCGACGATACCTGCGCGCAACATAATAGAAATGGGGGCCGCGAGGGTAGCAGGCGAACGGGCGTCCGCATCTGGAAAGATGCGATGAAGATGCTTGTCCTGCGGTCCGGCGGCGTGGAGTATCTGATTGTTTCTCACCCCACATGGTCTCCTGGAAGTCAATCACCACCCGCACGTTGATCAAACTGGGCAGCGGTATGGGGCTGCTGCTTTTGCTGATGACGTGTGTGACCCACTACCTGGTGTTCCAGGAAGTGGAGAGGCGAGAGCTGCAGCACATGGGCTTCTCCCTGGGGGAGAGGGTAGAGCGCATTGAGCGCCAGTTGGCTGAGATCCCGAAGAATCTGTATTTGATGCGGGCCGCGTTTTTGGAAGCGTGGAAGGGGACCACCTCACCAGAGCAGCTCAGTGCATGGAACGAGGATATGGTGCTGGATCCGGACGGGGCTTGGCGGGCGCGACTGTCGCCAAGTGAAGTGCCACATGAGAGGCTAGTGCTGTGGATTAAAAAGGGAGTGGTGGTGGATGATGCTCTCAAACGCAAGCTGGTGGCGCTGAGGTCGATGTGCCGCCGTTTTCAGCCCGGCTGGGCACATGGCTTTCGTAGCTGCTACGGCAACAACTTTGATGGCTCCACGATCACGGGGTTCGATGCGGAGATGGCAGGGTTTGATCTACCAGCAGATTTCGACACCCTGAGGGATCCTACAGTGGTGGGCTGTTCGCAGGCGAACAACCCTGAGCGCGCCATTGTTTGGACGAGCGCACACTCGGTAGGACCGGAGTATTGCATGGTGTCGGTGGTGATGCCGGTGGACGTAGGTGGTGAGCACTTGGTGAACGTGGGGCATGATCTGCTGGTAAACAACTTGGTGACAGAGACCGAGCGTGGTGAGGTGGGTGCACTGAAGCATGCGATTGTGCGGCGAGACGGTCTCATGATCGCGGGGCCGGGATTGACACGTGCCATTCACGCCGCGAACGGTCAGCTGTCGATGGCCGACGCGGAGATTGAGGGCTGGAAGAAACTCTTTCCTGCACTCAGGGAGCATGGTGAGGAAGACTTTACGGGTTTCGATGCGGCCAGTGGATTGTATTATGCAGGCCGCCAGCTGACCGGGCCCGGCTGGCTTTACCTCGCCACACTACCACAGGCAGCACTTCACTCCCAGGCATTCACGACCACGCGCTGGGTGGTGTGGACGGCGCTGCCAGCTTACGTCTTGGGCCTGGTCATGCTGGGGCGCATCATGACCAACAACGTGGCCCTGCCGATTTCGCAGCTTTTGAATGCCACCCGCGCACTGGCAGAGGGCAGGGCGCGGTTGGGGATACCAGTGGAACGAGACGATGAGATAGGCGTGCTGGCTAGCGCGTTCGAGCGCATGGCGAACCGGGTGAGGGAAGAAAAGGAGGGTCTGGAGCGCAGGGTGGCGGAGCGCACGGTGAAGCTTGAGGCGGCATTGGAGCGCCAGACAGAACTGGTGCGTTTGAAGTCAGATTTTGTCTCGATGGTGTCACACGAGTTTCGTACGCCGCTGAGTGTCATCTTATCTGCTTGCCAGGTGCTGGAGCGCTACCGCGCAAGGTTGGACGAGGAGCAGAGTGCAGAGCACGTGAGCATGATAGCCGACAACACTCGGCGTCTTTCCCGGATGGTGGATGAAGTGCTGTTGTTGGCCCGTACAGAACAGGAGGTGCAGGCAGCCCAGCTGCGGGAGCTGGACGTGGTGGCGCTTTTGACCAAGCTAGTGCAGGAGGCGAACGCTGCGTCTCAGGGTTGCGTGGAGGTGAAGTTGATTTGCAAGGATGGCCTGCCACCAGCGTGGGCAGACGAGTTGCTCCTTTGCCACATCATGAACAATCTGCTGTCCAACGCGGTAAAGTACAGCGAGAATGGCTCCATGGTGGTGGTGGATGTGGAGAAAGAGGGTGTGAATCTGATCCTGCAGATCGAGGACGCGGGCATCGGCATCCCAGAGAAAGATCAGAGGCACCTGTTCACTTCCTTTTTGCGGGGCAGCAATGTGGGAGACAGACCGGGCACAGGCCTGGGGCTAGTGATGGTGCAGCGTTGTGTGGCGTTGCACGGCGGTGAGCTGGACTTGAAGAGCGCCGTAGGCCTAGGTACAGTGGTGCGCGTGAAGTTGCCGTTGTTCTGCCAGCCCCATGAACAGGCATGAAGACGATTCTTGTCATTGAGGATCATGACCAGATGCGCAAGAATCTGGTGACCATTCTTTCCATGGAGGGGTACGCGGTGTTGGAAGCGGCAGATGGCATGACTGGCTTGGGACTGGCCCAGGATGAGAAGCCGGATCTGGTGGTGTGTGATGTCTCCATGCCTGATGTGGACGGACACGAGGTGCTGCGCTCGATGCGTGCCGACCGCTCCATCAGTGGCACACCCTTTATATTTCTGACCGCCAGAGGAAAAAGGGATGATCAACGGGCGGGCATGAATCTTGGGGCGGACGATTATCTGGTCAAACCGGTGGAGGCAGACGACTTGCTAGCTTCCATTGAGGCACGTCTGAGCCGTGAGATGGTTCGCACGAAGGCGTTGAAGCCAGACTTCACTTCGCCAGTACCGCTCGAACAGCTCGGTCTGTCCAGCCGAGAGGCGCAGGTTCTGTTGTGGGTGGCTCAGGGGAAGTCAAACTCGGAGATTGCTATGATCCTGGGGGTGGCGACGGGCACCATCAAGGTACACCTGAGGCATCTGTTCCAGAAACTGGGAGCGGACAACCGTCACGCGCTGGCCATGATGGCCTTGGAACGTCTCTCTCTCAGGTGAATACCCCGGAAGAGGTATGGCACCACTGTGGCTTAGGTAGGACTATGTCCGCCGCATGGCCGTCTCCACTTCTGCATACCGAGTATCTCCCACGTTCAGTGTGCTAGCCGGTGCATTTGGACTTGTGTGCCGAGTGTGTGAGGACTCTTCCGTATGAGTCATGAGAGGGCCGAAGCCATCATTTGGAATACCTGCTGAATCACCATGAAAGTCCAGTACAGCTCTCGTTATCTTTTCGCGTTCCTGCTCATGCTTGGCCTACCGCTTCATGCGGAAAGCGTGGTCGCCAATCAACGCATTCTGCCGCCAGGCAACCACACTGGGGAGTTTCTTGGTGATGGTGGCCAAGTCATTCCAGCCGCCAGCGGACGCCTCATTGTTGGCTCGCCCAAGGCTAGCCGCACCCCTGGTGGTTTGGACACTGGAGGCGTTTACGTCTTTGATGCCGCCACGCACCGGCTAGTGCGCACCATTTTCCCGGAAGATGGTGTGGCGGGCGGTAGCTTTGGATGGTCCGTGGCGGTTAGCGGTAATGTGATGGTGGTGGGTTCGCCCTCATGGGGTACGCAGTTGGCACCCGAGCGGGGAGCTGTGTATCTTTACAACGTCAGCACTGGTGCCCTGCTTCGGAAGATTGAACCTGCCGATGTGAATCTGGGAGATCGGTGGGGCTGGGCGGTAGCCATAGAGGGAGACACGGTCATCTATTCGGCGCGGGATCACGATGGCACTTTGATGGGCTCGAACATGGGCAAAGTGGAGTCCTTCAGCATCAAGAACAACGCCCCCCACTTCGCCATTCAGGGTGTGCCTCTGTACGGTGGACGACCGCCTCTGCACACGCTTGGCGCATCCTTAGCGCTCCAACGTGGCCTGGCGGTTGCCGGCGCACCCGGCTCCACTTCTGGAGATGGCGCAGTGCTCATTTTTGATGCGGTTACTGGCGAGGTCGTTCACACGCTTATGGATCCAAAGGGTGCGGGAAAAGCTGGAGGCTTCGGCTACAGTCTTGGCATGGATGATGACCTGCTGGTGGTGGGTGCACCGTTTCATACCATCATGTTCATGGGACTGCAGCCGAATGCTGGCAGCGCCTACCTGTTTGACACCCGCAACATCGTCTCTCCCCTAGCATTCTTGGGTTCGGTGGATGGCGGGGCAAATCAAATCCTCGGCACTGCCGTGGCCACGCGAAATGGGGTCACCGCCATCGGCATTCCGGGGACGGACTACACGCCACCAGGACCGGGCCTCGGGGGACCCGTCATCGACTACGGGAGTGTGATGGTGATGGATCACCGAATGAGGGAGATAGACCGGCTAAGCCTGCCGACCTTGGGGGCTGGAGCGCGGTATGGCACGACCCTCAGTCTCGGGGAAGCTGGCCACGTCCTCGTCGGTGTCCCCGGTGACGATGCCGCCGGTGCGGACAGTGGCAGCATTTGGAAGGCAGGACCCTACAGGCATGATGCGTCGGGAATCTATCAGATCATGGCCATGACTCGGCGAAGCGCTCTGCAAAACTCCGCTGCGGTGTATGCGGATTTTGGCGAGGTGACTGCCTCAGGGCTGGTGAGTTACACTGCCACACTGGCGGGTGCAGGCAGTTCTGGCGGGAGGAACCGGGGCCTGTGGAGCACGCTGCAAAGCGGACTTGCGCCCGCGCTGGTGGCGCAGACCAATGTGCCAGCGGCGCTGGGTATGCCAGCGCATACCACGTTCCTGACCGCACGCCAGATTTTCCGCCCGATATGCAATAGCGGGCTAGAGATGTATTTTCGGGCAACCGAAGCGGGCGGCATCACTGCGCTCTACTATTACGATGGTTATCAGACTCTGGGATTGAGTAAGGTTTTTGATAACTCTGCCACCACCTATGCTGCGTTTGGCAATGCAGCCATCCTCTCCTTTGGAGAGACTTACGTGCCATTCTCTGGCACGTTGGCCACTGCCAATCTTCTCAAACTGCGCACGGGTACCGGCACTGCGCCTGTGACGGCGGCCAGTGATTCGGCTGTCAGCGTCCAGCCCGCCATTTACTTCCGCGAGGGGATAGATAACGCTCCGGCGCCGGCCACCGGAAAATACGGGGAGCTGGCGCCCAGCCTTGCCTATGCTAACGCCGCAGCGTTCTATTACCGGGGCTTCCTCCAAGGGCCACCGGCCAGCGCGGGTGTCTTCTTGAATCACAACGTCACGCTGGCTCTGAGAGACGCTGCCGCACCTGATGCCACTGGCTCTGCTCCGCCGGGTTCACCGCAGTTCTCCTCCTTTTTGGGAGTATCCGGCGTGCATGACACAGGCCGCACGTATGTCTTGCGTAGCACACTCAAACTAGACGTTACGAAGGGCGTCACTGGTGCCAATAACGAAGGGCTCTACTACGAGGTCAATACCACCGGACTCAAGCTCTTCGCTCGCAGGGGAGACATCATTCCCGGAACTTCACTGATATGGAATCGTTTTTTGGACTACGGCATTACTAGTCAGGGCCACATCCTCGTGCTGGCGGCGCTCCGGGGACCCGGAGTCAATGCTTCCAACGATACGGCGCTCATTCATCACATCCCACGTTCTCCATTGCCGGACGCTACCATCGTACTGGTGAGAGAGGGAGACATCCTGCCGGGAGGAGAGGGCGCACGGGTGTCTGGCATCAGCAGAGTTGACATGGCCTTTACCTCCACTGCGTCTTGCTACGGCGCACTTGTGGCGCTCAGAAACGAAGTCGGTGGAGCTACGCCGACCAACAACCTGGCCTGGCTCTGTGGCAACGTTCATCACAACAACGCGAATGCTCCATCGTATTATTTGCCGCGAGTGGCTTTTCGCAAGGGTTCAACCGTTTCCCAACTGGCAGGCCGAAACCTCATCACCAGCATTAGCGCCCACGGGATGTTCCGGGATGCAACAGGTGCGGGTAACAGCGGCCTGCAACATGCGGTTTCCGACAGCACGGGCCAGCCCTCCAGCGTGATGGTGGTGACTCTCCCGGACCGCAGCAGGGCATTGATAAGACGGTAACGCAAACACGGGGGCTTGGGTACCATTCCAAGCGGGCTAGTAGCCCTTCCCTTCCATGGCACCCGAGCGCGGTGTCTCCAGCGCAACGCACTCAGTAGCTCTTCGCAAAGACGACCCGGCGGCTGCTTGGCTTGCCGGTGAGGAAGCAGGTTCCTTCTTCGGCATACTCGTCTCCAAGCGGGATGCAGCGGATAGTGGTCTTGTATTCCTTGCTGAGCTTGTCCTCGTCGTCAGCGCTTCCCGCCCAGTGCATGAGGGCGAAACCGCCGTGGATCTCTGGCTTGTCTTCGTTTTTCGGAGTGAAGAAGGCTTTGAACTCTTCGAGTGTTTCGAGCTTCTTCGTGTGCTCTTTCTGGTAGGCGGTGGCTCGATTGAGCAGGGACTGCTGAATATCAGCGAGCAAGGCGGAGATGTCCCGGAGCAGATCTTCTTTCTGCATGAGTTCCTTGGACTTCGCGCCTTGATCCCGACGGGCCACCATGACGCTGCGGTTTTCGATGTCACGCGGCCCGAGTTCAATGCGCACGGGCACGCCTTTTTTGATCCACTCCCAGGAACGCTGTCCGCCGGGTAGGTCGCGCTTGTCCACATGGACGCGGATGGGTTCGCCGGCGAAGGTTTCTCCGCGCAGGGTCTGAGCGAGCGCCTCGCAGGAGTCGATGACTGCTTGGCGGGTGTCAGGCTTTGGTGTGACGGGTTGAATCACCACTTGGTGTGGGGCTACACGTGGCGGGAGGATGATGCCGTCGTCATCGCCATGGGCCATGATGAGGGTGCCGATAGTGCGTGTGCTGACTCCCCAGGATGTGGTCCAGGCGTGCTGCTTTTTGTTGTCGCGTCCGAGGAACTCGATGTTCGCCGCTTTGGCGAAGTTCTGTCCAAGGAAGTGGGAGGTACCGGCCTGGATGGCCTTGCGGTCCTGCACCATGGCTTCGACAGTGAAGGTGTTCAGCGCGCCGGGAAAACGCTCGCGTTCGGTCTTTTCGCCAGGAATGCAGGGGATGGCCAGGAAGTCTCGAAGGAACTCCTCATACACCTTGTGCATGAGTTTGGTTTCCTCCATGGCCTCTTCCTTGGTCTCATGCGCGGTGTGGCCTTCCTGCCAGAGGAATTCTGCTGTGCGGAGGAAGAGACGCGGACGCATTTCCCAGCGCATGACGTTGGCCCATTGGTTGATGAGCAGTGGCAGGTCACGGTAGCTCTGTGTCCAGCGGGCGAAGGCGGCACCGATGATGGTTTCGGAAGTGGGGCGGATGACGAAGGGCTCCGTCAGCTCGCCGGTGGGGATCATTTTGGTCGTTCCATCTGGCTGCTTCTGTGCTTCGAGGCGGTGATGGGTGACTACGGCGCACTCGGTGGCGAAACCCTCAGCGTGCTGTGCTTCCTTTTCCAGGTAGCTCAGCGGGATGAGCAGGGGAAAGTAGGCGTTGCTGTGGCCGGTGGCCTTGAACCGCCCGTCGAGATAGCGCTGGATGTTCTCCCACAGGCCGTAGCCCCAGGGCTTGATGACCATGCAGCCTCGCACTTCGGAGTTCTCGGCGAGATCGGCGGCGCGCACGACCTGCTGATACCACTCGGGAAAGTCTTCGTCGCGGCGGGGGGAGATGGCGGTTTTATCCTGGCTCATGGTTGGAAACTGGGGCCGAGAGAGTAGCGGCACTGGCAGGGGCGCGCAACTGCCGCCGTCATTTCATCAATCCGCCGCCGAGGTTATTGGCTGGGTTGACTCTGGGCTTTCGTGGACCGCAGAAGCGTGAGGCCAATGGCGAAACAGCCCGCTGTCATGGTGGCGATCCACCACCAGGGCAGCGGGCACTGCATGCCTGAGGAGAACAGCACCAGTGAGGACAGAAGAAGAATCCATCCGGTGAGGCGCACGAGTGGCTGATAGCTGCCAACCCTGTTAGAGATGGCCCACAGCAGAACGGCCAGTGCCACGGAGACGGCGGCGGCGTCTGCTGTCATGAAGATGGAAAGGGGGTCCAGCCGGGGCTGTCCGTAGCCCATCAGCCAGGAGAACTTCTCCAGCGCTTGACCGGGAAGGATGATTCCGGGAATGCCAGTGAAAAGGACCAGGGCTATGCTGCGGAGTGCGCGCTGCTGGACGACGTGGTGAGGAGTGGAGGTCATACGATACGGCGGGGTTAGTTTGTTTTGTTGGTTCTGCGCACGGGGTTGGAGAGCCTTTGAAACAGCAGCACGATGACCAACAGAATGGCGAGGAAGGTCCAGGTGCCGTATTCGCGGTAGAGGTTGGCACGTTTCAGGTATTCAAACACGGCCCACACGGCACCGCAGAGGCCGAGGAAAAAGGGTATGGCCCAAGGGTTGGCGAAGTTGATCGTCCAGCCGAGTCCTGCTACTCGTTTTGGCACGGCGATGCGTGGATCCTCTTTGCAGTAGTAGATGAAGTAGAGATACCAGTTGGCCGGATCCTTACTGTAAACGGACAGATCCACGGTCTCTGCGGTTTCCATGACGGGAAGCAACTGGCTGCGAAGTTCCGCTGCCGTGTCAAAGCGCAGCTCCGGGGTCTTCTCCAGTGCGCGCAGTACGATTTCGTCGATGCGGATGTCCACCTGTACGCGCCTGGAGGGTGCCTCGAGTTTGTCATTTGGCCGTTCGCCGGTGAGCATTTCGTAAAGCACCACACCGAGGCTGTAGATGTCTGCGCGGTGGTCAGCACTGCCATGGAACTGCTCGGGCGCGGCGTAGTCTGGCGTGCCTAGAGCGGCAAGGGTTTCCTGAGAAGCGTCCTCGCCGATGATCTTGGCTATTCCGAAGTCCGCGATCTTCACCACGCCTGCTTTGTCGATGAGCAGGTTCTCTGGCTTGATGTCTCGGTGAACGATGCCGTGGTCATGCGCACATTGCAGCGCGTCACACACGGGTGGGACGATGCTCAGCGCCTCTTTCGGCGTGAGGCGTTTTGTTTGCAGGAGCTGGCGCAGGTTCACGCCATCCACATACTCCATGAGCAGGTAGTAGAAGCCGCCGGCGCTGCCGAAGTCATGCACGGCCACGATATGCGGATGATTGAGCGCCGCGAGCGCCTGCGCCTCTTTTTCAAATCGCAGCGCAAAGGCGGGGTCATCTGCTCGCTCGGGCGCGAGGAGCTTCAGTGCGACGAGACGGTTTAGTGACTTCTGACGCGCTTTGTAAACTACGCCCATGCCGCCACGCCCGAGACACTCCAAAACATCCAGCTGCGGGAAATACGGGGCCAGCTCCTGGGGGGTGAGTGGAGGTGCGGCATGGAGAGAGGCTCCGGCCTGCGTGGGCTCGATGATCTGGGCCATCAGGCAACGCGGGCACTGGGAGGGCGCTACACCGGCAGGTAGCACCGCTGCGCAATAGGGGCATGATGACGTGGCTGAAGAAGATGTGCTCATGCTTGTGTTCTGACGTGATTTCTCGACAAACCGAACCCACTTTTTTTCAACGACCCAGGGCGGCGAAGAGTGCCTCCATCTCCTCCTGCACGCCAGCGGGGTCATCCAGCGTTCCTTGCACCTCTGCCTTCACATTCTCCCGCAGACGTTTCTTCAGCCGAGTGACGGCCATGCGCAAAGCGTCTGGACTCATTCCCCAGGCTTGGGCTATGGCGGACTGCTCACCGTGGTTTGCCTGCCCATTCAGTATGGGGCACACCGCGTCAAAGAAGGCTCCCCGCCCTTCTGCTGCACACTCTGTCCGCAGCGCCTCCATGCTGCGGGTGATGACGGTCATGGCCCACTGCCGGTCAAACTCTGCGTCGGGTGCGGGTTGCTGGGCATCCGCCACGTGTAGTGCTTCATCGTCATCCAGCGGCAGAGACGCCAAGCTTGAGCCGCGCTTCAGCCTTCCAGCGGACTCCCGCTGTCTGAAGAGAAAGTGCTTCACCGCACCGAGAAGGTAGGAGCGGAACTTCCCGCGCTCACGCTCCGCTCCGGTGATCCTGCTGCCGGACAGTACCTCGGCGAAGAATGCGTGGCTCACGTCCCGCGCTGCATCGGCATCCCGGAGGGCGGTGCGCAGATAAGCCACCACGGGTTCATAGTAGGCATCGCACAAGTCTGCCAGCGCGCGGCGTCCTTCTTCGGAGTCTGCCTTGGCCGCGCACACACACGTCCATCTTGTGGTATGGAAGGAGCGGGAGCTTGGTGGAGTCGTCATGCTGTGGGCGGGGATAATGCCACAAGTGCATGACGTTTTGAAAACCAAAGCGAACCGGCTATTTCCACACTTTACCCTTGGGATCACCGCTGACCTCGAACCAGGCGAGGAGGTCCAGGATTTGCTCTCGTTTCAAGGCGTTGAGCAATCCTGCGGGCATGGGTGAGATGTCGCTGATGGTGCGCTCCTGTATCATGGATTTGCCGATCTCAATGACGTCTGGTGCAAGTGGGTTGGGCTTTAATACAACGCGCTCGTCATCTTCGGAGTCGAGCAGGCCGGTGAAGGTCTGGCCGTCTTTGCGTTTGATGGTGGTGTAGCGGAACTTTTCATCGATAACCAGGGAAGGTTCCAAGATGTGCAGCAGGAGATCGCGTGTGCTGAAGCGGCTGCGCACCTGCACCAGCTCGGGGCCAAAGAGTCCTGCTGGCAGCGCTGGGTCGTTGCTGACTTTGTGGCAGAAGAAACACTGGGCGGTGACCATGGCGGACTTGGCCGTTTCGAAACTGCGGCCTGACAGGACTTGCGGAAGATGTGGCTCCAGGTCGGCCAGTTTCCATTGCTTGAAGCTGTGTCCTGGCAGCGCGGTGGGCAGGAGTGGGGTGGGCTTGAGCGGATGCACCACATCTGCGAGCGCACGGGCTTCATCTGGCTTCAGGGCGGCTGCGAGTTCGCTGCGGGTGTCGCTGATAATCTTGAAGTAGGTGGATGCGCCGTTGAGCTTTTCTGCGCGGTTCAGTGCATCAAACACGATGCGCCTCTGCTCGACAGTCCAGCCCTCTTTGAGATAACGCAGGATGAAGGGATAATACACGAGATCTTCGGATGTGGTGAGCGCGGCGAGGTGCCGGGTGGCCTGCTTGATGATGACGGGAGACTTCAGGTGGACGAGGAACTTGCACAGCTCCCGGCTGAATCGCGCATCACGGGCGGGAAAGAGGATGCCTAAGGTATTGACCAGGGCATCCGCCTGCATGGGCGTCACGGCGTGACCGCGGGCGATGGCGATTTCCATGATGCGGAGCGCGGCGAGTTTCATGTCCACGGCATCCTCTTCCAGGAGCATCATCGCTGCCTGAAAGGCGACACTGCGATCTGCGGCGGAGCCTGCGCGCACGGCGGCAAGCATGGCGTTGATGGCATCCCATCCTCCCTTACCGGAAAAGGCTCTACTTTCCTCCATGACCATGCGTTTGCGCTGCAGGGCAAACCTGTCCGGCGTTGCTTGCCTGGCGCGGGGTGGCTTGGGCGCGTCTGGCTGCGGTGCTCCGATGTAGCTGATGCGGTAGAGTCCGCTCTGGGTGCCGCGCCCGCCCGTGGTGAACCAGAGTGCTCCGTCTGGGCCTATGGCTCCGTCAGTGAGATTGAGCGGGCGGCCAGTGGCAAAGGTTTCTTGCCTGCCAGTGTAGCTCTCGCCCGTCTTCTGGAGATGCACGGCGATCAACCTCCCGTACGACCAGTCGCAGATGAAGAGTGCGTCTTGATAGGCTTTCGGGAAGGCTGCGCCGTAGCCGAAGAAGGTGGCGGTGGGTGAGGATAGGCCTATGTCCACCACGCTGGGCAGTGTGTCCACATACCAGTCTGGCCATCGACTGGTGCCGCGCCGCCATCCATAGTCAGCACCGGGCACGATGTGGAGCACGCGAGTGGGCATGTAGAAGTGGGTGCCTACGTCACGTTCCATGTCGGCGTCGAAAGTGAACAGGGCACCGTCTTGATGGAAGGCGATGTCCAGCGGGTTGCGCAGGCCGCCGGCAATGACTTGAACCTCGCTGCCATCAGGCGTGACGCGGAGTACGTGGCCGGCGGGCAGGATGACGTCTCCGTCGAACATGCTGGCATCCCATGGGTTGGGGATGAGTTGATCATCCGCATAGTGCTTGAGCGGAGAGTCTGGGGAGACGTTGGCAGGCAGATGCACATTGTTCCCATGCGCTACGTAGATGGCTCCGTCTGGCCCGAGCTTGATGTGGTTCCGCCCGTGCCCCACGCCGCCTTCAGTTCTGAGCAGCTCTTTCTTGGTCTCATAAGTGCCGTCCTTGTCAGTGTCATCAAGGCGGAAGAGGGCTTTTGTGTTGTTGGCGTTGGCAAAGAGCGAGCCGTGGGCATAAAGTAGTCCGCGACACTCCAAGAGGGAGTCTTCGATGACTTCCATTTTTTGTTCACCGCTGGCGCTGATGCTCAGTCTGAGGAGACCTTTCTTTTCCATGGCAAGCGTGATGCGCCCGCTCTCATCAAAGGCCATGGCGACCCAAGAGCCTTCCTGCGGCAGTGCCGAGCGCACGAGTTCTACCTTGAATCCCGAGGGTACGGTGATACTCGCCGCATCGGTGGCCTGGGTTTGTGCGCCGGGTTTTGCGAGCTGCCAGGAGTTGTAGGCGTCGAAGGTCTGCTTGAAATCAAAGGGCTGATCTGGCGCATCGAGATCGATGGCGCTGGCGGACTTTGCGCCGGACCATGAGGCATCGCTGACGATCCAGGATTTGCGGTTGAGGTCGCCATTGAGTTCGAGCAGGGCGGCGGCCCTGGTGCCGCCGGAGATGCGGAGCACATTCACACCGCTGCGGATGTGTTTGGTGACATCCAGTGACTGGGCGCGTTCTGAGCCATCAGCGTTGCTGACATGGTGGCCATTGAGATGAATGGTAGCACCTGAGTCGGCAGCTACAAAGAGTATGGCCATAAGCAGGGGGCCGGTGTGCTCGAAGCGCTGCTCCAGGTGCCCTGTGTGGTCATAGATGAGCCATGACGGAGAGGGTGGCCGGTTGGCGAGCTGCGCTCCGGCGAAAATAGGGAGCAGAAGGAGAACAGCGGCTGCCAGCCGGAGGTGGGTTGTGTGTGACGTCATGGCGGAGAGAAAGGCTTGCTGAAGATACTGCCGGGCAGGAGGACTGTCTTTCACTGCGTTGGCGTGCCGCTGGTGGACGGGCGTGCTGAGGCTTGCACGGCTGGCTGTTGTCGCCAGCATGTTTGGGCATTATGTGTACGTCATCTTCCTCCCCACCTTCCGCGCTGGACGCTGCGGTGCTGAACCTGGTCCAGGAGGAGGTGCTGCAAACGCCTCCGGGATTCCACACGGAATCCGATCTCTTCGCGGCGGGGCTGGACTCCATGGCCATCATGCAGATGCTTTTGCTCCTGGAGGAGCGGTTTGGGGTGAGTCTGCCAGTGGAAACCGTGTCACGGGAAAACTTTCACTCTGCGGCCAGTATCGCCAAGCTGCTGGAGGCTCGCGGGGTCAGGGTTGAGAGGGCACCCGAAGCAGCGGTACAGGCTGCGTTGTCTGTGCAGGGTGCCGAAGCGGCGAGGGAAATGCCAGCGGCGTTCGATCGGTTGCCGCTGCGGGATTGTGATTTCTTTGTGGTGGCGTTTGACCAGATGCTAAGAAGCTCTGGCCAGGTGGGTCACATAGCGCACTCGCTTCTGGAGCTGGAACGGGTGCCAGATGTGGCTGCCCTCAAGAGGCTGGTGGAAGAGCTGCCGACGCGCTTTCCCATCTTCAACGCTAGGCTGAAACGGCGCTGGGGTGTGGGCTTTCCAGAGTGGGTGCCAGCGGTTAGGACGAGACCGCTGGACTTTTCCTTGTGGTCGCATGAGGCGAGCAAGGGGGAGACGCTCAAACATGGTGCCACCGTGTTTGCGGATGAGCAGCGGCTGCTGGAGGACATCATCAATGCACCGCTGGAGCGCGATGATGAAGCCTGGGCCAATGCGCGTTTTGATTTGATAGAAAAGCCGGACGGCAGTTGTGTCTTTGTCTATTCCTGGAGTCACCTGATTACGGACGGAGTGGGAGCGGAGCATTTTCTGGTGGAGATGGCGCGGCTAGTGGGTGCAGACTATGCTCCGGTGCCACCGTTTGAGAAAGACGCTGGTGAGGAGCGCGGATGGGGTGTGCGCTGGAAGAGTGCCGCTCCGATGGTGATGAAGTTTTACAAGCTGCTGGAACGTCCATTTGACTCACTGGCCCCCAAAGATGCGCACCCGTCACGCACCCAGTTCCGCGTGGTGAGGCTGAATGAAAAACAGACGGCGGAAGCGGCGCGGCGTGCGGCTGCGGCATCAGGACCGCTGCTGAATATGCCCTTTCACTTGGCGTGTGCCATGCGTGCGCACCGGCGCATCTTCCAACTGCGCGGTGAGACCAGCGAGTCATTGCTGTGTGCGGTGCCGGTGCAGGTGCGGAGGAAGGGGGCGCGTGGCCCGTTGTTTCAAAACAACCTAACCATGTTCTTCGCCTCGCTGGGCATGGATGAAATGGGGACCGTGGAGCAGGCGGCCTCCAGTCTGACGGAGCAGCATGCCGCCTTTCTGAAGGACCGGCTCGGTGATGCATTCCGTGACTTGATGTGGCTGATGAGACCCATGCCACCGGGCCTGCATATGAAGTTCATTCAGTGGCAGATGAAGGGTCAGTTCTGTTCGTTCTATCACTCACACACGGGTGTCTTCGCGCCTGAGCTGGAACACTTTGCGGGGGCCAGGGTGACGAGTGCCTACCACATTCCTGGCTTCTCTAGCCCGCCCGGGACTGGGGTCTTTGCCAATGAGAAGAATGGCCGCCTCATTCTCACCTTTGCCTGGCGTGAAGGCGTGCTAAGCAGGGACGAGCAGGAAGCCATGGTGGAGCAAGTGCTCACGGACCTGGGAGCGGTCTGAGGGTGGACACTAACGGTGCGGCGTGTTATACCGCGCGGCCTTGCCTTTTCGATCTCATGCTGAACATCGTTGATGAAATTTTCCGCCACTCTGATGCAGCCGCGCCAGCGCTTATAGCCGGTGAGCGGCGGGTGAGTTACGGCGAGCTCAAGGCGCTCATGGAGGAGGCAGCGACCAGCCTTGGTGACCGCAGCGGCCAGCGTGTGGGGCTGCTGTGTCCGAACGGGGTGCATCACATCGTTTGGTCGCTGGCCGTGCTTCGCAGTGGGGGTGTGCTGGTGCCGGTGGCGGGAGAGTTGAGCCTGCCTGAGCGTGAGAACGTGGTGAAGACTACCGCGCTCCATGCCGTGCTGACCGCCGGTGGCAAAGAGTGGCACGATGCCGCACTGCGGGGCAAGAGGCTGCCTTTATCCGATTTGCCGGCGGTGTTGCATGAGATGTCTCCACCTGAGGTCGTTGAGTTTGAGGAAGCGAGATTGAGGTCGGTCAACCCGGCTTTGATTCGCTTCAGCAGCGGCACTACAGGAAAGCGAAAGGGCGTGGTGCTCTCCCATGAGACGTTGCTGGCCCGGGTGAAGGCTTGCAATGAAGGTTTACGGATTGGGCCTGGAGACCGCGTCATCTGGACGCTGCCCATGGCGCATCACTTTGCGGTCTCCATCGTGCTGTATCTGCTGCATGGGGCCACCACGGTGCTGGAGGACTCCCATCTGGCGGCGGACGTGTACCGGGCGCTGACCTCGCACGGCGGCACCGTGTTGTATGGATCTCCGTTCCACTACGCTTTGCTTGCGGGTTATGAGCCCGGTGCGCCTTGTGCCTCGCTGAGGCTGGCGGTCTCGACGGCTGCCGCATTGCCGAAGGCTGTGGCGGAGAAGTTTCAAGCCCGTTACCAGCTTCCACTGACACAGGGTATGGGCATCATCGAAGTGGGGCTGCCGCTCCTGAACCTGGAGCACGCGGCGGACAAGCCGGAGTCCGTCGGTGGCTGCCAGCCTGCGTTTGAGGCACGCATCGTCAACGAAAGCGAAGGCTCAGGAGAGTTGCAGATTCGTGGACCGGGCATTTTTGATGCGTATCTCTGCCCCTGGACGCCGCGAGATGAAGTGCTGAACGAGGGCTGGTTTGCAACGGGTGACTTGGCGCGGCGCGATGAGGATGGTTCTCTTTATCTCGTGGGCAGGCTGCACAGTGTCATCAACGTGGGTGGCATGAAGTGCTTCCCCGAGGAGATAGAAGAAGTGATCTGCCGTCATGCGGGAGTGGCTGAGGCGCGGGTGCTGGCCATGCCACACGCCTCCTTTGGTTCCGTGCCGGTGGCTGAGATCGTGCCCAAGGATGCCGCAGCGCCACCGCGCGGCATGGAGCTGACTGCACTCTGCCGACAGGAGCTCTCCAGCTATAAGGTGCCCATGCGCTTCACCATGGTGACCTCCATTCCAAAAACCCCGAGTGGAAAAATCCTCCGACAGGCTCAGGTTTGAACGATGAACCCTGCAAGCCGTTCCCCCAAACGAATCGCCATCATCGGAGCCGGTCCCGCCGGAGCCACGGTGGCCTGCCTACTCGCCCGGGCTGGAAGGGATGTGGTGATGCTGGACAATGGGAAACGCCCCGAACTCGTAGTGGGCGAGTCACTGGTGCCGCTGCTGGTGAACGTGTTTCGGCGCATGGGCATAGAGGAGCAAGTGGCAGCTCTGGGTGTTTACAAGCCCGGGGTGACCTGGGTGATCGATGAGCATGATGCACTGGAACTGGCTTTCGAAGCGATGCGCGGCGTGCTGCCCACCTACGCCTACAACGTACCGCGCCGCGAGTTCGATGACTTGGTGCATGACACTGCACTGCAAGCCGGTGCGAGACACATCCCCTGTGAGGTCCACCTGGAGAAGCGAGAAGTCGAACGCGGTGGAGAAGTGATACCGGTTCTGGCCGAGGAGACGCTGAGGCTGATTCCGGAGTGGAATGGCGAGCAGCCGGACCTGCTCATAGACGCCAGCGGACGGAGGAGAATGTTTGCGAAGCTGCTGCACCTGGGCGCTGACGTAGGGCGGCGGAAGGATGTGTCGCACTTCGCTCACTTCGAGGGTTGTGAGATGCCCCGGCCCGCCGGTCAAACGGTGATCACGCGTCTGAAGCATGGGTGGTCCTGGCGCATTCCGCTGCCCGGACGTCTCTCCGTGGGAGTGGTGATGAACAAGGATGACGCCAAGCGCTATGGCAACACGCCTGAAGAGCAGCTGGATGGGGTCATGGATGGGAACCCGGTTCTGGCCGCTGCATGCCGTCAGCGCCGCCGCGTTTCGTCCGTGGCCACGTATGCCAACTACCAGCTGATCTCACACCGTGGCTGCGGGGCCAACTGGGTAGCCGTGGGTGATGCTTTTGGGTTTGTGGACCCCATGTTGTCTCCTGGGCTGTGCATGGCTATGACTTCTGCGGAAAAGCTGGCGGACACCATTCTGGAGGGCGGACGTCTGCGGGAGGGCTTTGAGCGCTACCTGAGTTGGTTCCGCCTCCAGCTTGCAGCGTGGCAGGAGCTGATCGACTTCTTTTATGACGGCCGCATGTTTGCCATGTTCAAAACCGGCAACGAGATGAACATGAAGTATCCAGGGAAAATCAGCACGCTCATGCAGCGCCACATCGAGAAGAACCTGGCCGGCATGGCGGGGGGTGAATACACGGCCAGGACGTATTCCAGAAACCTGCTGCGTTTCATGGGCAGTTACGGCATCCGCGGCTATGAGCCTGCGGATTATGCCATCGTCTGACAGACCTCTGCATTCCGAAGCACCTCAGCGGCGCGGATGCCAGAGGCGCGTCCTGCCTCGATGAGGCTGGGGCGCTGCTTGTTCGGAAAGGGTCTTGGGTGCGGGGTCTGGGTGACGATGTCGATGATGCGTTTGCCGCTGCGTTTCGCCTCTACCAGGCGGAGCTGAAAGATGGTCTCCGAGATGATCTGGTGGCTGATGGCAAAGCCGGTGGACAGGGTGGGCCACTTGGTGACCAGCTCCGTGCCGCGTTCATGTTCGATACGGTGCAGGATGATGGTGTGAATGCGGTCATCCTCAAGCCAGTGGCTGAAGGGCACAGCCATGGCCACGCCACCGTCACACCAGCGCTCACCATGGATGACTTGGTTGCAAAACAACCCCGGTATGGCGCTGCTGGCTACCGCGAATGCGACGGCATCTCCCGCATCAACGATCTCACAGTCCCGCCGTGTGAGATTGGCTACGGCAAACTGGACCTGCGGAGCACGAAAGCTCTCCAGGCGCGGACTGCCGAGATGCGAACGCAAGTACTTCACCGCATTGCTGCCCGAGAGAATGCCAGAGGAATACATGCAGGTGGCCACGCCTGGAAAACGAAGCGGAGCAAGCCAGTCCCAGAAGCAGGTGCGCATGCCCGGCTGCATGACGAAGTCCACCAGCGCATCACCCCGGATACCAGAGCCGCAAAGCAGAGCGGTAAGCGCGCCGGACGAGGTGCCGGCGATCTGGGTCGGCAGCACACCAGCCTTGTGAAGTTCTGCCATAAATCCGGAATGAGCGTAGAAACCGAAAAAGGCGGAGCTGAGCGCCACGGCCACACCTTCGCCAGATGAGGAGCCGTTCACGGGAGGAGATGAGATCATGAAAGGGATTTGAGAACAGGTGTCTGCGGCGCACGTCGAGTGCAAGCCAGTTCTCCGGGAGGCATCACTCTCGCGCCGCCGCGAGAAGACGTTGGTATCCATTTCGCAGCAGCCCCACGTCAGAGTCCAGTGCGAGCCAGTTGAATCCCAACGCCCTCAAGTGCGCATGGTCCGCCATATCCCGCACGAGGATGCCCGCAGCCTTGTGATGATCTTTCGCCGCTTTCACCACGCGTTTCAGGCACTCCTCATAGGTGCGGGCGGAGTGGTGCACTTTGAGGTCAAAGGTGAGATCCGCCGGCCCCACGAAGAGGGCGTGAATGCCACTGACTGCGGCGATTTCATCTGCGTGCTCTACAGCCTCAAGGGTTTCGATCTGCGCGATGACGACGGGCGGAGCCGTTTTTTCATCCGGCGGCTTGAGACCGTAAGCGTAAGCCGGAACCGTTCGCGAGTAACCTCGGCGGCCCAGTGGCGGGTAGTTGGCGGCGCGGACGCACTGAAAGGCGTCTTGCACTGAGTTTACATGCGGCACCATGATGCCGTGTGCTCCCCAGTCGAGCACACGACCTATGACATCCTGGTTCGGCGCGCCCACCCTGACGATGGCGCGTGTGCGTGTGCTGCGCAGGGCGCGCATTTGTCCCGGCAGCGCCGCTTCTGGTTCGCACCCGTGCTCCAGGTCTAGCAGCACCCAGTCAAATCCACACATGGCCGCCAGCTCGGCCACTGCGGGTGATCCAAACGACAGCCATGTACCCAGCAGCTCCTCGGAAGCATTCATCATGAGCTGATGTCAGCATTTTGATGGAGGCCTTGCAAGGCTTTGTCGATGCGGGCGTGGGTGAACTTTCGCAAATCCTGACCGCTGGAGCCGCTGCCGATGAGGAAGAAGCCATCATCCCGCTCGAAGTAGCCCGCACCTACGCGGATGACGGCTTTGACGAGCATGTTGCGCAGGAGATGCAGCCAGAAACGGCGACGGTGCTCGGGCGGCAGCGGGCGGATGCTTTGGTAACCTTCAAGCGCCAGCTTCAAGAACCGTGCATCGTCGGCGCGCCCACCCTGACGATGGCGCGTGTGCGTGTGCTGCGCAGGGCGCGCATTTGTCCCGGCAGCGCCGCTTCTGGTTCGCACCCGTGCTCCAGGTCTAGCAGCACCCAGTCAAATCCACACATGGCCGCCAGCTCGGCCACTGCGGGTGATCCAAACGACAGCCATGTACCCAGCAGCTCCTCGGAAGCATTCATCATGAGCTGATGTCAGCATTTTGATGGAGGCCTTGCAAGGCTTTGTCGATGCGGGCGTGGGTGAACTTTCGCAAATCCTGACCGCTGGAGCCGCTGCCGATGAGGAAGAAGCCATCATCCCGCTCGAAGTAGCCCGCACCTACGCGGATGACGGCTTTGACGAGCATGTTGCGCAGGAGATGCAGCCAGAAACGGCGACGGTGCTCGGGCGGCAGCGGGCGGATGCTTTGGTAACCTTCAAGCGCCAGCTTCAAGAACCGTGCATCGTGGAAGCAGGCCAGGAGCGAGAGGTCATCCATGGAGTCACCGCTGATGGCGTCATCGAAGTCAATGAACGCGGCGATGTGGGTAGTAGAACCGAGGATGTTCCAGAGGGCGAGGTCTTTGTGAACCAGACAGCCCTCTGCAAGTGGCAGAAGACCTTGGTGCTCGGAGATGGCATCACGGATCTCGGCGCACTTGGTGGTGCTGAGAAACGACTTCTCGCTGAGGAAGTGTAGATGCTGCTCCAGCCGGGTGAAGAAATAGCCTTCGTAGCACTCATGTGAGCCGACCAAGGAAGCCTCGTGGCCGAAACTGAGGGGGCCAAAACCGGTAAAGCGCAGAGCCTGCCACCGGGCCACTGCGGCACCGATATGGGGTGCTACCAACTCTATCTCAAGCGCTCCTGACTTGAACCAATGATTCAGATCCGGGAAGGGGATGCGTTCCATGAGCTGCCAGGCAAATGGCAGCTCGGCGCGTGAGGCATCCACTGCGTGAACGCAAGGCACCTTGACTCCAGTACCTCCAACGGCCTGCATGACAGCAGATTCCACTTGGAGATGCCCGTCCGCTTCTGGCCCATCCTCCACGCGCAGAAACAACTCTTTTCCGTTCACCAGTGCGTTCCAAGTGAGGTGGTTCCCCTGCGAACCGGACGGGGAGAGTCGGATGTCCGGGCCAATGCTGCGCTTGGTCAGAGCCGCGATCAGTTGCCGTTCCATCTGTGCCACTGGCGAACGTGCAGCCTGGGTGCCATGAAAGGCGGCAGGGCGGTCGCACTTCCAATAGTAGATGTCTCTGCGGCTCATGGTGGGGGGGTGCGGCGTTTCCACCAGGCGGCGATGAGTCCTCCGACGATGTTCTGCATGACGCCGCTGAACACGGCGGCAGCTGCGGCGAGCGGCATGGCGGGGAAGTGCTCTTTCGCGAGCGAGGCGGCCATGCCTCCATTCTGCATGCCCACCTCTATGCTCACGGTGCGCGCTGCCGTCTCGGGGTAACGGACTGCTTTGCAGACAGAGTAGCCCACGGCGAACCCGAGAATGTGAAGCAGCAGCGCGGCAGTGGCCAGCCTTCCGAAGTTCTGCGCTATGGCATCTGCGCTCGCGGCTACGATGCCGCCGCTGACCAGGGTGAAGGCGATGACGGCAATGGTAGGCCCGCAGGCACCTATCTTGTCCGCAGCCTTGGGCAGCTTCCAGCGAATCAAAACGCCAATCGCCACGGGTGCCACGACGAGCTGGAGAGCGGAGAGGCACATTCCCCACTGGTCCACAGGCACCAGCTTGCCCGCGAGTGCAGCGGTCCACAAAGGGGTGAAGACAAACGACAGCACGGTGGAGCACAGGGTGAGCACCACGGACAGGGCTACGTTTGCGCGGGCGAGGTATGAGATCATGTTGGACGCCATGCCGCCCGGACAGCTCGCCACGAGGATGATGCCGACGGCGAGCCCCGCCTCCAGCTGCATGAGCATGGCTACAAGCCAGCCGCAAAGGGGCATGATGGTGTATTGTGCGGCGAATCCCACGGCCACCGCTCCCGGCATGGATGCCACTGCCTTGAAGTCCGCGATGCTGAGTGTGAGGCCCATGCCCAGCATGGAAGCGGCCAAGGACCAGAAGATCCATGGCTTGTCGAACCAGAGCATGGTCTCCGGTTTGATGAACGCGATGACTGCCAGCGTCACCAGCCACAGGGGGTAGAGGTTGTTGAACCAGTGGAAGAAGCGAGTCATCTGTGAGCTGGGGCAGTGACAACGTGCCTGCTGGGCGTTTTCCATCACTCCACAGGTGCCGTGTGTGGGTGTGAGATGCTCATTTGTCAGTTGTGCGCTTTCTTGCGGATGGCTTTCGCTGGATGGTCCGTTTCACGGCGGACTTCTTTTTGGCGGGCTCCCAGGTGCTGGGTTGTGGGATGCCTTTGCTGAACCATTTGCCGCCGCCTTTCTGCCACTGCTTTCTCCACTGGGCGGGGGAGATGTTTTGATCATCATCGGTGTATCCAGGCTCGAACCCGCAGGCGGGGCAGATCTCGTGCGATGCGCCGCCAGACTCACTGCGTTGAGGAGCACGCAGCCCGTCATAGCCACAGGCGGCGCAGAGGTGTTTGACTTTGGGCATGGTGGTTTGGCGGCAGTGGGTTGTTAGAAAGGCAGCTCGCTCGGCTTGATGGGGCGGCCTGGCTGTCGTGACCAGTAGCCCGGGCTGTTGGGGCGGAAGAAGGTCTTCGTGGTTCCGTCCCGGTTGTAGGCTGCGAAGGCGCGGGAGTTCGGCTCCCAGATGCGAAGAGTGCCATCAGCATCATCCCATTTCATGGGCAGCGAGTTCTGGCGGGCATATTGAAGAAAGAGCCATGCCTTTGCGGCATAGTCGTCCGGTGAGGTGCAGCGAAAGTCCTTCCCGTGGCGCTCGTAGTGGTCCTGAAGTGAGGGCATGTAGCCCCACGTTTCGTGAGTGGGCGGTGCTCGGGGCGGCGCGGCCTTTTGGGGCGTTTCGGTGGCGCTCGCTGGAGGTCGCTGGTCCGTGCTTCCCTCCGCGAGCTTGGGCAGTGGACGAGGAGTAGGCTTTTTTGTCTCTTCTGCGGTGTCAGACACGGCAGGTTTGGGATCTTCGAAGCCAGGACTCCAGGAAGGGGTGCCTTCTGTGGTCAGGGTGAGCCTTCCTTCGGCGAGCCACTGGCGTGCCGTGCCGGCCCGCACGAAGTAGGTTTTGCCTGGGAGGAGGTCGGTCAGGGTGACTTCATGGTAGAGGCCAAGTGCGCCTTCCGCCTTCTTTGGGAGCATTTCAGAGTGGGTGCCATAGGCCACCTTGGTGCCGCAGATGACATCTGTCTTCCAGCTCAGCACCACGCCGTTGTCGGTGGCGGTCACCGTGACGGGGCTGGTGAGTTCCACGGCGGTGCATGGCGTTGCAAGAGCCAATGAAGCCAGGCAGCCTGCGAGGAGCGCTGTGAACCTTTGAATCATGAGGTCAGAGGACGAGGATTTGGTAAAAAAAGACCGCAGCCAAGGCGACTGCGGTCTGCAAAAGAGGCTCTGACCAGCAATCAGGGGCTGCGCGGACGAGGACGGGGACGGGGGCGCGCTGTCTGGTTGTTGCCGCCGTTGTTGCTGCCCGGGTTGCTAACGCCGCTCGAACCGCCGCCGCCGCCGCCAAACCCGGCGGAGGTGAAGGCGAAGGGATTGGTGACAGCAGGCTGTGCGGAATCACCGGTCATGCTGCCGCCGCTGTTGGAGGTGCCTTCTCCTGAGCCGCTACCAGCACCAGCACCAGCACCGGCACCAGCGCCGCCAGCCAAGTTCTTGGGCTTGGCTTTGCCTTTGGACTTCACGGTGATTTTAGGACCCGCGACGGCGAACGCAGGGGGATTGAAATCCGGCTCCCACCGCATGGCGATGTACCTTGCGGTGACGGGCTTGGCCAGCTTGGCATTGAGGTAGCCGCGACCTTGCTTGTCTTCCACCATGAGATCAGGCTCTCTAGTCTCGAAGACGGAAGGATCAAATGACATGCGCCCCCGCCAGTCTTCTTTCTCCGGCAGTTGCTGATCCTTGAACGTGTAGGCGTAGAACCGGACGGGACGCGCGGAGTGCACTGAACCAAGCTCGGTGATGAGGCGCTCCTTGCCCAAGTCATAGATGATGGTCCGGAAGCGTTCTTCGGACTCGGGGAAATCAAAGCGATTGTACTTGGTGGCCAGTTCATCCGGCCCCTTGGTGTCTGGATGAATGTAGATGATGCGTGTGCCACCAAGACCGCCGCCGGCGTCTATGGAGCTGGAGTCACTCGGAGCGCCGTCCTGAAGATCAAACTCTTCCGCAGTCTCCGTGCCGAAAAGCTCCAGTGAGCGCACGGTGCCCCCCTTTGCCAGATCAAACTGAATGCGCACGTACTTCACCTGAGCGCTGGCGAACTTCACATTCACCAAGCGGTCTGCCGGTGTGAACACGGACTGACCGAGATTCGTCCACGTCTGCTGGTCCACGCTCCCTGCCACTGCGATACGGCCTTCCGCACCGTCGTTCGTGATTCCTGCGAGATGGATGTTTGTCTGCCGCCCGAGATTGAAAACGGCCTCGCTGGAGCCTGTGCCCACCAGAGACGACGCACTGACATCATCTGAAACGAGATTCTCTGGCTGCCCGATGCCGCGTGAGTTGCTCACGCTCACGCCCTCGATGGAGGCTGAAGCGAGGTCCACGGGCCGTTTCACGGATCCGCCCAATCTCTGCCACGCCGCTTGGGTGGTCGCAGCTGCCGTTGCAACCGCGAGAATAAGAATGTAGAACTTTGCTTTCATCTTTGTCGCTACCTTACGCACGCTCGCTGACGCCCCATCGGAAGGTCGGTGAGGGGTCATGAAAACGGGCTAGGTGAGATTAAAGCCATGACTGAGAAAGAAAGTAAACATAATTTCCTGTCACGCAGCTCAAAGGTGTTGAAATTTCACAAAAATAGATAATAATTAGATCCGTGCATTGTCCTCGTTGTTCAGCTGATGTGGCTCCAAATGCCTCCGAGTGTGGCGTTTGCAGGTTCACGCTTGCTGAGCTGGACGCTAGGCTTGGCAGCACTCACGCTGCGATTGATCCCATCATGGACGTAGCCCATTGCTTGCGGCTGGCAGACCGGACCATGCTGGAGTCTCTGCTTGATGACTTTGAGAGGCGATTTCCCCAGGTGCACCTAGCGCTGTTTCTGGGTGTGCTGCCAGCAGGCATGAGCGTGGTGGAGGCGGGGTTCTGGATCTTGAACCGGGGAGTGCGCAAGCGGCGCGGGGTGATGTGTGACAATCGCTTTGGTCTGCTGGTGCTGGTGGATCCAGCGGCACGGCAGGTGGGGGTAAGCATGGGCCGGGCACTGGAGCCTCTGCTTCCGGCTGCTGGGCTTACCGCGCTGCTGGAAAGGCATTCACACCATCTCTGGCATAGCGACTACGGTACCGCGCTGAAACAAATTGTGGGCGGGCTGGATGCGATGCTGCGGCGTGTGGGCCATGCGCGGAGGCGCGTGCCTGTGAACAACATGGTGGAAGAGCCACCGGGTCGGTTGGGCCTGCGGAAGAATACACGCCCTCTGTCTGCATCTACGGGAGAAGCGAAGGTCATCGCAAACAAGGAGCAAGCCTGATGAAGCCGATGCCAGTCAGACTCGTCATGTGCCTTGTTTTCATGGCATTGAGCGCCTGGGTTCAGGCAGATGAGACACGCTTTGCGCCATTGCCCGCTTGGTCTGCGGAGGAACAGGCCATCCTGGCGGCGCATCCGGACACGCCGCTTTTGCTGGGGGGCCTTCTGTGGCCCAGGGGGGCGAATGGTGGACTCAATGTGGACCCGGATCTGCCCATCCTGCCTGAGGCAGATTTGGCACCAAGTGAAGAGACGCGGTCGCCTGTGCTGGCGGACTCGCCAGACCTTGCGCAGCCGGTGGCCGACATCACCGGGTTTTTGCCGCCAGCCGCCATAGAGGAACCGGAGCCGCAACGGAAGCTGGAACCTACTCCGGAGCACGCGCTTCGTGCAACCGGAGAAGAGTTTGCTGAGTTGTGTTACGCAGCGGATCCCGAGCACTTTGTCATTGATCCCTCATACCACTTCACGGAGCTGGAGCGGGAGGATGCGGAGCGCTTCCTGGAGTATCATGCCGGGGATGCCAAAATACGGGTGACGTTGCTGGTGATAGGGAGGGACGAGGTCTTGAACAAGCAGTTCGATTTCACGCGCCTGGCGCAGGGCGGTGTGCTCAGGGATAATACGGCTCTGCTGGTGCTGCCAGTGGGGGAGCCGTGGCGCTGCCGTCTGTTTTTCAGCAGCAACGTTCATCAAGGTGCCAGACCGGCAGAACTGGCGGAGATACTGAGTCGCGTCATTGAACAGGGAAGGCAGAACCCAAGCCGCGAAGAGCAGCTGCATCGCATGCTGGTGGAGCTGTCGATTCAACTTTTCCAGCTTGAGCAAAGACTTGCTCCACTTGAACCGAAGCCGGTCGATCATCCGGTGGCTTCACTGGAGCCCGAGCGGTTGACCGCCCCCGAACTAGCAGAGGTATTCTCAGACGAATCGCTTCCTGCAGCGATGCTCCGCCGCACGCTGGATCACGCCTATGCGCCCTGGATTCTCTACTCCGCACTGCTGCTCATGGCCGCGCTCGTGTGGCTGCGCTGGCGGGCTTACCGCATGAGACACTTCGAGTGGCTGCTGCCAGATGTGGAACCCGCCGCTTCAAGTCTTGGCGGCGAGTTTTCGGGAGGTGGAGTGATGATCGCCTACCGCTGAGTTCAGCGTTGTTTCGGCAGCCAGGTCTCTATAGGTGCCGCAGCAGCCTCAGCCGCTTTATCGCCCGGGGCGAAGGCCACACTGACGGTGTGTTTGCCCTTGAGGTCTTTTAGCGGCACCTTGAGCATGGTGATGCCTTTGAAGGAGCCCTCCGTCTGTGTGTTCGTTGGCTCAGGGACGGCCTCAGTGGCGAATGAGGCGCCTTCAGGGGAGAGTAGAGTGACGGTCATGAGGTTGTTGCCCATTTTGAGGGTGGCCTTTTTCCCGTCCACGGTGACTTCTGCGCGGGTGTGCATGACCCACTCTGGCGAGGAGGTGCCTTTGATTTCCATCTCGTCCTGCACGAGCACGAAGGGTGAGGCACCGCGCTTCATCATGAAGCCGCGCCGGTAGTCTTTCACCCGGTTGGAGTAGGCGTCCGAGAGGTCCACCACGGCCACCCCGACTTCAGGTGAACTATGAAAGGCCACGATCTCTGCCTTCGCCGTGAGTGATTGGTTGTGAGGTAGCGCCGGGGGGCCGGGAGCCTTTTTCTTGTCGTCGTCAGCGGGTGCTCCGGCGAAACGCATGACATTTTGACCGAGTGTGTTGTCACGATAGCGGTTGAAGCGGTTGGCGTCGTTGAGGTTTAAGGGGCGGCCTTGTGCAGAGAAGGTGCCCAGCTCGACCGCCCAGCGCTGGCCGCCTGCGTCGAGCACGAAGGTGCCCAGATCCAACTGCGAACCGGGGAGCGCATTGTCCCCGCCCTTGAAGCCGAGGAACATGGCCTTTGAATCATGCCAGGCGGACCGCATGGCACCTACCCGAGCGGAGGCGATGGTGTAGTCAAAGTTTGCCGGCGTAGCCATGCCGGTGGAGTAGGGACTCATGAAAACGAGCTGCCCGGCCTGGTTCAGGCCGCCGCTTTGGTCGCTGGCCGCCGCGCCCACGTTGAAGGCGGCTACGCCCAGATTGCCATGGTTCATTTTCAGCCAGGTGCTGATCCATGGTTTGGTAAAGCCACTGCCCTCAAACGAGCAATAGTTGAACACACCAGCAGGGCCGTTGAGAAGAAGCCGAGCCCACTGGCTCTGTGGAATGCCCTCCACGGTGGTGATGCCATAATCACTGCCCGTCGCAGAGCGCAGGGTCATAGAGAGAATGGACAGTGCATCCAGCACGTCCTCACCGCGTGACAGTCCTTCAGACCAGATGCCATCCGGGGCGAACTGGGTGAGTCCGTCACCTAGTACTTTGGCCGCGCTGTTTGCGGCTTGTGCAGCCACGGCGGATTCCTCATCCAAGATGGCTATGGCAGCCACGAGAAGGGCGGAGGCCATGACCATTTCCTCAGAGGTCTTTGGCACTTTGCCTTCTGGCTTCTTGGGCGGCGGGGCTTTGCTGGGCTCGAGTTTCTGACCGGGTTCGGGGCGCTTGGTGGTGATGGGAAGCGACTCGTGTTCCAGATGCGCCTTGAGGGCATCCATGCCGAGCTGGATCAGCGAGGTTCGGATGGCGCGGGCCTGCTCGTCGTTGAGCGTGGAGCGGAACCAGTCATAACCCAGAGCCACGGCGAAGACGAACTCCGCACATTCGTGCCCCTCCTCTGGCTTCCAGTTGGTGAACTTGGAGAGGGCCTCCAGCTCACTGGGCATGCGCGCCTTCCACTTCGGATCTCCGCTGATATGGTCCATGAGCCCGAAGCTGAGGAACCGGTGCAGCCCCTCAGCGCCCACGCCGCCACCACGCCCGCCCTCGCCCCGCTTCTGCTGGAGCTCGTATTTGGAGAGCCATACCTCACCGGTCTTCTCCACGTTCTTGGCCAGTGCGGCGCTCACGGGATCCGTGCTCAGCCGCGCTTTCACAGCGGCCAAGCCACTTGCGTTCAGGAATACCCGTGGGCGCTCGCGCTTCACCGCTCCCAAAATCTGCGAGCCGTTCGGGAACTTGAACTTCTTGGCTGGCACCACGGTGATCTGAGGCGGCGGTGGTGCAGGTGTTCCTGCTGGTGGAGCCGCTGCAGGAGGCGCTGCGGGAGGCGCTGCAGGAGGCGCTGCGGGAGGCGAACCAGGAGCTGGGGCCGTGGCTGGCGCACCCGCTGGAGCTGGCGCTGGAGCAGGCTTGGAGAGCTGTTCTTTAATGTAAAGCAGGTCCGCTTCCACCAGCCTATCCACACTCAGTGTGTAGGATTGCCCGGCTGGAGTCTGGATGGTGACCGTGCGTTTGGCGGGATCGGCCGAGACCATGCTTGCCTCGATTTTCCGTCCGGAGGTTTTGTCCGTCCATGCACGCACCTCCATCCCAGTGGAGGTGGCGATGGCGCACCAACTGAACACAGCGGCGGTAAGGCTAAGAGAGAGTTTCATGACAGGGAGGTGAAAACGTTTTTGGGGCGAACTTTCTTGGACCGGAGACGCACCGAAAGCGACGCTGCTCCTATCCCAGCAAAATGGCAAGTTCAGGTCAAGACTGGGATTGGATGGGTGAAAGGTGTCGAGGGAAGCTGCGGGCGGTTCATTCCTCTATCCACACTTCGGTGCCTTCTGGCACGAGATCATAAAGTTCTATCATGGCGTCATTCGTGAGTCGTACACACCCATGGCTTCCGCGCTGACCGATGCGGCGCTCGTCATTGGTGCCGTGGATGTAGATGAAGCGGTCATAAGTGTTTGCATTCCGAGCCTCCAGTCCGTCGAGACGCAGAATGCGAGTGAGCACTAGGTCCTCGCTCGTGTCATCGCCCGGCTTCCAGCAGCCAACCGGCTGTCTTGCCTTGAAGATGGTGCCCCAGTCGGCCCCGTCCCCGTGCTTTTCCTTCACGACGAAGCGCCCGAGCGGCGTGCGCAGACTGCCTTCGGTGAATCCCAGTCCAAAGCGGGACGTTGAGCACGGCCACTCGCGGATCATGCGCGTGCCTTCCCAGAGCTGAAGCGTTTGCTTGGCCACGGAGACATGAATGCGTTTCATCCCTTGTGCTTTACGTTTCTGGAGCGGAAGTCAAACCCCAGTCTGAAATGCGGTGCTGAAAATCTTCCTCGCGTTCGCTCCAAGGCGGCGTTGACAGAAGGAGTTCTGTTTCGATAGTGCAGGAACCTTCGATATGACTGCGGCTGCACGATTTCTCCTCTCCCTCGGCTGCATTGCCTTCGCTCTGACGGCATTGCCCTCCTGTTCCTCCACAGTTCGCGGACCCGGAGGGAAAGTGACGAAGGTGAAGACCTATCACCTCCAGCCTACGGAAAGACTGGACACCACGGACCGCGCTCTGACCTTTGAGCGCCAGTATTACCTGCACGGAGCTGTCACTCTGGCTGAGCAGATGGAGCGCGCTGGGCACTATTACACCATCTTCTGGAAGGTGACAGATCGCACCCAGCCTGTGACCCTGCGTTTTGAGTATCGTCAGCAAAAGACCGGTCTCGTCACCAAGGTGAAGGAGCAGCAAGTCACCGACATTCGTCGCAGCAACGTGAGCAAGTTCAACGTCACCGGTGCCGAATATCAGGCGGACGGTGCGGTTACCTCCTGGCGGGTGTCCGTCATGCGCGGAAAAGACGTCCTTGTCGCCTCTGAATCGTATCTCTGGAAATAACCAACTTTCTGGAGGGCGAAAAACGTGACAAGTCCGGCTACCGTTCTGGTGGGAAAGATAGGTTCCCTTTTTTGGCTCCGCATCGAGGGCAAGGGCTGCTTCCAAAACAGCGTCAACGTCAAGAAGGCGGTCCGCACCATGATCAAGGCCGGTGTGCGGAACTACGTCATCGACCTGGAGCGCTGTCCGAACATGGACTCCACCTTCCTTGGCACGCTTACCGGTGCCGCTCTGGATCTCAAACAGTCCGGTGGGGGTCGGCTCACCGTGCTCAATGCCAATGCTCGCAACCTCCAGCTCCTCTCCAGCCTGGGCTTGGACCACATTCTTGAGGTGGACAACAATGGCACTGCCTGGACGGAGGAACGTCGCCGCGCCGCTGAGGAACTGGCTCAGTGCGAAGCCGCAATGAATCTCTGCAAGACCGAGCAGGCTGAGCACGTCCTGGCCGCTCACCGTGCGCTTACCGAGGCCAACTCCGAGAACGAGTTCCGGTTCCGCGACGTCATCGACTTCCTGGAACGCGAAGTGCAGCAGCAGACAGCCCGCGTGAGCGCGGAGAACTAAGCAAGGTGCTGCCCGGCTGGTGCTGACGTGGCACCCGGCTGCCGCTCTGAAGTTCGGCGCTACTGCCCGGCACGAGCAAGACTGGCCAGCACCTCTTCTGCCACCCGTGCTGCGGTGATGCCCGTCATGCACTCGTAATGGCCAAATGGGCATTCTCGTTTGAAGCAGGGACTGCATGGCACGTGGTGACGCACAATGCGGTGATGCGCTCCCAGCGGCCCGGTCAGGATGGGTTCCGTGGAGCCGAAGATGGACACCGTGGGCACACCCAGTGCTGCGGCCAGGTGCATGGTGCCTGTGTCATTGGTCACCAGGAGCGCGCAGCGTCGCAGTGCGGTGATGAGTTCCATCATGGAAGTCTTTCCCACGCGGTTTTGATGTGGCGCTGCCACCATGGCCGAGAGAGCCTGCCCCATGGCTGCCTCTCCCGGTGCGCCGAAGAACTGCCACTCGATGTCGCCACGCTGCTCCGACACAAGTGAGATGGTTTCTGCGTAGCGCTCCAGCGGCCACCGCTTCGCCGGACCATATTCCGCACCGGCGCAGATGCCGACATGGAGAGGAGAGGTGGTGATGTCTCTCACCGCATCACCGCCAAAGACCGCCTCCGCCTCCGTGTCCGCTCCACAATGCGCGGCCATGCGCAGGCCCTTCAGCGCTTGGTGCTCCGGGGGGCTACCAGGCTTCGGCTCCGGCGTGATCTGCCCCAGAAAATACGACCTCAGCGAGCCCTTGAAACCCACGAGTCGTTCGATGTCCGCCAGGGCAAACTCCAGCGTGGAACGTGTGGAGTTGGTGAAGAACAGCCCTGCATCATAGCGCCGCCCAGTGCCAGTGATCCTCCGCGCCGCAGTCAGTAGGCCGTCCTTTGGTTCCTTGCAGATCACCTCATCGATGAAGCCAAGTGAGCGCCAGAGTTCCGCCAGTTTGGCCGGGGTGAAGACGGTGAGCCTCAAGTCCGGCCTGCTGCCGCGCAGCGCACGCACGGCAGGGAAAGCCATGCACGCGTCCCCCAGCCAGTTGGGCGAGCGCAGAATGACTTCAAACGGCTGCAACCGGGTGCGATCGTAACCTGTCGGCCACACGATGCCGCGTTTGTAGCGGGAGAGGAGAAAGTCCGGCCTCGGCGTCTTCCAGCGGTTGTGCACCCAGAACCAGTTCTCCGGCGCCTCGCGGATGATCTGTTCCACCCGCAGATTCAGTGCCGCCGTGATGCCTTCTGCACTTGCCTTCTCCTCACCTGAAACGACCGGCGGATGAATGACCATCTTCCACCGAGCCAGCCCCGCATCCTGCACGGAGATGGGCAGCAGCGGCGTCCGGCAGCGGATGGCCATGAGCGCGGGGAGGGGTGTGGTGGAAGCCAGCCTGTCGAAGAACGGACACCATACGCCGCCGTCGCCCGCGTGTTGATCCACCAGCACACCTAGAGCGCCGCAGTTCTCCCGCAGGTGCTTGAGCGGCCCCATGAAGCCGTCCTTCCGGTCAAACAACGTGTAGCCCAACTGCTCGCGACGGCGGCGCACATGCTCGTTGAGAAAGGGATTTGACAGCGCCTGGTAGATGCTGGCCGGCTTCATGCCTGCGGGCACAAACAGGCTCGGCACCTGCGTCAGCAGTTCCCAGCAGCTGAGGTGACACACCGCGTAAAGCACAGGGCGGCCAGACTCCGCCACTTTCTCCGAGTGCTCCAGCCCGCTCACGGACACTCGTTTCACGATGTCCGCCTCTCGCATCATGGGAAGTTTCAGGCCGCAAAGGAAGTTCCCCCCCATCGACATGAAGTGTGCCCGCACGAGCCACCTCTGCGAGCTGGGGCTCAGCTCCCGCCCAAAGGCGATGCGCACATTCCGCGCTGCCAGTTTTCGATACGGCACCGCTACAAGCCAGATGACCAGACCTAGACCCCTACCGAGCAAGGCCACCAAAGGCAGCGGAACCATGCTCAGCACAGACTCCACCGCGCGGAAGAGCGCATACACCAGCCACTGGCCGACGCGCCCCGCTTGTGCGGACCACCCCGGTCGAGTCTTTGCTGCCATGAAGGAGAGGATCGGCTACGCCTAGGGCACCTTCAACTTTTGCCCGGGTCTGATGAGGTCACTGGAGAGACCGTTCGCCGCTTTGAGTTTGGCTACCGTAGTGTTGCGCTTTGCAGCGATTTTCCACAGAGAATCGCCTTGAGCCACGGTGTAAGTCGAACTCGTGGGCTTCTTCGGTGCAGGCTTCTTGGGCGCAGGTTTCTTCGCGGACGCTGTGGACTTGGGCTTGGAGGAACTCACCGGTCTGGAGGAACTGCTGGAAGACGAGTAGGACGACGATGATGCGTAAGAGGGTGCCGGTGCCGTGTAACCTCCGGACTGGCTGGGCGCCATCTCATAGCCCACGGGTGGCGGTGGCACGTTTTGTCCATACTGGGAGTTCATCGTGGCACTACCGCTCCCCGGCTGGATGTAGGTGCCCGGTGCAGCGTAGGCCCCGCCACCATCCGGATACGGATTGAAACCGCCGTCCTCGTAGTTGGAGGCGATCAGCGGATCACTGACATCCGACTTGGTGCTCTTGCAAGAGGTCAGCAAAGCAGCGCCCGTAAGGCTCAAAAAGGCCACTCCAAGACGGACGACGGCAGCAGCGGTGGTTGGGGGGGTCTCGCGTGTCATCAGGCCTATTATTCTGGCGTCGCGAACGGGTTGCAAAGGCTTTGTTAAGTTTATGGAAAAACCTCACTCGTAATCCCACTTCTGGATCCATGGGTCGCCGAACTCTTTCTGGAAAGCCTTCAGTTTCGCCTTATACTCCTCCAGCGTGGACTGGAACTGGGGGTTGTCCGCCAGGTTTTTCGTCTCATCCGGGTCATACTTCATGTCATAGAGTTCAAAGCGTGGCCGGTGAATGTATTCTCCCACGGTCTTCGCCCCGTAAGGTGCGTCCATGCCCAGCTTGTACTGAGCCTGCCAGCTCGCCGCCGCCCACAAGTCTGAGGCGAAAGGATAGGGCAGGGGATTGGCGATGTTCCAGATGAGCTTGAACTTCTCATCCCGGATGGAGCGCATGGGGTAATACATTTGGATCTCATGGAAGGTGTGAGAGCCATGCACCACCGTACGCGTGGGATCGTTCTCCTGCTCCAATATGCCCAACCAGGACCGCCCATGATAGCGCTCCAGTCCGCGCCGTGGTCCCAGGTTCTCCTGGTTACTCACTCCTTTCTGCTTCCAATAGGCTGCGGCGTTCAGCATGTCTTTTGGCGCGTTCTTTTCGTGATCCAAACCGCCCGCGAAGTCCAGCAGCGAGGGGGTGATGTCGATGTGCGAGATGAGCGCCTCACTCTTCACCCCGCGCTTGGCCACATACGGATTGCGCACGATGAAGGGCACTTTCAGCCCGGGCTCGTACACCGTTGTCTTGCCGCCTGGAAAAGCCATGCCGTGATCACTCGTGATGACGATGAGCGTTTTGTCATACACACCCGCTTCCTTGAGCACCTCTACCAGCCTGCCAATGCCCTGGTCCACCCGCGATACGCTTTGATAATACTGCACTAGCTCTGCGCGGCAGGTGGGCGTGTCTGGCAGGAACGGCGGCACATACACCTCTTCCGGCGTGTAAAACGTCTCCTTCACCCCGGGGTAGGATTGTTTGCCCGGTTTGTTGCCGAACAAGTTCGCCTTGTCCGGCAGCGGACTGGTTTCATCATCCCCGCCACCGCGATGCGGATCCGCCGTGCCGATGTAGAGGAAGAACGGCTTGTCTGACACCTCCTTGATGAACTCTGCACACTGGTTCACTTGTTGCACCGTATTTCGCCCGTCTCCGCTGAGGTATTTTCCAAAGTCAAACACCTCCGCAGGAGCCACGTGATGCTTCCCCGCGTGAGCTGTGCGGTAGCCGGCACGCCGCATCACTTGCGGCAGCGCTAGCGAGATGGTGTTCGGCCAGCAGGCGAACTTGTGGAACGAGTGCAGGTGCCCGTACTGACCGTTCGCGTGATTGTGCAGACCGGTCATGACCACACTGCGGGAGGCGCTGCAGCTCGCCGTGGTGGCATAGGCATTCGTGAAGAGCGTGCCATCCGCCGCCAGCGCATCCATGTTGGGGGTCTTCACCTGCGGGTAGCCATAGCAGCCCAGGTAAGCCCCCAGGTCATCCGCTATGTAGAAGACCACATTTCGCTCCGCCGCCAAAAGCGGAGAGGCTACCAAACCGAGCATCACAAACCAGCAGCGCATCCAAGTCATGCCCGCGTAAACGCCACTCACCCCGCCGGACTGGCAGAAAAATCACTCCTTCTCCAGCAACCCGATAGCGTGTCGAGATGCCCAAACCATCGTCACACCAGCGGTGTCGAACTGCCCAGCAGTCAGGTTTGGAAGGCGGCACCCTGAGTGACCGCACGGGCACAGCGTTGCAAAAAGCAGATGCAATCCAAGGCTTGGAGTCTATCTATCGTGCCAGCCCTGCCAACGCTTGACGTCGCCGGATGCGACCCGGGTGCTCAGGAAACGGAGGTTCCCACCATGCACGATTTGATTGCCCTCACACAGTGGCCCACCATGCCAGCTCCGTTGAGCAGCCGCCAGCCGGGCGAGGCATGGGTCTGGGGTGATTATGTTCTCACTTTACAGGTGTATCCAAAGAGCATGGCAGATGCGCTGCACCAGCTCACCAACACACCTCAGACAGTAAGGTCGCCCATCGATTATCCTTTTGCGGTGATGGCATACTACAGGAAGGATCGGAACCCACACGGTCCGTCGAGCAGGCCCATCATGGCTGCATGCTTGGAGAAGATGGACAACGCGGCTGTGGTCGCCATGTTGAAGGCACAGGGCATCAACCCCGCTGAGATGGGCATGGGCACTGATGCGCCATACATGCTGGGCGTCTTCACGGCCACCGTCAGATTCAATCGCGGAACGTATGACGGACCTGACGATGTGGATTCCGTGCGTGAGCGCCTGTTTGAAATCATCGCTGAGCACCTCCAGCCAGTGGGCGAGCCGGTGAAGATCGGACCCATCGCGGCCATCCACGGCCACCCCAACACGGGCTGGCCACCCCCACCCACCGCGAAGAAGGGAGGTTGCTTCGGCGCCATCGTCCTTGCCCTGGCCATCGCCTTGGCGCAGGTCTTGGCTTCTTAGGCCTGAATGCTAAAACGAGGCTAGGCCATGAAGGCCCGGTGGCAGCGCGGAGTTGAGATCGTGGCAGGGTGTAGCATCCGACGTCCGGCTCAATGCTGCGCACTGTCGCGTGCGGCCACTTGTCGAGGTGTTCGCTCGCCGATGAGAAATCAATCAGGGACTAGAGCTAGTTGCAAAACTCCAACGAAGGAATGCGGCTTCGAGGAGCGCTACAGTGGCTTCCACTTTAGTCGAAACTCGAGCGGCCCAACGCTTCGACTGAAGTCGAAACCACTTTCTCTCGTCCACCACTACAGTTCTGCAGTAGCAGAAACCTCAAAGATTTGGGGGTAACGGAACTCCGAACGTTTCTCCACCGTTCTTTTTCAGCTTCCACAGGGGTTTTGCAACTGGCTCACTAATCTGGATTTTTGATGCCGAATTCGACATCCTGTCGCTTGCGCTTTTCGATCCAACGGTAGATGGCGGCGAACCTTGACATCATGACTCCGCCGCAGCCAGCCAGACCCAGTGTGATGAGCAGTCGGATTTGAGTGTAAGCATCCAGTGTCCTGCCACCGCCCGTGCCCTTCGGCGGGATCAGTTTCATTAAGTCCTCACTCAGCCGGACGAGCGCCCAACCCGTGAGCAGGACGCCAACAAGAAAAATCATCGTCTCGTTTGTGGAAACACGCCCGGCCTCATCCTTTTCGCTTTGGGGCTGGTCTCGAAGGGCGAACTCGCAAACGAGGGGAGCGAAGAACCAGGTGAGGCACACGAGGCCAAAGTAAAGGGCCAGGATGGGCGTCAAAAGCTGCCAGACTGACGGAAAGGCCTCGCCGAGTTCCGCCGCTTGATTCAGTTGCATCTGATAGGTGATGATGCTGCTGGATGTGGTCTCGATTCCGCGGAGCGCGAAGTAGATGGCGATGAGTCGGGCCGCACCGACGAGGAAGCGGAGAGGTACGTCAGGCATGATCTATGGCAGCGAGATTGCGGGGACGGGCGGGGAGGCAGGATCTTCGTCCGGGAAACGCACGATGATGGCGGAGATGCGCTCTTTGCTCCACTGGTTTTCCTTTAACAACCAGGTGCGGACAAACTCAGCCACGGCTTTGCGTGAGCCTTCTCGCACCTGATTGATACGGTGTGGCGTGTCAGCACGCTTTTCGAGGGTGGGGGTGAGACTTTTCTCAAGATCCGCCAGGTGTTCTTTGGCGTTGAAGCGCAGCCAGCCCGACTCGGACTTCCTCTCCATTCCGTCGGTGCGGATGGCGGGCGGCAGGCTGGGGCGAATGGCGGGCGCGAGCACGGTGCACACGCCATTCTCTACACTGAGCTTCCACTCGTCGGTGAGCCGCAGGTGGTAGCGATAGACGGTGGGCACCTTGATTTCCGACACGGTGGTGCCGAGGTAGAGCAAGTTCCCCAGGGCGGACTTCATGTCGTAGGAGGTGATGGTCTCTGTCATCTCCAGCGTAGCGAGTTCCAGGATGTTTCCCTGGGTGGGGGTGACTTTGATGAACTCCTCTCGGAAGGTTTGGGTGATATGCTGGTTGAGAAACTTCGAGGGCAATGAGCTGAACGCATCCAGCGCCTTCCACCCCAGGATGGCGGCTATGATCAATGCGGCGAGGAGGGTGAGCGCCAAGGTGGCCCAGCAGCCAGGCCCTCGACGGCGAGGCTCTGGAGCGGCAGTGGCAGGCGCTGGAGTTTCCTGACTCATCCGGCGGCGGCTTTGGCTATGGCTTCGCAGGCTTTGATGTCGAGTTTGCCTGAGGCGAGTACGGGGATGTCTGGCACGCGCACCATACGCTTGGGTATCCACAGTGCGGGCACGCCGTGCTCAAGTAGGCGATGACGCAGGGCTACGATCTCCGTGTTTTCAGGTCCGCCAGGAAGGGTGGTCAGCAGCACGAGGGCTTCGCCACGCTCGGGGTCAGGGATGCCCACGATGGTGAGTCGGCGGGTGGACTCGCCTTCCAGTCCCAGCGCGCGGTTCATCGCTTCTTCCACGGTTTCATGCGGTACCATTTCGCCTGCGATTTTGGAGAAGCGTGAAATGCGCCCTTCGATGTAAAGGAAGCCGTCCAGATCGACGCGGCCCACATCACCTGTTCGGAACCAGCCCTCTGCGTCGAGCACTTCCGCAGAGCGTTTGGGATCGTTCAGGTAACCGGTGAAAACATTTCCGCCTTTGAACCAAATGATGCCGGATTCATGTAGCGACACGGGTTCGCCCGTGTCCGGATGGGTGAGCCTGATAGCCATGCCCGGCATGGTCTGACCCACGGAGCCGGGACGGTGGGAGAGTGCAACGGCCTGGGCGCTTTCATCCGCCGCCTGTGGATCTGGCAGGTTGACGTTGGAGACGGGGCTCGTCTCGGTAAGGCCGTAGCCTTCCAGCACTTTCTTGCCGAACTTGGTTTCGAAGGCTTCCGCTACGGACCTGGGAAGTTTCTCTGCGCCGGTGACGACGAGCTTCAGCGGAGCGAGCTGCTCCCGGTTCACGCCGCGCATGTAACCGCGCAAGAAGGTAGGCGTGGCGATGAGCACGGTCACGCGATGCTTCTGGATGATGCCGGCGAGTTCCTTTGTCTCAAGCGGTGAGGGATACGAGGCAAGGTTGAGGCCGTAAATGAGTGGGTACCATAACGTGACCGTGCAGCCAAAACTGTGGAACTGTGGCAGGCAGGCCAAGATGCTGTCCTCATGCCCCATGTCCAGCCTGGAGCCGAACTGCGAGACGTTGGACATGAGGTTGCGATGCGTGAGGACGACCCCTTTTGGTTCGCCGGAGGAGCCACTGGTGAAGAGCAGCGTGGCCTCGGTGTGACCGCCCTTCTTTGATATGCCCAAGATGGAGGCCAGAAGCGGAGCGGGCAGGATTTTCGAAAGGATGAACCACAGAGTGGCCTTGCCCTTCAGCGAGGGCATGAGCCGCTCCAGCATGATGAGCTGTTTCTGCGCTGGCCAGGGGAAGCCCTGCATCTTGCGCACAAACTGGTCCACGGTGAGAAAGCGGTCGATGTCCGCCTGGCGGATGGCGCTCTCAATGGAGGCGCGTCCAGCGGTGAAGTTGAGATTCACTGGCACCTTACCGGCCAGAACGACGGCGACGTTCGCGATAAGGCAGATGGGTGAGGGGGGCAGTACGATGCCGACGCGCTTCTTTTGCGTCTCCTGGCGGATGTAACGGCTGAGCGCCAGGGCGGCGGCGAAGACTTTGTTGAAGGGCAGTGCGCTGCCATCCTTGCCGTCGATGATGCTGTTGATGGAGCCAAACTTTTTCAGCCCCTGAATCAACGCATAGCCCAGGCTACGCTCCAGCGCCGGACTCTGCGCGAAGGTCTGCTCGGCAAGCCGGAACAAGGCCTCCTGGAAGGCTGGCAAGGTGCAGTCCGCTCCACTGAGCGGCGGCTCGAGGCCTATGATGACCTCTTCCTCAGATGGAGTGCGCTCGATCGGCATCGCCGTCTCGCGCGGGTGGAACACGTAAGCGGGCACCACTGGAACGCCGGCCTTGAGGAGAAAGTCCAGCTTGAGACCGGGGATGACGGTGAGCGGTGCCGAGATGGCGGCAGCTTCCGAGGGCAGATAGATGACCACGCTACCGCCGGCGACAACGCCCTGAATGGCTGACGCAAATGCATCCGCCGCAGTACTTGCGCCAATGACCAGCGTGCGAGTGCCGTCGCGCTCGATGTGGGCGCGGGTGGCATCTGACAGCACGGCATCTTCATCCACGAGATAGTGAAGCTCCCGGCCTTCGAGGAGCCTCTCGAACACGGGCAGATCAGAAGGCTTGAGCAGGCTCGGGATGAGGAGGAAGCCCGACTCGTCAGGCAGGTTCTCTTTGCCTAGGATGAGGGCGCCGGGAAGGTTCGTGGTGGTGGGTTTGGACATGAGGTGTGGAGGGCACTTCGTTACATCAGAAAAGCAGCGGTGAGTCGAGCCGGAATCAGGCCATCAGTGGGGTTTTTGGCGCTGTCTTACGGCTTCAAACAGGCAGACGCCCGTGGCCACGGAGACATTGAGACACTCTACGCTGCCTGCCATGGGGATGCGGGCCAGGAAGTCGCAGCGCTCCTGGGTGAGCCGTCTCATCCCGGTGCCTTCCGCGCCCATGACGATGCCGATGGGTCCAGAAAGGTCGATCTCGTAAAGCGATTGCTTGGTTTCATCTGCAGTGCCTACCAGCCAGAGCCCCAGCTCTTTGAGCCGATCCATGGCGCGGGCCAGGTTTGTGACGCGGACGATGGGCACCGTGTCCGCACCGCCACATGAAACACGGCGTACGGTCTCGGTGATGGGCGCGGACTTGTCCTTTGGTAGGATGACGGCTGCCACGCCGGCAGCGTCTGCGGTGCGGAGGCAGGCACCTAGGTTGTGGGGGTCCGTCACGCAGTCCAGGATGAGGACGATGGGGGCCTTCCTGCCTTCCAGCAGACCTGGCAGGTCCTCTTCTTCAAGCAGTGTGGTGTCAGCGTGGGTACGTGAGTGTTTGTTGGCGCGGGCGGAATGCACAGGGGCAGTCTATACTGGCATGGCTCAGGTGAAAACTGGCACTTGCAGGTTTGGTGCCCTCATACCTGCACGGCTGCACCCTCTGCGGCGCGGCTCTCTCGCCCGGCGATGATTATGCGCATGAGTTCTGCCGTCTCTTCCATGCTCACGGGGCGCGCTCCGGTCTGCAGCATGGTGATGAAGGCCACCAGCTGCGCACGGAAGGCGGCATAGGTGTCTGTGAGGCGCAGGGGAAGCTGTCCGCAGGTGCCGTAAAGATGCACTGCTCCAAAGCTGCCATACGCGTCGTGGATGGCGCCTATGGTCACCACGGTGCCGCTGGCGTGGGTGAGGTGCATGACGTCTCCGCGCTCGTCTGACAGCGCCTGGACGGTTTGAAATCCGGGACCCAGGAGGGGTGATACTGCCTCCAGCGCATGGATGCCGTAGCGTTCCCAGGTCTTGCAGGTAAAGCTAGTGATCCAGCGCAGTTCGCCCAGGTCTGCCAGGTGCGCTGCCGCCTGTTGCATCTCCGGCATGTAGCGCATGCCACTGGTGGAAAGGATGACCGCGCCCTGCTCATGCCAGCGCATGAACTGCTCCAGATCCGCACGATTGGTGGCCAGTGGCTTGTCCACGAAGATGGGCAGCCCAGCCTCCACGAAGGGCCGTGCCCGGCGCACATGGTCGTCACCATCATCCGTGGCGATGACCACGGCATCCACTTCACCAATGACCTCCTCAGGCCTCTCCACGATGTGCTCGATGAGGCTCGCCCGGGCTACCAGGGGCGCGTCTGCGGGATCGTCCGTCCAGAGATGAGTGACTCGGGCACCGGGAATGCGCACACTGTCCAGCGGCTGCCTGCCCATGTAGGCGGGGATGGCTGGATACGGGCACTTGGCCATCTCCGCAGGGTCGTAACCATTGATGATGCCGGACCAGGAATAGGGATGACCGTTCCCTTCGATCATGCCCAGCATGGCGATACGCAGTTCTTTGCTCATGGGATGGTGATGCGCTGACCTGTGCGGGCAGACTCCAGTGCGGCGAGGTTCACTTTGAGCGTTTGCACCGCTTCTTCGAGCGTGCAGAGCGGAGATGGCTTGCCCTCCATGCCGTCCAGGAAGGCGCTGGCTTGGGCGATGAACAAGTCATCACGCTCCAGAGGGGAGCTGACGTGTTCGGTCCAGGAGGTCTGTCCACGGAGCATGTGGCTCCAGCTGAGGCGGTGGAGGTCCACTTTGACACTGCCCAGCTCACCGTGCAGCTGGAGGGTCATTTCGTTCGGAGCCTGAAACTGGTTCAGTGCGTACGTCGCCAGCACATCGCCGTGTCGTGCCATCACGTTCACCGTATCTTCCACCGTCACACCTTCGAGGAGTTGATGCGCCGCATCTGCGTAGAGAGAGGTGATGGGGCCGATGAGCCACTCGGTGGCGTTGATGACGTGGGTGAGTGCATCCTGGATGGCGCCGCCCCCCGTCTCATGTCTCGTGTAGTAGATCTCGCGATAGGCAGGACGGTAAGTGGGAAAATGCTGGCCTGTCACCAGACTGGCGTGCAGTACGCGCCCTATGGTGCCTTTAGCGAGGTAATCCCTGGCGGCCAGCATCCATGGCATGACATGGTAAACGTAGGCCACGGCATGGTAGCGCCCGGAGTTGCGGGCTGCTGCCACCAGTCCGTCCACTCCGTCCAGTGTCACTGCCAGAGGTTTCTCGATGAGCACCGAGCTGCTATGCTGCAAGGCGAGCAGGCTCATGCGCACATGCAAGTGCGCTGGCACGCAGACAACCACTGCGTCAAAGCGCTGCGCCATCGCCAGCTCTGCGTCATCGTAGGTTTCCACGCCATGGTCCTCAGACATGCGGCGGGTGAGCGCCGCATTCGCATCACAAGCGGCCACGACGGCACGCCCTGTCTTCTGGAAGCAACGCAGATGCCTCTCGCCTATGCTGCCGCACCCGAGAATGAGGATGCGCTTCATTGCGGCAGGCGGGATGAGATTTCTTGAGCCACTTTCTGGGCCAGGAAGTCGGAGCCTTCCGTGGTGTAGTGCAGGTCCTTGGGCTTGTGCAGCCGCTCGAACTCAGGCTGGACGTGGGCGTAAAGATCGTTCACGTCCACGGAGAGTTCTTTCATCACCTTCAGGGCTATAGCGTTGTACTCCTTCACGTCGCCGAAGCTGCGGTCCGGCTCCAGCGGGGGAGGCGGTATGGGTGTAGTGGTGGCGAAGATGAGCTTAGCGCCCGTTTGCTTCAGACGGGTGACGATGGCTCGGAGGTTCCTCTCATAATCGGCTGGCTCCACCTGCCGCTTCCCGTCGGGCATCACTCTGAGATCGTGAATGCCGTGGTTAAAGTGAATGACATCCCAGCGCCCTGAGCCAAGCCACTTGTCATAGTGGATGAGGTTTTTCGAGGGGCCGCCGTTTGCCGGGATGCGGTGCACGTTCGCTCTGCCCTCAAGGAGTTTACGCACTGGCAGGGTGTAACCCATGGAGATGGAGTCTCCGATGAGGAGGACCCGCGGCAGGCCGGCCACGTCTTCCACGGGAGCCAGGACTTCAGAAGATTTCTTTTTTGTCTCCTGCGCGTGCAGCATAGGCGAGGCAAGGAGGAGCAAGAGAATGGTCCGGGCGTATTGGTGAAGAGGCATCGTCATGGAACGCAGCCCAGGATGCGTGATTTGCATCACTGTGGAAAGAGCATTGTCGGCAGCCTGTCCATTGGTGCATAATCGACGCCGTAACATTTCATGAACTGGTATTTCGAAAAGGAAGGCGTCAGCCAGGGACCTCACACGGAGGCGGAGATGGTCAAGCGCATGACGAGCAAGGAGCTGAGTTCTGACTCGCTGGTGTGGAATGCGCAGATGGAATCCTGGACCACCGTGGCCGAGGCGAAGCCGGAGTGGCTGCTGATCGAGTCCGCAGTGACTGAGGCTACGGCACCGGTCGAAGCAGCTCCACCGCCGCGCCCTGCTTCACGCCCCATCAGTGCTCCACTCAAACCCATTCGCGAGACCCCAGCCAAGGGTGCCGCGCCCGCTCCCTCACGCCTTAAACCCCAGGCACCCGTGGGTGGTGAAGAATCCAAGCCCGGTTTCTTCAAGCGGCTTTTTGGTGGGAAGAAGTGACCTCGCCGCTGGCAGGTTCATGCACCCAACGAGCTGTCACCTTGACCACTCTCCTTCACGAAAAGCAGCCGTAGAGAGTTCAAACACACCACCACCGTGCTGCCCTCATGCGCCAGCACGCCCAGTGTGAGGGGGATCTGCCCCACGAGCGCGGCCACTCCCATGATCACCACCGCACCCAGTGAGATGGCGATGTTTTGTTTGATGATTCGTTTCGCCGAGGTGCTGATGGTCAGGGCGGAGAGCAGTTTCTCAATGCGGTCCTGCATGAGCACGATGTCCGCCTGCTCCAGCGCTGCATCACTGCCCCGCGCACCCATGGCGATGCTCACGTGAGCCACCGCCAAGCTCGGCGCATCGTTCACGCCGTCGCCGATCATGGCCACTCTGTGCCCCGCGGCGGTCAGTTCTTTGACAATGTTCACCTTGTCCTCGGGGTGAAGCCCAGCCCGCACTTCGGAGAGGCCCAGTTCCTTCGCCACTTCTGTAGCTGCGGCGCGGCGGTCACCGGTGAGCATGAGCGTGCGCACGCGGTGCTTTGCCAGCGCCTGGAGCACCGGTTTGGAACCCTGGCGGATCTCATCCTTGAGCAGAATGCGCCCCAGCACGCCTTCCTGGAGCACCCACACCTCGGAGAAGCCCAGCGGTGCATCCGGGATCTGATCCAGGAAGGAAACCAGCGCACTCTTCGCTATGAGTTCCCGTCTTCCGAGGTAGCTCACGCCCTGTTCCGTGCGTCCACGCAGGCCCTGCCCCGCTATGGACTGGAACTCCGTCACCGCTACTGGCTCCACGCCTTGCTCCTGACCGTGCTGCACAATGGCACGGGCGATGGGGTGATTGGAGCCCGCTTCCAGCGCCACTGCAGCGCGCAGCACCGTGGTTTCCTGCCCGGCGGGAAAGCTCTCTACCCTGGCCACCTTCAGCTCGCCCTTCGTCAGCGTGCCGGTCTTGTCCATCGCCACGGTGTCCACCTCAGCCAGCCGCTCGATGGCCGCACCTCCGCGGAACAAGATGCCGCGCCGTGCGCCCCAAGCTATGGCTGCGAGAATGGCGGAAGGAATCGAAAGAACCAGCGCACAGGGGCTCATCACCACCAGTAGCGTCATGGAGCGGTAGAAGGCAGAGCGCACCTCCGGTGTGGAGGTGAACGGCGGCAGCCCCAGCGCCAGCCACCAGATGAAGAACATGGTCACCACCACGGCCAGAACGAACGCCGTGTAGCGCGTGCCGAAGTGGTCGGTAAAGCGCTGGCTCGGAGCGCGGGACTGCTGCGCGTGCTGGATCAGAGTGATGATCTTGTGCAGCGCACTCTGCCGCGCAGGGCGCAGCACCTTGACGCGGACCACGCCCCAGAGGTTCAGCGTGCCGCTGGAGACCTCTGCCCCCATGCCCTTCTCCACTGGCAGCGCTTCACCAGTGAGGTTGGACTCATCTGCCGCCGTCTGGCCCTCCACCACCACGGCGTCCACGGCAAAGAGCTCATCCGGCCTCACTAGCAGCACATCGCCTGCATCCAGCTCGGAAACCGGTCTATCCACCGTACTGCCGTCTGCCTGCACCACGTGAGCGAGCTTGGGTGCGGCTTTGGTCAGCGCACTGATCTCACGGTGTGTACGGTGCAGCACATAGTGCTCCAGCGCCCCGGAGAGCGAGAAGAGGAAGAGCAGCAGCGCCCCCTCCTCCCAAGCCCCTATGCTCACCGCGCCCGCCGCTACGGCGAGCATGAGGAAATGAATGTCCAGCACGCCTTCCCGCACCTTTTCCCAGGCATCCTTGGCTGCGTCCCAGGCACCAGCCACCAGCGAGACGAGGTAAAAACTCACGCTGAGCCAGCCCGGAGCCTGCCACCAGTGACCAGCTGCGTAGCCCGCGATGAGTGCCACGCCGCACACCGCAGCCTGCACCGCCAGAGACTTCCACTCTTCTCCGCTGTGAGCCTCCAGGTCATGTTCCTCCGGCCATTCAAACTCTCGCCACTTCCAGAACTTCGGCGCCGTGTAGCAGGTGGCCTTTTGAAGCAGTACTTCATCACCCTTTCGTGAGAGGCTCATGGCCGCAGAGTGCATGGCCGGCATGTTGGCCAGCCAGCTTTCATCGAACTCTCTCAAGATCTCCGTGAGCCGCTCCTGCAATGCCTGCTCATCCACCTGCCCCAGAGTCGCCAAGGACACGGACTGCTCCGCCGGGTTCAAACGTATGGCCTCCACCCCTTTTGACTGCGCTAGGAAGCCCGTCAGTTCTTCCAGCCAGGCTGGAGCATCAGCAGCATCATGAGAAGGCGCGGATGTCATCGTTTCACGTCAAGGTGGCAGCCCCTAGCCATAGTGCAAGCGGTGGGCTGCGCAGAGTCACCTCGGTTTACCGCATTGTCATGGACTCCGGACGGGTTCACAATCCTTTGCACAGCGGCTCATCACGCGCCACCGTGCGCCCTGATGAAGGGGCTTATCTCCGTCACCGTTGCCATTTTTCAGGATCGCACCAGCCGGACCAAGATCAAGTCACTGCTCCGGCTGCTTGCTTTGCTGGCGGGTCTGGTCGTCACCTTCAGCGTGCTCTTCCACGTCATCATGGCTTGGGAGGGGCGCGACCACTCGTGGATCACCGGTTTTTACTGGACGCTCACCGTCATGACCACGCTCGGCTTTGGTGACATCACCTTCACCACGGATTTGGGCAGGCTCTTCTCCGTCGGCGTGCTGCTCACCGGTGTCATTTTTATGCTGGTGCTGCTGCCCTTCACCTTCATCGAGTTCTTCTATGCGCCCTGGATGAGAGCAGAGGCGGCAGCTCGTGCGCCGCGCGAGCTCCCACCCACGACGAAAAATCACGTCATCCTCACGGCATACGATCCGGTGACGGCCACCTTGATCCCCATGCTGGAGCGCTATGACCACCCCTACGTGCTGCTCTGCCCTACCGTCCAGGAGGCACTGGACCTCGCTGAGCGGGATTTGCGCGTCGCCGTAGGGGACCTCGACGACCCGGAGACCCATCGCAGGATGCGCATTGAGCACGCCTCCATGCTGGTCACCACCCGCACCGACGCGGTGAATACCAACGTCACCTTCACCGCACGTGCCTTGTCCGAGCACCTGCCCATCGTGGCCTCGGCAAGCAGTGATGCAGCGCGGGATGTGCTGGAGCTTGCCGGAGCCACCCATGTGCTCAGACTGGAGGATCTCATGGGACAGGCGCTTGCACGCAGGGTCAGCATCCAGGACTCGGACGCCCATGTCATCGGTCGGCTGGAGGGCCTCCTCATCGCCGAAGCTTCTGCCGCAGGTACCAGCCTGGTGGGACGGGTGCTTGCTGAAAGTCAGATCCGTTCCCGCACCGGCGTCAGCATCATCGGCACCTGGGAGCGCGGTTCACTGGCGCTCGCCCCGCCAGACCTCCGCATCACTGACCGAACCATCTTTGTCCTCGCCGGCACCGAGGAGCAGATTCACAGCTTCAACCAAACCTTCTCCACCCAGGCACAGGAAAAGCCACGCGTGGTCATCGTGGGCGGTGGGCGGGTCGGGCGTGCCACCTGCCGTGCCCTTGGCGAGATGGGGGTCTGCACCACGGTGCTCATCGAGCGAAACGCCGATCGTGTGAAGGACTTCCCAGAGGCCATCATCGGCGACGCCATGGACATGACCGTGCTCAAAGAGGCAAACGCCCGTGAGGCCACCACACTCATCATCACCACCCATGATGACGATATGAATGTGGCGCTGACCATTTTCTTCCGTCGGCTTCGGACTTCATGGCAAATCCTCTCTCGTGCCACCCATGACCGCAATGTCGCCACCTTGCTCCGCGCTGGGGCAGACCTCGTGCTCTCTTACGCCGCCATGGGTGCCAACACCCTGCTCAACGTGCTGCGCGGCTCAGATCACCTCCTGCTCGCAGAGGGCGTGAACGTCTTCCCCGCAGACATCCCCGCTTCCATGGCAGGCAAAACCTTGGCCGAACTCCATGTGCGCTCGCAGACAGGGTGCAGCATCATCGCTGTGGAAACAGGGGGCGAGCGCATCGTCAATCCCTCCGCAGAACATCGGCTTCCCGCATCTGGACGCATTTTCCTTGTGGGCACTATCGATGCCGAAGAGCGCTTCTTGAAGCAGTTCAAGCCAGCGCTCAGGGCGAAAAAAGCTCGCAGCTGATCCTCACCGATCCTTCGCGCAGAGCCTAAAGGAAGACATTTTTTCGTCCCGGAGCACAAAATCTCTCGACCACACCCCAAAAACACGCTTTTCTGTTCAGGCGAACATCATTTAATCCACCTCGAACACCTCAAAAGACCCATGGCCAAGGCACCCAAAAACACGGACAGCGATTCTGATTCCGGAACAAAGAAACTTGCCGAGGCACGTGCCAGAAACCTGGACCTCGCCATTCAGCAGATTCAGAAAGATTATGGCGAAGGTGCCATCCTCCGCATGGGAGACAATACCAAGCACGAGGTGAGCGTCATCCCCACCGGGAACCTGCTCATTGATCAGGCGCTCGGCGTGGGCGGGTTCGCACGCGGTCGAATCATCGAGATCTTCGGACCGGAATCCTCCGGTAAGACGACCCTCACCCTCACCGCCATCGCCCAGGCACAGAAGGCCGGCGGTCTGGCCGCGTTCATTGATGTGGAGCACGCACTGGACCCCGCCTATGCCCGTAGGCTCGGCGTCAATGTGGACGAGCTGCTCGTCTCCCAGCCGTCGTCTGGTGAGGAGGCACTGAGGATTTGTGAAACCCTCGTCCGCTCCAATGCCCTTGATGTCGTCGTGCTGGACTCCGTCGCGGCGCTTGTCACCCGGCAGGAACTGGAGGGTGAGATAGGAGACTCCACCGTGGGAGCACAAGCCCGCCTCATGAGTGCCGCCATGAGAAAGCTCACCTCCATCATCGCCAAGGCGCGCACTTGTGCCATCTTCACCAACCAGATCCGTGAAAAGATCGGCGTCATGTTCGGCAATCCCGAGACCACACCGGGCGGACGCGCCCTCAAGTTCTACTCCTCCGTGCGCGTGGACATTCGCCGCATCGGAGCCATCAAGTCTAGTGATGGCACCGTCACCGGCAACCGGACCAAGCTCAAAGTGGTGAAGAACAAGCTCGCACCACCCTACACCGAGGCGGAGTTCGACATCATGTACAATGAGGGCATATCGACCATCGGCAGCCTCCTGGATCTCGCACTTGAGTTCGACATCCTCCAGAAGCGCGGTTCATGGATCAGCTACAATGGCACCCAAGTAGGTCAGGGCCGGGATGCGGTGAAAGACATCCTCAAGGGCGACGAGCCGCTCATGCGAGAGATTGAGGCCGCAGTGAAAGAGCGGCTCAACGAGCGCGGAACCAAGTCATCCGGCGGCGCGGAGTAATCTGCCCACACAGCCTAGCGATTCCGGCCACGCCCCCCTCCTCATCACAGGCTTGCTTTGCGCAGTTGGTGTGCAGGCTTCAGCCGAGTCCAAACGGACCAGCAGCCTGCCGCCAATCCAAGACACTAGCGGCGAAAGCCTTGGACTGCGGCAGTCCGCAGCCCGCTGCGGTGGCCGGGGGGGAGTTGCGCTTCTCTTCCGCCAGCAGGGCTGGCAGCAACTCACAGAGGCAGGTGCCCGTCGCAATCCAGGACGTACAAGCAGATGCGAAAACCTTGGAATGCTCGCAACAGCTTGGAGATAGCTGAGCACAGCACTTCTGAACACCATTTGTGTTGCTTCGTGTCGTTTCAAATCCAGAGAGCCTTCACTCTGAGAACCCGCCCAGTGCTCAGTTCTATCCGCCATCGCCGACTGGAAATCGTCGTAGGCCAACTCTCCTCTCACAAGTGAACGACTAGTCGGCCTTCACGAAATCGCGCATGGCTGTGAGCATCACGACCACCGAACAAGCACCAGCGTCCGGAAATCCCACACATGCTTCACCCAGCGTCTTCGCGCGGCCAAACTGAGCCACCATAGCCTTGCTTGCTTCCTTGCCAGACTCTCCGGCCTCAGCGACGGCTGCCAGGGCTTCAGGCAAACTGAGTGCTGTGGACTCGCGTGCTTTTTCTGCTGCAGGAGCCACGGCATCCAGCATCGTCTTGTCGCCTGGCTTGGCACCGCCGCGCTTCATCACCCCCTCCAGCGCCGCTTCCAAGAAAAGGGCCAAACCTTCGGAATCGAGTACCGCACGACCCGCCAGTGCCTTTCCTCCGGCGCGGAAAAACGTTCCAAAAATGGCACCCGAGGCACCACCCATGCTGCTCATCATCGCCATGCCAGTGGAGACAAAAACCTGCTCCACACTGCTGGGATCCATGGGTTCCAGTTGGGCTTTTACTGCCTCCATACCGCGCTTCATGCCCAGGCCGTGGTCACCATCGCCGAGGTCACGATCCGCCTGGGAGAGCATGGGTTCTGCCGTGATGATGGCCTCCGCGACCTGAAGCATCATGAGTCGCACTTGATTGGGTTTGAGTTCCATAAAGGTGCAAAGTTTGAAGACGCAGCAACCAAGATGATCCAAGCAGGGCGCGCAGCCCTGTCTTGGATCTGGAGTTTTGCCGTCTTGGATCTCTCTTAAGCCTT
>CAZIGH010000027.1:0-67266 GCA_964538625.1 uncultured Verrucomicrobiaceae bacterium
CCACGAGCTGGGCATCACGCCTCCAGGTCGCCTCATTGAGCAGCTTCTTCTTTTTACCCTCGGGGAGCGGCTTTTTGGCGGGCTCAGCGTCTGACTCTTCGGAGCTGTCAGAGGTGTCTGACCACTCTTTGAGCAGAGCCTCCAAAGCAGGCTGTGCGGTTTCCCAGTCTTCAAAGAGTGAGTCTCCCACGGCCTCATGCACGGTGCGGCGCAGGTCTTCATCTCCACTGGCATAGAGCAGGTTCTGAATGCGCTCGGCGGAGAGCTGGCTGTGAAGGCGAAGCGGGCGCTCCACTTTCACCTTCCAGTAACCGAAGGCGGCATTGGGAAAGATCTTGGACTGCGGAGACTCCTCGAACTTCAGGAAAGCATCACAGATGCGCTGGATGTCGTCAGGGCTGAGTTCGCAGTTCTTTTTGCCGAGGTTCTTGCGCAAGGGGCGGAACCATTGGGTGGCATCAATGAGCTGTACTTTGCCTTTGCGATGCGCGGGCTTGCGATTGGTGAGCACCCAGACGTAAGTGGCAATGCCGGTGTTGTAGAACAGATTCAGCGGCAGGGCTACGATGGCCTCCAGCCAGTCGTTTTCGATCAACCAGCGGCGGATATTGCTCTCTCCCTGGCCTGCATCACCGGTGAAGAGCGAGGAGCCGTTGTGAACCTCCGCGATTCGGCTGCCAAGCTCCGACTTGAAGTTCATCTTGGATGCCATGTTGGCGAGGAAGAGCATCTGACCGTCACTGGAGCGGGTGACGAGCGAGAGTTCCTCCCCCTGGTGCATGACTTTGAACCGAGGGTCCCGGATGCCGTCCTTGCCGCCCATCTTTTCCAGATCGGCTTTCCAGTTCACGCCGTAGGGCGGATTGGCGAGCATGAAGTCGAACTCCTCCGCAGCAAAGGCGTCGTTCGAGATGGTGGACCACTCCGCACCGCCGACGATGTGATCCGCGTTTTCCCCCTCGCCCTTCATGAGCATGTCCGCCTTACAGATGGCGAAGGTTTCCGGGTTGATCTCCTGTCCGTACAGGTAGGTGGTGATGTCCTGGCCTCTCTCTTTGCCAAGCTGGACGAGTGTTTCCTCCGCCACGGTCAACATGCCACCGGTGCCACAGGCGCAGTCGTAGAGCTTGTAGCCGCCGGATTGGATCTGGTCCGCCACGGGGAGGAAGATGAGGCCGGCCATCAAGCGCACCGCGTCGCGTGGGGTCCAGTGCTCCCCGGCTTCCTGGTTGTTGTCTTCGTTGAACTTCCGCACCAGCTCTTCGAAAACGGTGCCCATGCTGTGGTTGTCCATGGCGGGATGCCGCAAGGTGCCATCCGCATGCAGGACGGGATTCGGGCTGAGGTTGATCTCTGGATCGAGGAACTTCTCAATGAGCAGGCCCAGCCTGTCTGCCCTCGACAACGTGGGGAGTTGATTGCGGAACTTGAAGTTCTCCAGGATGTCCTGCACGTTAGGTGAGAAACCGTTCAGGAAATCGGAAAAGTCCGCGAGCAACTGCTGCTGGGAAGTGGCGGAACGGAGGCTGCGAAGAGTGAAGCTGGAGGTGTTGTAAAACGCCTGCCCTGCCGCATTCCGAAGGGCGGCGTCCTGCTCCGTGATGCCCGCTTCATCGAGCATCTTCTTCGTGTCCAACACCGCTTGCTTGGTCGGCTCCAGCACCACGTCAAAACGCCGCAGAACACACATGGGCAGGATGACATCGGGGTATTTGGTCCGCTGGAAGAGGTTGAACAGAACATCGTCTGCAATGCCCCAAATGAAGGAGACGATTTTGTTGTGGGTAGTTTGGTCCATTCCGTTGACAAGCAGGGGCATCAGGAAAGCAAGTCCCCGCCCAGTGGCAAGCGCTTCAACGTGTGATGCCACGCGCACCGAGACAGCAACCCGCTTTCAAGCTGTCTCTATCCCCTGTCTCAGCAAGGCCGCACCCGCCTCACACTTCCTTCCACGTGAAGTCGGTGCGTTTTTCGAAGGTGTGCACGGCGTTGCCGTTGGCGTCGATGTGGGAGAGCAGGACGCGCTCGCGGTTGATGCGGATGTGGGTGAAGCCGTAGATGGACTTGGCGTAGGGCTGGTCTTTGTGCTCGATCTTGAGGTCCCGCACGCGGGCACCACCGCCGCCGGAGATGACGTGGCTGGTTTTGCGGCCTTCCATTTCGAGGTGCTGGAGATCGTGATCGTGTCCGCAGAGATAGAGGTGCACTACGTTCTCCTGCAAGATGGGATCGAGCTTTTGCACGAGGGTCTTGGTATCGCCGTGGGAGCCGTTGGAATAGACGGGGTGATGCCCGTTGACGATGGTGAATGGGGCGCGGGGTTTGGCCAGCTCGCCCTTGAGCCACTGCCACTGCTCTTCTTCCTCAGCAGCGGTCAGGGAGGCGCGGGGCTTTTTGGTTTTGTCATTGCGGTGCGCTCCGCCGCTGACGGAGGGGAGATTCGTGTCGATGAAAAGAAAGGTGGCCACGGGGGCATCCTTGGGTCCCATGTCCACACGATACCACTTGTGCGGCATGGTCCAGCGGGTGCCGCCCTGTTTGGCGTAGGCCAGCTGTACCTGCTCGCCGCCTTCATTGTCATGATAGTCGTGATTCCCCAGGATGGCGTAGCAGGGGCCGGGAAAGACGTCTGCGGGGTAGATGTCCTCAAAGCCGGTCCGCCAGCGCTTGGACTTGAGGCCATCCTCCATTTTGCTGTAAAAGTTGTCCCCGCTCAGGAGCATGGCATCCGGTGTAAACCCGTGCTTTTTAACGTAGGTGATCATGGCGTTGGCCACGGCGGTCTGTGGGGAGGAGTTGCTGCCGAAGTCCCCTATCATGAGCAGGTTCACGTCACCGGGTTCAGCTCCCAACGCGGCTCCTGGCCGGACATTGAGCGCAAGGGCTGCGCTGGAACAGAACAGGGTCTTGAGGGCACGGCGGCGGGAGATGGTGGGCTGGCGGGTGGTCATCCCTGCCTCAAACGGTTTCGGAATGCCAGGCGTTGCAAGACTCTCCACTCTGGGACAAAAAAGGCTGCCTCTCATGTCCAGCCTCATCGCTCATCTTCAGTGCCACTTCGGCCATACTACGTTCCGTCCCGGGCAGGAGGCTGTGATAGAGTGCCTGCTGGCCGGGCGCAGTGCGTTGGCCATCTTCCCCACGGGAGCGGGAAAGAGCCTGTGTTACCAACTGCCAGCGCTGCTGCTGCCCGGCGTGACGCTGGTGATTTCTCCCCTCATCGCGCTGATGAAGGACCAGGTGGAGTCACTGCAAGGCCGTGGCATCCAAGCCGCTCGGCTGGACTCCACCTTGTCAGCGGACGAGGTGACGGCGGTATTTGACGCCATGCAGGCTGGCACGCTGAAGCTGCTCTACGTGGCACCGGAGCGGCTCATGAATGAGAACTTCATGCGCAGGCTGGAGCGGACGCGGGTCAGTCTGCTCGCCATCGATGAATCTCACTGCATCTCGGAGTGGGGGCACAACTTTCGCCCAGACTATCTGCGCCTAGCAGCCATCTCTAAGCGGCTGAATCTCCAGCCTGTGCTGGCGCTGACCGCCACCGCCACTCCGGAAGTGGCAGCGGACATCCGCAGGGCGTTCGCCATCCGTGAGGAAGACCACGTTCAGACACCTTTCCACCGCGCCAATCTCAACCTGCTGGTGACTCCGGTGGAGGCGCGCGACCGTCTGCGGCTTCTGACGAATCTCCTTGCAGATGAGAAACCTTTTCCTGCCATTGTGTACGTCACTTTGCAGGAGACGGCGGAGCATGTGGCCACGGCACTGCTGCGCTCCGGTCTGAACGCGGCAGCCTATCACGCGGGGCTGCCAGATGAGCGCCGCGCTGAAGTGCAGGATCGGTTCATGTCCGGCGGGCTGGACGTCATCGTGGCTACGATCGCCTTCGGCATGGGCATCGACAAGGCTGACATCCGCTCCGTCTTCCACTACAACCTGCCCAAGTCACTGGAGAACTATCAGCAGGAGATAGGTCGCGCCGGGCGTGACGGCAGGCCTGCGCGCTGTGAGATGCTGGCCTGTGCGGATGACATGATGGTGCTGCAAAACTTTGTCTTTGGTGACACGCCCACGCCTGCGGCCTTGAGACAGCTCGTGGATCACCTGTTGCGGCAGGGCGAGACGTTTGACATCAGCCACTACGAACTCTCCCGCACGGTGGACATTCGCCCGCTGGTTTTGGAAACGGTGCTGACTTATCTGGAAATGGAGGGCCTCATGATGCCACTGGGGCCATTTTACAAGGGCCACCAGTTTCGGCTTTTGCAGCCTGAGATGCGCATTCTCTCCGGGCACAAACCGGAGCGTCAGGCTTTTCTGAAGCGCTTGTTCCAAGCTGGGAAACGCGGCTCCAGATGGATCACGTTTGCGGATACGGACCAGGTGGCCGAGGAGCTGGGTGAGCCACGCGAGCGAGTGGCCAAGGCGCTTCAGTGGCTACACGAGGCGGGTGAGATAGAACTCAAACCAAGTGGCTTGCGGCATCGCTACCGGCTCTGCGGGGACGTTTCAAAGCGTGAGCCAACACAGATCACCACGCGCATGGTGGATCTCTTTTCCCAGCGTGAACGCAATGACACTCGCAGGCTGGAGCGCATCCTGGACTATGCTGCGGAGCCGGGCTGTCTGACGCGGCACTTACTGCGCTACTTTGGCGAGGACTTGGCCGCGGACTGCGGACACTGCGGAAGCTGTGCGGCACCTGCCTCACAGCACCGCGTCATCCCGCGCTCAAGAGAGCCGACACTGAGCACGGAGGACATAGCCATGATAAAGGCCATCCAGGGTGAGCGCCATGCTGCCCTGCGGGCTCCGCGCCAGCTGGCTAGGTTTCTATGCGGCATCACCAGCCCAGCCACGACGCGGGAGCGTCTGACGAGGCACGACCACTTTGGCTGCTTCCAGGGTCATCCTTTCCTGCGGATTCTGGAGCAGTGTGAAAGCATGAGTGGAAGCTGAGCCGAGTCACGCCGGCGTGAACCGCCGCACGATCTCACCCGCACCGAGGACCAGTTCCACACCGAGCCGCTTGGCGGCATGCTTGAGCGTGGAGTCCTGTCCCTGGGCTGTCTTCAACACGACAAGCGTGCTTTCCGCGCCGGAGCCGCCCAGCCTGCGGGCGCGCTGCACCACCGCCTCCAGGTGATCCTGCGGCGAGCGCGTGAGACTGCCCAGGCACTGGATGAAGCGCAGCACCATGCCGCTCTTTTCGATAGCGAAGATGCCTGTGCCCCCTTCCTCCCCATTGGCCGGTTCCGGATGCCAGAGTACTTCACGATACCCTGCGTGACGAAGCACCCGGTCCACCACTGCGAGTTCAAGCCAGTCGCAGGTGAGAAGGCGGAAGCACTTCTCTACCTCCCGCGGTTTCGCGGCACAGGCCAGTCTGAAGAGTTCTGGCCCACTGCTCTTCACCAGGCCCGCCTGGGCTGCTGCGCTGAGGTACTGACGTGCCGGCTCGCTGCCCACGACAGAGGGGGGCAGGGGTTTCGCCAGCAGTGCGGAGAGGTCCTCAGCAGAATCCGACAGATGATCCGCACTGCCAAAGAGAGCGTGCCGCAGTGCTTTGTTAAAGGCTTCCAGGGGAGCCCACTGCTGGTTCCTCAGTTCGTAAGCACGCAGGCCATAGTGGCGGAGTGCTTCGGACGGCGGCTCGGCACGCCACTCCTCGCGGCTTCGACCATGTACCGCCATGAGCAGGCCTATGGAAAACTGGGAGATGAGGGTGTTGTAGTCTGGCGGCTGCGGCATGGGGGCCGTCCTGCCGCTGACAAAGCGCCCCTCATCGACATCACAAAACAGGGAGGGTCTGCCCAGTGCCATGGCGGCCTGGTAGGCACCCACGCTCATGAGCTTGTTCCCACCCGAGAAGTTCACCACGGCTCCGGCGTTCTCCAGCAGCAGGCGGGCCACGGTGTCACGCACCTCCGGAAGGTCATGGGCCGGCAGCGTGTGATCCTGAATGCGGGGCTTGTAGCCTTCATAACCGGGTTCTTTCGAGAGAAGGGCAAAGACTTCCTTGAACTGCGCCACGGCCCGCGCGGCACGCTGGTCCTTGGTCACAAGCTGAATGATCCGCTCCGGTTTAAGCGCCATGATGGGCAGCAGGTTGACCATGACGTTGTCGCCGTTGAGCTGGATGAGACAGGGTGTGGAAGGCATGAGCGAGGCAAAAGGTGGAGCCCGCCACTGAGACACGGGAAGCGGCGGCACACAAGCTCACGCAACGCTCCAGAAGAAACCCGTCAGAAGCGCAAGTTCACCGCACCCCAGAGTCGGGAGGGAAGGGCAAACGCATCTGGCGCAGGGTGACGTCCGTCACGTTCGCTACACCGAGTCCCAGCAGGCGCAGTGGACGCTTCACCAGTTCATGCCGCGCCAGCAGCCAGCAGGCGATGCGGTAAAGGTGCGCCGCATCTTCCACCGGTTCCTCCACGGAGAGCTGCCGCGTGAGCGTGGTGAAGTCAGTGTAGCGCACCTTCACCTGCACGGTGAGTGCGGCGAGGCGACGCTTGCGCAACCGGCCCGCTATGTCCTCTGCCTGCTCCTTCAGACAGGCGCGCAAGGTGGGGCGGTGCGCGGTGTCTTGGAGAAACGTGTTCTCGGCGCTGATGCTCTTCACCTCGTCACCGAGATCGAGTTCTCGATCATCCTCCCCCATGGCCATGCGTTTCAGCTCCTCGCCCCACGAGCCTACGATGGGGCGCAGATCACGCTCCGTGTCCTGAAGGTCCGCCACCGTCCTGAAGCCTGCACGTTGCAGGGCAGCCTCCGTGACCTTGCCCACGCCATGAATGGCACCCACGGGCAGCGGTCGCATGAAGGCCGCCTTCTCTGATTCACGCACGAGCGTCAGGCCATCCGGCTTGAAGTGTGAGGATGCCATCTTGGCCAGGAGCTTGTTCGGCGCTATGCCTATGGTCGCAGTGAGCCTGCGCTCCCGCACGATGGCGGCTTTCATCTCCCGGGCCAGCGGTAGCGCTGCTTCTAGCATGGCATCATGATCTGTGAGCGCTGCGCTACGGACCTTCGCCGTCACATCCAGATAGGCCTCATCCACGGACACCTGCTGCACAAGCTCACCGGCGAACCCTTTGACGATGGCCATGATGGCGCGTGATTCCTCTCGGTAGGCTTCCATGCGAGGTCGCACGAACACACCCTCTGGGCAAAGTCGGCCCGCAGTCGCACTGGGCATGGCTGAGCGTACGCCGAACTTGCGTGCCTCATAGGACGCTGCGCAAACCACGCCACGCCGGTCAGGCGGGGAACCAACGATGACCGGCAGCCCGCGCCACTCTGGGTGATCACGCTGCTCCACGGATGCGTAGAAGGCATCCATGTCCAGGTGAAAGATGACGCGCGGATTCATGCCACAGCTCGCCGCTCACACCAGATGCCCTAGCGCCAGCAGCCCGTAGTAGGTGTACTCGCAGTCCAGGGTATGATCCGTCCAGTTGCCATGAAAACCGCCTGCATTGCTCCACAGGCTGTCCAGGAAGTTCAGACATGGTTCCCGGACTCCTTCCAGATCTGCCTGCGCACCAGAGAGTCCGTGCAGAGCCACGGCTGTGGAAAGCAGGTCTGGCATAGGTGCCGCAGGCATGGCCTTGCAGCCGCCGCTTTCCACAAAACAACGCTTCAACCACTCTACGGAGTCACCGGGCACCTCCCAGCCCATGCGCCGGTACAGACTCAGCGCCGCCGCCGTAGCCGGAGCTATGCCCAGCGGCAGGCCGGCCTCGTTCGTCCATCCGCCATCGCGAGACCGCAGCGCATCCATGCAGGACTTCAGCCGATCCTGACGCGGCAAGGGCAGTCCCACATCTTCGTAAGCCGCCGCCGCTAGCAGGCAGCCGTAAGCACTGCCCCACTGCCTGCCCTTCGCCACATGGTAGCCGCCCTCGCTTGCCGCATGGGCCTCCACGCGGGCTGCGAGTGAGACACGCTGTTCCTCGGTGACCCCTGCATGTTTCAGCGCCGCCCAGCAGCGGGCCAGGCAGCAGAGGTGCACAAAGTCCAGCCCCTCCCCGCTGCCGAACCGTCTCAGCCAGTCCACATGCTCTTCCACCGTCAGTGGTTCCTGAAGTGCCAGCAGTCCTTCGAGACCGAAGACGGTGTAATACAAGTCCGCCTCCCCCTTGCGGTCAGCGAATCCTCCTCCCCTCTGCTGTGAGCGCAAAAAGCGCGCCACCAACTCAGCGGACTCCCCTAGGAGCTTGGGAGCCAGCCTTGCGACTTGCAGCATTTCCAGACGGAACGACATGCCGTACGTCATAGCGACGGGGAAAGACTTCTGCCAACAATCAATTTTCCACTTGTCACATACGTCTTCTCGCCTAGCATCTCCGTCCGCTGTGGCGCGTCCGTTCAGGATCAGTCACAGGCACTTGGTTGACCCGGGGTATTAGCTCAGTTGGTAGAGCGCTTCAATGGCATTGAAGAGGTCAGCGGTTCGAATCCGCTATGCTCCACCAAGGGTCCCTCAATGGGACGCCACGAAAGACCGCCCGGCAGTTTCCCATCTTGCGTCTTGAACGTCCCCTGCATCCGCTTTAATAGGCTGCCGTTTTTGCCCACACACGACTTTGATGAGAGCCATTCTAGCACTGGAAGACGGTAGGACTTTTGAAGGAACAGCCTTTGGCGCAGTTGGTACTGCCACGGGTGAGGCCTGCTTCAATACCTCGATGACAGGCTATCAGGAGGTGCTCACAGACCCGAGTTATCGCGGTCAGATCGTAGCCATGACGGCACCGCAGATCGGGAACTACGGAATCAATCATCACGATGATGAATCCAGCCAGCCACACGTCCGCGGATTTGTGATCGAGGAGCTCAGCCCCATCGTCTCCAACTGGCGCAGCGAGCAGGATCTGGACTCGTATCTGAGGCACTGGAACATCCCCGGCATCCAGGGCATCGACACGCGGGCCCTCACCCGCCACCTTCGCACGCGCGGAGCCATGCGGGCCGTCATCACCTCGCAGGTCGCCAGCGTGGAGGAAGCGGTGCGCCTCGCCGCAGAGTCCCCCAGCATGGAAGGCTCTGACTACGTGAAGGAAGTCACCACCTCCGCCGCCTACCGTCTCCCGGAGGAGGAAAGCCGCCAATGGGAGCTGCCCAGCCCATCGCAGAACCGTGCCGGTGGCCCCGAGGGCGCGTTTCTCCCCCTGCCGGAAGCCAAGCACCGCATCGTGGCCTATGACTTCGGCATCAAGAAAAATATCATCCGCAGGCTGCGACAGGCAGGCTTTGACGTGGAAGTCGTTCCCGCTACCACCAGCGCGGCAGACGTCCTGAAGAGGAGTCCTGACGGCGTCTTCCTCTCCAACGGCCCGGGTGATCCCGCCGCCCTGGATTACATTCACAAAGAAATCCGGCAACTTGCTGACAAGAAGCCCATCTTCGCCATCTGCCTCGGTCACCAAATCCTGGGCCACACCTTCGGAGGGAAGACTTTCAAGCTCAAGTTTGGACATCGCGGCGGCAACCAGCCGGTGAAAGACCTACGCACGGGGAAAGTCTCCATCACCTCCCAAAACCACGGATTTGCCGTGGACCCCTCCTCCCTGCCCGGCAACGTGGAAGTGACGCACATCAATCTCAATGACGGCACCGTGGAGGGCATCCGCCATCGTGACTATCCCGTCTTCTCGGTGCAGTATCACCCAGAGGCAGCCCCCGGCCCCAATGATGCCCGGTATTTCTTCGACGAGTTTGCCAAACTAATTGAAGAAACTCGCTGAATCCGATACAACACCGAACAAAATCGCATTTCACTCCCCCAGACCATGCCCCGCATCAACCTCACCACCGCTGACGGAAACACCTTCGAAGCCGAACTTTCTGGCGACCGCATGAGCGTAGGCCGCAATGACGGCAACGACCTCGTCATTCCAGACGGTTCCGTTTCCGGCAGCCACGGCGAGTTCACCTTTGATGGCAGCACCTGGTCTTTCACCGACCTGGGTTCGACCAATGGCACCAAGGTAAACGGCGAACTCGTGAGCCACGTTGAACTCGGCCACGGTGCGCAGTTCCAGATCGGCGATGTCGCAGTGGTTTTCCTGGAAGATGCCGCCGCCCCCGCTCCAGCTTCTGCCGTCGCATCCCCCGCCGCAGCGCGTCATGCCCCCGTGGATGGCTACAATGCCCGGCCCCTGGACCGCTCGGCACGCACAGGTTTCGGACCCAAAAAAGTCAAGAAAGACGGCGCTCGCAGTGCCCTCATGGCCCTCGGAGTGCTTGGGCTTCTGGCCGTCATCGGCACCATCGGCCTGCTCATGACTGGCGGACTGTAACTCCAGCGCCACCCCTGCCCGACAACCACCGCGCACACTAGGTTCCAGGGAGACCAACTCCCTGTTGATTCCTGCCTGCTCTGCCGTTAATTCCTCTCCCCATTTTTACCCCCCATTCCATTTCCATGTCCAATACCATCGTCGTAGGAGCCCAGTGGGGTGATGAAGGCAAAGGCAAGATCGTCGATTTCATTACCGAACAGGCAGACGTGGTCGCACGCGCCCAAGGGGGCAACAACGCCGGCCACACCGTCATCTCTGGAGGCACCAAGTATGTTCTGCACCTCATCCCGTCCGGCATCCTGTGGCCGGACAAGCTGAACATCATCGGCAACGGCGTCGTTCTGGACCCCATAGGCCTCTGCGAAGAGATCTCTAAGCTCCGCAGCCAGGGCGTCAGCATCACCCCGCAGAACCTGCTCATCTCGGACACTGCACACCTCGCCATGCCTTATCACAGAGGCTTGGACAAAGCCCGCGAAGTGCAGCGGGGAGACAAGAAGATCGGCACCACCGGGCGCGGCATAGGCCCGTCCTACGCGGACAAAGTAGAGCGCACCGGACTGCGTGGTTCGGCCCTGCGGAATCCGGACGCCCTGTGTGCTGAAGTGGCTGAACGCATAGCCCTGCACAATGAGTTCATCACCTCCCAGGGCATCGAGCCAGTGAAAGCAGATGAAGTACTGCCCCAGCTCCGCGCCGCAGCCGAACAGCTCGCACCACACGTCACCAACACCGTCGTCGCCCTGCATGACGCTCATCGTGCCGGGAAAAGCATCCTTTTTGAGGGAGCACAAGGCACCTACCTTGACATCGACCACGGCACCTACCCCTTCGTCACCTCCTCCAACACCACTGCGGGCGGTGCGTGCACCGGTTCTGGCATCCCGCCACGCTTCATCACGGACGTCGTCGCCGTGGCCAAGGCATACACCACCCGCGTCGGCTCCGGGCCCTTCATCACTGAGAACGATGCCATAGGCGACATGCTGCACAACATGGGCCGGGAGTTCGGTGCCACCACAGGCCGCGCCCGCCGCTGTGGCTGGCTGGACATGGTGCTCGTGCGCTACGCCTGCATGGTCAATGGCGCAAGCGAGCTGGCCATCACCAACCTGGACGGACTTGATGGACTGGAAACCATTGAAATCTGCACCGCCTACGAGCTGGACGGGCAGGTCATCCACTATCCGCCCAGCACCATAGCCGAGATCGAGCGCTGCAAGCCCATCTACGAGACCCACCAAGGGTGGAAACAGGACCTTAGCGGCGTCACCAGCTTCGATCAGCTTCCACCGCTGGCGCACGCCTACTTGGACCGAGTGGCGGAACTCGCCGAGACACCCATCAAGCTCCTGGGCATAGGTCCCGCACGCGAGCAGACACTCCGGCGCTGACGACGCGCACTCTCTCCTCTCGTTCCCTTCTCCCGCCGCCAGCAGGGCTGGCCACCGACGAAAGCGGCAGGAGGCTGCCACAGTCCACATCTCGCACTTGCCACGTCTTGGACTTGGGCGGCCTGCTACGGTGACAGGGGGCCGAGTTTTCGGCACAAGATTCCGCAACCACCTCAGATGCAGGTGTTTAATCGGCTCACTCTCATGAATCTCGCCCGCACCCTCGCCCCTTGGATTGTCGTCACCACCTTCGCAGCGGCAGCGGCACTCACCAGTCAGGTGCAGATCACCGTCTCCGACGGCTTGCGCCACATCACGTCCAACGGCATCCCGAATCACGCACCCGGTCAGTTCCCCAACCGTGGAAACCCGCACAGCATCCAGCCGCAAAATCACCGCTACACCATCCCGGAGCGGCCCGTCATCGCAGCACAGCCGACTTTGCTCGGAATGAGAAGCTTTGGTATCGCGGTCAACGGCGTGCCCTTTGATCCGAACGCCGCCGAGTGGTGGGATGATGCGCGGCTGTGGCAGTATGAACCGATGACTCCCGGCGGCATGAACCTGGGCATAGACGAGCATCACGCCCACGTGCAGCCTACCGGCACCTACCACTATCACGGCTTGCCCACCGGACTCATCATCCAACTCACGGGCGAGAAACCCGGGATGGTGCTCATTGGCTGGGCGGCAGATGGTTTCCCCATCTACGGACCATGGGGACACGAGAGAGCGGATGATCTGACGAGCTCACTGAAGCGCGTCACCAGCAGCTACCAGTTGAAAAAAGGACAGCGTCCCCAGAACGGCCCTCCCGGTCAGCATGACGGCACCTTTGTAGCCGACTACGAGTTCGTGCCCGGCAGCGGAGACCTTGATGAGTGCAATGGGCGCTTCGGTCCCACGCCGGAGTTTCCGCAAGGCATTTACCACTATCACATCATCGACCACTTCCCCTACATACCCCGCTTCTTCAAGGGCACTCCTGACGCCAGCTTTGACCGCCGTGGACCACCCAACGGAGGCCCCGGACCACGCCCGAAAGGTAAAGGGAAAGGGAAGGGCAAAGGCCCACCCTTTTAGCCGGCTCTGTCTCCACTATGCCGCTGCGATAAACGGCGTCACCTCTCCCCACGCCACATTTTGCCAAGCCCCGGAAGGTTGACCGCGTAGATCAAGACAGCGACCATGTGCGCCTCAAAGTTGAGGCTCATGATTTTCGAGATGCTAAGATGCAGAGCGATGATGGCCAACCCGCCGATCACAGCCCAGCGGCGGTTGATCAGAATGACGAAGCCTGCCAGCTCAATGAAGAGTCCTGCACCGAAGATAAGCCTAGCCATATTGGGATTCTGAACCAGGAACTCAGTGATGTGTTGCAGCCACTCCGGAGGCATGGATAGCGTGTCATAGAATGCGGAGTAATGCGTCTTGTAGAGCTGCACCGCCAGCCATGGAGCCTTGTGAAGCCAAAGCCCATCAGAGTTCTCCAGCTTCACCACGCCGCACACCACATAGCTCGCCGCGATCACGATCATGGCCGCCCACGCCGCCTGCCGATGCCGCTCCAGATCCGGCTTCAGCATGACTGAGAACCCTGCACCTTTCCGTGGCCAGGCATAGACGAGCAGTTGGGCCAGACCCATCATGGTCACGAGCTGCCAGCTATGGTTGATGGCACCCTGCGAGTTCAGAAGCGTCCCGATGGCCGTGGCGAAGAAGGCGATGGGCAAAAGTCCCAGCGCCGGAAACAACCCCACCACATAGAGCACCAAAAACGCCATGACCAACCCCTGAACCAACTCTCCAGGAGGATGGTGAGCCAGCCACGTAAAGTCGAAGAAGTGCGCCAGCCCATTGGGGAACTTCTGCGTGGTAAACGGCTTCGTCTCCCACTTGATGTTCCAAAAAGCCAGCACCGCGAACCCAAAGCGCATGACGAAAAGCTCCAGAGCCGACCATTCAAAACGAACCGGCTGCCACCAGCGAGTCTTGCTCTCCACTGCACTCATGGTACCACCTCCGCCAGCAGTTCAGGTTTCTCTCTGCCCACACCTTGCTCGCCCGCTCGAAACGTCTTCCGGTAAAAGCGCAGCACCGTGGTCTCCGGCGGCATGGCATCCCGGCGCAGCCGCGCCTTGAGCGTCTCCAGCACGGCTAGGCCAGCCGTCCTAAGTTCCTCCGGAGTCGCGTCCGCAGAGTCTCTCCCCTTTGGATTGGTGAGTTTCTTGATCTCAGTGTTGAGCATCTTCTTCGAGCTGCCGGAGCTGGTTTTGAAGACGGCCTTCATCGGCAGCGGCTTGTCATTCTGATCCGTCACGAAGACCACGTCCGCCTTGTCATCGATGTTCGAGTACATGGGGAAGTTGGAGAACGGGAAGCGCTCTTTGATGACGAACAGAGCCAGCACGAGCAGCGTCATGGGCCTGAAGGGAATGTTCTGCCACAAGGTGGCGAGCCGGGATTTCAGCATGGCTGACATGGACAGAAACGAGCGCCTTCCAGCCACAAATGCAAGCACAAGGCATCTCCAAGGTTGGGCTGTCATTGTGCGCCGTTTGGTCAAAAATTGCGCCACTGCGGCACTTGCACATTCCGACGGCTCAGCTATTCCTGCCTCGCTCTCCAAGCGCCTCCGTGCAACCCAGCCGCCGAATCATCGATCAATGGCCACTTTACTACTGGCGGCGCTATCCATTCATCCTGGCTGCCAACGGCTTCAACCCGGCACGCGTCTCAGAGATACCCAGAGACGCCATCCGACAGGCATTGAAACTGGGCTACCTCCGCTGGACGCGAGCGCTCTCACGCTGGTGCAAAGGGTGTGACGTCATCGATGTGGGCTGCGGCATGGGTCTGCACGGCGTGGGTTTCCTGCTGGAAGGTGCCCGCTGCTACGTCGGCGTGGACCCGGAGGTCAAGCCGCGCTCCTCCATCATCAAAGACCAGCACAATGGCCAGCGCGTGGACTGCGGCTGGACTCCGGAGTCTCTCCACCGCGCCTGCCCACGCATCGAGATGATCCGCGGCCTCTCTTCAGACCTGGAAGGCAAACGCGGCTTTGACCTCGCTGCGCTGCACAACGCCACAGAGCACCTCGTGGATCTGGATGGCGTGCTCGCCTCCATCTACAGACTGCTTCGCCCCGGAGGACGACTTGTCTTCAATCACCACAACTGGTTCTGCTGGAACGGTCATCACCAGCAGCCCAAGGACATAAGTCGCATCTCCCCAGATGATGCCGCCCAAAAGCTCTACCTTGACTGGGCCCACTTGGACACAGCCCATGCAGCGGACAGCTACGTAATGACACGGCTCAACCGCCTGCGCATGGATGAAGTACGCGCCATCACGGAGCGCTGCTTCACCATCGAAGTCTGGCACACCGTAGAGTCCTCACCCGAGCAGGGACTAGAAAGGCTCACCCCAGCCATCATGGAGCGGCATCCCGAACTCAGGCGGCAGGACTTCACCACGCAAAATGTCTTCGTGGTGGCAAAGCGGAGAGACTGATTCATCATGCCCGCATGACATTCCTGGAGCCGAGCAACCTGCACTGGCTGTGGCTAGCAGCACTGCCACTGGTGCTCTGGCTCTTCCGCAGGCAAGCCAAGCGCGTGCCCGTGTCCACACTCCTGTTCTTCCGCACGCTGGCGAAGGAGCACCAGGAGTCCGCTTGGCTGCGCCAGATCAAGCGCTGGCTCTCTCTGCTACTCACACTCCTAGTGATCGCCACAGCCGCGCTTACCCTGGCACGACCCACTTTTTCAAACCGTGGTAGCGAGGAGCAGCGGGCTCTCGTAGTGCTGCTGGACCGTTCCGCCTCCATGGCCGCCGTGGATGCGGGCCGCTCACGGCTGGATGCGGCGAAAGAACTCATCCACCGTCGTATCCGCACCCTGCCGGAGGACGCCACGGTGAGCCTCGTTGTCTATGCGGACACTGCCATCGTTCCCGTGTCGCGGTCGCGGAACAAGCGGGAGCTTCTCCGCTATCTCAGTGAAGTCTCAACTCTCCCTGCGGAGGACCGCATTGACCTCGCTTGGGCTGCTGCCAGCCGCCTCGCTCTCGTGGACAAGCCTGCCACCATTCTCCACGTGAGCGACCGCGCCCTGCCTGACAGCCTCGCCATTTCTCCAGAGATCCGCTACGAGCGCGGCCCAGTGGAGTCCGCTCAAACGGTAAATGCAGGCATCACCGGCTTCGCCCTCCGGGCCGCTCCGCTGGAGCGCCATCGGTATGATGTCTTTCTCCGTGTCAGTGCCGCCGGGGCGAATGCCTCCACCGTCCCCACCAGCATCGAATTGAAGCTAGGCGGCAGATTGATCCAGCTTCGCGAACTGAAACTCAAGCCCGGAGAAGAGACCAGCTTCAGCCTACCGCTTGAAGGCCCTGGCGGCGAGTTGCTAGAGGTCCGCACCATGACGCCAGGAGATCAACTGGGGCTGGATGACGTTCTCCTCGTTCCGCTTCCTTCAATCAAGCCTGTCGTCGTCGCATGGATCAGCGAGAATCCGGACCCATTCACCGACTTGGCCCTAGGGGCCATGGTGGACGCGGGACGGTTAGAGGTGCTCAGAGGCACACCAGCCAACTGGCCGCTTGGCACGCAGCCGGATGCGTATGTCTTTGAAAACTGGCAACCGGAAAACTGGACGCCAGATGCACCCGTCGTGCTTCTGAATCCCTCAGCCGCTCTGGGCAGTCTGCGCTTCACTCCGCTAGAGCGCGGCGTCCCCGTGGAACGCATTCGCAGCCTCAACGCAGATCACCCCGTATTGCATGGCATCTCCACAAGCCGTCTATCCCTCACCCAAATCACTACCCTTGGCAACGGCGAAGGCCTGGAAACCCTTTGGATGGCTGGCGACGAACCCCTCCTCCTCGCCGGGGAATATTCAGCCAAGCGCATCGTGGTTGCAGGCTTTTCGCCTGCGCGCTCCGAGCAGCTGGCTCTACTGCCCGCGCTACCCCTGCTGCTTGGGAATGCCATCCAATGGTGCGTCCACGGAGGAGATTCAGATCCCGGCAGCACGCTCTCAAGACCCGGCACCGTCATCGAGGCCCAAGGTGACCTCCAGTGGACCACCTGGGACGGACAGCGTACCAGCACCCGCCTTACCAGCACGAAGGGCGGTCTAGCCCCCCTGACCGAACTCGGTGCCTGGCAGACTGCCGATGGCAGACGCGGTGCCACCGCCCTCATCTCTTTCCAGGAGACCAATCTGACCAACCAACCCGATCAGACAACCACCGTCACTCCCACTGGAGTGAACTCGTGGTGGAGCTGGCCCGTCACCTCCTCATTGCTCTTGTTCGTTTTGCTGCTGCTGCTGGTGGAAAGCTGGCTTTTCCACCGCCGCGCCGTGTATTGAGCACGCGGGGCGCTTAGCACTTCACAGAGGAGCGGCGACGGCGAAGACCGAGCAAACCCAAACCTGCCCCCAGAAGAAGCACCCTGGAGGGTTCAGGAATGGCTGCCACAATGCTGAACACGCCGCTGGTGCGGTCAAAACTGCCCGCCAGTGTCGGCCCCAGCGCCAGACTGGTGTAGTCGAGAGCGAAATCGTTGGTAATCGTGCCACCACCCGTCAGGTCAAACAGCGTCCAGGCATCCCCTTCGCTGAAACCCGACAGGGCATTGGGATTGGCAATCACGAGTGTACCTCCCGCAGCGCTGTTGAGCGTCCCCAACAGCTTCAGAACGTCCGCCGCAGTCGTTGCATTGAGCAGCCCGGTTCCAGCACCAGTGAACAAATCAAACTCAAACTGAGCCGTCGCCGCAGTCACCAGAGCCGAACCAGAGCCGCTGACATCGACCGTGAACTCGGAGGCAGTGGGCGTACTCAGAGCGTAGTCACCCACATGCAGGGCACCGTTGGCATACACATAGTTCCCGGCTCCGGGCGCTATTCTGCCGGTGCCGCTGAGGCGCATCCCTGCATCCACTGTCACCGTGCCGGAGCCAGTGGCAGAACCGGAGGCATTCAGCACATTCAGCGTACCATCAGACACCGTCACCCCACCGCTCAGGGTGTTCGCCCCGCCCAGGGTCAGCATGGCACTGCCAGCCTTCGTGAGTGAGCCACTTCCCGTGATGACGCTTTGTAAAGTGCTAACCGCGCCGGGACCAAACACGCCATTCACCGCCTGATTCACCGTCAACGCGGTGCCGTTGAGATTCAGCGTCTGCGTCTGGGTGCCAGTCACATCTGCCCAAGTGCTGGACAGCGAGCCCACAGATTGCGTGGCATTATTCAGGTTCACCGTGGTGTTGTTCCCGGTCGATTGTTCAAAACTCAGCGCCCCAGTCCCCAGATTTGAGGCCGCTGCCACCGTCACGGTGCCGTTGGTGATGATGGTCCCACCAGTGAAGCTGCTGTTCGCCACCGTCAGCCCCAGGGTGCCGCCACCCGACTTGGAGAGCGAACCGCTGCCTGAGACGGCACCGAGCAAGTTGAGCACACTCGAACCACCATCCACGTGAATGACAGAGGTCGTGGCCAGGCTCAGAGGATTGGCCAAGGACGAGGTGCCAGACCCTTGGTTGCGAAGTGCCCCGGCCCCCTGAGACACCTCCCCGGTGCCGGTGCCGTTCAGCGTGATGAGAGCTGTGCCCCCACCGAACGTGAACGCACCGCTACCCGCGTCCAGCATCAACATGCCACCCGAACTGACCGTGATTCCAGAGGTCCCCGTAAGCGCTCCCGCCGTGGTGAACCGGATCCTTCCCTGCTGGATGAATGTGGCTCCGGTAAACGCTTTCGCAACAGACGTCATCGAAAGCCGCCCTGGACCGTCCTTGATGAAATCCCCCGAGCCAGTGATGGCCCCGGTAAACGTAGCCGCTCCAGAACCCGTCACACCCGTTTGGTTCACGGTCACACGCAGCGTGTCATTGAGTGTTACCGAAGCTGAGATGGTCACGTTATTGGTCGCAGTGCTGGTGCCGTTGATGACGATTGACGCCTCTCCCGCGCCACTGCCGTCTTGGTCCATGGTGAGCGAGCCGCCCGTGCCATTGGCCAGCGTGACGACGTTGGCGCTGTTGTTGGTGAACTGAATGGAACCCACCGTGATGGCTGCCCCCAGGTTCACCGTCTGGCCGCCAGTTGGACTGGAAAACTGCGTCGCCGCCCCCACCGCATTCGGCACCCCGGACGGCGTCCAGTTGCTACCCGTATTCCACGAAACGGTGCCCGTGGTAGGAATGAAGACTGACTGGGCCGGTGAAGTTCCAGCGGGGCTAATCACAACGAGCACGAGGATGAGGAAAACGAGGAAGCGCATGGTTGGTGAAGCTTGAGACGCTTCCACAAGAACTCTTTCAGTATCAATGCTTCAACCACCCCGTCGTGACAGTTCCGCCACGTGCATTGACCACTCACCGAGATGAAAGAAGGCTTACGATCTCGTCCAAGCTCCTCAAATCTGGCACCACCTCCCACGGATTGTGGACCGCCAGTTCACCCACGCTGAATCGGCCGGTAGCCACCGCCAGACAACGCGCACCACAGGCCGCAGCACACGCGATGTCTTTCGGCGTGTCACCGATGATGATCACATCCGAGGGATCAAAGGAGACCCCGACCGCCGCACTGAGCCGACGAATCGCAATGGGGCCAAGCTCGTTGCGGTTCTCTGCATCATCCCCAAAGGCACCGTCAACAAACCAGTCAGCGAGATCGAAGCGCTCCAGCTTTAGCCTTGCCCCCTCACGAATGTTGCCGGTAAGGAGGCCCAGACGCACCTCTGGATCCACAGCGAGCACCTCCACCACTTCCCTTACACCAGGCAGAAGATGCCCGCCGAACCCCTCGCCCGTCAGTCCTAGCGCGAGCTGTTTCAGGTAGGCGGCGTGGTAGGCGTCGATGTTGGAACGCGAGAGTTCGTGCCCAACGGCTTCGAACAAGGTCCTCACCACTGCCCCATCCGTGGCACCGGCGAGATCCAGAGCTGGCAGCTGATCCTGCGGCACACCCAAACACGCCTCCGCCGCACTCAGCAGCGCAGACAGACCCGCTCCACCCGTGTCCATGAGCGTGCCGTCAATGTCAAACAGCAGCAGTCTCCGCGCCGTCTTCCCCATCGAAGACTCTCCCCGGCTCACGCTCCACCAGCTGTCACGGGATGCTCCTCGTGATGATCGTCATCATCGTCGTGGTCATCATGCTGCACGTCATTGGCATGGGGAATGTGCCCCGCATCGCCTGCTTTCGTGTCCGTCACACGGAACTTCCGCACCCGCTGACGCTCAGGGTTGGGAGACATTTGCATGTTGATATTCCGCCCCGCCATCTTCGGCTCCATGTCGGCGTGACCCACAGACTGAAGGTCTGCCTTGATCTTTTTGGCCAGCTCAAAACCAAGCTCCTGATGGGCCATCTGCCTGCCACGGAACTGAAGCTGGATGCGCACCTTGTGCCCCTCAAAAAGAAAGTCCTCCGCATGGGTGATCTTGATCAGGTAGTCATGGGGATCAATCCCGATGCGGAACTTCATCTCCTTGAGCTTGGAAGCCTTCTGATGCTTGTGCGCCTCTTTCTTGTGCTTCTCCTGGATGTACTTGTATTTGCCGTAGTCGATGATTTTGCACACCGGCGGCTCCACATTGCCTGCCACCTCCACCAGATCCAGCCCGCGGTCTTTGGCTATCTTGATGGCCTGCCCCGTCGGCAGAACTCCGAGCTGCTGGTTCGTCACACCATCGATCACCCTCACCTTCGGCGCACGAATGCGCTCGTTCACTCGGGTTTGATCGACGTATCGTCCGCCACGCTGGCGGTTATAGTTGTTGTTTGGACTGCTTATAATACACCTCCGGTAGGATTTGCGCGAGATTTGACGGGAAGGAATGATCCTGCCAAAAAAGAACGTTCCGCTACACGCATGACGAAACAGTGGCTCATGCGAGCATAGTCAATCCTTCCCTGAACTGAAGGGCTGGGGGATTGGGAGCACTTGGGTGCTGTGACATGCGGTGGTAACGAAAAAATGAAGAACAGACGCTCAGCGAGAACGTCCGAATTAAAACGAATCTAACGCTTCGATACGGGCATTCTAAGCTCTTTTATCAGGTGGGGCAAGAGATCGAGCAAAAAAAACTCTACCCCCCCGCCAGACTCCGGTGCCCCTACAGCCCCGGTCCCCATGCCGCTTCAACCCGAACCACTGCCAAAAACCGGCTGGTCTTTTTTATTGACTAATATTTAACATTTACTGACAATGTCACACTAACTGTCACTCACGCATGGCTGCTTCGCCTTACTTCATTACCGCTCAAGTCGCTCTGGTGGCGGTGTCTGCAGCAGTGCTGCGCATCGACTGGACAGACAAATCAAAGCAGTATCAACCACCCCCTCCTGCCAAAACCACTGCCGCAGCGAAACCCGTAGCCGCTCCCGCTGCACGAGCCAGCCTACCGGTAGCCAAAGCGGTGGGCACGGGTGCCGTTCAGACCGTCGTCGAGGATCCCCAGGCTCCCGCCGTCGTGCTGGGTGAGCATGGAGTGGACCCGACTCTGGGAACGGAGGTCGCCTTATCCGGACCTCCAGAGACCACACCCTTCGCAGATGACGTCTTGTCCGATGACGCATCCAACATGGCCGGCTACAAGATCACGGCAGACAGCGCCACGAACTTTGATCTCTCCTCCCACACAGTCGTCTTTTCCGGCCGCGTCTCGCTGAAGAGCAACCGCTTTGACATGACCTCAAGCCGACTGGTCGTGCACATGGACCCCAAAAAGAATGCGCTCAAAAAACTGGTGGCCACCGGAGACGTGAAGGTAAACCTTAACTCCTCTGGCCCAGACCAGAACTATCGTGGCACCTCGTATGAAGCCACGTATGAACCGGGAGACGGCTCCATCACACTCAGCGGCTGGCCGCAAATCACCGGCAACGGCAGGGAACACCGAGCTGCCGAGCGCAGCACCCGCATGGTGCTCTTCACCGAGAAACCCCGCCTCGTGACCCAAGGCCGGGCCAGCACGCGCATCATCGGAACCAACAACACCGAACCCACCGCCACCAAGGCACCCATGGCGGTTCCAGTCCGCTGAACGGGTTTTCCCGTTGACCGGGTACTCATTCCACTTCACCGCCAAAACCACGCAGTGGGAGATATTCGCGCACCTCGCCGAACGTTCAGAGAAACATCCATGATCCGAAAAACCGCCCTCTTCCTCGTCATCGCCACGGCTTTCAATGCAGCTGCCGAGGCACCCAAAGTCAGCTTCAAAAAACTCAAACTCTCCGACGAGTTCTGGTCCGAAGGCGCGGACATAGCCGACTTCGACCAAGACGGACATCAGGACATCGTGGCCGGTCCCTTCATCCACTGGGGGCCTGCTTTCACCGAAAAAACAGCCTACTCCGCCCCCAAGCCAGATCGCAACAAGCCCGTGACCGATGAAGAGTATGTGCCGAACTTCGAGGCCTTTTCCTCCGGCCCACGCAAGGCTTATGACCCACTGGCCTACTCGGATTACTTCCTCACCTACACTTACGACTTCAATGGAGACAGCCTCCAGGACATCCTCGTCTTCTCATGGCCCGGAGACATCACCGCATGGTATGAGAATCCCGGTTCAGCTCGCAAAAGGGCCGCAGCCTGGAAGCGACACATCGTCTTTGACGTCACCGACAATGAATCCCCTCAACTCGGCGACATGAACGGCGACGGCAAGCCCGAGCTCATCTGCCACACCGGCGGTCGGCTTGGCTACGTCTCTCTAAACTGGAGCGACCCCGGAGCCAAAGGCACCTACCACGCCATCAGCAAGCCCGACATCAAAAAATACTTCCGCTACACCCATGGGTATGGTTATGGAGACATCAACGGCGACGGACGCCCCGACATCTTGGACAAGGACGGCTGGAGGCAACAGCCCGCCAAGGCTGATGAAGAGTGGATCTTTCATCCGGTCCCCTTTGCCCCAGAAGGCAAGCGCGGCGGCGCGCAGATGCAGGTCTATGACGTCAACGGCGACAAACGCAATGACGTCATCACCAGCTGGGACGGCCATGGCTACGGACTCGCATGGTATGAACAGGCTGAGGACGGCACCTTCAAGGAACACCAGCTCATGGGAGCCACCGAGGCTGAGAGTCCCCACAAGGTCAAGTTCTCCCAGCTTCACGCCACCACCATGGCAGACATAGACGGTGATGGCGTGCAGGACTTCATCACCGGCAAGCGCTTCTGGGCGCATGGCCCGAACAAGGATGATGAACCCGGAGCACCAGCAGTACTCTACTGGTTCCAGATCAAACGAGATGGCAAAGGCGGAGCGGAAATGATTCCCCACCAGATCGACAATGACTCCGGCGTGGGCACCCAAGTCACCTCCAAGGACATCAACGGCGACAGCCTGGCGGACGTCATCGTCTCCAACAAAAAGGGCCTGTTCGTCTTCTTCCAGGAGCGGAAGTGAGGTGGGGGGCGCTGGCGTCTCGCCGGCGTCAGTTCAAAATCCTGTCCACTCCGTTGAAGCACCCATGCAACTCACCGATCTCCAATATTACCTCGATGCCGAACTGCGGCTCTCCGAGATCGCAGACTACGGCAATGCCCTCAACGGCTTGCAAATGGAAAACCGCAGCGGTGAGGTGGCCCGTATCATCGCCGCAGTGGATGCCTGCCTCCCCGTCATGCGCAAAGCCGCCGCGCTCAGGGGAGATCTGCTACTCGTCCACCACGGCATGTTCTGGAGCGGACTCCAAAGCATCACTGGCAGCGTGTTTGAGAAGACAAGGCTCTGCGTGGAGAGCGACCTCGCAGTTTACAGCGCCCACCTTCCTCTGGACGTACATCCCGTCTTTGGCAACAACGCCCTGCTGGCCAAGGCGCTGGAGCTTCCCATCACCGGCAAGTGGCACGAATACAAGGGCACCCCCGTCGGCCTCGTCTGCGAGTCCGAACTGCCGCTAAACACACTGGTAGAGCGCACCCGCGCTGCCGTGGGCGGCCCCGTGCATCTCTGTCCCGGTGGACCAACCACCGTCCGCCGTATCGGCATCGTCACCGGTGGAGCGGGGAGCGAAGTCGCCGCAGCCAAAGCCGCAGGGCTAGACACACTTATCTCGGGCGAAGGGCCGCACTGGAGCTACACCCTTGCGGAGGAGCTGGGAATCAACGTCCTCTACGCTGGCCACTACGCCACCGAGACCTTCGGGGTCAAAGCCCTGGCCGCCCACCTCGCTGAAAAGTTCGGGCTCGCCTGGGAGTTCGTGGACCACCCCACCGGATTGTGAGGCGTCATTCCCCGGGCAGGCTGACCGTCGCAGCCATCAGCGGTTGCTTCTCATCCCCATCAAAGATCACGACCAGCTGAACGCCGGAGGACTCCAAGTTGACGGAGCAGATGGACATGCGCTCGGCCCCCTCTGAGGGTGTCGGGTGCTCAATCTCCACCGCAGGGAACAGACCAACCCCCGCCGTACTGCAAACAACTGGCTGCATGGGTTGCAGCGCGATCTCTTTGCCACCCATGAAAACCTTCGTATCCGACTTCTTTGAGACGCTGTAAATCACCAGCCGCTTCTTCGCACCGGTGCCTTGAACAAGGGTCGGCACGTCCAGGACCGTTACACGCGACTCCTTTTTCGATGGCCTGCCCTCCTTGCGCCCTGGAGAAGTCTCAGTGTGTAAAATGAAAACCTTCTCATCCCCTTCTTTGAGCTTCGTCGTGGCATCCGCTATGCCATAGAGCTCGTGCTCCATTTTGAGTTTGAAGTCCCCGGCAGGTACCCCCAACCAGCCGGAAGCGGTGCCGCCCAGATGGCCCGAAGAGCTGACATCCTTCCCGTCGATTTCAACAAACGACCGACCCTCACCGCCAATGGCCACGATGAAGACAAACCTCGCCTGCGACTCCTGCGAGTGAGAAAAGCCAACCAAGCCCAACCAGATGAGCCATACGAAAAGGTGAAATGTGGGTGTCTTCATCTGCGCTTTTTGGCTTCATTTCCAAACTCGATCATCTTCAGCGTGCCTTCCCTGTCCGTGAAGAAAATGGCCACGCGATCCTCCGGAAACTCCAAGTTCAGCGAGCCGAGTGAAAAGTTCCGAAACGCAACTCGCGGAAACATGCCAGCGGCCCTTGGCAGCGGAATCTCAAATGGCTTCTCGTAGTCGAGTGTGTAGGGTGTGTTGCCAATTTTCACTTCAAGCTGCTTCACGTTCGTGACTTGCAGCATGTAAAGGGAATGATCCTCCGTGGAGTCAGGCAGCTTCCCATTGATGAGCCGATAGGCTAGTTCCGTCTTGGGCGGCTTCCCATCCTTCGACTCCTCTACGTGAAGATGAAACACCACGGATGTCATCGCATCCGGCTTGGCCTCCAGGACAAACGAAACCTCTCCGTCCGTCGGGTGCTTGGCCTTGAACGAATGACTCCCAGGAGGCAGACCGAGAAGCCCCGTAGCCACGCCAGAAGCGATTCCCCTTGGATGCAGCGCCTCGTTGTTCAACAGCACAGCGAGGTTTTCCTTGTCTCCAGTGGCATTCACCACCTTGAAATAGGATCTCACCTCGGCAGCATCTTGAGCAGCACAGGCTGCTGCCAGAAACAGACAAAAAGCGAACGACAGACTAAAGCGAGCGGGCATAAGTGATTTCGATTTTTTGATTCAGAACGATGCCCGTGGTAGGATCACGCTCCGGCTTCACAAACACGTGGTAAACTCTGGACCTGGTAGCCAGCACATGCGTGGCACCAGAGGGAGTGCGCTTCACCGCTTGACCGGTGACGACGATGCGGAAGTTCCGACTGCGCACTGTGCTGCTGTTGAAAATTCGGGCGAACGCCTCCTCTGCCGCCGCATCATTCCACTCAGGCTCGAAAACCGTGCTGCCAGCCTGCGTGCCAGTGCGCTTGGTATTCCCAAGAACCGGCACCTCCTGCGTGCCAGTCATTCCCAGCTTCGCCGGAGCAGTGGTCACTCTCTCAGGAAGTTCGGACACGGAGACGTAAGGCCTATGACGAATGATCTCGTCTGCTATCAGGTCTGCCTGCTCGTATGCCCCACTCGCATTCGGAAGTTTCGTCACGTCACGTGGTGGATGCACATCCGCCAGAGCCGCGTCTGAGGTCTTGAGCTTAGTCATCTTGTCCGCTACCAGGCGCCCGGCCACCAGCGCCCGCAGGACATCGCGGCTAGCCGTGTTGATGTTCACATGTCCATCTATCTGGATAAGCGCGCCACGACGCAAGTCCGGATTCTCGCTCAAAGGCACGCCGCAGTGGAACAAGTCCAGCAGCACGGTCGCGCAAAGCCTGCGATCCGCAGGCCGCCCGGCGATCGGTATCAACCCATAGTGCGGACGAAACCGGCTGTGCTCAGGCCTGCCAATGCGAAGGGTGTTGCCACCACAGAACCCGGACGAAGCTTGAGCCGACCTGGAGATGTCAGCAAAGTCAAGATAGGTAGGCGTGCTCTCCTCTGTTCCACCATCAGGATCCCACATGATGGGGTCAAAGACGTGTCCCAGTTCCGTCACGCTGTGCAGCCGCTCAGGACGAGCCACCGAAGTCGGAGTGAGCTTGCGTCCACGATTCGCAATCACCTGGATGAACTTTTCGGGTTCCTCCGGCGGCATCGGGTTCGGACGTGCGGCCAACGGACTCACTGTGTGATTACTATTAAGGCCGGAGCGCGAGCTCTGACTGACAGGGACGGAGTGTCCCCCATCTGGCCACAAATGATAGCGCGCTTCCTTGAACAGAGAGTTGGTGCTGATGTTTCTTCTCAGGTTCCGAGTCCATGGACTGGTTCCGCTCTCAGGCGGGCTGTCTGAGTCCCACATGGTGATCGTGTCCTGAGGATAATAGATGAAGAAGGCAGCTCGTGGGTCGCCCAAGTTGTTGCGAAAGTATTCAGGTTTCGACTGCAAACCATACGACATGCCTGGAGCTGAGGCGCTGTACTGATAGCGGGACGTCCGCGTGACCCGCCGCTGGCGACGCTCCACACCAGGCAGCTTGCGCGCGTCTGCGAGATTGAGTGATGAACTCACGGCGACCGAGTTCCGATGCCACGCCGTCATGCTGGGTGGCTCATCCACCAACCGAAACGACGCCGTGCCGACCGGGCGAAACTTGATGCGGTAGCGGCTGAAGTAATCATGAGTGTCAGTCAGACGCGGGTTCTGTGCAGTCGAATCGCCCTGGTATCTACACTCCTCACCCACCGCCCCTCCAGCGGCGAACAGGCGAAATCCAACCTGTGGACTGGCTATCACCTTCACCTCATTGGGTTTGAGAGTGATCGGCTGCGGCGGATGCCACCAGTCCGTTCTGGAACTGCTTCTTACGCTGCTTTTCACCGGCCGGTTTTGATCGATCGCTGCCTCAGTCCCATAGGTTTCCGGTTCATTCAGCATCGTGAGGATAGAGTAAGGTATGGCTCCGGTGAACAACTCGCCCCGGCAATCAAAAGCCATCTGGATCTCCCCTTCGATCGTCTGGTTGGTCGGGTTCCACACCTCCAGATAATCGGTGATTCCCACCCTGATGCTGCCACCTGGGGAAAGAAACTCATACCCCTGCCACGTCTCCGTGACGATTGGGTAGCTATCTGTTCCCCGGTAATGACCCAGGCGCATGGTTGGCAAGGAATCCTTATCCGCATAGTCAATGATGCCCGCCGCCAAGCACTGCAAATAGGCGAAGTCTTTCTCCGCCTCGGTCGGTTCCTTAGTGGGCGGATCCCACAGGCCATCCTCATCCGCATCACGCTTCGCCTGGTCTCCGCCCATCCAGTAGCCACCTCGTCTCCCACGGGCAAACCCCGGCGCTCCTGGGCGATCCGGAATGTGCTTGTTGATATGTTCAGCGATGGCGTTCACCGTCTGTTCCTCCTTCGTCTGAGCCTCCAGGCTGTCCTGTCCCCTAAGCTCCCGGACCTCATCCAGTTCCTCGATCAGCTTGTTCAGATTGAGCTTGGGTGACCCCGCCTCCGCGATGCCCTCAAAGTGCGGAATGATGGCCCGCTCCAGGTAGGGAACATGCGAAGCTACGGCAGCTTCCTCAAGCCGACGGGCCGGGCCGTGGTAGATCCGGTTCGTGTTGGTGTTGCGGTCAAAGTAAGACTCCGGCACCCCCTGCCAGGCTCGTTTAGGGTCGGGGTTGGACGAGTCGCTCGGGTTGAGCAGGACCTGCTTCCAACTATCTGGACTCACAAGCAGGTCTCTTCCCGTCACCAGCCGGTTGTCTTCCCGGATGGCAGGACCGTCCTGGGGCGCCGTGTGGTCGATCAAGGTGTAGAGAGCGATACCGTCGAGCAACGGCTTCGTCCAGGGCAGTGTGGGATTGCGATCCGGTGGAGGCAGGCTCAAGCCGGGCACGATCACGCGTGCGTCCTTCTCGGCCACTCCCGCAGCTGCATTCACCACCTTCATCTCTGGTCGCACGTGCATGTAGTCCTTCTCATTCGAACCGGGCGGACCGCTTGGCACCTCACCGTCCAGGTTCCCCGCCACCTCCAGGCTCAGGTAACCCTGAAGGTCTTCCACCGAGAAGCAGTAGCGGGCCACGATCTGGTCTCCACCGTCTCCGCCCACCTCCTGCGGTAGCACCATCGTCTCCCAGTAGCGCACCGGCGTCCTTCCCCGCGGAGCTTTGTGGGCGGGTGCAAAGGGGGCCGCTGCCAGATCTTGCAAGTCCTCCGGTGAGTGTGGCACCTTGGGCGCAGGACTGTCGGGAAGGCCATCGCCATTGGTGTTCATGCTCAGCTTGGCCGTATTCGGAGGAGATTCCATGCCCGAAACCAGCGGGATGTATTCCCATGCGGCGATCTCTGGCACGTACTTCGCAGCCATGAGGTATTCATTCGGAGCTTCCGCATCGGGCAGTGACGTGTCACCCGTCGGCAGTCCCACCGGCTTGTTGAAAATGACCGCATCCTCCGTCCGTGTCACCTCGTCGAGCACGGCTGAGGCCTGGGCCAGTCCCGCTTTGACGGCCAGGTCTGCCTGCTCGATGGCATCAAAACTCGCCGCCGTGTTTCGCTCGCCATCCGCTAGGCCAAATAGCCCGACCACCAGCACCGTCACCACTGAAAGAATCAGCAGCGTGATAACAAGCGTGAACCCTTTGCGCGAGGGCGGCCCGGCGGGTTTGGGAAAGCGGTTCATGAGCGGATTACGGTGAGTGGCATTCGCATGGAAAGCGTCAGGACTTCTGCATCATCGTCAGTGCGCTCTGGCGTTCCATTGGTAAGAAGGTGGGAAAGATTGCCCCTGCCCTGCCAGTCCGCCTCATTGAGCAGCATCGTGGCCGTGGTGCGGTTCGTCACGCGGAGCTCCACATCCAGCCACTGCGGCATGTTTTTCTCATCCCAGCTGGCCTCTGGCTGCACGCTCGCACTGTGCAGCGGTGGCGCACGGTACGGCTGCACTCCAAACCGAATCACATAGTCCGCTATGACCTCCACTCCAGATCCGCCCTGCGCCATGGCCGCCCAGTCCGCCTCCTCCACCAGTTTGGGCACCGAAGCAACGCCCGCCACCGAATGCCGCTCAAGCCTCTTCATCGTCTCGGCAGGTGACAAAACCCTCCTCAGCAGCTTCTGCGTCACCCCCACTTGCGAGAAGGAAGAAGCGCCGCCGGACTGTGTCAGGGCCACCATGTAGAGCACCAGCCGCACATCTCCCTCCTCCTTGACCACGTTGTTCGCCTTGTCCGGACGAGAGGCCCGCAGGAAGGCGATCCGCCCAGACTCGTAGGGATTGCCCGGTTGATTGATGATGAACTGCTGCCGGGTTTGCGTCTGCACGTTGCCATTGAAATCCGTGACGATGGCACGAACTGGAACCACCGCCTCCAGGTCATCGGCGAGAATCCGCAGAGCCGTGCGTGCCTCTCGCTGCTCAGAGAAGCTCTTGCTCTGCCCGGTCCAGGACCGTGAGGCCTGTCCCAGGCTCTCCATCAGCGCCATCAGAATGATGAGTGACACCGCCATGGCAGTGACCAGTTCCAGCAGAGTGAACCCCCCTGCAGCTTGTCTTCGGGAATGAAAACTAGTCCGCCGACCGGGTGACATAACGATGGGTTTTACGGTTTCCGGCAGGAGCATTGGCGGGAGACTCCACGGAAATGACAATCTCAGCCGCTGCCACGACACCGGGCCGCGGCGGCGTGCGTTTGATGCTGGCAATGAAACGCGCCCCCCTTGCGTTGGCACCGATGTCGTACCACGATGACACATTGGCATCCACCAAGCTGCTGGCCACGAGCTTCATGCTCTCGTCAAATACGGCCACCACTCTCTCCTTGCCCCCCAGCAAATCCGCCTGCGTCACCTCCAGCGCGAGGCGGCGAGCCAGCAGGTTAGCCCCTGTCATCTCCCGAGTCTCCCTAGAACTCGTCATGGAAGCGGAAAACAGCCCAAGGACCGCCAGAAGCGCAGTGGAGATGATGCCAGCAGTGACCGTGGTCTCCACCAGGGTGAACCCTCGCCTCAGGCGCTGCACGGGCGTTAAAACGGCGGTCTTCATGGTACGATGTTTACCTTTCCAGTTGCAGGTTGCACAGAAACCCAGCTGCACTTCTCGGGAGGAATCTCGCCGCCGCCCATGGCCTCGGAGGATGCACCATTTGCCTGACCCGGCCCAAAGGCCACCAGCAGCGGCCTGCCGTCCGTCTTCGGTATCATCACTTCCCCAAGCGGACCAAACCCAATCACCGCACAAAGTTGCCTCCCATTGCCAGACTCCACCGTCTTGATGTGGTCTCCCCGGTCCAGACCCAGCACATTGACTCCAGAACTGGCTAGCGCAGGGAGCGTATCCGTGAACACAAAACCCGGCGGCAGCTTCCTCCACGCATCTGCAACCACCAAGTTTCCGCTGCCATCCGCTGCGTCCAAGCAGATCACATAAGCAGCATGAGGCTCCGGCGCATCTGCCCCACCTATCGCCACCCAAACCTTCTCCACCCCCCGCATCGACCGCGCACGTGCCGAGTCGATCACCGCCGCCAGCTCCTGCACCGCAGTCGTGTCCCGGCCGGAAGTCACCAACCCAGGAGACCCCATGACCACGGAAACCAAAAGTGCCACGATGGCCACCACGCAAATCATTTCCAGCACGGTGAAGCCTCCCGCCCGGAGGAGACCTCCGGGCTTCAATCCCTGTGAGACTGAGGATCGCGTATTCATTCGGTAATGACGTTGTAAGCGGATGGTGTGCCAGCCTTCGGCCATTCGCCACCCCCCAACGGTGGCGATTTTGTCAGAAACGCTCGTTTTGGCAATCTTCGTGCATAGCCAATGATGTTTCCGACCCGCCCCCCGGGATGCTTGACGGATGGGACCACGTCTGACACGCTCACCTTCGATGACTACCGCTCTGAAATCCCTGTTTCTGACCACCCTCGCCCTGCTCCCGGCACTCTCTTCCCCTGCTCAGGCCCCAGACGATGGCTCCGCACTGGTAGAAGCCCTCAAAAAACCCCAGCCCTGGACTGACAAAACGGGCCGCGTCTTCATGGCCATTCCCAAGTCCATGGACGCAGAAAACGTCATCTTCCTCCGCAGCGGCGGCCAGCAGGTCACCGTGCGAGTGGATCAGCTTTCCGAAATCAGCCTCATCGCCCTGCGGCACGCCTTTGCCGGCATGACCATGCCCCCAGCCACCACGGCCGTCGCTGCCGCTCCCAGCACCGCCTCTGTCACTCCCACAGCCCCTCCGGCTACCACGGCACCCATGACGCCCACCCCTGCCGCCGGAGTGCCACCCACCGTGGCCGCCGACGACATCAAAACCATCCGAGCCGCGCTGAACACGGACATCTCCGTTGAAGGCACGGTGCGCAGCGTCTCCGTCTCCAGCTCAGGCCACACACGCATCAACTTCGAAGGCACCAGCGACTTCATTCTCTTCATCCAGCGCCGCAACGTAGAGGCCAGCACGGACTGGAACTTCGACACCCTCAAAGGCGTCCTCATCCGCGTCACCGGCAAGGTGGTGGAATACAACGGCACCCTCGAAATCGTGCTGGAACGCCCAGATCAGATCACCCGCCTGCAATAGGACAGCGTAAACAACCCGAGGATGAGGCAGGAACCACGCCGCTGCAAAAATCACCTCTTGGCACTGGTGCTCTCAGTGTCGATCCTCCAGAGCCTGCCCGCACAGACTCCAGCGGCAGCCGTCAACCTCACCCCCATCGAGCACCTCAACGCCGCCCGCGCCGCCTACGACTCCGGCGACTGGCCCCAGGCTGAGACCCTCTTCGACAGCTTCATCAAGACCTACGAAGGCGTGCCCGAGACCGCCGAAACCGCCCGCAAGTCCAAGCCTCTCCTCGTCACAGCACGTCTCCGCCAGAAGAAATACGCAGAGACTCTCGAACTCCTGGAAGCCGTCCTCCAAGATCCCCTCATCGAACCCATCCCTGCTGACGAAATGGCCTTCTGGCGCGGTATCTGCCACCTCCAGGTGGAGGACTACGACAAGGCGCTCACCGCCTTCGGCGCGTTCTACGGAGGCAAGCTCCCCTACGTCGCAAAGCTGCCAGATTCCCACCAGCGCGTTCACTCCGGCCGTCGCGTAGAAACCGTACTGCTCTACGCAGCCTGCCTGCTCCTGAAAGAAGACTTCCCGGCGACTGCGAAGTTCCTGGGCGAACAAATCCCCAACCTCCAGAAGCTCAACCGGGAAGCCGCAGGCCGCGCCACCGTCTTGCGTCTGCACGCCCTCATGCAGGCAGCGGACGACGACGGCGCGCTCGCTTTGGTACGCGACACCTTCCCCCGCATCAGCGAGATCACGCAAGTCATCGCCTTCCAAACGCTCACCCTCCAGCTCGGCTCCAGGTTTCTCGAACAACAGCGCTGGCATGACGCCATCTTCTGCCTCCAGCGCATCTGGCCTCGCGAGCAGCTCCTGCTTCATCAACGCAGAGCCCAGGAGCAGTTCGTGGACCGCCTTGAAGTCGTGCGCCGCATGCCCGGTCAGGAGTACCTGGCCTTCCAATACGAAGGACTGCTGGCGCGCATCGCCCGGGAACTCGAGCAGTTTGAAAAGATCGAGAACTTCGACTCCGCACTGCGCCTGCGACTCGCCATGGCCTACAAGGAACTCCAGCGCTACCGCGAGGCCGCCCTCATCCTGGAGGACATGCTCGCCCGCTTGCCAGAGGACCCCATCGTGGAAAAAGCATCCCTGGCCCTGATCCAATGCTGGATGCAGGTCGAGCGCTGGCCAAAGGCCGTCGAAGCCGCTGACACCTACCTCTCCAAGTTCAAGCGCAAGGACAACCCTGACGTCCCCATGGTCCACTTCCTCAAAGCCAGCGCTCTCCACGCCGATCGCAAACCCAACGATGCCGAACTCGCCTTCGCCACCGTTCATCAGCTGCACCCAGAACACGAACTCGCACCGCGCGCCCTCTTCATGGAAGGCATCTGTCTCCTTGAGCAAGATCTCAACCTCGAAGCCATGGATGCCTTCAAAGACACCGCCACACGCTATCCAAAGAGCGAAGTCAATGAAGACGGCTTCTATTGGACAGGCATGGCACTGTCATTTGAAAAGCGTCACGCCGAAGCCCGTGAGCACATGGAGAACTACCTGAAACGCTTCTCCCAAACCCCCCGCTACCTGCCAGAGGCCACCTTCCGTATCGCCTTCTCCAGCTTCGGCATCCCAGAGTACCCCAGAGCCATCCAGGAACTCCGCACCTTCATCGACACCTTCCCCGGCAGCCAGTTTGCCGAAGAAGCCAAGCTCCTCCTTGGCGACGCACTCGGTGCCGAAGGAAAAGTGGATGACGCCGTCACGGTCTTCAAAAGCGTGGACCGCTCCCTCAGCACCAAGTTTTACGAAGAGGCTCAGTTCCGCATCGGAAACATCTACAAACTCACCGAGCGCCCAGACGAAATGCGGGCACACTACGAGCACTTCATTCAGGCCAATCCAGAAAGTCAGCGCATCGCAGAAGCCGTCTATTGGGTAGGCGTCACCCATGACAACGCAGGTCGGCGGGAGGAAGCCCGCAAAGCCTACTGGGACGCCATCTCAGCACACGGTGACAACATCGCCTCCCGCGGCGTGGAAGACATCCTGACCGCCCTGCCCAAAGTGTATCCAGGCGAGGAAGGCCGCAGCGAGCTGTTGGCCAAGATGGATGCCCTCATCACCCAATCCACACCCTCAAAGCCCAATCTCTCCCTCCGCACCCAGTGGGCCAAAGCCTCCCTCATTTCAAAAACGGACCCCGCCGCAGCCAGGGAAATCCTGCTCAATGCCAAACCCCTTCTCAACATCCGCCACCACAGCCCCCTCATCATCGCAGACATCGCAGACGCCGTACGCGAGTCCAGTGATCTCGCCGAAGCCAAAACCCTCTACACCGACCTCCGCAAGTGGCATCCGCGTGCCATGGAGAAGGACCGCGCCTACCTCGGCCTAGGCCTTGTGGCGCTGAAAGAGCACCAGCAGGAGGACGCACTGAAGTGGCTCGCCCGCTTTGAAAAAGAAACACTCGGCTCACCCCTCCTCGCCGAAGTGGCACGCATCAAGGCAGACCTATTTGCCGAAAACCGGGAGTATGACGCTGCAAAGGCCGAATACGAGCGCATCCTCGACATGCCCACCGTCTCCCGCCAGGTCAAAGCCCAAACCCTCATCAAACTCGGCGACCTCATGGTTGCTAAGCGAGAAAAACTCAAAGCCACCGCTTTCTACGAGCGCGTCTATGTCTCCTACGGCAAGTATCGCAACGAAGTAGCCACCGCCTACGCCAAACGAGCCAACACCCTGGATGAGCTCAAAATGCCAGACAAAGCCATGGACGTGCGGCGAGAACTCGCCCTGCGCGAAGACTTAGCCACAACCCCGGAAGCCCAGCAAGCCGTCGCCATGCTCACCAAGGCCGACCCCGACTGGAGACTTCGCGACACCAAGCCCCCAGCACCACCCACCGCCAAGGAGGAGGCTACAAAGCCATGAGACGACTGCTCTTCCTGGCCCTCTTCCTTCCGCTGGTGCCGCTCCCAGCTCAGCAGCCCACCGTCCCTGCCTCTGACACCCTCGTGCTCAACACCGGCGCTGCCGTAGCCTGTCGCATCCTCTCCGCCGACGAGGCAGGGGTGAAAATCGAATACACCAGTCCCACCGACCGCAAAGTGCAGACGCGTGACGTACCGTGGAATGACATCCTACGAATCGACTTCGCCATGGATGACAGCTTCCGTAACCTGCTCAATGCAACCACCGCCGCCTCACTCCCCCAGATGCTAGAGCGCTGGAAGAGCCTGGAACCCATGCTGCCCAGGCGCAACCACCCCGCAGGTGACTTAGGCCTCGCGATCATACGCATTGCCCTCGGCCAAACCGATGCCGCGCTCAAACAGACTGCACTCGACCTGTGCGGCAAGATTGAACTTCACGACTGGGACACCTCGCGCCGCGACCAAGCCCGCTGGCTGCGCGTTCAGTTGCTGCATTCTCTGGGACTCAGCGCCGACGCCATCACTGAAGCACAAGTCATAGCCAAAGATGAGACCATCCAGCCTGTGCTCGCCATGCAGGCCCACCTCTACATCGCCGCCACCGAGTTTGCCGCACTGAAAAAACTGGAGGAGGAAAACCCACTCTGGCTGGAGGACGATCTCGTGCGCCCAGAGCGCGACAGACTCTTTCACACCGTGCTGGACCACTATCTCATGCCCACACTCTTTCACGGCGCGCTTGAGGACACCGCCACCCAAGGCCTCTGGGGAGCTGTTCAGCTCTTCGTTTTCGATCACGACCTCACCTCAGCCGCGCAGCGCGCGCGCGACCTCATCAAGCTCTACCCCCAGTCAACCGTGGCCAAACAAGCGACCACGTTCCTCACCGACAACCGCCTGCCGCTCGAGCCGCTGGAAGAGGAACCAGAGGAACTCAAGCCCACCACCAAGACAGATGATCCAGAACCCGAAGCGCGTGAACCCGCAGTCAAGCGCAGGGAGCGTTACACCCGGCCACCCGCAACAAGATCCAAATAGTCACCGTCACCATCTCATGCTCCACCTCATCAACACCTCCACCACCTTCATGCGCCTCTGCGTCGTGAGCCTCGGTCTTGGCATCTTGGCATCCACCGCTTCGCTTCACGCTCAAGAAGCCCCCCAGCCAGCACCAGCCGCCGCAGAGACTGCCAAAGAAGTAGGCCAGAAGAGCCTCCTCGACCTCTACAAAGTCGGCGGCACCCTCATGCACTTCCTGCTCATCTGCTCCATCGGCACCATCGCCGCCGCAGTCTATTGCTTTGTCGTCATCAACCCCAAGAAAATGATGCCCAAGTCCACCCACCAGAGCATGGTGCAGTTCGCCAGGCAAAAAGATGTCAATGGTGCCTGGCAACTCTGTGAGAGCTCCCCCTCCGCCTACGCCAAAGTCATCTCCCCCGCCCTGCTCAAAGTGAACTTCGACCGCGACCAAGCCAACAAAAGCGGCATGGAGCAGGCCGCCGGTGACGCCCTGGACCGCGAAGAGACCAAACAAATGGTCTGGGTGAACTACCTCAACGTCTTCGCCACCCTGGCACCCATGCTCGGCCTCCTAGGCACCGTCACCGGCATGATCTCCTCCTTCGACATGCTCGCAGCCGGCAAGTCCGAGCCCGCCGACCTCGCCGGCGGCATTGGCGAGGCCATGCTCACCACCGCAGGCGGCCTCATCGTCGGCATTCCCGCCATGTTCTTCTACTTTTTCTTCAAAAACCGGCTCACCACCATCCTCTCCGAGGTGCAGAAGAACGCCACCTTCATCATCGACGTCCTCTCCGGTGAGGTCACCCTGGCCGAAGACGACGCACGCGCCTAAACACGCACCCCAACCAGCGAGCCCACCCTCATGGCCATCACCCGCAGACGCATGAAACCGGACGAGGCGAGCTTTCAGCTCACCCCGATGATCGACATGACGTTCCTGCTTCTCATCTTCTTCATGGTCACCACCAAGATGAGCAAGGAAAAGGTGAAGATGGATGTCTCCCTGCCCACCGCCTCCGCCGCCGTACTGCCAGAAGACCTCTCCAACCGTGACATCATCAATATCGACGGCAAAGGCGTCTATTACATCGGAGACCGTCCAGTGCCCAAGGAGGAACTCGCCGCCTATCTCAAGGAGCGCTTCAAGTTTGCTCCCCCGCTGCGCATCTACCTCAGAGCAGACAAAAACACACCCACCAAAACCATCCGCGAGTTCATGAAAATGGCTACCGAGGCCGGCGCCGCAAACGTCATCTTCGGCAGCTATAACAAGTAACTGCCTCATATCACCCATGGCCATCCGCAGAAGAAAACACGCCGACCCACCAGTCGAAATGCAAATGGGCCCCATGATCGACATGGTGTTCCTGTTGCTCGTGTTCTTCATGGTCACCTCCAAACCCATCAAACAGGAGAGCGACATCAATCTCGGCCTCCCCGGTGCCGTAGCCCAGGAGGAAGCCGTGGACATCCCGGACGAGCAGCGCATCGACATCCTGCAAAATGGCACCGTGGTGCTCAACGAACTGGAAGTCGGCGGCAGTGCGGACACTGACCTTCCTAGACTCGTCACCACACTCACCCGCTTCAAAGAGTCCGCTGACGCCGCCCAGTCCAAGGCACTCGTCACCCTCAATCCCCACGACACCGTCCCTCACCAGCGGGTCGTGGATGTCCTCAATGCCTGCGCCAAAGCTGGCATCTCGGGAGTCACCTTCGCAGATCCCTCCAGCGACGAACCGGGAGAATAACCCCATGTCACTCACCGTCACTACCAGCACCTTTGATGAAGCCGCGCGCGACAAAAAACGCCGTCGCGGACTCATCTCGGCGGTGATCATCGGCGCCGTCGCCGTCCACATCATCGCCCTCCTCATCGCCGGTGCCATCATCGTAGCCCGCTACTTCGCCGAGCCCGAGGCCACGTTTGAAGTCGTCAAGGAGTACCGCATCCCCGTGCAAACACGCGAGCACAAAATGAACATGGCCAAACACGAGGCCATGGCACCCAAGCCCACCTTCAACGATCGCCTCGTCAGCACCCGGCCCACCAACTTCGCCCTGCCCGAGATGCCGAAAATAGACATGGATCAGCTGCTGCCGCTCAACCCCAGTGAACTGGTGTCAGACCAGGTGAGCAGCCTCGTTGGAACCGCCGGACTTGGCTCCGGCAGTGGCACAGGCGGCCTCGGCTCCGGAGGCATGGGAGCTACGGGCATGAGCTTCTTCGGCATCAAGACTGAGGGGACGCGCTTCGTCCTGCTGTTTGATGTCTCCGGCTCCGTCGTCAACAAGGCCAACGCATCTGGCTACCCCTTGTCCAAGATCAAGGAGGAAACCATCAACTTGCTCGGCAAACTCCCCATCAATGCCCGCTACTCCATTGTGCAGTTCGTCCGCAACTTCAAACCCTTCAGCACCGAGCTGCTCCCAGCCACGCCGCCGAATCGAGAAGCCGCAGTGAAGTGGATCGAGACTGAGTGGAACGAGTCCGGCCAGATGGCCGCCGGTGGCAGGGGCGTACGCTCCGCTAACCCCAACGGCCTGCCCATCGTGCTGGACTTCGCCTTCAGTCTCCGGCCAGACACCATCTTCATCATCTCTGACGGTAGCTTTGAACAGACCACACCAGAAAGCGCCAACCGCAGTATCCCCGCAGAGGAGTTTGAAGCCCAAATCAAAAAACTTCAAACCATGGCAGGCAAAGAAGTCCCCATCCACTTCATCGGCTTCCAAATGCGCGACGAACATCGCGACACGTGGCGAAAAATCGCCCAGCGCTCTGGAGGCAAGTTCCGCGAAATGCGATAACCCAGCTCCCTCACGGCAAACGAGCAAAACAAGACCGGCTAGCGCACCTCAGCGCCAGCCGGTTCTCGCTTTTTCAGACAATCACTCAGGCCTCCACGGCAGCCTTTCTCCCCCGCTTCTTGCGCTCAGGCTCCACGCTCGTGTCCAGCAGGGAGCGGAACGCATCCCCAAACAAATACTGCCGTGCCGTCTCCACCTGTCCAATCGCGCGCCGCAGCCACTTGGGATAGTCCTTGCCAAAACTCCCCACCTCGTCCTCCAGCAGCGAGCAGGACAAATCCGTGTGCTGCGCGCGGAAGGCGCTTTCCATCTCCACCGTGGCCGCAGGAAAACGAAGTTCCACCGCCTCAAACATGTCCATCACCCGTGCCGCATAACTGCTGTCCCAGGCACCATCGTCTTCATCATACGCACTCGTGCAGCTGTGCGCGATGAGATACTGCACGTTGTCCGAATACACTTCCGCTGCCTCAGTCACTGCGTCAAAGCTCTCCGTGTCATTCGTTACCGGCACGATCACCGTGGTCTCCACGCCCAACTCTGAGAGCAGATTGAAGAACTCATGCCGCTCGTAGAGCTTCATGAACATCTCACCCAGACCGGTCGCCACCTCCATCACCGTGATCGGGCAAGCGTCAATCGTATTGATGATGGACCCTACTGAAGCAGGACCAGGGTTGATGTAGATCGCATCTGGCTCGATGCTGGATTCCTCTTCGTCGAGCATCACGAACTGATGCTCCACATGATGTTGGCCGAGATAACGGCGAAGCAGACGCACGACCGTGCTCTTACCAGCGCCGGAGAAGTCATTTTGGATCAGGATGAGCTTTTTCATGATTTTTATCGGATGTCACGATGATTCTACTCCTCATTATAATAATGTAAATAATATTTTTTAGAAATGTTAGAAATCGGGACTTTTCGAGCTTTACCTTAGCCTAACTGAATCATGAAAGTCGTAGCGAGACGCAGTGAAAGCCCGCAGTGGCAAGGCGGGCGCAGTTTTGAAAGGCTGAGTGCATTGGTGAATGCTCGATGCCTTTCAAAACAAGCCCAACGCCGCGAATGCGCGCTTGCAGCAAGTCGCAGTAGCGTTTCATGAATCAGTCGGGTTAACCTCCTACCGTTTCTGTATCCTCCGAAAGACCACCAGCGGCTGCTCGTATCTCCATGCCCGTTTCACCATGAGACTCCACACCTTCCTCCTCGCTGCGCTCGCAGCCACTACCGCCAAAGCCGAGCTCTTCATGCCGGCCATCTTCAGCGACAACATGGTCCTCCAGCAACAGCTGGCCAATCCCGTTTGGGGGTGGGACACACCTGGAACGGAGGTGAAGGTGGTGTTCGGGGCGCAAACCAAGTCTGCCAAAGCGGGCCCGGACGGACGCTGGGAAACGAAGCTCGATCCTGTCCCCGCCAACGCCTCCGCCTCCACCATCCAAGTCACGGGCACTACCAGCAAGACGTTCAAAAACGTGCTCGTCGGTGAGGTCTGGATCTGCTCCGGCCAGTCGAACATGCAGTGGTCCGTGCAGTCCTCTGACGACGCCGACATCGAGATCATGACCGCCAAGTTTCCTCTCATTCGCCTCATTTCCGTGCCCCAGGTAGGCACACAGGAGCCACAGCGCGACTTCAAGGGCCAGTGGACAGAGTGCTCCCCCACGACCGTCCCCAGCTTCTCCGCCGTGGGCTACTTCTTTGGCCGCGTGCTGCATCAGGCGCTGGATGTGCCCGTGGGCCTCATCAACAACGCTTGGGGCGGTTCCGCAGCCGAGGCTTGGGTGCGCCGTGACGCACTGGAGGGCGACGCCCGCTTCAAACTCCTCATGGAAAACACCGTCAAGCGAGAGGCAGACCTAGCCACCCCCGAGGCGAAAAAGCGCTACGAAGCTGCGCTGGAAAAGTGGAAAGAACGCGCGGCCGAGGCCAAGGCAGCAGGCAAGCCCTTCACCGAGCGCGCACCGCAGGCTCCGGAAGGCTGGCTGAACGGAAACGCCCGTCCCGGCAACATCTACAATGGTGTGCTCCTTCCCACCATTGGCTACGGCATCAAGGGAGCCATCTGGTACCAGGGTGAGTCCAACGCAGCCCGTGCTTATGAATACGCAAGCCTCTTCCCCTTCATGATCTCCCACTGGCGCAGCGAGTGGAAGCAGGGCGACTTCCCCTTCTACTGGGTGCAGCTTGCGGACTTCAAGGCCGAGACCGCCGAACCCGGTGACTCCGACTGGGCAGAACTCCGTGAGGCTCAGACCAAAACCATGTCCGTGATCCCCAATGGCGGCCAAGCCGTCATCATCGACATCGGCGAGGGCCGTGACATCCACCCCCGCAACAAACGCGACGTGGCGGAGCGGCTCGCCCGTTGGGCACTGGCCAAAGACTATGGCAAGCAGATCCCCTATCGCAGCCCGGAATACAAGTCCGTCGCTTTTGAGGGCAACAAGGCAGTGGTGACCATCGACACCTTTGGCACCCAGCTCTACACTTTCGACGTGCAGGAAGCGCGCGGTTTCGCCGTCTGTGGCGAAGACAAGAAGTGGCACTGGGCCGAGGCGAAGCTGCTTGGCGCAGACCAAATAGCAGTCAGCAGCAAAGAGGTCACCAAACCCATCGCTGTGCGCTACGCCTGGAGTGACAACCCCGTGTGCAACGTGTTTGGCAAGAACGGCCTACCGCTCACCCCCTTCCGCACGGATGACTTTCCGATGATCACAGCACCAAAGCCTTGACCTGCGTTTAACCTTCACCCGAACGGCGCTGTTAGAACACAGCGCCGTTTTTTTTTGAGATCAGTGAGCCCGATGCAACATCCCTGTGGCGGGCTGAAACATCGAGGAAGAGCCGTCCCGAGTTCAGTTGTCCTAAATCTTTGAGGTTTCTGCTAGAGCAGAATGATAGAGATGGGAGAGAGAAAGTGCTTTCGGCGTCAGTCGAAGCGTAGAACCGCTCGAGTTTCGACTAAAGTCGAAGCCACTTTGGCACTCCTCGAAGCCGCATTCCCTCGTTAAAGTGGTAGAACTGGCTGCACTGAATCACTTCCCTGCCACCCACTTTACTGCGTTGGTCAGGATGGCATTGAATGCCGCGTCTCCGTGAGTGCGCTCGTCATGGCCGAGGGCGATACCCACCACGCGAGCCTTCGGATGATTCGTGATCCACACATTCGGATGAGGCTTGCCATACTTTTGACTGGGGCTGGTCTCGGCCAACACTTCAATGCTGTTCGTCCCCTCCGGCACCCCCTCTGCATTCATGTAGTAGAGTTCATCCACGACATCAAAGCTGCCCGGCACTCCGCTCATGATGGGGTGATCTGGCTTGAGCACATTCACTTTGAACGGTCCCAGCTTATCATGTCCGCGTGATCCACCTCCCACGATCTCCTTATTCAGTGCTGGCCACGCCGCATAGCCATACCAGGTACCGGGATGCAACATCACCACACCTTTCCCACCATTCACGCGCGCCATGAGCGCCTTGCGGTAGTTCGCCGTGTCGAAGAACTTGCGGTTCACGCTGATGACCGCCACGTCCGCATCTGAGAGAAGCGCCGCTGCCTGATCACGATCCTCTGTGTAGTGAACCGTGTATCCCGCAGCCTTCAGCGTATCCACATCCATGCCGCCGAAGAACTCCGCGAAGTTATGAGAGGACCCCCCGCCTATCACCAGCACCTTCGTTTTCCCCGCCTCCCACTTTGGATCCGTCACCGGCACCAGCGGCCCATCTCCCTGGCCGCCTTCCTTCGGAGAATCCGCTGCCGCAGGTCCCACTTGCATAGGTGCAGCACCTTTACCTTTCCCCTTGCCTTTGCCTTTGGGGTTGCCTTTCGCGGGATCAGGGCGCTGGCTCGTGTCTGCGCTGCCAGGCGCAGGGCCTTTGCCCTGCAGGTCCGCCGTGATGGCGGCGATGACCGGTGCGGTGGGATTGCTCTCCGGACTCTCAAGCACCAACGTCTTTGCCACCGCCTGCTTGGACAGCTCGATGCTTAACAACCGCATTTGCTGCCCATCGGTGATGCCTTGCACATAACGGGATCCCGGCACCTCCACGGGGCGGATGTAGTCGGAGAAGTGCACTCCGTTAATGAAGGTGAACTCCTCTTTTTCGCCGCTTTCATAAACGATCGTCGCTTTGAGCGCGGGCACTTCCTCACTCACCGCAGGCCAGCCCCAGCCGGAGATGCCACTGAGCATCTGGATGCGCTTCGTTTGCACGCCGACAGGAATCTCCACTTTCGCCGGATAGCTCGCACTCTGGCTGTTCGGCGGTCCGCCTTTGAGCACGATCAAGTTCGAGCCGGTGGCGCTCTTCGCAGCGTCTTGAATGAAAAAAGGAACGCCCTCGACGGTGAAGTTCCCCATTTTCGCTATCCTCACTTGCCCCTGGTTTGGCGAGGGTCCAGCGAAGACTCCTCCGCGGCTGTCGGCCGTGTAAGCGTCGGTTAGATGCAGGATGCGGAACTGCTTCATGGCGTCACCGCTCATGTAGGCCAGGATGTCACGCAGCGTCTCGGCTCCCAGCGCTTCAAGGCCTTCCGGCATGAGGCTGCGGCGCGTGTTCTCACGCTTTTCAATGTCGCTCTTCGCTATCTCTCGCACTCCCACCTGCGTGGCCAGCGTCACGGAAGAGGCATTCTCACTGGTAATGACGCCCTGGAGAAACTCGCCCTTCTTGGTGGTGATGTTGAACGCCCAGAAGCTGGGGTCCACTTCGCGGTTGGGATCGATGATGTGCACCAGCAGCTCCGCCGGACCGTGCGCACCCATGCCGTCCAGTGGAGGACCCACGGCCATGCCCACATCTCCAAGCCGGTGACAGACGGCGCACGCACCAAACATGACCTTCCCCTTCGCCGCGTCGCCGGGCTTCTCTACCTCCGGTATGAGCCGTGCGATGATGGCATCCTTGGCGGAGGTGTCGATCTTGAACAACTCGTTCGCTCTCCTGGCGATCTGCTTGTTCGGGTGACTGCGGAGTCGGGCGACATCACCCGGGGCGAAGATGTTGCGCTCGATCGTTCCGGAGTTCACGGAGTCGAGAAGCGTGAGGGTGGCATCGGGTCGTTTGATGATGGCCTCGAAAGCTAGAGCCTGAAGTTCGCGCTTCAGCGTGGCGAACGTGGAGACCACGGCGCCGATGCTGCCGCTTCCATCCAATGCAGTGAGGATGGCAGCTTGCAGTGCCTCAGGTGTTCCAGCTTCGACTAAAGTCGAAACCACCTTCTTGGTGGCATCGTCTCCGCCGACAGAAACCAATGCGCGTGCCGCACCGATGCGTGCCTCCACATTCGCCGAACCATCGGCGAGCATGGCGCTCAGTTTTTCGAGCTGTGCCTTCACCTCGTCGCCCAGCGCACCGCCTTTGTCCCACTTGGTCACCAGTGGAAGGGTTGCGGCTGCGAGTGCAGGCTGGGCGAGGAGTTTCTTCAGGGAATCGGCAAGAGCCGCAGTCAAAGCAGGTGCTTCATTCAAGTGTTGAGCGATGCCGCGGAGGATGGCGATCTTCAACGCGTTGTTGCCGCCCTCCACGCAGGCAGTAACCAGTGCCTCGGTGTCTTTGAGACTGAGAGGAAGCAGCGCATCGACCAGTGTGATCACTTCATCGCCAATAGCGGCCCCCATCGCTGCCTTGATGGTAGCCGTTGCGTCATCAGAAGCGGCAGCGATCAACGCGGAGCGGGACCAGTCATCCTTTGCGTCAGCGTAGGCGGTGACGATGGCTTCTGGGGCGCTGGCTTTTGCTGACTCGTAAAGCTTCTGTGCGGCACTGCCTTGGGTCACGGTGGACTTCGCCTTCGCAGCAGGTGCCTTCGCTTGCTTGTGCTGCACTCTCCAGATGCGCCCATAATAATGGTCGCGGTCAGGGCGGACGGCGGCGTTAGCGGGGCCGTGAGTGGGGCCGCGAGTATCGTTGTGAATGACGGCCTGGTTGCAGAAGTCCACCACATAGAGCGCACCATCCGGACCCACACGAACCTCAATAGGCCGGAACCACAGGTTCCTGCTGCGGATGAACTCCGTTTGCTCGCGTCCAGGTTCGCGCTTGGCCTTATAAGTGACGCCGTCTGGTTCCACCATGAAGTGGCTGACGATGTTCAACGTACACTCGGTGGTGAAGTAGCCATAGTTCCACTTCTCTGGCCAAGCACCACCTTCATAGATGGCACAACCTGCGGCAGCCGTGTAGCTTCCCACTTGGTCGATCTGCACGTAGGCCTGCTGTTCCCAGTGCATGGCGGGATACGTCGGCTCGCGTGGCAGCATGCCGTTCGTGCCGACGACGCCAGGGAGCTTGCCTTTGGCGAGGACATATTCAGGAAGCACCACGTGGATGAAGTGGTTCCCGCTCGTAGGCTGGGTGTAAAACACCTGCCCGTCACTGGTGATGTCTAGTCCCCATGTATTGCCTCCACGAGACGCATACTGCTCCATGGCACTGCCGTCTGGCTTGAAGCGGACGACCCCAGCTCCGATGGCTCCGAAGCCCTTGCTCCCATCGCCTGACTTCGCGTCCTCTGTGCTGGAGTAGCCATGCGTGGCATAAATCCAACCATCCAGTCCCCAGCGCATGTTGTTGATGACGGCGTGCGTGTCACGATTGCCAAGATTGGAATAGAGCCGCGTGCGCTTGTCCGCCCTGTCATCGCCGTCCGTATCCTCAAAGAACCAGATGTCTGGCGCGGCGCAGACGATCACGCCGCTTTTGTAAAACACGCTGCTTGTGGCTAGCTCAATCTTGTCCGCAAAGACAGTCTTCTTGTCCATCACACCATCACCATCGCTGTCGGAGAGAATGCTGATGCGGTCCAGAGGCTCCCGCTCGTAAGTGCCCGGTTTCAGGGCACCTGAGTCTTTCCAGGCTTCGACATTGGACTGGCGGAGACCGTTGGGATACTCCGGCGTCTCCACGACCCAAAGGCGCCCTTTTTCATCCCAGTCGATGTTCATGGGTTTGTTAATCAGAGGCTCGGCGGCGACAAGCGAGAGGTTGAACTCCGGATGCACTTCGAGATGCTTCGGAAGCTCGGCAGGGCTGGGACAGCCCCCTTCGACATACCGCAGCGCATCACCGAGTTCCTCTGGCTTGCAGAGCTCATCCACATTCTCCCGTTTTCCCGCCCAGGCGATGCCGCGCAGGATGGCGGTACGAAGACCGTTGTGGCTGAAGTTCTTGTACCAGTGCCCCGGGATGCAGGTGAAGGCGCGGTAGTTCTCCTTCTCGTAAGTCCACATCTGCGGCTGGATGTCGTAAATGTTGACGCCCTTCTTTTTCGCAACCGCTTCTGCAGCGCGAGCCTGCGCTTCCTTGTTTCCCTTGCCCCCGGTGTCTATGGCTTTGGGCGTGTAGGCTGCGGCTAGAATCTTCGCCTCTGGCAGCATTTCCATGTCATAGTAGATTTCGTCATCAAGATCAAAGTTCGAGATGTCGCGGGTGATAGGGTTCTCTCGATCGGTAAAGTAAAGGCTCAGCGGCGCCTCCAGCCACTTCGTCTGCCCGTGCTTCCATGAACCGCCAATGATGGTCTTAAACCAATCATGATCACTGGATACGGCAGCGGCATGAATGACGACAAGTCCCCCACCCCGCTTCAAGAACTCCATGAGATTCTTCCGCTGCTCTCCGATATGGATGTTGCCCGCCTCCTGTGAATGCAAGATCAGCACGTCAGTTTTGTCGAGCTGCTCCTTGGTAGGGAACTCCAGCGATCCGTCTGCCTTCGCGCCGCGCTCGTTAAGCAGTGGCACCCAGTCTTTGAGAAACTGCGGATAGTCATGCGCACCTGGAGCGTGAGACTTTTTGCCGGCACGAATGAAGACGCGCAGAGGATCTGCGGAGAATGCCGAATGCGAAATGCCGAATGACGAAAGAAGAGCGGCGAGAATGAGGCGTTTCATGGGGGAAAATCGGGTTGGAAGTGGGGCGGGCTGAGCTATTTTGTGGCAGTGAACGATCTACTGGAGGCCATCCTTCACTCGCCGCTGCTTCCTTAATACTCTGAGCGTATTCAGGCCAAACTGCGTGAGGAGACCGAGCGGCGGCAGAAGTTTTACGAAGAGATCACGGAAGAGCAGAAGTGGGAGTTCATAGATGGAGAAGTCATCATGCACTCGCCTGCGAAGAATCGGCATCTCTGTGTGGTAATGAACATTACCTCGATTTTGAACCTTTATGTGATGGTCAATCGCATGGGTGCAGTGCGAACTCAGAAGTGCATGTGCCGGTTCCAGCGGAATGATTATGAACCGGACGTGGTCTTCTTTGGCACGGAGAAGGCGGCCAAGTTCGACTCCCTGACGATGCTGTTTCCGCCACCAGACTTGGTGGTTGAAGTTCTCTCCGACAGCACGGCGGAGAGAGATCGTGGAGTGAAGTTTGAAGACTACCAGAGACATGTGCCTGAGTATTGGATCGTGGATGCTGAAGCCGAAGTGGTGGAACAGTATGTGCAGCGGGAGTCTGGGTATGTGCTCAAGATGAAGGCGATCAATGGCGAGCTACTGTGTGAGGCGATTCCCGGTCTGATGCTTCCGGTGCGTGCGATGTTTGATGAAGCTGAAAGCCTTGAGGCTTTGAAAAGAATCACCGCCGCACAGCCTTGAACTCGCGGGTGAGGCTGGTGAGGGAGTCTTCGACGCCCATTCTCTCCAGGCTGCTGGCTCCAACGAAGCCATCGGCAGTGGTTTTACCGAGGATATATTCGACATCTTTGGGGGTATTGATCGGGCCGCCGTGGGTGAGGGTAAACACGTCCTTTCTCACGCTCTTCGCCGCATCGATGATCTCCTGCGTGCGCTTCACCGTGAAGTCCCAGTCCACCACAGCGTTCACCACACCGATGCTGCCGCCCACAGTGGTGCCCACATGGGCGATGACGGCATCCGCGCCGTTTTTCGCCATCTCCACCGCCTCCTCCGGAGTGGCCACATAAACGATGCTAAAGAGGTCCATCTTGGTGGCCAGCCCTACCATCTCAAACTCCTTCTGCACACTCATGCCGGTTTCCTCAAGCACACCACGGAAGTGACCGTCCACAATGGTATGCGTGGGGAAGTTATTCACGCCAGAGAATCCCATGTTCTTCACTTGCTGAAGCCAGTGCCACATGCGGCGGCGTGGGTCAGTGGCATGAACGCCACAGATGACGGGTATCTCCTTCACAATAGGAAGCACCTCATATTCACCTATCTCCATGGCGATGGCGTTCGCATCTCCATAAGCCATCAGCCCACAAGTACTGCCATGCCCCATCATGCGAAAGCGTCCGCTGTTGTAAATGATGATGAGATCCGCTCCGCCCTTTTCGATGAACTTGGCACTGATGCCAGTGCCAGCGCCAGCGGCGATGATCGGCTCGCCTTTGGCCAGTGTGGCCTTGAGACGATCTACGACTTCTTGTTTGGTATAGGGGTTGCCAGTTCCAGTCCAGGGGTTGGGCATGATGTTTGATGGGTCTGCTGTGGTTGGTAAAGAGGGTCCACCATTGTTTACAGCGGTTTCACTGAAGTTGTTGCTCCAGTTGCATGGCTGCCGGGCACGAGAAACTATCTCAAATGCACATCCCTAGGCACCAGGTCCATCGGCTCACCGTGGTCCAAATGCTCAAAGCACACCCGGAAAAAGTCTGTCCGGTTGGTGCTTCTCCTCATGGCGTGCAGGAACTCTTCCGCACGCGGCAGCCCCAACCCCAGAAAGTTGAGATACTTTTTCAGCTTGTTCACCTGCGCCAGCTCCGACGTGCCTGGTGACGTCACCGTCTCATACAGATCGTGAATGTAACCCAATACCTCGCGGCCAGATGGCAGTGTCACCGGACGACCTGCCAGATGATCCCGAATCTGCTCAAAGATCCACGGGTTCCGGATGGCTCCGCGCCCGATCATCAGCCCGGCCACTCCCGTTTCCCTCAAGATGCGCCCGGCATCGTGGTGAGAGGCCACATCTCCATTGGCCATCACAGGGCACTTCATGGCTGCCGCTGCTTGAGCTATCAAATCGTAACGAACGCCAGGGCGATACATCTGCAACACCGTCCGTCCATGCACCGTGAGCAGGTCAATGGCGTGCTTCTGAAAAACAGGCAGCAGAGCCTCAAACTCACGCTCGCTGTCAAATCCAATCCGAGTCTTGACAGTGAACGGTATGGAAATGACCTCCCTCAGCGCACCCAGTATGCGATCCATGCGCTCCGGCTCCCGCAGCAGCCCCCCACCAGCGCATTTTTTATAAACAACGGGCGCCGGGCAACCCAAATTCAAGTCAATCCCTGCCACCGGATGCTTCATCAGCTCCCTCGCACTCCGCACCAGTGATGGAATGTCATTCCCTATCATCTGCGCAATCGCAGGTTTGCCGGTCGGATTATCGTCCAGCGAAGCGAGGATGGGCTTCTCCAGGTGCGAGTCTGGGTGAACCCGAAAATACTCCGTGTAATACAAGTCCGCACCCCCATAGCACGCCATGAGCCGCCAGAACGCAAGGTCCGTGACGTCCTGCATCGGAGCAAGCGCTAGGAGGGGACGATGAATGGGAAGCACCAGAACTGATGATCAAACGCTCGGCGCTGAGCAAGCCCGGATTGACAACAAAATCCGTAAATCTGATAAATATGCAAATCATTGTTGCGAACTTTGTCATTTGTGATAAAATTGAGATCGAGCAGTGAAAACCACACCTCAACCCATGAAGCGCTTTCCCTCCATCCTCATCGCATCCATCGCCCTGGCTCAGCTTCAGCTCAGTGCCGTTTCAGCTGCGGCTTTCCAGCCTGTCATCAGCGTGGATGCCCTGCTGACCTACGATTCCAGCTCCTCGCCCAGCGCCGCCCAGATCTTTCTGCGCGCAGACGGCTACCCCACGCCTGCCCACTTCCAATGGACAAAGGATGGCCGCCCGCTGGCCAATGGCAATCGGGACATCTACGACACCTCGCTCGTGCCCTTCAGCGCAGCTGGTTATTATCGCCTCACCGTGGAGGCGGACAAACAACGAGTCACCTCCAAGCCTGTGCCGGTAGGTGTCGTACGAAACGCCACTTTCCACCCTGCACCCATCCCAGAAGGGCGCGCTTTCAGCTTCAGCCAGAAAGCCAGCGGACCTGAGCTGAAGTATCAATGGTACAAGGACGGCTCTCCCCTCTACGATGACGCTCCACGTATCAGAGGCACCCAGTCGCCCACTCTCCGGATCTCGCCCTTGCAGGGAGCAGATGAGGGCAGCTACCACTGCATCGTCACACTCGGCCAACTCTCGCTCTTCGGTGACAGCTTCATTCTGACCATCGTTCGAAAGCCGGTCATCACCGACGTGAAAGGTCTCATCAACTGGGCCGTTGGCCGCACAGTCGCAGCCCAGGTCGATGCGCAGAACCATCCCACCCGCTTCGAAGCGCGCGGGCTACCACCGGGCGTCACATTCAATCCGAAGACAGGCTCCTTCGGTGGACGACCCACCTCCGCAGGAACCTTTCACCTTATGATCCGCGCCAGCAATGCGGCCGGCACCAGCGACTGGATGAAGTTCTACGTGGAGATAGCCCCGTTTCCGAAAGAAGCCACTGGCACATTCGCCGGCCTTGTGGGCCGCACGGGAGGTCATGATCCTGGCTACGGCGGGGCGTGGAAGTTCACGGTCACCCCCAGTGGCGCCTTCACCGGCACCGTGGACGTAGGCACCAAGCGCTATCCCTTCTCAGGCCGTCTTGAGAATCCTCTCTCTGGTCTTCCGGAGGCATGGATCCAACTCGCCCAAGGCTGGCTTGTGATGAATGTGAAAGTGGACCCCATCCAGCAGAGGGCAGACGGCTCTGTCTCACTCAGCGACTTCTCTTTCACCCTGCCGCTTGAAGCCAAAAAAGTGCTGCCGCTACGCCCCCACGTGACCCCAGTGAACTGGCAGGGTCTCCATTACGTGAAACTCTCTCCTGATGCCTCGGTGCTTGGGAACCCCATTTACCCACAGGAGCAGTCCATCGGCCAAGTCACCATCCGCCACAACGGCAGCTACACCTGGGCGGGACGCCTCTCTGACGGTGCAGCCTACACCATGTCCGGTCAGGTCACCCCGCTGGGAGCCTTCGCCGCACGCACACTGCTCTACGGCACACGCGGCTCCATCCAGGGCTGGCAAGAACTCCTTGAACCAGAGGGCCGCATCTCGGGCTTCCTCGAGTGGATCAAGTACCACCGAACCGGTGACGCCACCTTCCCCAACGGCTTCCCACTGCACTCACTCGACGTGCGCGAACCCGGGGTCTCCCCCTGACACAGGTCAGTCCTGCGTCACTTCTGGGTAATGCTGCCGCAGGAAAGCCAAATCTGCGCGGTCCTTCTCGCGGTGAGTGTTCTTCTTCATCCGCCAAAGCAGACGCGGTGAGGCAAACGGAATCTCGATGTCCTGGACCTTGCGCATCACGATGTCTTTCGACGCCTCTTCGTAGTCGATACCCGAAGCCGATTGCATCAAGTCCACCACAATCTCGTCTGCGACACGGACCACGGTGAAACGCGAAACATCACCAGGATCAAGTTGAAGCACGGCTTTGTCCGGGAGCTGCGCAAGCGCATCGAAGACAAGCACTTCATTCTCTTCACTGGCATCAATGAGAAAATCCACGTCGTGAGTCTCTCGAATATAGCCAGCGCCACGCACCGCGAAGCCCCCTACCACGACATACTTCGCGTTGCGCAAGTTCAAGTCCCTGCATACGGCAAGCAGGTCTTCGACTGAAGGAGGGCGAGATTCAGGCCCGTCACCTACTTCTTCCTCGGACCTGTGTTCTTGGTCATCCATAGGTCGGCTTCCTCATGGCTTGCGAACCGATAGACCCCCCTTTTCGGCATCCGTGACGGCAGCGAACTCATCCAGGCCAAAACTCCCGCTCGATTGCTATGGGCCACACTCAACGGATCGACAGGAGGCTTGCGTCTCCCCACCGTCCTCCCGATGAACTCCTCCACGTTGATGACCGGTCTTGGATCCATGGCTGTAGCCTAGCCTAGAACGACGGCCCGGCAAAGCGGATTCTCCAGGGCCAGACCCGCCAGCACTTGCGAACGGGGGTGTGGTTCGGTATGGACGACGGTTCCATGCCAGACTCCTTCGTCCATCTTCATCTTCACACCGAATACTCGCTCCTCGACGGCGCGGTGCGTATTCCAAAGCTCATGAAGCGGGCCAAGGAACTCGGCATGCCCGCAGTGGCCATGACGGACCACGGCAATCTCTTCGGAGCCATTGAGTTTTACAAAGAGGCCCAAAAAAACGGTGTCAAAGGCATCATCGGTTGCGAGGCCTACCTGGCCCCCGGCTCCATGTATGAGAAGAAGGAAGTCACCGGTCGCAAACGCAGCAGCCACCTTACCCTGCTTGCCGCCACCAACGAAGGCTACGAGAACCTCTCCAAGCTCATCACCAAGGGCCACCTTGAGGGTATGTATTACAAGCCCCGCATCGACAAAGAGGCGCTGGCCGCCCATGCAAAGGGATTGATCTGCCTCAGCGGCTGCATTAGCGGAGAGATCAACGAACTCATCCTCTCCGATCGCGCGGACGAAGCCCGGAAGAGCTTAGGACAGTTCGTGGACATTTTTGGAAAGGAAAACTTCTACCTCGAACTCCATGACCACGGCATGGCCCAGCAGGCACAGTGCCGCGCACAGCTCATCGCCTGGGGAAAAGAGTTCGGCCTGAAGACCGTCGCCGCCAATGACGTCCACTTCCTCGATCGCTCCGATCACGAGTCGCACGATGTCATGATCTGTATCGGCACGAACAACCTCGTCGTGGAGCAGAACCGCCTCACCTACTCACCTGAAGTCTATTTCAAGACGGCGGAAGAAATGCGCGCGCTTTTCCGCGACGTGCCGGGTGCCTGCGACACCACCTTGGAAATTGCAGAAAAGTGCAACGTCTCCATCCACCTCGACGCCACCTCCATCGAGCGCTACCCCCTCTATGATCCGCCAGACGGATCCCGCCGTGAGGACTACCTGCTCCACCTCTGTGAGGAGGGGCTAGTCCGGCGCTACGGCAGAGACCGCGCACTCAACGATGCAACCCTCCGTCACCGTCTGGACCGGGAGCTTAAACTGCTGAACGAAAAGAACTTCACCAGCTACTTCCTCATCGTCTGGGACTTCATCAACTGGGCGAAGGAACACGGCATCCCCGTGGGTCCCGGACGTGGTTCCGCTGCAGGCTCGCTCGTAGCCTACGTCCTCGGCATCACAGACATTGACCCCCTTCGCTTCGAACTCGTGTTTGAGCGATTCCTCAACCCAGAGCGCGTAAGCCCGCCCGACATCGACATCGACTTCTGCCAGACTCGACGCCCCGAGGTCATTGATTACGTCAGGCAGAAGTATGGCGAACTCGTCGTCAGCCACATCATCACCTTCGGCACCATGGGTGCCAAGTCCGTCGTAAGGGACGTAGGCCGCGTGCTCGGAATGAGTTACGGAGATACGGACCGCATCGCCAAACTCATTCCCACGGAGCTAGACATGACTCTGAAGAAGGCCGTGGAGATGAATCCCGAACTCCAGCAGCTCGTGGAGACCGACGGCGGCGTGGCTGACCTCTGGCGCCACGCCACCTTCCTGGAGGGCCTCACCCGCAACACCGGCATCCACGCCGCAGGCATCGTCATCGGAGCCAGACAGCTGGATGAGTTCATTCCCCTCACACGCGGAAACGAAGACGAAGTGGTGACCCAGTTCGAAATGAAGCCTCTCACCGATCTGGGGATGCTCAAGATGGACTTTCTGGGTCTCAAAACACTTAGCGTCATCCGTGAAGCCGAGGACTGGATCCGAAAGAGGCAGCCAGACTTCGATGTCTCCGCAGCACCCCTTGATGACAGGAAGACTTTCGACCTCCTCAAACGTGGCGAAACCGTGGCCGTGTTCCAAATGGAATCCGGCGGTATGGTCAACACCTGCCGTCAGCTGGGTCCAGACAAGATTGAGGAAATCATAGCCATCCTTGCCCTCTACCGCCCCGGTCCCATGCAGTTCATCCCGGACTACATCAAGCGCAAAAAAGGAGAAGAGCAGGTAGAGTATCCGCACCCACTGCTGGAAAAGATCGCCAGTGAGACCTACGGCATTCTCGTTTATCAGGAACAGGTGCAGCAGGCCGCCAACGTGCTCGCAGGCTACACCCTGGGACAGGCCGACATTCTTCGCCGCGCCATGGGTAAAAAGGATGCTCAAGAAATGGCCCAGCAGCGACTCATCTTCGTCGCAGGATGTGGCTCCACCAACAACATCCCGGAAAAACAGGCTAACGAAATCTTCGACTTGCTGGAGAAGTTCGCCCAATACGGCTTCAACAAATCCCACTCCGCCGCTTACGGCATCGTCACCTACCGCACCGCCTACCTCAAGGCGAACTACCCGGTCGAGTTCATGGCCGGCGTGCTCAGCTATGAAGTCAACAACACTGACAAAATAGCCAACTTCGTCAGCGAGTGCCAGCGCATGGGCATCGACATCCTGCCACCAGACATCAACCGCAGCGCACTCAAATTCTCCCCCGAAAGCCGCCCCGGCGAACGCGAACCCCACGCCATTCGCTACGGCCTCTCCGCCATCAAAAACGTCGGCGAAGGAGCCATGCAGGCCGCCATAGCGGAACGGGGCTCAGCCGGCCCCTTCAAAAGCCTCGAGGACTTTGCCGCCCGCCTCGACTCCAAAGTCGTGAACAAACGCATGCTCGAAGCCCTGGTGAAAACCGGAGCCTTTGACTTCACCGGCGAGACCCGACTCAGCATGTTCAACCGCATGGACCAAGTGCTCGCCAGCGCCGCCTCGGCCCAGAAAGACCGCCGCAGCGGCCAAGCCAGCCTGTTTGACTTCGACATGGGGGCAGCGCCAGCCGCCAATAAATCAGGACCGAAATCCGCTCGCAGTAAAACCACCCCAGCCGCAACTCCTCCCGAATGGCCTAAGATGGAACTCATCGCCTTCGAAAAGGAACTCCTCGGCTTCTATGTCAGTGGTCATCCGCTCGATGCCTATCGCGGGAACTTCGACAGCACACGCTTCACCAAGATAGCCGCCATCGAGGAAATCACCCAGCGCACCATCATCACCGTAGGTGGATTGATTTCGGTCGCAGACGTTCGTTACTCCAAGAAGGACAACCGCCCCTTCGCCACCCTCAAGCTCGAAGACTTCACCGGAGCCATCGAGGCCATGTGCTGGAGTGACGACTACGAAAAGTTCAAGGAGCACATCGTCGTCGGCTCAGTCATCGAAATGCGTGCCACTTGTGACAAAGACCAGCGCACCGAGATGAACAAGCTCACCGTGCGAGACATCAAGCCCCTCAAGCCAAAGAAGGCCTCAGCACGTCAGCAGCGAGAAGAAGCCCCACCACCGTCTCCCAGTGAGCCAGCCGCAGCCCCCCGCCTGCCCGAAGCCGCGCCGCAACTCCTGCAACTCACGCTCCGCTGTTCCCACCATGACGCAGCAGACGTTGCCAAGGTCCGGGACATCCTCCTCAATCATCCCGGCACGGTGCCAGTGCAGATCGACATCGTGCAGCCAGACGACAACATCCTCACCTTCGAAGTGGCACCAGAGTACCGCATCTCTCAAACCACAGAACTCATCCGCAAGCTCTCACCCTGGATGTAGCGGCCTCAGGGCTGCCCCACCCACCGGAAGAGATGATGCGTAAACTGCTCCTCCTCCTGCCCGTAAACCGTGGCCACACGCTCGAACTCAGCAGGATTCCTCAATCGCGCAAACACCCCAGGATGCTCCTTCTCCGCCATCGCGCTGTGGGAAAAGTTCACGAACAGAGGCCTCGCCTCCCTCTTCGCACGCTCGATCGTCTGGTCCAACTGATCCGCCGAAGTCAATATGCACGCCGAAGGATCATAGTTGGAAACATTCGACCAGAAAGTAATCAAGATGGGCCTCTCCCCCTCCGTGCCCTTGTAGTGCGGATACCTGGCACCACGCACGATCTCCACCGGCCTGCGTTCATCTTGCTTCGGATGAGCAGCCCAGTGCACACCGCAAAGCATCTGCGGCAACAAAACGTAGCCACCCACAGCCAATGCCCCCCCCCGCCCCAAAACCGCTGAGCGGACTCTCATCACCAAAGCATCCCACACGTTGGCCAGCCCATACGCCAGAGGAAAGATCACACCCGGCACGGCGAAGGTCATATACCAATAGAGAAGAAAGTTGCCCTTACGAGCCATAGCCGCCCACGCGATGACGACGGCCAAAGGAACACTCACGGCCAATACCAAGGCCGCACCGCCTCTCTTGATCATCAACCACCAGCCCACCGCCGCCGTGGCCACTCCTCCCAGCACCGCCGGCCACAACCATGGCCTCACCATCAGCAGTCGCTCCATGCTGAAGTTCACCGGATTCGTCGCATCACCCTCCCACCACCGGCTGCCGAAGAGCAAATGACTCCACACATCACCCCACCACAGCGCCCCCATGACACCTCGTATGGATCCGAAGTGCTCCAGCTGGTAAAATATGGGGGGAATCATGCCCAGAAACAACTGCGCTCCCAGCATAGCAGCAAAGAGCCCAGCCAGCACAGGCCGCAGCACTTGCTGAAACGAATGCACACCCCGCTTCCACAGCACCAGCTGACGCCCCATCAGCACCAGAAACACAGAAACCAGAAAATACACGCTTCCCAGGAAAGCCCAAGCCGTCAGCAGAACCCCGAACCCAAAGCCCAGCCAGTCCCGCCAGCGACCAGCCGCAAGCGCTTGGTTGAGAAACCAAAACATCACCGCCACCCCAAGCAGCATCACACCGTACGAGCGAGCCTCTGACTGAAAACGCACCAGCCACGCGTGACTCACCAGCAGCACAGCCAGCCACAGCAGCCCCACAGTCCCACGCCAGCGCCACATCAGCGCACCCATGATCCCCACAAAAAACAAACCTGCCAGCAGAGATGGAAGCCTCACCGGCATCTCGCTCACCTCATCTCCCGCCGCACCGGTGAAGTGCCGCCAAGCCTCCAGACTGGCTCTCGCCAGCGCCGTAAAAAGCTGGGAGTTGTTCCCCGCCATGTTTCGCGTCACCGCTTCCACCCAAGGCGTCACGCGGTAGGACGGCTCCTCACCTTGCATCGCTTCATGCTTCCACGCGCCGGAGAAGTAACGGGCGTAGTTGTGCGCCTCATCATTGTAAAGACTCATGCCCAAGCGCGGCACACGAAGCCACAAAAAAGCCACAAGCAGGAGCCCCAGGCAGACCCATACCCATCTCGCAGGGCGCGGCCATTCCCTCGTTCTTTCCATCTCGCGTATCGGCCCCGCTCTCACCCACCACCGTGCACTCCCAGCGAGCAGCACCAGCAGCACGAGATTCACTACCGCCGTCCAAAAAAACATCTGCTGAAACGGCTCCAAAAACTTCACCGTTCGCCCCGCCTTTTCACTCAGCGCCACCGCATTCGGCCAAGTCTTGTACGTGGCCCGGAGAAACACGCCCAGGCAAGCCGCCACGCCCAAAAGTGCGATGATCCAGCGTCGGCGGAGAATCTTGGTTGGTTCGGCTTCGTCGGTCATAGAAACGCCCCGAGCATTTAACAGCGCCGTGACAACCCGCCAACTCCTATCTCGTCAGGAACCAGCCCGATTTGAAGGCATCCACTTTTTTGCTTGTCGCAGCGCCCCTTCCGCGTCTCCCTACCTCATGCCCGCGCCCAAAAAGTCCGCACCCGCAGGCGGAGTCATCCCAGGTTCCTTCCCAAACATTCACGCCGTCCTCGGCAGCGACGAGGGCAAGGTCAAGGAAGAGGCGCTCAAGCTCGTCCAAAAACACACCACCCCAGGGAACGAAGACTTCGGCAACGACATCATCGACGGAACGGCCGAAAACGCAGAGCAAGCCGGAAACATTTGCAGCCAAGTCTGCACCGCTCTTCAAACACTCCCCTTCTTCGGCGGCAAGGTCGTGTGGCTGAAGAATGCCAACTTCCTGGGCGACACCCCCACCAGCCGCTCGGAAGCCGCCATCTCAGGCTTTGAAAACATTCTCGACGTTCTCGAGCAGGGCCTACCACCAGACGTTCACTTCATCCTCAGCACCAGCGCCTTCGACAAACGCCGTACTAGCTACAAACGCCTCACCAAACTGGCCAATCATCAGATTCATGAAAAGCCAGACACCAGCCGCACCGGATGGGAAGGCCCCGTCCTCGCCGCCGCCCAGACGCGCGCCAAGGCCTTGGGCCTCACCTTTGAATCAGGCGCTCTCGAACTCCTCGTCCAACTCGCCGGCGACGACACCCGCCAGCTCGAGAATGAGATGGACAAAATCGATCTCTACCTTGGTGAACGTCGTCGTGCTGGACTCAGGACCGTCAGAGAACTCGTCTCCATGTCGAGAGCCGGAGTCGTATGGGAAATCGGCAACGCCATCGGCGCGCGAGATTTGTCCCGCGCACTCGACCTTCTTGGCACCCTTCTTTATCAAGGGCAAGGTGCCATAGGCATCCTCCTCGCAGCCATTGTGCCGAAAGTGCGGAACCTGCTGCTCATCAAGGAACTCCTCTCCAAATACAAGCTCAACACCTTCAGCTACGGTGCCTTCTGCACCTCGCTCGAGGCACTGCCACCTCACGTCACCGCACATCTTCCCAGAAAAAAAGATGGCACCGGTTTCAACGTCTATCCCCACTACCTCGCCATCGGTGAAGCCAAACACTACACTCTCGACGAGCTGCACGCGGCACTCAGAGCCTGCCTGGACGCAAACACCAAGCTCGTGACGACTCAGCTGGAGGACCGCATCGTGCTCGAGCGCCTGCTCATCGGCATCCTCAGCGCTCCGGCCACCGCTCGAAGAGCTAGTTGAAACCGGAGTTCCCAGCGACCTCTTACTTCGGCCCCTCGTAGTTGAGCATCATCGTCACCTTCTGCCCCTCGGCGTTGATCATGATGACCACCTTGCTCTTCTTGTCAGCCGAGTCCGCGCTCACCATAGCGGACTGCGCCCCTGCGGCGTCAGTCACCGTCGTCTGCACCTCGTAGCCTTTCGCCTTGAGCTCCGACTCATAAAACGCCTTCACTTCCGCCACCGTGCCCTCTGCCTCAGACAGCGCCGTGCCCTTCACTCCCTCGTTATTCTCGCTGCGCACACCGCCAGACATGGGGCGTGACTTCGGAAACACCGGCACCCACGCTGGCAGCGGCACCAGATCCGCTTCCGTTCCGATGACCGTAGTGCTGTCTCCGCTCTTCATCACGATCTTGCCCTGCCCATCCTGACCCGAGCCGTCGATCGTGACCTGCTCGCCACCGCTGCTAGTCATGACCAACTTCCCCTTCGCCAAGTCCGCGTAGCTCACAGTCAGTGTCTCGCCCGAGGACTTCACCTTCACCGTCATCGTCCCCGCTCCCGCGTCCTCGCTAATCAGATCAATCTCGGGATTCGCAGCTACGAAGATCTTCGCAGCAGCCTTCTCCGGGTGGTTCTGAAAGTCTTCCATCGACACACCAGCCTTTTCCATCGCCTCCTTGCCCACACCCCAAAGCCACTTCGCAGCAAATCCAGCACCCACAAATCCAAGCACAATCAACACCAAGCAACCAATGCCAGCGATGGCCCAGCCGGATAGACCTTTCTTCTGTTCACCAGGAACGGGGGGTGGATAGGAACTCATACGCCGAACCTGACCTCACCCGCCCCAAAAGCAAGTCATTACCTGAAAAGCTCCTGTTGCCGACTATCGCGCCCACCGCCTCGGTTTCCGAGTTGCTTGATTTCATCAATGAAAGCACCCACATCCTCAAACTGTCGGTAAACCGAAGCATACCTCACGTACGCCACATGGTCTATCTCCTCCAGTCGGCGCATCACTTTCGCGCCGATCACGCTGCTGGGTATCTCCTTGTAACCCTCCTCTTCCAACTCGGAAGCAATCTCATCCACCACCCGCTCCAAATCCTCCAGCTTCACCGGCCGCTTCTCGCAGGCCTTGCGGATACCACCGAAGAGCTTCTCACGGTTGAATGGCTCCGGCGCACCGTTGCGCTTCACCACACGCAGCGCCTCCCGCTCCACCTCCTCGTAAGTAGTGAACCGCATCCCGCAGCGCATGCACTCCCGACGGCGGCGGATAGCATACCCTTCCCTCGCCTCGCGAGAGTCGATAACCTTGTCCTGGGAACTGCTACAGCGCGGGCACCGCATGAAATCCTTTTGAAACCGTATTGTGACACGCCTGCCGACCACCGCAACCAGTGTTCGCTCAAGCACCCAAATCGGAATCCGTCCACAGACACCCCATGGATGCATGTTGAAACCTTCCCGCACCCAGCCACCATGCGCCGCACATGAGTTCCATCGTCCTTCCTGAACTTACCGCCATCGTCGCCATGGCATCTAACCGCGTCATCGGTAGGGACGGCCAGCTACCTTGGCATCTTCCGGAAGACCTCAAACACTTCAAACAACTCACCCTCGGACATACCATTCTCATGGGGCGCAAGACCTATGACTCCATCGGTCGCCCCCTCCCCCGGCGCAGAAACATCATCTTGAGCAGGGAAATGAAGCCTGCCAACGGCGTGGAAGTCATTCGCTCCATCGAAGAACTCGCCACCCTCTGCGAACCCCATGAAACCGTTTTTGTGATCGGTGGAGCCGCGCTCTTCTCCATGCTCCTGCCAGCCTGCGGCGCACTCTACCTTACCTGGATCGAAACCGCCTACGAGGGAGACTCCCTCATGCCCCCCTTCGAACACCTTTTTGGCCAATCTGAAGTGCTAGGCCACGCACCCGGCATGGAGTTCCGCCGATACCGCCGCCTGCAAGACCCTTGACCGTCCACCCCTCCCATCTTGCTCCCGCATTCTCAGCCAACCGCCGATTCCGATTGACGGAGCAAAAATATTTTTGTGAGATTGAAGACAATAGCTTGCGCTTTGCGACGTTCTATCATTAACTGACCTTCCCCGGTGTTACCCGCCCCACCCAGCCACTTTCTGGCATACTTGTTGCAAACGACAGGGCGAAACACCACGGAGCGCGGGGGAATGAAGCGCCCACTTCCCGCGTCTCATTGTACTCGGAACGCAATCCCACACCTACTTTCTACGTAACCCACCTATGTTTAACATGGAACTCGATGGCGGCATCAAGATCTACCTACGCGAGATCGGCAAAACAGACCTGCTGACTCCCGACCAGGAGATCGAACTGGCCGAGCGCATCAAGCGCGGCGACCCAGAAGCACGGTCGCACATGATCCGCGCCAACCTCCGCCTCGTGGTCAAGATCGCCCAAGACTACGCCAACTACGGCCTACCCCTGCTCGACCTCATTTCCGAGGGCAACATCGGCCTCATGAAAGCCGTCGAACGCTTCGACCCCAACAAAGGTGGCAAGCTCTCCACCTACGCCGCCTGGTGGATCAAGCAATCCATCAAGCGCGCCCTCGCAAACCAGTCCAAAACCATCCGCCTGCCCGTCCACATGGTGGACAAAATCAGCAAAATGCGCCGCGTCGCCATGGCCATGTCCGAAGAACTCGGGCGCGAACCCACCGACGACGAGCTGTCTGAGGAAATCGGTATTGACCGGGCCAAGCTCTCCCAGCTCAAAGTAGCCTCCATGCGCCCCGCCTCACTGGACGCGCCCATCAGTGAAGACGACAGCACCGAGTTCGGCGAGATCGTGGGTGATGAAAGCGCCCAAACGCCGTTCGAAATGCTCAGTCACAAAAACATGCACGGTCAGCTCGATGGCCTGCTTACCGTGCTTGACGAGCGCGAGCGCAAAATCATCGACGCCCGCTTTGGACTCGCCGGTCAGAAAGCCCGCACCCTTGAGGAAGTGGGTCAAGAGTTCGGCGTCACCCGCGAGCGCATCCGCCAGCTGCAAAACATCGCTCTCCGCAAACTGCGCCGCGCCCTCCAGAAGAAAGAAGACCCCATTCCCAAGGCCCTTCGCAACGCCAATCTGAACAAAAAGAAAGGCAAGCCAGGTGCCCTCTCCAGAGCCGAAACGCTTCAGGATGACGACGAAAGCGACGAAAGCCTGGAGCAGTTCGCCGCACTCCTCGGCGGTCTCGCCGGCGGCGCAGACAGCGGCGATTCTTACGACGACGAACCCTCCAGCAACGACTGGACCTTGGATGACGAAGCGGACGATGCCCCGGCACCGACAGCGAAAGCTGAAAAACCATCAACCGCCCCCCGCCCCAAGGGCCGTCCGCCCAAAGCAACGTCCGCCAAATCCGATAAGCCCGCCAAAAGCGCCCCCAAGGCCAAGCCTGCAGCCAAGAAAAAGACCAAGCGCTGAGATCCCCCAGCCCGCGCAGCTCACGCAGCGATGAGGCTCTTCCGGCACAAGTCCGCGTAGAGCCCATTGGCCGCCAACAGCTCCTCGTGCGTTCCATACTCACAAATGCCGCCCTGCTGCAGAACATAGATGCGGTTTGCATTGCGCACCGTACTCAGTCGGTGCGCGATGACGAAACTCGTCCTCTGCTTCATCAAATGCTCCAGCGCCTCCTGGATCTGACGCTCCGTCTCCGTGTCCACGCTCGCTGTTGCCTCATCCAGAATCAAAATGGGAGGGTTGCGCAGCAGCGCGCGTGCAATGCTAATGCGCTGCTTCTCCCCCACACTGAGCTTGATGCCACGCTCACCCACATGCGTATCCAGCCCATCGGGAAGCCGCCTCACAAACGCATCCGCGTTCGCACTCTTCAGCGCCGCCCATAGTGCAGCCTCATCAGCTTCGCGACGCCCAATCACCAAGTTCTCCCTCACCGAGCCATTGAACAAAAAGCTCTCTTGTGTGACATAGCCAATCTTCCTCCGGAGAGAAGACTTCTTGATGTCCCGCACCTCCACCCCGTCGATCGTCAGGCTACCTTCATCATGCTCATAAAACCGGGTGAGCAGATTGATGATCGTGGACTTGCCGGCACCCGTAGGACCCACCAGCGCTATCGTCTCTCCCGGACGCGCCTCAATCGTGATCCCCTTCACCGCAGGCAGCTTGCCCGTGTAACTGAAGCCTACACTTTCATACTTCACATGCCCACTCACCGCATCCAGCTCCTGGCCCTCATCAATACCCCGCTCCTCCTCCGCATCCAGCACGTCGAACACCCTCTCACCCGCAGCACGCCCCGCCTGCACCAGCTGGTTCAAGCTGTGAAGCTGCTCCACCGGATCGTAAAAAAACCGCGTCAAAATCAAAAAACCAGCCAGCTGCCCCGTCTCCATCCGCCCCTCCATCAGCGCACGAGCACCCACCCACAGCACCATCACCGACCCCAGATCCTTGAGAAAACCCATGCTCGGCCGGTAAATGGACCACACCCTCATGAGGTGCAGTGTCGCCTGCTGGAGAGCGTTGGAACTTGCATTGAATCTCGCGTGCTCCTCCTTCTCCATCGCGTAGGCCTTGATCTGCCTCATCCCCGCCACATTGTCATGCAGCAGCGAGTTCATACCGCTAGATGCCGTCCTCACCGCCTTGTGTCTCGCCCTTGCGTGCTTCGTGTAAAGCACCGCACCAAGCATCAGAAAGGGAATCGGAATCATCGCCGTCCACGCCAGCATCACATCCGCCCGAAACATGAACACCGCCACCACCACCAACTGCAATACAGCCACCAGCCCCTGCTCTATCCCGTCTATGAGCACCCGCTCCACCGCCGGTATATCCTCGCTCACCGTCGTCATGATGTCCCCCGTAGGTCTGTTGTCGAACCAACGTAGCGGCAGACGTTGAAGCCTCTCATACAGGTCACTTCGCAAATCAAAAATCACCTTCTGCTCAAAGGTATTGTTCAGCCGAATGCGCAGGCTATTGAATAGATGGATCAAAGCGTAGGCACCCACCGCAGTGCCCACCAGCGGCAACAACCGCTCCCACTGCCGCCCCGGCACCACCACGTCGATCACCTCCCGTGTCACCGTGGGAAACACCACGATCATCAGCGCTCCACCACAAGCACACACCAGCTGCGCCGTGGCCATACCAGGATAGCGCCGCAAGTAACTGAAAACCCGCAAAATCGTCTTCAAAGCAAAGCCGTGTTCATACGCCGGAGCTCCCTCCTTGGCAACGCGGCAGCCAGGTTTTCAACGATTTCGACACAGCCAAGACAAACTCGACACAAAACTTCGACAAAAAATAGACAATGGAGAATAACTCTCCACGTTCGTGCCTCGTATCCCAGTAAGCACTCCCTTACCCAGCACCTCCGTTATGAATGCGAACCCTCCCTCTACTGAGACGATTGATACGACCGAGCGCGATACCGCCCTGCTGAACCGCATCGCTCTGAAAGACGCAGCCGCCTTCGCTGAGCTTCACCGCCACTACACCCCCCTGCTGATCCACGCCGTCAAACGAGTGCTGGACGACTACGAAGACACCCGCGACATCGTGCAGGATGTTTTCGTCACCCTCTGGCAGAAGGCTCACCTCTATGAACCGTCCAAAGGCAAGCCCATCACCTGGCTCACCACCCTCGCCCGCAACCGCGCCATCGACCTGATTCGTGCCCGGCAGCGCCGCAGCCAGTTGAACAACCGCTTCGAGGGTGAGCAGGCCGTGGTGAGCGAAGACATCGACACCAACTCCGCAGACGAGGCCATGGTGCGTTCCGAGCGCGCTGAAATGGTCCGCAAAGCCATGAAGAGACTCTCCCCTTCACAGCGTGAAGCCATCGAACAAGCCTTCCTCAGCGGACGCGCCCGAAAAGATATGGCAAGCGCCAGCGGTGAACCCATCGGCACCATCAAAGCCCGCGTCCGCCGCGGACTCAAAGCCCTCGGCAACATCCTGGAGCGCGACCTGCGGCACGCGTAAGCAGCCGACCGGCTTCCTCCCACATCTTCCAACCCAAAACCGAGTCCGACCGACGTCCCAGACGTCGGTCGAGCTTTATCAACCGATCATCAACTCGCCTTTTTCAGAAGCTTCTTGCCCTCTTCCTTGCCCAAGTGATTCTGCACCAGAGAGGGCTCCACTCCCAGAAAGGCAGCAGCCTTGCGCACATCATTGTCAAAGTGGCGGTAAGCCAAGCGGCAGAGTTCTTTCTCCACCCAAGCCATCAGATCAATGTCTTTCGACATCTCCGCCGCGTGCACCAGAGTCGTCAACGCATCGCGCATTCGGGTGAGGCTCTTCACCGCGCCACCGAAACGGCTGCCGCTGCTCCCAAGCGGAATATCAGTAGGCAGCAGAACGTCAGAGTTGGAAAGCGCACAGGCACGCTGAATCGTATTCTCCAACTCACGCACATTGCCCGGCCAATCGTAAGCCTCCAGCATGGAAAGCGCATCCTCAGAGAAACGCATCTGCGGCCCGCGCTTCCGGCTCCCCAAGCGATTGAGGAAAAACTCCGCAAGCTGCCTCACGTCCTCACGGCGCTCACGAAGCGGCGGAATATGAATGCGCACCACATTCAGCCGATAAAACAAGTCCTCACGAAAGTTCCCCGCCTCCACCTCGGCCTCCAGATTCTTGTTCGTCGCCGCCAGAACCCTAACGTCCGTTTTCACCGTCTGATTGCTGCCCACACGACTGAACTCCCCCTCCTGAAGCACACGCAGCAGCTTGCTCTGAACGGCCAGCGGCATGTCCCCTATCTCATCGAGGAACAGCGTACCACCGTCACACTGCTCAAAGCGCCCAATGCGCTGAGCCACCGCCCCGGTGAAGCTACCCTTCTCATGGCCGAAAAGCTCACTCTCCATCAAGTTCTCAGGAATGGCCGTGATGTTAATGGCCGCAAACTCCTTTTGCGTGCGCGGGCTGAACTTGTGCACCGCACGGGCCACCAGCTCTTTCCCAGAACCACTTTCACCCGTAATCATCACCGGCGCATCCGAGCGCGATACCCTGCCAATCAGCTTGAACACCTCCTGCATAGCACCAGAACCACCAATAATCGTCTCCTGAATGCTCTCGGAGGGTACCTCCACGGCACTGGCCAGAGTGGCACGCCTCGCCTCCACGGCTCTCAGCGCACTCTCCACCACCACCCGCAGCTCGTAGGTGAGCTTTTCCTTCGGCAGAAAGTCATAGGCCCCCAGCCGCATCGCTTCGATCACATTACTCGTCCCCGCCACCGCACTGGTGAGAATCACCATCGCATTCGGATTCATCTGGCGCAGACGCTTCAACAACTCAATCCCGCCTATTCCGGGCACCCGCACATCCGAAAGCACCAGCGCAGCCGGCCTCTTCTGATAGGCCACCAATGCCTCTTCGGCTTTCTGAAAGGTAATCACGCTCACACCCGGAGCCTTCAAGTGCCCAGCCGCCCAAGAAAGGAAGTCGGAGTCACTATCGACGATGGAGATGAGCGTTTCGGAAGTTTGAGAGGATGCCATGGGCAGTGGGCAGTATGGCTCCGACCCACGATTTGGCAAGGTGCGACACAGGATTTGAGAAAAACCCCGGATTGTGGCACGCTTCCGCCATGCCTACCTACATCTACGAAACCATCCCCCAGTCCGAAAACGAGTCCCCCACCCGCTTCGAGGTCAAGCAAAGCATGACCGAAAAACCCCTCACCACCCATCCCCAAACCGGTGCCCCAGTGCGGCGCATCATCTCTGGCGGCACCGGCGTCATGGGTAGCACCTCCAGCAGACCCGCCTCAGCCGCAGGCCCCAGCTGCGGCAGCGGATGCGGCTGCCACTAGCCAGGCCTAGTCATCAAAAAGTAGCGACAAGCAGCGACAGCCCGCAGTAGCAAGGCGAGCACCGCTCTGAAAAGACCGATTACACTGATGAATGCTCTACCCCCTTTCAAAAAAGCCCATCACCGACAGGTCAAGACAGCAGAAAAATCACCGCCTATTACACATGGTGCAGGTTTACCGCCAATCCTGGACCCATCCATTACTCATACCTCCTGACCAATCCAACAGGAAACACGAACCCGTTCCCCCTCAAAACCCACCGCAACCTCCCGTCTTCCCGCAATCCAGACTCAGTCAGTGCAGGAAGAACCGCCTGCCATCGTCAAGCATGTCCTTGAGGCGGATCCTCTGAGCCATGACGTGGTAGTAAGCCCTTCCAGATTGGCTACGAACGCTGCGCACCACGCCCTAAATCCAACGGCAACCAATAACTTGTCGATCCGTTGCACCCTGACCACCTTTGCCCCGCCGATTCCCCCTGGCCATCCCATGATAGAAGGCACCTGGAAACTCAACACGCATCGACCCAGGCATAGGCCGAGAGGAAGTAGGTGATATGTAAAATCCATCAAGAAATGCACACTAGTACCTGTTCCGCAGCGTGATCTGAGCAATGCCAGACCAGACATTGAAGTCTGATCTGGGATGGGATTGGTCAGTCAGGCTGCGCTCAGGGTGTGGGGTCTGGGGAGAGGGGTTCTTCTTGGTCCGCCGCATGATCTTTGGGCGATACTTCCCGCCTATGAAGACTCGATCCAAATCCAAGCAGATCTCAGCGCCCTTACAGGTTGCTGCTGACCCCATGTTTCCCCGTGGAGAACCAAAACCACGCCATCATCTCCTCCCACACCTACACCCTGGATGGCGCAGGCAAACGCACCGCCGCTGATCGCGAAGACGGCACCCGCTGGGACTACGGCTACAACGACCGTGGAGAAGTCACCAGCGCCGTACATGTCAATGCAGCCAACCAAGCTCTGCCCGGACGCAGCTTTGGATATGAGTTCGACGACATAGGCAACCGGTTAACCGCCACCACCACCGCACTCAACGGCGGCGTGCAAACCACCAGCTACA
>CAZIGH010000028.1:0-67029 GCA_964538625.1 uncultured Verrucomicrobiaceae bacterium
GATTCGAGCCCCTTTTTCAACACTCAGACTGAAACGGCACGGATGATGCTGACTCGATCTGGCATCCCATGCGAGGGCAGAGTCGTTCTCCAAATAGAAACATGCGCCGAAGCGTGGTTCGTCGTTGATGCTGAGTTGGTTGGAGAAGTGGTGTATGGGCATAGCCCGAGGTCTAAGGCGGAATGTAAACACAAGTCATGCCCCGGGATCAATCACTTATTTTGACCAAATTGTGACCGATTCTCATAAATGAGAGGCGAATTTTGCGTTTCCTCCCCGGTTGCGTGTCACTGCGATTTCGGTTTCGTGGACTGCCCCATGAGTTCCCCCGCCACCGAAGTCCTTCGCCGTCGCACATTTGCCATTATTTCCCACCCGGACGCAGGAAAAACGACGCTGACGGAGAAGTTGCTTCTCTACGGCGGTGCGGTGGCGCTGGCCGGCTCGGTGACGGCGCGCAAGAACCAGCGGGCCACCACATCTGACTGGATGGAATTGGAGAAGCAGCGCGGCATCTCGGTCAGTTCCACCGTTCTTCAGTTTGAGTACCATGGAAGCGTAGTGAACTTGCTGGACACTCCGGGTCACAAGGATTTCTCAGAAGATACCTATCGCGTGCTGACTGCTGTGGACGCCGCCATCATGGTAGTGGACGCAGGTAAAGGCATCGAGAGCCAGACGAGGAAGCTCTTTGAAGTGTGCCGGAGGCGCGGGGTGCCCATCTTTACCTTTATGAACAAGCTGGACCGCCCGGCGCGCGAGCCGCTCACGCTCATGGACGAGCTGGAAACGGTGCTGGGCATAGGAGCCTGCGCGATGAACTGGCCTCTGGGGCTGGGCCAGCAGTTCAAGGGACTCTATGATCGGCGCACAAAGGAGGTGCACCTCTTCGAACGAACCGTCCACGGTGCCTACCGCGCACCTGTGCAAGTCGGCGGTCTGGACGACAGCTTTGTGCGAGAGAATACCATTCCAGAAGCGCTGGAGCAGGCGAAGATGGAGCTGGAGATGCTGGATGGAGCGGGTCACGACTTCGATCTGGCAAAGGTGGAGGAAGGTGAACTGACCCCCGTATTCTTCGGCAGTGCGAGCAACAACTTCGGCGTCCAGCTCCTGCTCGACGGGTTCCTGCGCATGGCTCCACCACCCAGCGGGAGGACGGCTGGCGAGAAAGTGATCCATCCCACGGACGAGAGGTTCTCCGGCTTCGTATTCAAAATCCAGGCGAACATGGACCCGAAGCACCGGGACCGCATGAGCTTCGTCCGCATCGTCAGCGGCAAGTTTGAGCGCGACATGCAAGCCACGCTGACCCGCACGGGGAAAGTGGTGCGCTTGGCAAACTCCCAAAAGCTCTTTGCCCAGGATCGAGAGACGGTGAATGAGGCCTACGGTGGAGACGTGGTGGGCATCGTGGGCAATCACGACTTCCGCATCGGCGACACACTCAGCTCGGACCCGAAGTTGCAGTTTGACGAGATTCCGAGATTTGCACCTGAAGTCTTTGCCTTTTTGCACAATCCCAGCACCGCCAAGTTCAAGCAGTTCCGCAGCGGTCTGGAGCAACTGCTCAGCGAGGGTGTGGTGCAGCAGTTTGACCTGCCGCAGAACGCCATCAAGGTGCCACTACTCGGTGCGGTGGGTCCACTCCAGTTCGAGGTCGTACAATACCGGCTGCAAACCGAGTACAATGCGGAGACCCGACTGGAACCCGCCCCATGGACGATCCTCCGCTGGGTGGAGGCACCAGAAGGAAAGACCATCCCCGAAGACTTGGTGCTCGGCTCAGACATGTCCACGGCCGTGGATGCGGACGGACGCTGGGTCATCCTCTTTGGAAGTGAATGGTCGCAGCGCTACTTTGAACAGCGCAACGAAGGCTTCCGTTTGCTGAAGCTGCCCGGCGAAGAGATGGAGAGTTGGTAGGGCGTTTTCCGTTGTCGGTTTTCCGTTTTAACACTTCCGTTTTGGCGCTGGTAGGCGCAACGCCCCTGAGTGCAGGGTGCTGGGCTTCGCTCACGGCTACAGCTCCGTGGTCTGGCGAACAACCCTCCTGAAGCCCCCCATTCGTGCCCATTCGTGTGCCAATGTTTTGCCACATTTTTCTGGCGACGATTTTCGTGCTCTGGCGTATGATTGGGAAAATACGATCATGCCGACCAGCACGCAGTTTCTTGTTTCACTCTTTGGTGCCCCCTCCGAGCCATTGCGGGATGTCTTCCTCACGGTGGTCCGTGCGGGTCGGCTGGAGGCCGGGCCGGAGCACTTCATCGAGCGGGACTACTACCCGGGCCATGAACTCATTTTTTGCCGAGAGGGAGCGGGCTGGGCACGCATACGTGGGAAGACTCACCGAGTGAAAGCGGGTCAGGTGCTGTGGGTGAACTGTCATCATCCCCACAGCTACGGTGCGGACCGGAACAGCCCCTGGAAACTGGACTGGGTGCGTGTGGAAGGCGCTCCCATGGACCGAACATGGAAAATGCTATCAGCCGAAGTGGTGCCGGTCTTCAACGGCATTTCCATCGACCGCACTACCCAGGAGTGCGACGCCATCTTTTCCCTCATGCAGGAGGATTCTGCCGCAAGCGCCGCCTGGGTTCATGTGCGAGTGGCCACACTGCTGGCGCTGTGTTGGGAGTCCCGCCAGCAGCATCCGCTTTCAGCCCTGGAGCTTCTGCCTCCGCCGGTAGAGCGCACGGTGCAGCACATGCGCCTGTATTATCACAAACCCCTCCGCATTTCCGACCTGGCAGCCATCGCAGGCATGAGTCCCTCTCACTACAACCGCGTGTTCCGGGCAGCGGTGGGGTCCTCCCCTATCGACTGGCTGCGTCACTACCGCATCAATCAAGCCAAGCGCCGACTGCTAGAGTCCACCGACCCGGTCAAGGATGTAGCACGTCAAGTGGGTTACTCAGACCAGTTTTATTTCAGCAAGGACTTCAAGCGCTTCACCCAGCTCTCGCCCACGGTGTATCGCGATGTGGAGGGAGGCACGAAACCTGAGTGAGAGAAGCTGCATCAACAGGCCGCCGGGTGGTGGAAGTGGTCTGCGGCCTCATTCAAAGAGACGGCTGCATCCTCCTGGCTCAACGTCCGGCAGGCAAACATCTGGCGCTGAAGTGGGAGTTCCCCGGTGGCAAAGTGGAGCCGGGTGAGGCGCACTGGCCCGCCTTGCAAAGAGAACTGGAGGAGGAACTGGGCTGCCGCGTGGAGGACCCCCTTCCCCTGCCCTGCTCCGACCATGAATACGAACACCTTACCGCACGCATGATCCCATTTCTCTGCCGGGTCATGCCGGGTACGGAAGAGCCCGCAGCCCGTGAGCACCAAGCCATCGCGTGGGTGCCGTGGCATCTCATAGACTCCTACGACTTGGCAGCTGCAGACCTGCCTGTTCTGGAGCACGCATTGAAATGGCGAGCGGCGATTGCCTGAACCAGCCACTCGTGCGGCAATGCGGAGTTGGGCCAACAAAAAAGCTCCACCCTCATCGGGTGAAGCTTCTTCGTCTAAATGAAAGCCCGTTTACTTGGCGAAGGGGCTCGTGGCCATGGTGCGGAAGGCCTGCGTGATGCTGGCCACCGCATCCTTGGGACCGGCGAGCTTGATGGTCACCGGGCCACTACCCTCTACCGGGATGAGCGCACCGATCACCGCGTAGTTCTCCTGTGCACCGAGTCCGGAGAACGGGTCGGTATAAGTGCCCACGGCGTGGAAGAAGGTGACCTTGCGGCCATTCACCTCCACCTCTTCGACCTTGGGTGCCTCTGCGGACTGCACCTGCGCCTTCCAGCGCTCAATGTTCGCCGGTACATCCCCGCCGGGGAAGTGGAAAAAAACCGCGCTCAGCGGCGCTTCCAGCCCGGCGATGGGATACTCAAGCTGCGCCTTGCGCATGGAACTCGTCGGCTCCACCACCTTCCAGGGAGCGGGCACGGAGAAGTTCAGGTCCAGGACAGTCACCTTCGCATCCTCCGCAGCAGCCGTGAGAGCTGCACCGAGGACGAGAGAGAGAAGTAGCGATTTCATAGTGCTGGGTGCTAGGGGTTGATCCTGTCTGGGTGTCTGGGCAGATCAGTTCTCCACCTTGAGGATGCCTTTCATGATGGCAGCGTGGCCGGGGAAGGTGCAGAAGAACTGGTAGTCACCCACTTCAGCAGGCAGCGTCACCTCCACGGACTCTGTGCCGCCTGGCTGGGCGAACTTGGTGAAGGCGATGATGTCAGGCGACTCCGGCACGTAGGCCTTGGCCATGCCATTCGGGTCCGTGAGCATACCCATCGAGGCACCAATGACCTTGTCCATGGTGCCCGGCTTGCAAAGCACCACATTGTGCGGCTGAGGAGCCGCACCACCATTGTTGTTCATCACCAGCTTAATCTTGGAGCCAGCCTTCGCCGTGAAGTCGGTTTTTTCGTAAGCCAGCGGAGTGGCGATGTTGGTGCTGGGCTTCAGCTCGATGACGGTCACAGCGTCCTGTGCGAACACAGAACCGGCGGCGATGAGGAGTGCGGTGGTGAGGATGCGAGTCATGGATGGTTTTCGTTTGGAGTTTGATCTGACGTGCATGAGCACGGGGGAAGCCCAAATCGACATCCAGCCCGTCTTCTTGCAACCACTTTCCACTTACGTCCCAATGCAGCACAAAGAACACGCATTCCGTCGCAAACTTTCCGATTTGCGCCGCGTATGCCTGTGCATGACAGCGTTCCCCCAGCGCCCCTCCTCCCTCACTGACCGCCGCAGCTTCCTGCGCGGCCTTGGCACTCTCATGGCGCTTCCGGCGCTGGAGTCCCTCCACGTGCGCGGCTTTGCCGCTGCACCGAAGGCGGCAACCCGTCCACTGCGCATGGCCTTCCTCTACACGCCCAATGGCGTCAATGTAGAGCACTGGTTCCCAACGGGCGAGGGCGAGAACTACCAGTTCGGACAGTCCATGAAGGTACTGGAACCCCACCGGAAGGACTTCTCCATCATCACCGGACTCTGCCATGACAAAGCCCGTGCCAATGGCGACGGCGGAGGTGACCACGCTCGTGCCACCGCCACCTTCCTCACCGGCGTGCAGGCGCGCAAAACCGCCGGCTCCGACATCAAGCTCGGCGTCTCCGTGGACCAACTCGTGGCGGATCGCATAGGCCACCAGACCAAGCTCGCCTCCCTGGAACTCAGCACAGATGGCCAGCGCAGCGCAGGGCGTTGTGACTCCGGCTACAGCTGTGCTTACCAGTTCAATCTCGCCTGGAAGAGCGAGACCATGCCGCTCGCTCCAGAAATGGACCCTAGGCTTGCCTTCGAGCGCGTCTTTGGAGTAGGTGCCAGCGGCAAGGAAGGTGAGCGCCGCCGTATCCTCAACAAGAGCATCATGGACACCGTGCTCGCAGACGCGAACCGCCTGCAACGTCGCGTGAACAGTCGTGACCGCGCCAAGCTGGATGAATATTTCACCGCCGTGCGTGACATCGAGCAGCGCATCGAACGTGCCGAGAAGTTTGGCCAGCCTCTGCCGAAAGATTTCCAGGCTCCCTCCGGCATACCGGACAGCTACCAGGAGCACATTCGGGTCATGTTTGACCTGTTGGCCCTCGCATTCCAGACGGATAGCACCCGCGTTGCCACCTTCCTTCTCGCGCACGACGGCAGCAACCGCTCCTTCCCCGAGATCGGCGTGCCAGACAGTCACCACCAGATTTCACACCACCAGCGCGATCCCGAAAAGCTGAGGAAAATCGCCCTCATTGATCAGTTCTACCTCACCCAGCTTGGCTACTTCCTGGAAAAAATGAAGCATACGCCGGATGGCGAGGGCAACCTGCTGGACAACAGCATGATCGTCTATGGCGGTGGCATCAGTGACCCAGATCGTCACAACCACGACGATCTGCCGGTCATCCTCGCCGGACATGGTGGCGGTACCCTCAAGCCCGGTCGTCGCATCGCTCTCAAGCGCGAAGACGAGACTCCCATGACGAATCTCTATCTCTCCCTGCTCGACCGCATGAATGTGCCCGCCGAGCGCATCGGCGACAGCACCGGCAAGCTGGAGGTGATTTGAGTGAATCTGGCTGGGAGTCAATCGTCCTCATCCCGCGTCACAAACCGTCGCCGGTGCCACGCTAGCCAGCACACGGCCAGCACCGCCCAGGTGATGGAGGCGTAGATGTGATGCGAAACCGTAGTGCTCGGAGCCACAGCGGGCACGGCGCGTGTGGTGGCGGCGAGCACTCCGAGAAAGACTAGGAACCTTACCCACTTGCTGCGGAGAAAGAAGCCCTCCAAGTCCCCGCTGTGTCCGAACAGGACTCTGCTTCCAACTATCAGCATCAGCATCCCAAACCCTCCGATGTAAAGCAGGTGCTCTATGGAAACATGCTGCGCATAGTGCAGCGGTGCCAGTATCAACCCCAGCGCCCCGAGCAGCAATGACCAGAACAATCCCGTCGTCAGCGAGCCTTTGCGTGCATTGATCCACTTCACCTCGATGAGCAGGTAACCCACCGCAGCGATCGTCCTCACTCCGTAGCCCACGAGAGTGTGGCCCTCGGCCTCGATCTGGAAGCTCGCCACCAGCAGCACCGAAGTGACGAGCGCTCGCACCAGTCCTAACGGCTTCGCTTGCCCGAAGTCACCGCCCAGCATTCGAGGGAACACGAACGACCCGATTCCAAGTACGGGCGGGAGGAGCAGACCTTGATACAACAGCAGGTTCGCAAGGCGCAGTCGGTTCAAATCCAGCAAGGTGGTGGGAGACAGAAGCAACGCCGCACCCGCGATGCCACAGCCTAGGCCTGTCACCGCCAGCAGCAGTTGAGGCGGCGGAGCTTCTTTGCGAAACCTCGCTACCCTTGCCACCAGACACACCAGCAGCGACGCCAGCAGGGTGATGAACAGCACGTCTCCCCACCAGTGATGCAGCGAAAGGTGGCACCATGCGCCGGCCAGATGCAGAGCAAATAACCAGAGCAGTTCCACTGGCGTCAGTTTCGGCGCGGAAGCCATTCTTGGACCTGCCGTACCCAGGAACCCCAAGACAAACGCTCCACCAAAGCACTCAATCATCAGCCGTGCATGCACCAAGCCGGGATAAAAGCCAATCCACTGCGCATAGAACAACGGCCACAACGCGACGCCCACGATGCTCCAGAACACACCGCTAGCGAAGAACACACGGTATGGCTCTGCCGCCAGCCAGCTTAGCCACGGAGCTGCGGCTATGACACGGTTTCTCTTATGTTTGCAGGCGGGGAACTTGCTCATCACCATTGCGACGTGCGCCTCCCCTCTGTGTGGTCAGACTCCTCATTCATTCGGCACTAACGTCCGGTCGAGGTCGGGCACTTGCCAAATCCTGCCATTCATCGCGTCCGTTTTGCTCAGTGCACTTCAGTCAACCGTCAACGTGGCTTCTACCTCGGCTATCTTCAACTGTGCAGGCTTTCGATTCTCAAAAACACTCACCTCCGCATACCCCGCTGCCTCCAGCATCCGCAGCGCCAGCGGGAAGTTATCCCCCACGCGACGAGAAACATGGGAGTCTGAGCCGATCACCACAGGGATGCCGCGCTCCGCCATCATCTCCAACATCTCGGGGCCGGGATTCATCGCTGCGTAGCGCTTTATCATGCCGGAGGTATTCAGCTCCATGTGCACACCAGTTGCCTTGATACGGTCGAGCGCCTCGGCCACTACAGGCCGCACCGTCTCGAAGTCCCAATACATCGGCTCGTAATTTTTCACCAAGTCTGGATGTGCCAAACAGTCGAAGAGACCTGTCTCCGCAGACTCCGCGAGCAGTCTGAAATAGGTCTTCTGAAACTCGAACACATCACCCGTCTCGAAGCGCTGCATGTAGTCCTTTCCCTGCCAGTGCACGCTGCCCAGGCAGTAGTGAAAGTGCGCCATGCCATGCAGTTCCTTGATCCAGCCTTCATAACCCGGAAAAAAGTCCGACTCCATGCCAAGGCGGATCTCCAGCCTGCCCTCGTAAGCCAGCCGCGCCCGTTCAACGAGCGCCACATACTCACCGAACTCGTCCATTCCCATCCTTACCTGCGGCCAGAAGCCATTTGGCATGGGTGAATGGCAGGTGAAGATGATTCCTTTCAGACCACGCTCCAGCGCCTGCTCCGCATATTCTTCCGGCTCGCCAAACGCGTGCTTGCACAACGGTGTGTGCATGTGTGAGTCAAAGTAAACGGGTTCCACCTCCCTTATGTACTTGCACTCACCTCTTCAGTCTTCAAGCGGGAAAGCCATAGCCTTCGTCTTTCTTCTCCTCACAACCACCGCACTTCACGCCATCGAGTGGCAGCCAGTTGTCATCCGTGCACCGGAAGGACCTTACACCAAGGCCCTTTGGAGAGCCGATTGGCCGGGCTGCGAATATGAAGACGGCGTAAGTGAGGGCCACGTGCAGGTAGTGAAGGCGGCCGGCACCACTTGGCTGCGCGTGCTGTACCCGAAAGGCTCCCACGGCGGGCCGGACGGCGGAGCGGGCTGGCGGTATCCGCTCGGCGTTAAAGCAGACCGCCCCTCTGCTGAGGTGCGCTACACCGTGATGTTTGAAGAAGGCTTTGACTTTGTGAAAGGGGGAAAGCTCCCGGGCCTCTGTGGCGGGCCAAAAACCATCACCGGCGGGGACAAAGTCACCGGCGCCGAGGGCTGGTCCGCCCGCATCATGTGGAGAAAGGAAGGTCGCGCCCAAGCCTACGTCTATCACATGAACCAGCCATCGAAATACGGCGATGAGTTTGACTTTCCTGAAGACATTCGATTCATCCCCGGCCAGCCCGTGCAGCTCCGCATCCGCGTCACCATGAACAAGCCTGGTCAGCGAGACGGCACCCTGAAAGTGTGGTGGAAAGCGGCGGACAGGGAGAAGGAAGCGCTGGTCGTGGACAAGTCTGACATGGAGTGGCGCTCAGTGGCGTCCGTAGGTGCAGACAGCATTCTCTTCAATACCTTCCACGGTGGGAGTGACGCGTCGTGGGCACCCAGTCGCGACTGCCATGCGCGATTTGGCGGCTTTGAGTGGCGTTGACTGCGAAAGCTTCTTCACTCAGGACCCAACCGTGAACCCAGCCAGTCATCTCCGGCAGGGTGCCGTCCGCAGTCTCAGAGAGGAAGACCTCAAGAATCCGGTGATGCACGAAATCTGCCGTCTGAACAAGCTCGTCGATGAACTGGCACCTGGGAGGGCGATGGAGAAAGGATTCTTCGCAACAGCACGTGAAGCCAGCTTCTGCTACCCTTTCGCAAACAGAGCACGGATGAGGCCCAGTTGCTTCTCGCCGGGCAGCACGCCGGTCTCCATTTGATTCATCACGTAGGCGAAGGAGATGCCCGAGTCAGCATCGGCAAAGGCATGGCTTCCTCCCGCGCCGGGATGCCCAAAGGCACCGGTGCCCGGTCCGAAAAGTTCACGCAGTTTGGTGCCTGATGCTACATCCACCGCATCCATCATCATGCCAGCGCTGAATGCGGTGCGGACGCAGAGCACACCGTCATCGTCCTGGCCCAGAGGTGTTTGCAGAGCTTGCAGCACCCAGGTGGGAATGAGCTGCACGCCATGGTATTTGCCCCCGTTGGCAAGCACCGCGTAGAACTTGGCCAGGCCACGTGCGCTGCCCACTCCACCCATGGCAGGGTAGCCGACAGTCCAAGTTTCAGGCTTATTCAAGTCCTGGACGGAACTCAATCCAGTCGGTGAAGCGAAGGTGCGCTGGGTAAGTGAACCCGGCGTGCTGAATGCTTTCAAAAATGCCTGGTCTTCCGCAGCGAGACTCATCTTCCCAGGGTAGAGAGTTGCCACGCGGTCATGCTGCTCCGGGGGCAAGCCGATCCAAAAATCCAGCTCCATCGGTCTTCCAAGCACGAGGTCAAACCACTGGCCCAGACTCTCCGCACCAGTGATGCGTCTGACGATTTCCTCCAGCAGAAAGCCGAACGTTCTTGCGTGGTAGGCTTGCACCGCTCCGGCTGGTGCCAGCGGCCTCTGCTGCTCCAGAGCGCGGATCACCGCATGGTAGTCAAAGATCGGCACCCGCTCGTCCAGCGCGGACAGTCCTGCACGATGCGAGAGCACATGAGCGAAGGTGATCTTGTCCTTGTCATCGAGAAAAAACTCCGGCCATACCTCGCACACTGGCGCGTCAAGTGGCAGACCCGCATCGTGAAGCGCCAGCAGAGTCGTAACGGCAGCAGGCCCCTTCGTGGCCGACCACACGGGTACCAGCGTGTCAGGCGTCCACTCGCGCTGACGCTCCCTGCTCATCCACCCGTCTGCCAGCGTGAGCACCTCCACCCCGTCCTGCCAGATGGACACCGTGGCTCCGAGTTCCCCACGCTGGGAAAAGCTTTCTCTGAACCATGCAGTGATGGCTTGGATCTGGGACTGAGAAATGCCACTCATCTGGCTGGCTTCAACTAAGCTGCTCCCTCAGCGCGGCGAGGTCCGGATCCTTCCGCGCTGACTTGCGCAGCGCCGGGTCTTTGGCAAAAGCTTTCTCCAAATAGCCCAGAGCCTGCTGAATGCGCCCCAACCTCGCGCTGTAGCAGCCAAGATTATAAAAATAGACTGCCTTCTTTCTTAGACTGGGCGGGCCGTTACGCAGGAACCTAAAGGCCTCCTCCGTACGCCCCAACTCGTGCATGCAGTAGGCCGCATGGATGTATCCCCCGGGTTCATCCATCTCCAGCGTGCAGAGCCAGATGGCGTCAATCAGTGCCGCATCCCAGTCCTTTTCCCCCATGCTGCACAGCACGCGCAACTCCACCACGTCCGTGCGCTTCGTAGCCTCGGGAGGCAGCGCCGCCATCTCCTTTCTGGCGTCCGCAAACAAGCCCAGGACGATGTAGCCCTGAGCGGCGGCGATTCTGCGTTCGGTTTCCGTCATCATGTGGTGTTCAGGCATTTCTGATTGCACCCGGGCGGATGAGAACGTAAAACGCGCAAGTGAACAAGGCTTTTGTGCTGGGTGCGGGATTGGGAGAAAGACTGCGCCCCCTCACCGACCAACTACCCAAACCGCTCGTGCCCGTCTTCCACAGGCCGCTCATCACCTATGCCTTTGACCATCTTCGGGCAGATCTGGGGGTGGAGGCTTTCGTGGTGAACACCTTTCACTTGGCTGAAGCCTACGAGGCCACCTTCCCCGATGGCACCTATCAAGGGCTGCGGGTAAGTCTGAGAAAGGATGCACCCGTGAGGCTGGAAACCGCAGGAGGCCTAGCCAACGTGCGCGATCTTCTGGACGGCAGCGGAACCTTTGCCGTTTATAACGGCGACATTCTCACTGACCTGCCTCTCCAGCCCCTCTTGGAAGAGCATCAGCGTGGAGGCCACCTCGTCACACTCGCCCTCAGGTCCACCGGTCCCGCACTGCACATCGCCATGGACCCTGCCCGCAATGTCGTGACAGACATCCGCAACAAACTCGGCACCGGAGACGAAGGCACCCACCTCTTCACCGGCATCTACCTTGTGGAACCGGAGTTTTTTCAATGGCTGACCCCCGGTCAACCCCAGTCCGTCATCCCCGTCTTTCTCGACTTGATTCGCCAGGGACACCGCCTCGGTTGTGCCGTGATCGACGAAGGGCACTGGTGGGACCTGGGAAACCGGGAGTCCTACCTGGAGGCGCATCGCGCGCTAGCCAGACTCGGTAACGCTTTTCCACGTTACGGAGGGACAGGTCTGCCCGCTACCTCCCAACCACACGGAGTCACCCTCACCGGCACCAACGTCATCGGCAGCGGCGCACGCGTGGAACCCGGTGCCGCCCTCCAGGATTGCGTGCTCTGGCCCCATGCTGTAGTGGAGTCCGGAGCCAGGCTTGAACGCTGCATTGTCCGCTCCCATGTCACTGCATCCGGCGTCCACACCGGTGCCGACTTTTGATCGCCAAGGTAATGAACACCATGCCACCGGAGCACGAAGCTCTAGCCATCCTCACCCAGCAGCAGTTTCCTCAACTCGCCTCCCGCCCTCTCCACATCGACGCCATCCTCAAAGGAGGGTCGGACCGGCACTTCTACCGCATCTCCTCCGCCGACGACCGCACCCCGCTCATGGTGCTCATGGTCTATACCATGGCCAGACGGGACAACCCAAAGTTCGTTCCCGCCACCCGTCGGCTCGCAAGCCACGGCGTTCATGTGCCGGAGATACTTGCTTTTGACGAAGATAAACTTTGCGTGTGGATGAACGACCTCGGTGGAGACGATCTGCACTCCCACCGGGACGACCCATGGCCGCAGCGGCGTGCGCTTTACGAAGCCACACTGCGAGAAGGGGCGAAGATCCATGCCATCCAAGTCTCCGAGCTTACCTCGTCTGACCTGGAAGAACTGGAGCCCGCCTTTGACGAAGCCCTTTACGAGTGGGAGCAAGAGTATTTCCTGGGCCACTTTGTCCGCGGTCACCTTGAACGAGACACCACCCAGCCAGAGCACGAGGAGGCCCACCGCTGCCTGAAGCGACTTCGCCAGCACCTCGCCCACGAGCCACGCTGCCTCGTCCACCGTGACTTCCAAAGCCAGAACGTCCTCCTGCGCAATGGCGAAGCATGGCTCGTGGACTACCAGGGACTCAGGCCAGGCCTGGCGGAATATGACCTCGCCTCGCTGCTGTATGATCCTTACGTGCACCTCAGCGAAGCCGAGCGCGCCGAACTTCTGGAGTTCTATTGCCACATGCGCCGCGTCCCCTTGGCAGCCAGCCGGGAGCGTCTCTACTTCTGTGCCGCACAGCGGCTCATGCAGGCGCTCGGAGCCTACGCCAACCTCAGCCGCAACATGGGCAAACCCCACTTCCAGCAGCATATCCCCGCCGCCCTCGTCAACCTGGAACTGGTCTGCGAAAAAGAGTCCTCGCTAGCACCTCTGAAGTCACTCTTTGTTTAGCGCTTCATCGTCCTCAATCGGAATCGCCCGCCGGATGTCCAACACCGCGTTGAGCCGCGTCGTCACCTTCTGCTCAAACTCCACCATCTGATCCTCCACCAGCAGGTGAAGTTGCGTCGTACTTACACTCATCGAGACCACCCTCCGCTCCAGATCATAGAACACCACACCCGAGAGCTTGCTCTTGTCACTGATCGAAAAACCCGCTGGCAGACTGCCCCGCGTCTGGTCCGTGGAGCGCAGCGTGCCGTCAAAGGTGATTCTTGCATGTTTGCGGCCCTGGATCTCCTCCACAGAAGCAAACTTGCCAGAGAGCTTCACGTGCGTCTCACCCGCCTTCGGAAAGGTAACGGTCTCATCCGCAGTCCATGCATCGCCCTCCTTCACTGGCCCGGGCGGCAATCCCATCTCCATGGATTTTCGGAACAAGTTCGCACCTGCCCTCTTGTCAGCCAGCTCTGAGAGGGACGGAGTCGGCTTGGCACCGGCGTCCACAGCGCTGATGTCCAGAGAATCCACAAAACGGTTCTTTGCATCGTACTTCAGCACATAGGCGCGCCCCAGCGATTTGCCCAGCGTCTCCATCAAGCCAGGGTCAGATGCGGCCGGATTGTCCGTGTCAAACTTCGCCTCACCGTTTGGCCCCTTCATATCACCCCGGATACGGGCAAAGGTCACCCTCACATCCTTCCCACCTCCATCCGCCTCCGTCACCTCCAGCTCCGTACCTTGCACCACCGTCATCTCCTGCTTGGCACCCCCTGCCTGAGTGGAGGATTCGGTAGTCGTCTCCAGCACGTAAGCCTTGCCCGGCTGCCAGTCCACCCGCAGCACGCCGGGTTCCTCCGCACCGACGGAACTGAAAAACAGCAGCTGGAGAAAAACAAAAAGGCGGCTTAGGCGATGAACAAACATGGAGCGCGACCATGGCATCGGTACTGGTGATTGCAAAGGCTGCGAGACGTCTGTAACCACAGCGCTAAACAACATTTTACCAACCTGGCACGATTCCCGCTTACCCCTCCACCCGTCTGGTAACTCCTCGCCTCCTGCGCTCGATAATCGGCTCACGAGAAGCGTTGCAATCCCGGAAAAAACAACAACTGTTCCTCACCCACCATGAAGAAAATCGAAGCCATCATCAAACCCTTCAAGCTCGAAGACGTCAAGGAAGCCCTCTCCGCCGTCGGCGTGGAAGGCATGACCGTCATCGAGGTGAAAGGGTTCGGGCGCCAGAAAGGCCACACCGAGATCTACCGCGGAAGCGAATACACCGTTGACTTCCTTCCCAAGGTCAAGATCGACGTCGTCGTCGAAGATGCCCGCGCAGATGAAGTGCTCGACGCCATTTGCAAAGCCGCCAATACCGGCAAGATCGGCGACGGAAAAGTTTTCGTCAGCGAAGTGCTCGAGGCCATCCGCATCCGCACGGGAGACCGTGGCAATGCGGCAGTGAGCTGAGCCGCCCTCCGTCCTGCGGATCCCTTTCCCACCCCCAAAATCCGAAAACCGCTCTCGCCCGTCACACGGTAGAGCGGTTTTTTGTGCACACACTCTGTCTTGCCGCCGGCATCACTCACCCCATCGCTCTCAGGCATGGTACCTCACTTCGCGAAGACAGCGTGCCCGTAGGCCCTTACTCCCACACGATCAGACTCCGCTTCACCTCTCCCCGGATGAGCATCTCATACGCGTCGTTGATCTCCTCCAGCTTCCAGCGGCGCGTGATGAGTTCATCCAGCATCAGCTTTCCAGCTTCATGCATTTGCATCAGCATGGGCAGATCATGGCGGGGCCGAGTGGTGCCATAGAGACTGCCGATCAGAGACTTCTCAGCATACACGAGCTGATTCACATTGATGGGAGCACGCACGTCCGCACGGGCGATGCCTACGACGACGCAGCGGCCAGCCTTGCGAGTGGCATCGAAGGCCTGAGCGATGAGATCTGGCTGACCTACCGCTTCAAAAGTGAACTCAGCCCCCCTTCCGCCCGTGAGCGCTCGCACCGCCTCCACCGCGTCACACGAAGCAGCGTTCACCACATCCGTGGCACCGAACTGCCTTGCGTCCTCCAATTTATTGTCGTGGAGATCTACCGCGATGATCTGGCGCGCACCGACGGCTCTGGCTCCCTGTACGATGTTCAGGCCGATGCCTCCCACGCCAAACACCGCCACCGTGGAGCCATACGTGACCGCCGCCGCATTCGTCACCGCACCCACACCGGTGATGACCCCGCAGCCGATCAGTGCCGCCTTTTCAAAAGAAAAGTGCTTCGGTATCTTCACCACGGATGCCTCCGGCATGGTAGCGAACGAGGAAAAGGCGGACACACCCGCATAATGCCGGATACCTTCACCAGCCTTGTTGCGAAAGCGCAGCGTGCCATCCGGCATAGTGCCTTCAAAGCGCATCTTCGTCCCCATGTCACACAGCGCGGGGCGGCCCATAGCACAATACTCGCAGCGGCCGCAAGGTCCGCGCCACATGAGGATCACATGGTCTCCCACCTCTACGGTGCTCACGCCTTCACCCACAGCGGTAACGATGCCAGCCCCCTCATGCCCCGGGATCAACGGCATGGGCATCTTCAGATCACCGCACATCACATGCCAGTCACTGTGGCAGACACCTGCCGCCTTCATCCTCACTGTCACCTCACCTCGCTGCGGCGGGAGCACCTCCACCTCCTCAACGCGAAGGGCAGTTCCCGGCTCATACAACACCGCCGCAAGCGCACTCTGAGACTTGTTCATGCCCCAAATCAAAGTCGGGCGGCACCGCAGGTCAATCACTCTGAAATACGCACCCATGCTTGCACAACAGGCGGTCTTGGCCCATGAAAAGGGCACTGCCATGCCAGCCCCCTGCTACCACACCATCCTCTCCACGCCGGAAGACCTCGCTGCCTGGCGTGAGGAACTAGAGGCCGCAGGAAAAAAACTCGTCTTCACCAATGGTTGCTTTGATCTTCTGCACACCGGGCACACGCGCTACCTTCAGCAGGCACGCGCTCTTGGCGATGCGCTCGTGGTGGCACTGAACTCGGACGCTTCAGTAAGACAGCTCAAAGGCCCCGGCAGACCGGTGAACCGTGAGGAAGACCGCGCTGAAGTTCTCCGCGCACTGCGCAGTGTGGACGCCGTGGTCCTCTTTTCAGAACCCCGAGCCACCCGCTTGATCCAGACCATCCGCCCTCATGTTTATGCAAAAGGCGGCGACTACACTGAGGAGTCCCTAAACCCGGAAGAACGCGCCGCACTCAAAGCCGTCTGCGCCGAGATCCGCATCCTCCCCATCGTCGCGGGCAAATCCACTACCTCCACCCTGAAACGCCTCGCCTGTGATTCACCGAAACGCGGACTCCGCATTGGCGTCCTTGGCTCCGGTGAGGGCAGCAACCTGGCAGCTCTGCTGGCAGCCGTGCGCGCGGGCATGCTGGACGCCGAGATCGCCTGCACCATCACCGACCGCCCAGAGTCCGGGTTTCACTCCATCGCAGTCCAGGCAGGCCTATCCGCGCAGGTCGTGGACCCCGGTCCCAATCCAAGACGCTTCCCCGACCATGCACAAAAAGAGGTGTGTGAGCACTTGCAGCGGGCAGATGTGGACCTCGTGGTCCTAGCCGGTTTCATGCGCCTGATCCGCGAGCCAGTGCTGTCCACCTTTGCCGGTCGAATCATCAATCTGCATCCCTCCCTGCTGCCGAAACACCCCGGCAGCAACGCCGTGCAGCAGGCGCTGGATGCGGGCGAGTCCGAAACGGGCACCACCATCCATCTCGTGACCGCAGCGCTGGATGCCGGCCCCGTCCTGGCCCAGTCCCGCGTGCCCGTTCTGCCAGGAGATGACGCAGCCTCACTGCACGCAAGGATCAAGGAAAAGGAACACAGTCTCCTCATCGAACTCCTGAAAAATTGGAAGACGCTGGACAGGACCGACTCTCCATGACATGCAACATGGGTGAGCGAAACCTCTTCCAAACAAACTCTCGTCACGCTTGATCTCGAAGGCGTGCTGGTACCGGAGATCTGGATCGCCGTCGCTGAGCGCACGGGCATACCTGAGCTTCGCCGTACCACCCGTGATGAGCCGGACTACGATGTGCTGATGCGCTACCGGCTAGAGATCCTGGACCAGCACGGCCTCACACTCTCGCTCATCCAGGATGTCATCAGCACACTCTCACCGCTGCCGGGCGCGCGCGAGTTCCTCGACACCCTGCGTTCTGAAACCCAGCTCATCATCCTCAGCGACACCTTTGAGCAGTTTGCCAAACCATTGATGCGACAGCTCGGATGGCCCACGATCTTCTGCCATCGATTGCTCGTAAAGGATGACCGACTCACCGGCTACCAGCTTCGCCAGCCGAACCAGAAACAAAAGTCCGTCGCCGCCTTCAAGTCCTTGAACTACCGCGTCATCGCTGCTGGTGATTCCTTCAATGACACCACCATGCTGGGTGAGGCGGATGCAGGCTTCTTCTTCCACGCACCTGAAAGCATCAAAGCACAGTTCCCGCAGTTCCCTGCTTATGATGACTACAATGACCTGCTTTCCGCCATCCGCTCAGCATTGTAAGGCCTCTCCCGCGTGCTGTCCCATACGGGCGTAAAGCTCGCGCCCCTGTGCCGAGTGTTCACGCAGATCCACATCCCAATGCACGGCGGATGGCTTGAACAGCGTGATGACCGTGGAGCCGCCAAAGAGGAAAGTCCCCTTTTCCTGCCCTTTCATCACCTTCTTTTCAGCCTCTGAAGTGTGAACCACCGAGCCCACACAGGTGGCACCGACCTCGAGAAACAGCATCCGCCCGCAAGCCGTCTCATCGACACAGGTAAGATAGCGCTTGTTTTCCCAAAGGATCGTCGGGCGCTGTTTCAAGGCAATTGGGTTCACGGAATACAACGGCCCGTTGATCAGACGGGGTTCATGCGGAAGACCCCCGAGCGGAAAGTGGAAGCGGTGATAGTCCGTGGGACACAGGCGTGAAATCAATGCGCTGCCACCCTTAAACTCCGCAGCCAGCGCCGCATCACCCACCAGCTGCCCGAGTGAGAACCGCACGCCTTTCACGAACAAGTCTCTGCATTCTTCCACGTCAGCCACCAGCAAATGCCGACCATCCGCCGGAAAGATGACACTGCGCTCACCCACATCCAACGGGCGCGCCTCCCGCTTGAGGCGGCGGGAGAAAAACTCATTGAAGGTCCGAAAGCCCTCCACCGAGTCAGCGAACTCCGCAGGATCAAGGCCATACTTCGCGATGAACGGCCCTATCTTCTGAGCGCTGGAAGGACGGTCCATGAGCCAGCCATAGAACTTCGAGAAAAGCGCCCTCTTCGCTAGCGCGTGCAGCGCAAGCTGCCCCAGCGGATCACCGTAGATCCAACGCAGCGAAGCCTCTCCGTAAATGACCTCCGTCTCCACCCTTTGCGTGAGACGATTGAAGAAAGTGATCGGTTCAGCCATGGCAGGCGCTACACCCTCACCCAAGTCTTGCTGGACGCGCTTTTGAGTATGGCCTCGCACAGCTTCACCTCATGATGCCCATCCGCCGCCGTGGCGAACAAGGCAGGTGTCTTCCTGCCAGAGGCGATGTGTTGATACACCGCGCGGTACTGCATCTTGTGCGCATCCGAGAACCCCTCTGGGTGCCCGCCTGGATAATCGGTGAAACCTGCCACATCTTCGCTGAACCCCGCCGTCGCACGCTGCAGCACCATATTCGGCTCATCACGGCGGCCCACAGTAATCGTGTTGGGCTCCTGAAGCTCCCACTGCACGCTTCCTTTCGTCCCGTAAATGCCGAAGTACAGACTGCACTTCCAACCTGCTGCCACCTGCGAAATGCTGGCACTCGCATGAACACCGTTGGCGAACCCGTGGTCCGACTTGCCAAACTTCAGCAGCACGCTGCCAAAATCCTCAGTGTCCACCTTGTAAGGCTCCATCTTCTTCGGGTCCACCTTTGCAAAGGTCTTCACCTCCCCCTTGGGCCGCAGGCGGGTTTTGTGAAAAGTCTCCAGATAAGCGAACACACCCTCCGCCTTGGCTCCGAGCACAAAGGAAACCGCATCGATCCAATGCGTTCCGATGTCACCCACGGCCCTCAATTGACCGCCTTCGCTCGCCAGCACGCGCCAGTTGTAGTCTGTCTCATGCAGCAGCCAGTCCTGGAAGAAGTGGCCCTGCACATGAATGATCTGCCCCAGCTCTCCCCGCTGCACCATGGCCCTCATTTGCAGGATGGCAGGGAAATACCGGCACATGTAGTTCACGGCAAAGACCGGACTCGTCTTCCTCTTCACCACTGCCAACACTTTGGCAGTGTCAGCCGAGTCCATACCAAGGGGTTTCTCACAGATGACGTGTTTTCCCGCAGCCAACGCCTTGAGGGACTGCTCCACATGAACCTTATTCGGTGAGGTGATGTGGATGACGTCGATGTTCGGCGAGGTCACAAGCGCATCCACGTCGTAGTCTCCATACACCTCCGGTATTCCCCACTGTTCCGCCATGGCGAGCGCCGACCTCGTGGAACCACAGATGGCCGTCACTTGCACGCCGAGACGCTTCAGTGCCTCAATGTGAACGGGCGCGATGAAACCCGTGCCCACGATGGCAGCGCGGAGATGATGAAGAGGTATGGACATGGCGCGACGCTAGTCCGCACCAGCGCATCTGCAAGCGCTGGCGTCATCCACCCGACGCACGCCCGGAAGGCTGGAGGATGATCTCGGGCTGAAGGATGACCAAATCATCATCAAACGCGGATTGATTCACCTTCCACCAGTTCTGAGCCTCGGCCTGCGTCTTGAAGCTCTGATGAGTGGTAAGAAAAAGCATTTCATGCGCCTGCTCCCGCACCTTCGCGCTGGAGTGACTGAGTCCCCTCATCACCAGTTCGAGGTTCTTTTTGGCAGGGCTGGCCTCGATCAATGCCAGTCCTGCCATAGCCATATCCTCTCGCTCGGAGGTAGCGGCACGGGCCACGGCCAGAGCAGCAAAATCTTCCCCCTGGTTTCTGGCCGCCTGAAGGGCGAGCTGGCGTACGCTCAGGTGCTCATCCTCCATCATGTTCAAAAGCGGCTCACGTAGCCCGGGATCGATTACATGCTGTGCCACCTCCATCGCCTGGATGCGGACATCTGCACTGGGATCTGCGAACGCTTGCCGCAGGGGATTCACCAGTTCCGGAGCGTTGATCCCTTCAATCAAGGTGAGCGCCAGTGTCCGCACCATGCCGTCTTGGTTCTTCATCAAGTCCGAGACCACTTCCAGCAGCGCCGCAGATTCCAGCGTTCGTGCTTCTGCCAGTTCACGCTGAATCTCATCTATGCCCTTAGCTCCCTTCAGCGCCTTGCGGACCTCTTCGGCGCGGCGTCTCTCCTCGTCGGTCAGCTCGGTAAAGCTGCGCCCTGCGGCATGGCTGGCGCTCGGCGTGTAGTAGCGTCCACGCTCATAGGTGACCATGGACCGCGTTACAGGGGCCAGTTCCTTCGCGCCAGGCTCCGACTGGCTAGCGGCTGCCTCCTCCTGCTTCTTTCCACAACCGCTCAGCAGCAGCACAAGCGAGACAAAACCCGGAGCCGCTCTCGCAGCCCCGGGTTTTACCAGACGACTAACCAACCAGTGGAGCACAGTCAAAGATCAGGGAACCAGCTCGGTGTAGCCAAGAGCGGCCAGAGCGCCGCGAACGAGAGTCTCACCATAAGCCAGCGTGCCAGAACCGGCATCGTTGTTGGCTCTCGTGGAGAGCCTGCGATCCAGCACCACACTACCGCGCACGGTGCTTGCACCCGCACCACGCTCAAGGACGCCAGTGTCTTCAAACTGCTCCACCGCGTCACCAAGGATGCTGATGGTGGTGGGAACAGTCAGCGTCACTGCTCCGAGCTTCACCGGACCAGCCTTGCCCGTTTCGGCCTGGCTAAAGTACCAGGTGGAGAAATAGTCCGGCACTCCATCACCAGCAGGTGAAGAGCCGCTGGCATCCGGGAAGAAGTCAAACCCAGGCTCCACGCCATTCCCGTAGTCTGCCTCGGCCTGACCGGCCTGACCAGCACCACGATACCAGAGGAAGGTACCCGTGACTTTTAGTGGCATGACGGTGTAGCCAATCGTGTTCTCCACGGAGCCGACCTCAAACTTTTTGCCCTGCGGAATGAGGCGAATGACCTTGCGCTGCTTGGCAGTGAGATCGATGACTTCAAAGAACTCGTCCTTGTTCGAGGTCTTGGAGGGCTTCAGTCCCACGGGCGGCGTGGTGCTCTCTGAGTTGTAGTTACCAGCCACGGTTTCTGTCCGTTTGAAGATGACAATATCGTTGGCGCTGGCGGAGGCCATGCCGAGCCCGAGACAGGCGAAAAGGACGAGCGTAGCTTTCATGAGGCGTATGGGTCGAATGCGGTGTTGAGTAATGGAGTCGTTTATTGGATGGGGCTTACTGCGTGTCACAGCGCCGTCCCCGCCTTTACAGATTGAGCCGCATCCCCTCAACTTCGTGAGGGTTACGATACGGTCACATGCCATCCTCGTCAGCAAGTTGGGCGGGCGGAGCCAGCACTGGATACTTGATAGGATCGTACTCTGGTGCAGGTGCAGGTGCAGCCAGATACTCCGGAGGGGGAGGAGGAAGAGAAGCCGCAGGAGCCACGGCCATTTCAGGATACTTCTGTAGCCAACCGTTCAAGCGCTCTTCCAGCCCGGGCAATGCCATGGCTTCAGGGAAACGCCGCACAAGTGTGAGATAGTAAATCGCGGCCGCTTTGTCCTTGCCCTGCTTGTCATAAAACTCTGCCAGCCGCTGCAGTTCCCGCATTTCAGCACTGCGTATCTCAATAAGGCTGCCATTCGCCTGCGCCGCCTTGGAGCTGTCAGGAAACTTGGCGATGAAATACAGCAGGGAGGTCTCCGCGCGCTCTCGGGCTTGAGGCGCGTCTCCCCGCATTCGCTTCCATGCCTTGTAATCAATGTAGGCGATCTGGTAAGCGGCATCATCTGCCAGTTCATGCCCCTTGTGGTTCTCCGCAAAGCTCTCATGCTGCCGCCGTGCCTCCTCCGTCTTGCCCTCCTTCTCCAGTGCCACGCCCAGCAGATACTGCGCCTCTGCCACGCGCTCCCAGTGGGGTCCGTTCCGGATGATAATGCGCAGCATCTCAGACACCGTTTCTTTTTTCAGGAGCTGCTTGGGCTTCAAGGCATCTGGGTGCCGCTGCAAATCTTCGTAGCGCACCAACACCTTTTTCGCGAGACGAAACTGCATATCCAGCGCGGCCTCAAAATAGTCTGGGAAGTGATCTATCAGCAGCTGACAGGCATCAAACGCGTCGGCGTTTTGATGATTGTCCCCATACAGCTTGGCTATCTCCCATTGCGCTGCACCAGCCCAGCGTGAGCGCGGGTAGTTTCGCACCAGACTCTCGAGAGTCTCCACGGCATTTCCCGGCGCTCCGCGCAAGGCATAGCGCTGCGCCTTGGCGAACAACTCTGCGGCCCGGCGCTCCTGCTCCATCTGCAGCCGCTCGGCACCCGTGAGGGCGAAGAGCTGGCTGCTGCCGACGGCGAGAAACACGGTCAGGAACCACCGGCACAGCTGGTTCATGAGTCAGCGGGCGTGAGCTTTACTGAACCGCTGGCGGCGGAGGTGGCTGGGGCAGCAGACTGCTGGGGATCTCGCTCTCCGGGATGCCACCCATCATGCTGCCAGGTTTGTAGATGGCACTGATCTGTGGCTTGGTCTGACGTCCATAGGTGACAGTCCCGAGCGTGGCCCATACCGTCATGCGATTCATGGGATTGGGCACTTCCACTTCCGCTCCGGGATACAGGTTCTCTACCAGCCCTGAGTTTGGACCCTCAGCATCTACATGGGGCACACCTGCCTCGTCGGAGATGGTGTAGTCGAAGCTCATCACTTCCTTGCCCACATTGCGGAACTTCACGCTGTACTCGACCTTTTCTTCGTCGATGACCTTGCTCACCACGTAGAGAGCGACCGGATGATTTTTGAACTCGACCCGCTTCGTGGTGTAAACCTCGCAACTGGCAAGTGAGAGTGAGAGCAGGGCGGCGATGACTGAAAGTGCGCGACGCATGATGGGAGAGGATGGCTGACCGTTGTTCGCTGGAGTTTGCATCAATACTGGAACTTCATGCCGATCAGATACTCGGAGAAGTCAGCACCGCCCACCTCGCCGCCGCCGAGGTCGTAAAGGCTCAGATACTTGTATTCGCCGTAGATGGAGAAGGCTTCCGTGAAAGCATATTCAACGCCGCCGAAGACCTGATAGCCAAAGGAGATTTGACCGCCGTCCTCATCGTTCACACGGCGTCCGTGGCGAATGTATTCCAAACGCTGAAGCCGTGCATAAGCCATGCCGGCACCTGCTCCAATGTAAGGCTTCACCTTGCGCCAGAAGTCAGAGGAGGACTCGCCAAGGTGGTTCTCCATGTCGAGCGCCAGAACGACGTTGCCGAACGCATTGAAGCTCTGAAAGCTGCCCTTGTAACTGTTCTTGGAGCTGCGCTGAAGGTTGATGTCATTCGTCAGGTAACCCAGTTCCAGCTCCACGGAGGGACGAATCGGAATCGGGGTAGCGAAGGTGTAGCCGAAACGGACGCCGGCGCTCCAGCCCGTCGCATCCTGAAGGGAATGACCGGCCAGCTTGGAAGTGGTAGCTACACTCTGCACCGTGTTGGCACCGGCGTATGCGCTCACATACGCACCGTGGAGGCGCGTGGCTTTGGCGGTGCTAACCGTGTCAAAATACACTTCCGCAGCGCTGGCGGAAGAACCGGCGGCTGCAAGGACGAAGGTGGCGAGGAGATGGCGGGGGTTCATAGAGTAGAGAAAGTTGGAGACTGGGATTAGTAGCGGTAACGGAAGCCGAGCGCGTAGCCCTTGGTGGAGAAGTCCTCCAGCTCATCAAGCTCGCCGAGATGGAACTCCCGATATTCGGCATACAGGCAATACTTGTCCTTCCAGGTGTATTCGATGCCAGCATACCACTGCCAGGCATTCACAAAGTCATCCATGGCAAAGGGAACCGTGGAGGAAGTGGCCGTCGTCGTTGCAGCAGGCGCGCTGCCCGAAGGCGTACCCAAGGCGGAAGGCTCCGCCACGGTGGGAGCCGCCATGGACTGAGCCTTGGACGTAGTCACTGTGTTGCGGAACCAGAGCTGCCCACCCCCTATGCCGCCTCCCACGTAAGGACGCAGGCCGCTCACGAACTTGCCCAGCCGTGCGCGGTAGCGATACAGATCAAGCGCCAGCGAGCCGTTCACCATGAAGAACACGGCATTCATGTCCGTCTTGAAGCTGTGCAGCCCGTTGTCATACATGCGGGCGATGTCTTCCTCCGAAGCCTTACCGCCCAGCTCGCCACTGTAAAAACTGCCTTCGAACTCGACTGAGGCCTGCAAGGGCCAGCGCTTCGCCTTCCAACTCTTACCCACCTCGATGCCGTAGGTGCTCCCATTGTCGAAGTCCGACAGCTTGAATGGCAGTCCGCCAACGGTCAGCTTGCCGGTCTGGCTGTCCGTTCCTCCGCCAAAGAAGCCTACGTAAGGTCCGTATTTTCGCTTCGTGCCCTCCCCTTCCCGGAGATTGCTCAGAGACTTCAACTCGATCTCTGCGGCGGCGTTGGCCGCGAAAAGCAAAGCGAGTAGGGCGGTGGAAAGAGAGGTGTGGAGAGTCACGCGGGCGAAAGTTGAGGGGAGAGTGATGACGCCCCGACTTGACCGGGACCGGCACGCACGACAAGACGGCTTCTGTGAATGTTCTGTCACAGTAAACCACGTGCCACTGTGACAAAGCTGTGAACCATGGTCGCCATGAGTTTCCCAAGCGCCCTCGTACTGCTCGCTCTGCTGGCGGCAGGCACGTGCTTTGCCCAGAATCCGCCCCCGCCCCCAGCGCTGCCTCAACCCGGTCGCATGGAGGCGGACAACCCACTTTTTGACTTCAGCCGCAGCGCCGGAGAGCCCAATCCCCTTTTCAACCTGGGTCCGGACGGAAGACCGCTGCCACCCGCCCCCATGCCACCGGGCTATCCCGCAGACATGCCAGACCTAGCTCCGCTGCCCCCGGTGGAGCCGGACATGACTCCAGAAGAACGGCGTCTGCTTGAGCTGGCCATCAAGGTAGCGCCCTCCGTCGTAGCCATCCGCGTCTGGGATGAGTATGGAGACATCCTCTCCAGCGGCGTGGGCTGTTTCGTCAACGCGTCAGGTCTCATCCTCACGGACGCAGGGCTGCTTCATCCCGATTTTGCCGACCGGATAGACTACATCACCACCACCGCTGCGGACGGCCGCAACCACCGCGTCATCGGCTGGTATGTGGCCGATCTCAAAAGCGGCGTAGCCCTGCTCCAGAGTGAGGACGCCGGGGTGGAGCCGCTCCCGCTGCGCACCGGCCTAAACTTTGACAAGCCCATGCCCTGTCACCTCTTCGCCGTGAGTGAACGCCGCGGCCTTGTTCTCGCCGATGCACGAATCGAAAAGGATGAGTCCCTGGCCGGACAGGGCTGGCTGAACGTGCGAGGAGACGAGTCCCCTGGCGCTCCCGGCTCCCCCATCATCGACGAGCAAGGCCGTGTCATCGCCGTCGTGGGTATGCAAGTGCCGCTGAAGTCGTGGATGAACTTCGCCCTCCCCAGTGACATGGCGGCTTATGAATCTCAGCGCCGACTGGGCGATCCGAAGTCCCTCTCACTGCTGCCGAAAGAACCCAAACTCAAGGACGTCACCCAGGACGCTGCCTTCCTGGCCGCATGGCAGGCCCTTACCGAAAAGAAAATCATGAACGCCACCCGCAGGCTCATCGCCCTCACTCAAAAGTACCCTCGCAGTGCAGAGTGCTGGACACTGCTTGGCCTCAGCTGCAGTCAGCTAGGTGCAGCCGCTGAAGCCATCAACTGCCAGCGCAAAGCCGTGGCGCTAGACCCGCGCACCGGTCTCTACTGGCACCAGCTGGCCACCGCTCAACTTCGACGCACCGATGGCAAACCCGGCACCGACGAGGACCGGGACGCCCTCAAGCAAGCCACCTCCCTGCGTCCCGGTGATCCGCTGACCTGGCTGCTCCTTGGCACCCGCACCCTCCAGGAAAAAGACTACACCACAGCCGACGATGCCCTGCGCCAGGTCGTGAAACTGGAGCCTTACTACGCCCCGGCCTACTATCTCCTCGCCTACACCCGTTCCCGTTTGCAAGATTATGTGGGAGCCATGACCGCCGTGGAGCGCTGTCTGCAGCTCGATGACCGCTACGCCGATGCCTGGTTCCTCAAAGGCCTGCTACTCGACCGCGCCGGTCAGCCCCTCAAATCCATCGACGCCTACAAGGAAGCCACCCGCATCAAACCCACCCATCCTTACGCCTGGCAAAACCTAGCCCGCGCCCACCAGCGCACCGGCAATCAAACAGCAGCCCGCGTTGCGATGCGCGAGCGGCTGAAGTACCTGGGCGAGAGCACACCCTGATGCTCAGCACCACCGCCCGCTCATTCCTCCTCCCGGCTCATGGCAATATAGCCTTTCCTGGGGAGGGTAGTCGCGAAACGGCAAAAAAGTTGGGGCCGAGCGGCTCCCGATTCCGCTCGACCCCGGGGGTGGCATCAACCCGACATCCTCCGCTTGCGCAGAGGCTTTGGGGTGACAACAACCAATCACTCTCAAGACCAGCTTTGGAAGTTTTCACCCTCCATCGCTGTATACGTCTCAGACCGCATCAGGGGACGTTTGTTCAATGAAAGTGGAATTTTTTTTCGGCATAAGAACTGCTGAACAACGGACGTGACATTTTTGTCAGTTTGGGGCGCTTTAGATGGTCGAAAACCAACGTTATCTCCATCCACTCCCGATTCGCCCTGACCTCCTAACTTATCGATGAAGACCTACTCGCCACTCAAACCATCGGGACTGCCTCGTCAGTTGTCGCGCCTGCAATCTATCGTTTTTGCGACTCTCTTCTGCTGGGTCGGAGCAGTGCAGGGGCAGCTGAGCATTCCCAGCATCGGAACACCCGTGACCGAAAACTTTGACAGCATGGGAACCGCTGCCGCCGCCACGCTTCCCACAGGATTCAAAGTCAGCGATGCTGCGGACTCGATTAGTTGGACAACGGGCCTTTCCTCCACCAGCCTCGCCTATGGCACAACCGGCACCGGAGTCGTTACTAGCACATCCGGCGGAGGAACGATTAACTGGGCAAACGGGGTCACCGGAACTGCAACCGATCGCAGCCTGGGCTTTTTGAATACGGGCAGTTTCACCTCAGCCCGATCAGTTATCTTGGCCTTGACCAACAACACGGGCACCACCATCGCCGGGCTCAGCATCAACTTTGACTACGAGAAGAGCAGGTCTGGCAGCCGGGCTTTTAACTGGACATTCTTCCATGGAAGCACCGCTTCACCCGCAACGTCGGCTCCGGCCGGGGACCAAAGTTATCCCGCAGATGCGAACAACACCACTATCTCGAATCCACCGCTGAGCACCAGCAAAAGCGTCACTCTCACTGGCCTCAGCATTGCCAATGGCTCCACTTACTATTTGCGATGGACGTTCGCCGGTGTTGGAGGTTCGAGCAACGGCCAGGGCATAGGGATTGATAACTTGTCCATCACGGCTAGTGCCTCTGGTCCCGTGCCCACCATCGACGTCACTGGCACAGCCACCGCTTTTACCACCACCTATGGCACCGCCTCTGCCTCGCAGTCCTTCACCGTCACAGGTACGGATCTGACTGCCGACATCACCGCCACCGCACCTGCGGGGTTTGAAGTCTCCACGGACAACATCGCATTCGGCGGCACCGCCACGTTTGCCGAGTCTGGCGGCTCTGCTAGCGGCACTCTCTACGTCCGTTTGAAGGCAGATGCGCCCGTCACCGGCACTTACAACGCCGTCAACGTGGCGCTCACCAGCACCGGTGCCACCACCAAAAACGTCACCACCACCGCCACCGGCAACAGCGTAGCTGCCAAGGCACTCACCATCACTGGCCTCACCGGCAGCAACAAAGTGTATAACGGAAACACCACCGCCAGCTTCACTGGCACTCCGGAATACGCGGGCCTGGAGAACAGCGAAACCTTTACTGTCACCGGCACTGGCACCGCCACCTTTGCCGACGCTGCCGTTGGCACGGGCAAGACAATCACCGTCACCGGTTTCACCCCGCCTAGCAGCAACTATACCCTTACGCAGCCCACCCTCACCGCCGACATCACGCCCGCACCGCTCACCATCACAGCGGATGATGTGGTCAAGACCTTCGGTGACACTCTCACCGGCGGCCCTGGCTCTACTGCCTTCACCACCTCCGCACTGGTAGGGTCTGAAACCGTCGGCACCGTCACGATCACTTACGGCGCAGGTGCGGATGCCATGGATCCCCCGGGTCTTTATGTTGGTTCCGTCACACCTTCCGCCGCTACAGGAGGCACTTTCACCGCTTCCAACTATGACATCACTTATGAAGCAGGGGATCTCACCGTCAGCAACACACCCGTCATCAACCTTACTGGCACCTTGGGTGCGGTGAACACGACTTACGGCACGCCATCAGCCACGCCGACCAGCTTCACCGCTTCCGGCAGTGCGCTTACCGGCAACCTCACCGTCACCCCACCCGCCGGTTTTGAAGTGTCCACCAGCATCAGCAGCGGCTACGCCACCAGCATCACCCTTACGCCCACGTCTGGCAGTGTGCCTGCCACCACCATTTACGTCCGGCTCTCCGCCACCACGCCGTTCGGCACCTACTCCGGAGACGTCACCGTATCCGGCGGTGGAGCTGACCCGAAGACCATCGCCACCACCGCGAGCAGCGTCTCCAAGAAAGCCCTCACCATCACCGGCGTCAGCGCGGAGAACAAAGTGTACGATGGCGGCACTTCGGCCACTCTCACCGGCACACCCACACTGGTAGGCGTGGAAGCACCGGACGTGGGCAATGTCAGCGTTTCCGGCACGCCCACCGCCACCTTCGCCACCAGCGGAGTGGCAAGCGGCATCGCGGTAACCGTGGCAGGCTACACCCTCACCGGCAGTGCAGAGGCCAACTACACCCTCACTCAACCCACCGGCCTCACGGCCAACATCACCCAGGCTCCTCTCACCATCTCCGGTGCCGCAGTCACCACACGTCCCTATGACACCACCACCGCCGCCGTCATCACCGGCACGCTCAGCGGCGTCATAGGCATGGATGACGTCACCCTAAACGGCACTGGCACCTTCGCAGACCCCAACGCAGGCACCGGCATCCCCGTCACTTCCACCAGCACTCTTGCAGGCGCTGCCGCCGGCAACTACTCGCTCACCCAGCCGACCGGCCTCACTGGGGAAATCACCAAGGCCAGCCAGACCATCACCTTCCCCACCCTGCCGGTGAAGACCACGGCGGATGCCCCCTTCGCCCTCACTGCCACCGCCTCCTCCGGGCTGCCAGTGAGTTACAGCAGCACCGTGCTGGCCGTGGCCACCGTGGCAGGCAGCACCGTGACCCTAGGAGGAGAAGGCGTCACCCAGATCGTCGCCACCCAGGCGGGCGACAGCAACTACCATGCGGCCAGCTCCGTCTCCCGTGCGCTCGTGGTGACTCCTGCTGGAGCACCGAATGCCATCTATCTCACCGGAAACGGCACCTACGCTGAGAACTTCAACTCCATGGGAACGGGCACGCCCACCTACCCCACGGGCTGGACCGGCTACAAGGTAGCAGGCTCAGGCACGCTCGCCATCGGAGCCACCATCACCAGCGCCACCACCCCTGCCTTCACCACCAACAACGGCTCCGGCACTACGGGCACCGTTTACAACTTCGGCACCACCGCGAATGCGGATCGTGCACTCGGTACCGTTGGCGCAGGGGCCACCACGGCCGCCTTCGCTGCGTCATTCACCAACTACACCGGCTCCACCATCACGGGAGGCAATGTGGAAATCGCATTCACCGCAGAACAATGGCGCCAAAACAACTCGGTTGCTGACGAAGTCTGGGCCTTTGAGTGGAAGATCGGCGGAAACGTCAACGACCTCACCGGTTGGAACGCAGCCACCGTGTATGACATCCATGAAATCCTCACTACCGCCGGTTCCGGGGCTGCCGTGGATGGCAACCTCCCCGCCAACCGGCAGGTGAAATCCCCCATCGCCTTCCCAGGACTCGCAGGCTGGGAGCCAGGTCAGACGCTGCACATCCGCTGGCGGGACACGGACGACACGGGGAACGATGCCGGCATGGCCATCGACGACTTCCAGTTGATCCTCTCCGGCATCGTGCCGCCACCGCCGAAGTTCTTCTGGGACATCAATGGCAGCACGGCGGGCGCTGGCGGCACACAGCCCAGCGGTGCCTGGGATGACACCGCCATGCACTGGAACAGCAGCTCCGCAGGCACTGCGCCTGCGGAAGCATGGGTAGCAGGCAACGACGCCACCTTCGCAGCTGGTACCGATGCCACCGGACTCTACACCGTCACCATGACAGGTGTTCAGGACATCAGTGGGCTAGACTTTGAAGAAGGCGAAGTGCAGCTCACCGGCGGCCTCCTCCAGTTTGTGGACAGCTCGCCCACCATCAAAGTCGCAACGGGAGCCGCTGCGCGCATCGAGTCCGCCATTGCCAGCACTCACGGCCTCATCAAGCAAGGACCCGGCATCCTCCGCCTCCATGCTTCAAACAGCTTCACTGGGAACATCACCATTGGTGGCGGCACACTCTCCATCTTCAGCAACAACGCCCTTGGCAACGCCGATAACGACATCGTGCTTGGCGGCGGCACGCTCGCCATCACCGCACCCGTCACCCTGCCAGCCACGCGCGCCCTCACCGGGAGCGGCGTGCTCGCACCGGCAGCGGTCACCGAACTCACCATTGAGGCAGACCTCTCGCTCTCCGGTCTCACCATCGGAGGAGAAGGTTACGTCACTACGAACGGAGCGATCAACAGCCTTGGTGCCATCGGCTTCACCGCTGCGGGCACGCTCACGGGGAACCCCGCCAGCGTCGGCAACATCACTGCCAGCCACGCCAGTGGCACCGCCACCATCAACAACAACCTGAACTTCGGCAGCACGAATCGTGACATCGTCGTCTCCAACGCCAGCGCCTTCCTGAACCTCACGGGCAGCCTCACGCTCACCGGAGGGGGTAACAACCGCATCATCAAAACCGGCGCAGGCACGCTCGCCCTCGGTGGCAGCAACACCGCGCTGAACAAAACCACGCTCGGCCTTCAAGCACTCACACCCACCCCGGGAGGAAAAATCATCATCGGCAACAAGGACGCCCTGGGCATCACCCAGATGTTCTTCAACTATGGCACGCTGGAAGCCACCACCAACCTCACCGGCACCAACGCCCTGCCCATAGGACTGTCTATTGGCGGACGCACAGCCAGCCCCGTGGTGCTCCAGGGAGCGGACATGGAGTTCCTCGGAGACAATAACCTTTTCACCTTCACCGGAGCAACCGGACCCATCACCGTCATGGTGGAGAACCACACTACGCTGGCAGGAGCCATCACCGGTGCGGATGGACCAACCATCGAAGGCATACAGCTTGGAGGTGCCGGCACGCTCACACTTGCAGGCAATCTCTCTGCCTTCACCGCCACGCTCAAACTGGTGGACACCGTAACGCTGGAGCTTAACACGCCCGTTCTGGGAGACACCTCCCTCACCGGCACCGTGGCAGATGTGCATGAACTCTCAGCGGACACCACGCTGGTCATCGGCACGCGTGGTACCACTTCGGAAGTAACGGTTTATGCAGGACTCAGCGGCGTCGCAGACTCCATCATTCACTTCGACATCGCCGGCACCTCGCGCGGCAACCCCACAGCTGGCTATGATGCCCTCACCTTTGCAAAGAACAACAACGGCACCACGGACATCGCCGGACCCATCACCTTCGCCGGCAAGATCCTCGTGGACTTCATCAGTGGCTTCGTCCCAGCCGAGGGTCAGACCTTCGATCTTATCGACTGGGATCCGCTCGTGACTCCAGACTTCACTGGAGTGGACTTCTCAGACCTGCCCGCACTTCCGGCAGGCCTCGCCTGGGACACGGGGGACTTCGCCACCTCCGGCATCATCCGCATCAAGTCCATCATTCCCACTCTCAAGTTCGCCATCAACACGCAGGGTGTGAATGAAAGCGTAGGTAGCGTGCAGGTCGCCGTCACCATACTGCCCGCTCCCAATCTCAGCGCTGGTCAGATCGTCTCCGTCCCCTTCACCGTAGCGTCCAGCTCCACCGCCACGTCTGGCCTGGACTACACCATCAGCGCCTCGCCTCTGCGCTTTGGACCTGGAGAAACCACCAAGTTCATCACCATCAACGTAAGGCCTGACACGCTGAACGTGGGTGACTTCGGAGAAGCACTGAACGAGACCGTCATCGTCAACTTGGGCACTCCCACCCCAGCAGGCCTGGGTGGCGTGGTGGCGGGCACACCGGCTGAGCGGACCTACACACTCACTATCACCAACGATTACCGCCCGGCCAACTTCTCGCTCGCTGTCCCCTCACTGGCCAGCCAGTCCAAAATCGTCAACACAGGTGCAGCGGTCGAGTTCAAAACCACACCCGTAGGCAGCCAGGTGCTGCGCCTTCAGTGGTTGAAAAACGGTGCCAACCTGGGCGCTGCCATCGTCCCCGTGGTCAGCGACACCGAGCAGACCTACAGCATCGCCTCCGCCACCCTGGCCAGCGCCGGTCAATACAGCGCCAGATCGACCAACCCCATCACCCCCCTGGGAGTCCTTACGCCCAACGCTGCTGAACTCGTGGTCGTGGAGCAGCTTGCCACCTACGCCGCGCCCCGCCTCACTCTGGGCAAGGAAGGCAGCAACTTCGTCCTCACCACCAATGCAGCCGGCAACGGACTCCAATACCGCTGGTACAAAAACGGGTCACCCATCCAGGACAGCGAAACCACCCTCTACTCCGGCATGGGGACCAGATCCCTCACCATCAAGGACCTCGTCACCGCAGATGAAGGCATCTATCAGTGCCGGGTCACCTCCACGGTGCCTGCACTGACAGGTCAGTTCGCCGAAGGCACAGCGTTCAACGTGCGCACCGCCATTCTGCCCTCCATCACCACTGCCAGCTTCCCCATGGGCCGCCTTCCAGATGCCACCGTGGGAGCTGTTTACTACCCGCCGAATGGTTACGACATCCCCATCGCCAACGATGCGGAAGGCAGGCAGACACCCACCACCTGGAGCGCCAGGAACCTTCCCGCCGGGCTAACCATCAACAGCTTTGGCGTCATCACCGGCAACCCCACCGTGGCCATCTCCACTGATACCACATACCCGAATGTCATCCTCACTGCCACCAACCCTGCGGGTTCCTTCACCGTCACCACCTCCATCGTGGTGCGTCCGCTGCGCGCGAATGCAGTGGGCACCTTCGTGGCAGTGGCAGGTCGCTCCGGAACGTTCGTTGGCAAGAATGGATCGCTCAATCTCGGGGCGCGCATTGACTTCACCACTACCCTCACCGGTGCGGTGACTGGCAAGCTGTTCATCGGCACTACCGCCTACCCTCTGCCCAAGCTCCGTCTCAACAGCGCCAATCCGCTGCTGCCCACGCTCACCGCCGTCATCAAGCGCAAGGCCCCGCTGACCGAACTGACGGTGAATCTCACCATCGACTCCACCACCGCACTGGTGTCTGGCACACTCACGGATTCCGGCACTCTGTCCGCTCCAGCTACCACAGCCACCTTCAGCGGCTGGCGCAATGTCTGGAGCACCAAGGCGGTCAAGCTCACCAAGTGCGCCACCACGCAGGGAGACGTGGCCGTGCAGACGAACTCCACCGTGCTTCTGAAGCCCGGCATGTTCGTCGTAGGACCCGGCATACCCATAGGAGCCAAGGTGGATACCATCACAAACCCCACCAGCTTCAATCTCACCCTGCCCGCCACACTCACCAGCGCGGCTCCCACCGTCACCCTCACCGCAGACTTTGGCGCGAGAAACTTCGCCGGACTTTACAACGTCGTCTTTGAACTGCCCGCCACACCACCAGCTGGCGTGCCTCTGGGCAACGGCTTCGCCAGCTTCACCGTCGCAAACTCCGGCGCACTCACCGTCTCTGGCAAGACCTCCGACGGCCAAGCCATCTCCACCTCCACCTTCGTGGGGCCGAACGGGCAAATCATCCTCTACCGTCAGCTCTACGCCACCGCCGAGAAAGGTTCGCTCGTGGGAGACATGGACATCGATATGGGCACCGCACCTGACTTCAGCGATAACGTGTTGGACGGCGGCTCAGTGAGCTGGATGCGCCCAGCGGATCCCGGCGCTACTGCCCGCACCTACAAGGCAGGCTTTGCCGCCTTTGACCTCACCCCTATCGGCGGGCGCTACGTGGCACCCACCGGCAGCAACCTCATTCTGGGTCTCACAGCTCCAGGTGGAACCGCCACCTTGCAGTTCAACGAAGGCGGCATCTCTGTCCGCAACAATCCGGCTCCCCTTCCACCTGCACCCAATGCAAGCCTCACCGTGGACGCACTCAACAAACTGACCATGAACCCTGGGACCACGACGACCATCGTGAACTCCGCCAATGTGGCCAAGCTCGGCAGGTTCAACGGCAAGTTTGTGCTGACGGACGACAACCCGCGCACTACGCCCCCCATCACGCCGCTGGTCGTCACACGTCCCGTCAACTACGAAGGCATCATCATCAAGCAGGGAACTCAGTGGGTGGGCTACGGCTACTTCCTTCTGCCCGCACTGCCGACGGACGTCCCGCTCACGACCACCACCTCCTCCCCCATCCTGTCCGGACAGGTAGTGTTTGAGAAGCAATAGCTGAGCGGCGGCACTAAAGAGAAACACATCCGTGTGTTGCAGGTCAGCACGCCTGCAACACACGTTTTGCCTTCCGATTCAGGGGTACCAAGTCACCAAGACATCACAGGCTTGTCGTCTCACGCTGCGGTTTCACATCTGGCCTTGATCTCCTCAAGCTCCGCCCAACGGGCAAAGTGGTTCTCAAGCTCTTTGCGTTTCGCCTCAAGGTTGTCGAGATAAGCCTGTGTGCCAGAGCCGAGTTTGGCATACAGCTCCGGATTGTTGAGTTCTGCTTCCAGGGTGGCTATTTCCGTTTCGAGCGCGGCGATGGTGGACTCCAGCTCGGCGAGTTCACGGGCTTCCCTTTGACTGAACTTTCGCGGCTTTTCCGTGGTGCTGGCCGGTCTGGATTTCTTCACCGGCGCGCTGACCAGTGCCGCTTCAGCGGCAGCCTGAGCAGCACGCTTCTCCTGATAGTAGCTGTAGTTGCCCGCGCAGAGATGGATGCGGCCATGACCTTCAAAGGCGATGACGCGGTCGCAAACACGGTCCAGGAAGTAGCGGTCGTGACTCACCACAAGCACACAGCCCTTGAAGGCGAGGATGGCCTCCTCCAGCACACGCATGGTCTGAAGATCCAGGTCGTTGGTCGGCTCATCCAGGATGAGGAAGTTCCCACCCCTGCGGAGGATTTTTGCCAGCAGGACACGGCTCTGCTCGCCCCCCGATAGCTCACGAACCCGCATGGTGACGCGCTCATCCGTGAAGAGGAAACGCTTCAGATACGTGCGCACATGAAGCTTCTCCTCGCCAAAGCTGACGAACTCCGACTTGCCTGCCACTTCCTCCATGACGCTGTTCTCCGGATGGAGCAGAAGACGCTGCTGGTCCACGTAGTTGAACATGGTGCGTTTGCCAATGGTGACCGTTCCCTCGTCCGGCTCACGTTCTCCCATGAGCAGGCGCAGCAGCGTGGTCTTGCCAAGGCCGTTGCGGCCGATGATGCCTGTGCAGGTGCCAGGTTCAAAGCTCAGATCCAGGTGACTGAAGAGCCAGCGTTCATCGATGCGGGCACCGAGATTGACCGCATCAATCACCGTATTCGCCAGCGGCGGCGCAGGCGGAATGAGGAGATCCATCACCAAATCCTCCTCCGGTGCCTCAATGGCGCTTACTCGTTCAAACTCATCCAGGCGCGTGCGTGCCTTGCTCCGCTGTGCCTTTACCCCGGCACGGACAAACTCCAGCTCATGCCTCAGATAAGCCTGCCGCCGACGCTCAGTGTTGGCCTCCACGCTTTCACGCAATGCCTTGCTCTCAAGGTAGGCCGTGTAGTTCCCCTGGTGGCTGTAAATGCGAGCGTCATCGATCTCGATGATCCGCGTGGCGATGTGATCCAGAAAGTAGCGGTCATGCGTGACGAACAGCACGGCCCCTCGAAACTCTCTGAGAAACTGCTCAAGCCACTCGATGGACTCCGCATCCAGGTGGTTGGTGGGCTCATCCAGCAGCAGGAGGTCCGGCTGAGAAACCAGCGCCCGCGCCAGCGCCACGCGCCGTTTCTCCCCGCCAGAGAGTCCAGTTACGATCCGGTCCGGAGGGGGAAGCCCAAGCTGGTTCATCGCAGTGCTGATGCGAGTCTCCAGCCCCCAGCCGTCGTGCATCTGAATCTCATGCAGCAGCGCCGCCTCTTGATCCCCCTTCACCTCGCCTGACTCATAGCGGCGGATCATTTCCAGCAGCACCTGAGCCCCGGCCCGCACGTTCTCGACCACGGTTGCCTGCTCGTCCAGGATGAACTCCTGTGACAGGTAGCCGACCATGAGTCCACTGCGACGGGCCACCGTGCCGCTGTCTGGCTGCTCCTCGCCCGCGATGATGCGCATGAGACTGGTCTTTCCGGAGCCGTTGCGCCCCACCAGCCCGAGCTTTTCCCCTTCATGAATGGCCATTGCAGCATCATTGAACACCTGCTGGAGGCTAAACTGAAGGCGGAGGTCTTTGACGGAGATGAGGGCGGACATACGGGGGCCGCCAACTAGGGAGTGAAAACGGACGAGTGAAAAGAGAAAAGGGGGCGAATGACTCGGCGACGAGATGGCTATTTGGCCTTGGCCTTGCGTTTGCCTGGTGAATCACTTGGGGGACGTGCCTCCGGCTGTTGGGCGAGCAGTTTGCGAAGTCGGGCGACGACTTCAGGCTGCGCCTCCGCAAGGTTGCGCGTCTCCTCCGGGTCCACCTCGTAGTCATAAAGCTCCAGGATGGACTCCTCAGGCGGTGCGCCCGGCTTTTTCCATTCCACAAGCCGATGCCTCTCTGTGCGGATGGCGCGCCCCAGCAGGGCGTCCCTGGGGAAGCAGTGCGTGGCGTGGTCCCGCACGCGGAGCGCGGGGTCTCGCAGCACAGGGACTAGGCTTACACCATCCAGCGGCTGCGGAGGGGCCGGTTTGGGCAGTCCGGCAAGCTCGACGAGCGTGGGATACACATCCACTGTCTCCGCAGGTTGCCTGGTGCTGCTACCGGGCGCTGCCACTCCCGGCGCTACGATGACGAGTGGGATGCGATTCGCCTGCTCATAGTTCGTGTGCTTGGTCCACATGCCATGGTCTCCAAGGTGCCAACCATGGTCTCCCCACAGGACGATGAGCGTGTTTTCAGAAAGCTTCAGCTTGTCCAGCTCATCCATCACACGACCTACCTGGGCATCGACAAAACTCACCGCCGCGTAGTAACCATGAATCAAGTGCCGGGCCAGGTCTGCGGACACGGCTCCCTCTTCAGGTACGGGTTCATACTGGTTCAGCTCACCTGTGGTCTTGCCTGCAAACTCCGGCGCCGCGTCCGGTGGCGTGTGGCGGGAAGGTTGCGGAAGCTTCTGTGGATCATGCATGTCCCAGTACCTCTTCGGAGCCGTGAAGGGAAGATGCGGCTTCACAAAACCCAACGCCAGAAAGAAGGGCCGGTCTGCATTCAGCCGTGAGGCCCTGAGCCGCTCGATGCCCAGATCGGCTATGCGGCCATCTGCATAAGCATTGTCAGGTACATCGCTCGACTCCGTGGCGGCACCGCGCGGCAGTGCACGGATGTTTCCCAGCTGCTGGTTGGTGAAAAAGGCCTCCTCCCTCGTGAGCTGGCCGTTGGCGGAGTTCTTTGGATCCAGATACTCCACCACTTTGTCCTTGATGGTGGGTACACTCCATGAGCGCTCATCATCGTGGTTGCCATGGCCGGTATGGAAGAGCTTGCCGATGGCTTGCGCTTGCCAGCCGTGCTGCATGAAATACTGCGGCATCGTGACCGCATTCGGCACCGCATCGCGGAAGTTCCGGCTTAGATTGTAGATGCCTAATGAGGTGGAGCGCGAGCCCAGGAACAGATTGTTGCGCGACGGTGCGCACACAGCCTGGTTGCAATAGGCTAGGTCAAAACGCATTCCGCGGGAGGCAAGCCGGTCGAGATGCGGTGTCCGGGCATGAGTATCACCATAACAACCAAGTGCAGGCTTGAGATCGTCCACGCAAATGAGCAGCACATTCGGACGCGCTCCGAGCACCAAACCAGCGGAAAGAAAGAGAAAGAACAGGGTCCTGATCACAAACTAAGAAACGCGCCCGCCTGCTGTGGCTTGCGCCGTGGCTCCTCCATGGCCTATCGAAGAACCACATTCTCACTTCCACACGGTCAGCGGGTTCTCCCGGAACGTAAGCGGAAAGGTCACCCTTGCTCCGCCCTGGATGTGAGAGGTGAAAACGGCGGAAATCATCTCCATCGTGATGCGGCCTTCTGCGGCGCTGCAAAGCGGATCTCGGCGCTGCTCGATGGCGTCAAACAAGTCCGCAGCTGCAAGCCGATGGTCCATGACTGAGGCGGTGACTTCCGGGTGGGGATCGGGCTTGCCGATGCCAGCGGTGCTGATGGGAATCCACTCGCGCGGTCCAGCTACGACGGTGGTGGGATTTCCGGAGAGGAAGTGGGCGAACGGGTTCGCATCCATGCGCATGTCGATCGTGCCTTGGGTTCCAATGATCTGAATGCCAAAACCGGCGTCCTTGGTACCCTTGCCCTTGATGGAAGAGAAAAAGGCTTTCGCCCCGTTCTGCATGGCAAATGTGGCGTGGATCTCATCCCCCACCAGTGGGGTGATGCCCTCCTTTCCCACTTCGTCGCGGTCCGAGGCGATGGCTAGACGACCCTTTTGATAGATCGACGCCGTGCAGTTGACCGGTGGGCCGCCGAAGGATGCGAGCAGGTTGAACAAGTGGCTGCCCAGCACCCACATGTCTTCACCACCACCACGCTGGTCTTCCTTCCCTCGCGCACGGAACTCTAGCACCTCGCCCAGCGTGCCATCCGCCACGAGTTCCTGAATCGTTTTCAACACAGGCCAGTAGCGGTTGCGATGCGCCAGGGCCAGCCGCGTGCCGGACCTTTCGCAGGCCTGCACGATCTCATCTGCCTCCGCAAGCGTGCGGCAGAAAGGCTTCTCCATGTAGATGCCTCTGGCTCCAGCTTCCACCGCAGCCAGCACCATCTCCCGGTGCTGATCCACATGCCGTGGGCCGATGGCGACGATGTCTGGCCGCTCTTTGCCCAGCATTTCCCGGTAGTCAGCGAAGCCATGGTTAAGACCCAGTCTTTGCAAGGCAGCAGTGAGACCTTTTGCATCCGCATCCGCCACCGCCACGAGACGCGTGCGCTCCGAGAGCTTCGCCCACATGGTGTCCAATCCGTGCCCGTAGTTTCCCCGCCCTGTGTGCCCTATGACGGCCACCCTCAGCCTCTCGCCCTCAGCGGCGCGGACTTGTGTTGTAAACGCCAGGGCGGCGCTGGTATGGAGGAAATGGCGGCGGTTCATGCTCAGGGACGGAACGGAGCAAGATGCACAGAGCAAAAGATTTTTGATGAACCACGGGCAGGCTCATGCGTTAAGGGTGGCTCGCCATTGATGAACCCAACGACAGAAACCACACTTCGCTTCACGGGGGACTGGCCCCTCCTGCCGGTGATGGGTGTGGCCGCGTTTGCGGCCTTGCTGATGTGGCTGCTCTACCGGCGTGAGGTCCGGCTGCTGCCAGATCGCTGGGCTTGGGTGCCGGGCGCTTGTCGTTCCCTGGCTGTCTTTCTCCTGGTGATGGCTCTCGCAGGCCCCATCCTCAGGCACGAGACCACGGTAAAAAAACTTGGCCGCGTGATCCTGGCCCTGGATGGCTCCGGCTCCATGCGGCTGACAGATGGTGAGAATGCTGAGACGCGGTGGGAGCGCTTGGAGAAGGCCCTGCTGCAAGGTGAGACTCCCCTTCTGCAAAAGCTTACCCAAGCGGCAGACGTCGAACTCGTGAACTTGCGCGGTCGGCAGGTGCAGCGGCTCTGGTGGTGGCGCCAGCGTGGTGCGGATACCTCCGGCGACCCGCCGACCACGCTTCAGGTGCCGCCCGATGGCACGCTGACTGACCTCGACAGCACGCTGCGGCAGGCGCTGGGGCCCGTCACCGCAGGTAGCGCACTGGTGCTGCTCTCCGATGGCCAGCACAACTCTGACGGTTCACCAGAGGAGTTCAGCCAGTCGCTAAAGGCAGCAGGCGTACCCCTTTTCGCGGTCGGATTCGGTTCGGAAGTCTCTCCAGCGGACCTTTCAGTGGTGGATGTCGTCGCACCCGAGGCCGTCTTTGCGGAGGAGGTGGTGCGCGGTCGCGTCGTCATCCGAGATCAAATGCCCGCCGGACTGCCTGGCAGCGTGCGAGTGGAGGGAGCTGGTGGGCAAGTGCTCTGGCAGCAGGCTTTCAGCACCGATGGCAAAGGGGACCGCGCATTCGATTTCTCCTTCCCTGTCAAGTCCATGCCCTCGGCCGCAGCCACTCAGGGAGACAAAGCGCTTCGCCTTTGCTCCGTCACGGTGGGAGTGGCCGGAGACAAATCCAACCTAGAAAAGACGCGTGCCAACAACACCGCAGAGCTAGCGCTGCACGTCCTGGAAAAAAAACGTCGCGTTCTGATTCTCGATGGACGTGCCCGCTGGGAGACACGCTACGTGCATAACCACTTCGAGCGGGACGAGCACTGGCAGACCGACTTGGCATTTGATGATTACGGCAGTGGCTCAGACGGCGCACTGGCAAACGTTTTTCCCAAGTCCAAGGACGAGCTGCTCGGTTACGACCTCGTCATCATCGGTGACCTCCAAGCAGAGAGACTCGGTGAAGAGCGGCTTGCATGGGTGAAGGAGTTCGTGGAACAGCGTGGTGGCGGTCTGGTGCTCATCGACGGTGCGCGGGGTGGCCTGCGAAGCTGGGAGAAGAGCCGCGCCGCAGAACTGCTGCCCGTTCGCTGGACCGGTGAAGCCTCAGGCATGAGCGGCAAGCATGCCTGGCGGCTGGAGAGTGAGGCCGCCAGATTCCCGGCACTCCGACTCAGTGAGTCCACCTCTGCGAACGAGGCCCTCTGGCCCACACTGCCTGAAGCGCGCTGGGTGGCCACCAGCGAGGCGCTACCCGGTGCCGTGACCCTGGCCCGTTTGCGCGCTGAAGCGCAGCCACGTGAAGCTCCCGGCTTGGTCTTCCGCAACGCAGGTGCCGGAGCCGTCCTTTACGTGGCCAGTGATGAACTCTGGCGCTGGCGTTATCAAGTGGCGGACCTCTACCACCAGCGCCTCTGGGTTCAGCTTGCGTCATGGATCGCTGCGCCCCCTTTCCAGGCGGATTCGGGTCGCATCGCCATGGGCACGGACCGCTTTCGCTACAAGGCTGGTGAGCAGGCTGAGCTAAGGGTGCGTCTCACGGATGCCTCCGGCAAGCTGGTGAAAAATGCTCAGCCGCGCGCCTTCCTCCTGCTGGACGGCAAGGAAATGGCCGCACTGGAAATGGAGCCAGACGCCACTCATGCCGGAGTTTACCGCGCCGTGTCCCCCCCCCTCAAAGCCGGTCTATGGCAGGTAGCAGTGGAAGACGCACCCGGTGCTGCCAAATCATCCGCTAGGCTCACCCTGCGCGTGTCAGATGCATCCAGCCAGGAACTCAGCGCCCTGACCATGAACCGCATCCTGCTGGAATCCATGGCCCGCACCACAGGCGGACGCTTCTTGCGGGAGGAACAGATGGGAGACTTGGCAAGTCTTCTCCAATCCGTGGACCAAAAACAAATCACCGTGCAGGAAACGATTCTGTGGTCAAGCTGGTGGTGGCTCGGCGCGGTCATTCTCCTGCTCACCCTCGAGTGGCTCATGCGGCGCAAGCTCCGGCTGGTGTAGGCAGTCCAGCCCGCACCGAACGGCGCTGCCAATACAACGTCAGCCGTGCCATGACTCCGTCTTGCCTTTGAAGTCGGGGCCGGTTACTCTCACCCCTATGTGCTGCTTTTCTCGGGAAGTCCTCTCCGTCTCAGGGACCAACCTTTTCGCACGGCTGGAACCGGATGGACGTCAGCACTTGGTTTATGCCATGACCGTCCACTCAGAGCAGGAGGTGTCCATGATCCTTCCCGTGCCAGTCAAAGAAGGCAGCGGTGAAGCTGCGATGACCTTCATCGACTTGTCCGGCTACCCTGAGATGTTTCAGGACATGGCGCGCGGTTTTCCCATACCACGCTCAGGCGGCGACCCGTTCGGCGCGGCACCAGCAGCTCCCAAACCGCTCAAAGTGGAGCGTGTGGGTGCCTTCGACGCCAGCTACGTGCCCACCGTGGCAGACTTCGGCAGACTGGATGCACGCTTCCGTCTGCCCGATGGGATTTGGGAAAAACTGCCAGGATACGCCGCCTTCGGATTTGCCGTGTTCAAGCTCAGAAAGGGAAGGCGTGACTATCATCCCATGGCGTTCACCTTTCCTTCTGCAGTGCCAGACAGGTTGTTTTTTCCCACCCTGCACATCCACGACGGAGAAATCCACGAGAAGGCTCACTTTGACCACTCTCTTTTCTGTCAGGGCAACGGCATGAAACCCAGTGAGTGGCGTGAGTCCGCGCAACTTCCCGTCCAGTTCATGAAATCGGGCAAAACACAGGGCATCGTGCTACCGGGTCACCACCTCTATCGGAGACAACTGCAAGGCGAGCTGGCCAATACAGACTGGCTCGTGAAGGCCCGGCCACCAGTTTAGGCTCCGCCCTCCAGCGATCACCCTCACTAAAGTGGGGGGCCGTGCTTGCTGAAAGTTGCCCTCTGCCAGCGTTGATAAGAGCATGATGCGCTTCGTCTTCTGCTCATTGCTCCTGATCTCCTCCATCTCCACCGCTCAAAATGACGCGGCTGGGAACGACGTGGCGGATCATCCACGGCCAGAGGCAGTGATGCGCTGGTCGTTCGATGATGCCGCTGATGCGGGTCCGCAAGCCCCCTCATTCCCCAACCAGAAAATGGGTAACAAGGCCCTGAGGTTTACCGGAGACGGCCAGAAATCCTTTATCGAGGTCAAGGACAGCGAGGAACTCCGCTTCGGTCTGAACGACACGATCACCATCGAAGCCTGGGTGAAAGTGGCAAACGCATCCGGCACCCCCTACATCATCGGCAAGGGCCGCATGGGCACTAAAGAGTTCGGCCAGAACAATCAGAACTACGCCTTCCGCCTCCAGCACGGAAAAGACGGCGCGCAGATCGGCTTCCTCTTCCACAGCGCCTCCGTCGAGGGCAAGCCCGGCGAGTGGCACCGCTGGTGGTCCAAAGCCACCGTTCCTCTGGCAGGCTGGCACCATGTGGCAGTCACTTACACCTTTGGCGATCAGAAGAGCATCAAAGGCTTCATCGACGGACGTGAAACGGACGGCACGTGGGACATGGGCGGTGCCACAGATCGCCCGCCCGTCACGGACGGGGATTCCGTATTTATCGGCACAGGTTCCACACGGGCCGCCTCGCATTCCTTCGACGGCTGGATCGACGAGCTGGCCATCTACCGCGGCAAGGTGGATCTCGACTGGCTCAAGTCCCAGTACCAGTTCGTCCCGCCTCCACCACCCGTAGCGCAAAAAGACGTGCCCGCCGGGCGCGTGCTTGTGCAACTGGCTGAGGAAGGCATGATCCCAGCCAACGCTTGGCCCAGCGAAGCGCCGACGGTAGGTGAGACCTATACCGAAGACGTCTTCGGCTTCTTCAACGTGCCCCAGAAATACATCGAGACCGGTGTGCGTGGCGACCGCCATGTGCCCTTCCTCCTGCGAGCGGCAGCCACCGTGACGTTCCCTAAAGGAAAACATCGCCTCCTGCTGCGCGCTCGTGGTGCCACCAATCTCTATCTGGATGGAAAAACCCTCCTCAACACCCCATTCCCGCCGCAAAGCTCCGACGGTCACCACCTCGTTGCGGAGCAAAAGGACTACCTAGACCTGGGTCCGGACTTCCGCTTCGCCCCTCCTGGAAACCGTGAAGCCTGGTGTGAGTTTGAGGGAACAGGCAAACCCCAGTTCATGGTACTCGAGACACTGGTGGGCAGTTACACCGGTAAAAACGTCCGCCGCCCCGAACTGGGAGAAACCGTAGTGGCCTGGTCCAGGGAAGGCAGCGAATCCTGGGCACTCGTCACGCCAGGTCAGCGCATCGTCCCCTACAACGACGAAGGATGGACGGCCTACGAGAAGGAACGCAACACCTTCTATGACACCATGAACGCCAAGCGCCGAGCCAAGCTACGCTCCCAATCTGAGGGCTACTGGCAGGAGCGCCGCAAGCAAGCCGAACGCTGGCTCGCCTCCACAGAACCCGTCAAAGTGCCCGCGCTTCCACCCGGCTATCCCGCGCAAAATGCAGTTGACCACTTCATCGCCGCCCGCATCAGCTCAGTGTCCGAACAGGTTTCGCACAAGGGCAGTATCGACTTCTTCAAAGACGTGCTGCCCATCCTCGAAGCGAAGTGCATGGAGTGCCATCAGGGCCAAAAGGCCAAAGGGGATCTCCGTCTCGACAACCTGGCGGATGCGCGGAAAGGCGGAGAGTCAGACGGCCCCGCCGTGACCCCCGGAAAGCCTGAGAACAGCGCACTCATCGCCCGCATTATCTCTAAGGATGAAGACACCGTCATGCCGCCGAAAGGCAAGCCCTTGAACAAAGACGAAGTGCGCATTCTCACCACATGGATCAAGGAGGGAGCCAGCTGGCCAGACATCCGCGCGGATCACCTTACTCTCACACCGCTTACTGATGACCTCAGCTTCCTCCGCCGCGCTTACCTCGACACCGTGGGAGTGCCACCAAACCTCGAGGAAATCGCTGCCTTCCAGAAAAACCCGGACCGTGAGCAACTCATAGCCAAGCTGCTGGAAGACCCCCGCTGGGCTGACAACTGGATGGGCTACTGGCAGGACGTACTGGCTGAGAATCCCAACATGCTGAATCCCACCCTCAACAACACCGGTCCCTTCCGCTGGTGGTTGTACGAGTCCCTCCAGGACAACAAACCCATGGACTTCTTCGTCACCGAACTTCTCCGCATGAAAGGCAGCGTGCGGCTCGGCGGCCCGGCAGGTTTTGGTGTCGCCTCCGGCAATGACGTTCCCATGGCGGCAAAAGGCACCATCGTCAGTGCCGCCTTCCTGGGCGTGGAAATGAAGTGTGCCCGCTGCCATGACTCACCCACCCACAAGTGGCTTCAGCAGGATCTCTTCGAACTCGCCGCCATGCTTGGCAGCCAGGAGATCGAAGTGCCAAAAACCAGCAGCGTGCCCATGGACAAAATCCACGCCGGAGGTCGCAAACCCCTCATCCAGGTCACCCTGCAACCCGGCACCAAAGTGCAGCCCAAGTGGCCCTTCGCCGAGTTCGCGGACGACGCGGCGCTAAAGCTAGCGGAGAACCCCAAGGACAGTCGCGACGTCCTGGCTGCCATGATCACCGCGCCGCAGAACCAACGCTTCGCCCAAGTAGTGGCCAATCGCATCTGGGCACGCCTTATGGGCCGGGGCATCGTCGAACCGGTGGAGGACTGGGAGAAGGGCAAGCCAAGCCACCCCGAACTGATCGCCTGGCTGGGCCGAGAGTTTGTCCGCCTTGGTTACGACATGAAAAAACTCGCTGGCCTCATCATGAACAGCCACGCTTACCAGCGCGCCACAGACCCCTCTCTCAAAGAGACCAGTCCGCTTTTCACCTCCCCTGCTCCACGCCGACTCTATGCCGAGCAGATCGTGGACTCCCTCTTTACTGCCACGGGGAAACCATTCCGCACTGAAGAAGTCTGCCTGGACATCGACAACCAGCGAGACCTCGGCAACAGCATCAGCCTTGGCAAACCGCACCGCTCCTGGATGCTCACCAGCACCAGCAACGAGCGCGACCGCCCCAGCCTGGCCCTTCCACGCATGCAAGCTGTGTGTGATGTGCTCAGCGCCTTTGGCTGGCGAGGCGCAAGGCAGGACCCCATCTCCAAGCGGGATGCAGACCCCAATGTCCTTCAGCCCGCCATTCTCAACAACGGCACTCTCGGCGTATGGCTCACACGCCTGAGTGACGACCACGGCATCACCCGCCTGGCCCTGCAAGAGCAGCCGCTGGACGCCTTGGTGGATCAGCTCTTCCTCAAGCTCCTCACCCGAAAACCCAGCGCCGAGGAGAGACAGCACTACACCGCCCACCTCGCACCCGGCTACGAGAAGCGCCTCACCGACCTACCAGATGTCCCCGTGGAGAAATCCAATCGCGTCCGACCCAAATACGTAAGCTGGTCCAACCACCTCGATGCCGAGGCCACCACCGTTCGCCTAGCAGAGGAAGCCGCAGCCCGCAAAGGCGAACCTCCTACCACCAAGCTCAACGCGGCCTGGAGAGTGCGCCTTGAGGACGTGCTCTGGGCCATCGTCAACTCACCGGAGTGGACAGTAAGCCCGTAACCCAATCCGACAGACGTTTACCACGGTTACTTGGACTGCGGCAGCCTGCTGCCGCTTTCCCCTGCCCGCAGCCCGCTGCGGCGACAAGCCACAAATCCCCCCGACCAACCCAGCAAAAAACGAATCACTCAGACTGGTAGTTCACCGGCTCTTCAGTGATGACCACATCATGCGGGTGGCTCTCCTTCAGACCACCTGCCGTGATGCGGACAAAGCGGGCCTTCTCACGCAGTTCCCTGAGATTGGCCGCACCCACGTAACCCATGCCGGAGCGCAGCCCACCCATGAGTTGGAACACGGTGTCTGCCAGTCTGCCCTTGTAGGGTACGCGCGCTTCCACACCCTCTGCCACCAGCTTGCCTGAAGAGTTCTGTCCATAGCGGTCTCCAGCTCCCTTTCTCATGGCCTTCAGACTGCCCATGCCACGATACTCCTTGAACGTGCGTCCCTGCCACCGCACCATGGCACCAGGGCTTTCACTCGTGCCAGCCAGCAAGGAGCCGAGCATGACGCAGTCCGCCCCTCCAGCCAGCGCTTTCACGATGTCACCAGAGTAGCGAATGCCCCCGTCTGCGATGACCGCCACGCCCGCTTCCCGCGCGATGGCTGCCGTTTCCTGAATGGCGGTGAACTGAGGCATCCCCACGCCCGAAATGATGCGAGTGGTGCAGATGGAACCCGGCCCCACTCCTACCTTAATGGCAGACACGCCCGCCTTTACCAAGTCCTTGGCTCCTTCCGCTGTCACCACATTCCCCGCCACGATCGGGACTTGCCCGCCGATGCGAGCACGAAGCTGGTCCACCACTTCGATCACCCGCGTCGTATGTCCCGTAGCAGCGTCGATGAACAAGGCATCCGCCCCAGCGGCTACGAGCGCTTCACCACGGTCATAGCAGTCTGGCCCCACTCCCACCGCCGCACCGCAACGTAGCCGCCCCTGACTGTCCTTGCAGGCGTTCGTAAACATCTGGCGCTTCTCGATGTCGGTGCGGGTGATGAGCCCAACCAGACGCCCCTTTTCATCAATGAGCGGCAGTTTCTCAATGCGGCGCATGTAGAGAAGCATGCGAGCTTCTTCCAGAGAGGTCTGGCGCGTGCCGGTGGCCAGCCGCTCACGCGGAGTCATCACGTCACTCACCGGTGTTTCATCGTTGCTCACATACCAGAGGTCTCGGCTCGTCACCATGCCAAGCAATAGCCCGCTCTCATCCACTACTGGGAAGCCGCTCACGCCTTTCTCATTCATCAGCGCATGGATCTCTCCCACCGTGGTCCCCGGCTTCACCGTGAGCGGCTGGTGAATGACCATGTTTTCGCTGCGCTTCACCCGCGCCACTTGCTCCGCCTGGATGTCGATGGGGTTGTTCCGATGCACCACACCCAGTCCACCTTCTCGCGCCAGGGCGATCGCCAGCTCGGATTCTGTCACCGTATCCATGGCGGATGACAGAACGGGGATATTCAAGGTAATGCCCCCAGTGAAGGGTGTGGTAAGGTCTGCTTCTCCAGGTAAAATGCCGCTCAAGGCAGGCAGAAGAAGAACGTCGTCAAAGCTGAGTGCGGTCGTGATTTCGCCCATGTTCGACGGAAGACACGGCACCCGTTCAGTCAAGAAGAACTTCGGCAATCAAGCGCGTGCATGATGCTGCAAATCAGTCAGTGATCTGCACAGGCGTGCCGATGGGAAGTTCCGAGAAAAGGATGCGAGCCATGGGGAACGGAAGCCTTATGCAGCCATGCGAAGCCGGTCGCCCAGGGTTGGGGATGGGTCCACCGTGCATTCCAATGCCAGATCCGGTCAGCCTCATCCAGTGCGGCATGGAAGCTCCCACAAACTTGCCTCCCACCGGAATGGCGTCCCTGCCCGACCGCGCATCACCGATGATGACCACCCCCGAGGCATTCACCACTTTTCCCCATAGATTGGACCGCTTGCTCGCGGTTTTCTCCAGGATCCTAAAGTTCCCCTTGGGCGTGCGGTAAGCCCCCTTTCCGGTGGCTACATAAGTCCAACCTACTTCCTTGCCCTGCCGGTAGATGCGGGCCTTCTGCTGACTCAGCGAGATGACGACTTGGGACGGCCCCTGCCTGCCTCCCACCCATTCATACAGCGCGGATGACGCAGGCTTGTCGGGAAGCTCGGCTTTGCGAATCTCCTCCTGCCTCGTCAATGCGCATGAACTGAGCATTGCCGAAAGGCCGAGGGCAAAGAAAAGATTTCGATTCATCGGTCGGCTGAATGTGGTTTCTCACGTCGTGCCCACCACCAGCTCAGGGAAGCCAGTGTCCGGGTCAATCTCACGGTGAAAAGCGTAACCATCCAGTACGCCCACCACGATCTCAGCCGTCGTCCGGATGATGCAGCCCTCTTTTGCGTGACCGGCAAACACGGTCCCGGTCCTGTCCGCCACGGCGATGTGCAAGTGCGAGCCGCCAAAGCTGGCGATGGTCCCTCCCAGGGATACGATCTCCAGCGGCCCCTTGATTTCGCTCACCCTGGAGGAGTCCGCAAAACGGATCTGCGCACGGTTCAGCGATCCCACACAAGTGAGCACGCAGGCCGCTCGCCAGCCTTGCTCCCAGGCCAGACGGTCCAGGCGCATTTTGAGGTCATCCCCGGGGTAAAGTCGAAACGGACATGCTTGCACGGTCCACCTATCTTGCAGCAATAGCCCGCCGCTGTCGAATCTCTAGTGCGGGGTGAATGATTTTCACCTCCTCAGCACCGGGAAACTCCTCCACGTTTTCAAGCCTCAGCGCTTGCGACTGCGGCGCAGCCTTGCCAGCAGCCCCACCACACCGATGAGCAAAGCAGAACTTGGCTCGGGCACCACGTGAGTCTGAAGCTGAAACGCGGGCGGTGTGCTCGTGTACTCGCCGGGTCCCTGCACGTTGTTAAGGCCGCCATAGACCACGATGTCGGCATCCTGCAGGCGAATCTCCTGTGCTTCGCTCTGGGCGTAAGCCGGTATTACCCAGTCGAACACGGTAGGAGTCACGAACGGATCCGGCTGCGTGCGCGTCACCAGAGCCCACTGGGTAGAGCCGGGAGTGATAGTCTGGGAGTTGAAGGCCCAAATGTAAAGCTGCTCACCCTGGGCAAAGTAGGTGGATGGGTCGGCCTCGGTGCCGTTCGATACGTTGCCGCTTCCGTTGATTTCAACGAATCCCACGAAGTTCTGGTTCGGCACATCCCAGTCGGCCCGGTCAAGCAGCTTCCAGTTCGACTGCCAATCCGCCAGGTTGTACTCAGTGGGCACAAAACCTACGGTGAACGTGCCCAGTTCAAACGTGTAGGAGGCATCCAGCGTGGTGCCATTCGCCTGGAAAAGGAGGGACTCAAACTCACTGCCCCATGCGATCTGCACCGCTCTGGCACTCTGGGAGGCACCGCACGCAAGGAGAAGCGCCGCAGCCAAGGTTGACGTAAGAGAGATTTTCATGATCAAGAGGGGGGTCGATGGAAAAGGAACTTTTCCGAAGATAAACCCTTCTTAAACGCAATCAATCCATTTTTTATATTTTTAATACTTTATGCAACTTCTAGCCTGTCGCGGATCCGAAATCCGCTCGTCGGTGGCAACCCAAATCGGTTCACAAACATGAGCAGCTTGATGAGATGGCGGCTGTACCAGCGCGGGGTATTGCCCCCGCACAACATACTGGAAAGGTGGAATGAGACATGTCTCTCCACTTTTCTGGGCACAGAGGTTTCCACCGGATGCTCGTCTATGAGTTCACGCCGGCCCAGCTCCGCCTGGAAGATGTTTCCTTGGTAAAAGTAGTCCACCACCTCTCCCCAGGATCGATGCCACTTGCGGAAGTCATCCTCATAGCGCTTCCATGCCCCTGGGGTGTTCTTCTCCAGCGCCCTGTCCATAGCTACTGCGGACTGGAGGGACATGAAGAGTCCGGGTGAAAGCATGGGATCCACAAATCCGAAGGCGTCCCCAACGAGCGCCCAGCCCGGGCCGGCACCGCGCTCGCTGAGGAGCTGGTAGTTGGTATAGGTCATTACCTCGGTAACGCGCCGCGCTGCCGCTGCACGCTCCCTGAGCAGCGGCTCCTCCCTAAGCGCACGCTCCAGCCGCTCTTCCGCAGTCGTTCCCAGCGTCTTCGCATGTTCTTTGTTGATCACGATGCCCACGGAGAGCCGGTCCTTCAGCGGGATGCGCCAGCTCCATCCCGCACGAAGCACTGAGACGATGATCTGTCCGGCGGCCACGTCGTCATGGCGGAAGTTTTCAAAGTGCGCGAAGTAAGCCACATCATCGCGCTTCCCACGCACGGCAGGCAGGTCTAGCGCACGGGAGAACACCCTCGCGCGGCCCGTTGCATCCACCAGAAAGGGACAGCTCCCAGGTTCCAGACCAGCCAGCGCGAGGCTTTCGGGCGTCAGCCGCAGCGTGCGCCCTTCCGGTGCATCGAAGGCCTCCACCCGGGCTCTCGCCTTGATAAACCGCACGCCCACTTCCTCAGCACGCTGGCGAAGCACGTCGTCGAACTGCGGGCGGGGCACATTGTATGCGTAACCCGGCAGTTGCCTGGCCACCGTGGTGAAGGTGAAGGTCACTTTTTCCCCATTGGTGTGGTAAAACGAGGCTCCGGGCTTGAACTGGGAAATCGCGGCTACCCGATCTTCCACTCCCAGCCTGCGCAAAATGGGAATGACACCTGGCACGAGGGATTCTCCCACCAGCAGATCGGGGCGCTTGTCATCATCGAAAACCACCACACTCACCCCGCGCATGGCCAGCAGCGTGGCCAAGGCACATCCAGAAGGCCCAGCGCCGACAATGACGATGGGGTAAGAGGACGCGGTCATGATACAGGGAGGATGGTCGGCTTGATTACGGCCACGCCTCTGGGCTGGAGACGCGCTTTGAGTTCTTCAAACATGGCTTCTCCATCGTAGGTTCCAACGATGGCCCCTCCAGAGCCGGTGAACTTGGCACTGGCACCCACATCACGCGCTATCTCCACCATGTCGATGTTTCCCTGGCTGATCTTGTAAAGCCTTCGTCTTAGGTCGAAGTTTTCATTCAGCAGCGGCCCTATGCGGTCTCCGTCACCGGCCACGATCATGTCCCGCACCCGCTGGGCCAAGTTCGCCCACTGGTACATGGCGCTCACCACCTCCCGCTCACCTCGGTTCCAACGTCCCCGGATGTCATTATGGAAGACCTCCGTGCCTTCGCTCAGTTGGGTCGTGTAAGCCACATATACGGGAGGAAGCAGCTTCGGGTCCAGTTCCTCATAGATTCCGTAGCCCATTTTCTCCACTTGGGCACGATTGAAGTCCATGAATACCACGCCTTCGTACGTCTGGATCACGCGGTCTTGCAGTCCTGCAGGGATGCCCAGCTCCTCATTCTCCACACTCAGCACCAGGCTAGGCACGAGATGCTTGGGGATCTCCACGTTGTAAAACTGGGACAGTGCCCGCCAGCAGGCCGTAATGATGGCACTGGACCCCGCCATACCCACCTGCGGCGGCACGTCACTCCGATAGCGCAGTGTGAAGTTCCGTCCGTGAAGCGGGAGCCCATGCTTCGAGCAGTAGTCAAAAAAGCGCTTCACGCAGGCCTTCAGCAGCCGAATGCCACCGTAGTAGCCAAACTGCCTCACCTTCCGCGCCAGCTCCTCGATGCTCTCAAAGGTGGACTCATCTCGTTCGTTTTGCTGAATGTGCAGTTCCGGAGACTCAAAGAGTGTGACCTCTGCACAGAAGTCCCGAATGATGAAGGAGATGGTCTTGCCGTAGTAGCCGTCCGATGGGTTGCCGACGAGGCCGGCGCGGGCGTAGGCTTTTTGCTGGATCAACATGGAGCTGGAAACGAATGGAGCGCCCCCAACACAGGGAGGCAGAAAGCGGGAAAGCTACTTTCCCGTCTCGCTCGTGGCAAACGAAGAAACGGTTTCAGCCACGCGCTCACTTCCACTTGGCGTCCGCTGCGTCCAGATACCGCTCCCAATCATAGTCGGTGACGTCATGGATGCCAGTGCGGTAGTGATAGCGCACCGCATCTCCCACCGGCGTGTTCAATCCCGGTGGATCGTTAGCCTCCAGGCCTTTCAGCCCGAAGAGTTGATACACCGGACCCGCATGATATCCCGATAGGTATTCACCTTTTGGATCCGCCCACTCGTCCTTCTCCGCGCTGCCTATGCAGACCATCCGCGGTGCCACGAGTGCGATGAGCATGTGCTGGTCCACCGGCAGCGCGGGCACGTTATCCGCGTAGGTGGCATACCTTCCACAGAACCAGTGAGGAAACGCGGTGGTGATGATCTTCGTTGTTTCACCGAAGTCGCGCCTAGCCAAGGCAGCTCCGCCCTCGCCCGAGTTGTTTGAGATCACGATGCCGAAACGCTCGTCCTGAGCCCCCGCCCAGAGGGACGTTTTACCCAGTCGGGAGTGTCCTATCACCGCAGCGCGTGCGGCATCGACACTCTTCACCTCCTTGCAGGCGTCCAGCATTCGGCTCAGGCCCCAGGCCCAGGCACCAATGGCTCCCCAGTCATCCTCTTTCCACTTGGTCTCCGCTCCGTCTGCACTCAAAGCAGCACGGAGGCCAGACTTCCAGCCCTCCGCATGGTCTGGCTCTATGTCACCATAGTAAGCCGTGGCCACGGCATAACCTCGTTTCAAAATCATCTCCAGAGGCCAGCGGGAGGACTCCTTGCCCCTCGCCTCCTCCGTGGCGCGGTTGTCCACCACGCCGCGATCTTTTGAGGGCCGCATCCAGCGGGTAGAGAGCGGCACATCAGGCTCCGTGCTCACCGCATGGTTGCCCTGAAAGCTGAGTCCCACAAAAACTGGCACAGGAGCCGCCACACCGTTCGGCGCATAGACCATCATCTGGATGCCCTCCCACTTGGGCACGGATGGGATGTGAATCCGCACCAGGGTCCGTGTGGCGAGTCCGCCCAGCGCGTCCGCCTTGATCGCCAGGACCTCCGCCGCCGTCGCGGGCGTCTGTGGAGTGCGCCCATACACATGGGAGCGGAAGAGCTCCATGACTTCGCCCCTCCGGGACTTCACCCACTGCTCCTTGTTCGTCACCAAGGTCCCGTCTCCGGCCCTCAGCACCTCTGGCAGCGGGTGGTCTCCCACCTTGCTCTCATCATAGTTCACCCGCCGCTCCTGGGCCAAACCCAGCGCCGTCACGCCAAAAAAGAAAATCGCAGTCCGCATCATGTCGAAACAACAAACGCTGGAAACGGCACCGAACTATTCAGGACTCGCAAAATCATCTTGCCCAAAGCATCGAATCCGCCACAGTAACGGCCCGCCTCACCAGCGGGCGAAACTTGGTAGCAACCAGTCAATCGGGACAGATGGCAGAGTGGTCGAATGCGCACGCTTGGAAAGCGTGTTCACCTTAATCGGTGACGAGGGTTCGAATCCCTCTCTGTCCGCCACTTCTTCCTCGTCTGCCAGCACGTCCCTCCCCAAAATGCAGAACGTTTCTTTCCTCAGACGCATCGCGCTCATCGAGGGCGTGTCCTTTCTCATCCTCCTCGGCATCGCTATGCCGCTCAAGTACCTTTGGGGTCAACCCCTCGCGGTCAAGGTCACCGGCTGGATTCATGGCGTTCTCTTTGTCATGTTCTGCTGGTCGCTTCTTCAAGTCATGCTGCAGCACCACTGGTCTTTCGCCAGAGCGGCCGTCGTCTTCATTGCCTCGCTGGTTCCCTTTGGTCCGTTCATCCTGGACAAGCACATGAAGCACTGGGAGAGAGAAACCACCACTGACCAAGAGCTGCCATGAGCCGCGTCGGCATAGGATACGACGTTCACCCTTTTCAAGAGGGCCGCCGTCTCGTACTTGGTGGCGTAGAGATTCCGCACTCGCGGGGACTGAAAGGCCACTCCGATGCCGATGTGCTCTGCCATGCCATCGCGGATGCCCTGCTCGGCTCCCTCGGCCTGCCAGACATAGGTTACTATTTCCCGCCATCGGATGCCAGCATCGAAGGCATCAGCAGCCTGCGCATCCTCGAAAAGTGTGCCTCGCTAGCTTCAGAAAAAGGTTTCGTCATCGAGAACATCGACAGCACTCTCATCGCGGAAGCCCCCAAGGTGATGAAGCACGCCCCACTCATGAAGGAGCGCATGGCAGCCGCACTCGGCATCCAGCCCGACCAGGTGGGCGTAAAGGCCACCACCAACGAACGACTCGGCTTCGTAGGCCGGGGAGAAGGCATCGCCGCCATGGCTGTGGCCAGCGTGCGAAAGGCGGAATAGTCCCCCGCCTTGAAACATCCCACTTATCGCGTGGAGGTTGCGCCCGCCCGGTTTACCGCTTCCTTCAGCCATCGCCATGCCCCAGTTCGCCTATCAAGCCATAGATGCCTCCGGAAAGGAATCCACCGGGGTGCTGGAGGCTGCTGACCGGGCATCAGCCGTGCGCTCCCTCACCGGAAAGGGACTCCAGCCTTTCAAGGTAGCGGAATCCACCGCCTCCACACCGAAAGGCAAACCCGCAGCTGCCAAAGCCAGTGCCAAGGGAAAGTCCGATGACGCTCCCACCGGCCCCATCAAGCTCAGCGCGGCTCAGGTGCAAATGTTCACGGAAGAACTCTCCGAACTGCTAGAGGCCGGCATGAGGCTCGAGCCCGCACTCAAGATTCTCGAAGGTAAGGGCGAGGCGCGAAAGATCCCCTTCCGCCGCGTGGCGCAGCGCCTTGGCGACCTTGTGCGCGAGGGCCGGGCCTTTCATGACGCGCTCAAACTGGCCTCTCCCTCCTTCGGAGACCTGTATGCCAGTGTGGCCGCAGCCGGTGAAGCCAGCGGCTCCCTGGGCGTCGCCATGAAGCGGCAGTCCCAATACCTCACCGCCTCCCGGGAAATGAGGTCGCGGGTCACCATCGCCATGATCTACCCTGGCTTCCTGGTGCTGGCGGGCACCTCGGTGATGATCCTGTTCATCACCTTCCTCATCCCCAAGCTCATGCAGCTCGTCAAGAGCACCCGCGGCACCATGCCAAAAGCTGCTGAAGTGCTCATAGCCCTGAACACCTTCTTCCGTGAGAACTGGCTCATCATGCTGCTCACCTTCGTGGTGGCCGCCATCGCCTTCACCCTGTGGGTGCGCACGAAGGCCGGCAGACTGCAATGGGATGAATGGAAGCTCAAGATGCCCTTCATAGGCCGCACCCTCTCTGCCGGTTTTCATTCCCAGTTTCTCGAAACACTGGCCAGCCTGGGTGCCGGCGGTCTGCCTCTGCTCAAGGGCATGGAACTAGCCCTGCGCGTCACGCCCAACCTCCACGCCCAGGCACAGCTCAGCAAAGCCATCGAAGTCGTCCGAGACGGTGGAGCTCTCTCACGTGCCCTGGAACGCACCAAGCTCTTCCCAGACAACCTCATTGAAATGGTGCGTCTCGGCGAGCACACCGGCGACCTGCCCGGAGCACTGCGCCGCGCCGCAGACCGCTGTGGAAGAGAGCTCTCCAAAGCCCTGGAAGCCCTCGCCGCGCTCATTCAGCCCATCATCATCTTCGTGCTCGCAGCCATCGTAGGCCTCATCGCATGGCTCATGATCTCCATCATTTTCGACACCGTCACCAACCTCAAACGCTAACCGCCCACCCGCATGAAAACTACCGCTCCATCTTCCAACCAGCATCGAACCGCATCATCTCTGGCCCCTCTCGCACTGTCCACGAGCAAAGGCTTCACCCTCATGGAAATGATGCTCGTGCTCGCCATCATCGCCGTCATCGTAGGCATTGCTATTAACGGCATCATGGGGGCCGGCGAGCAGGGTGATCTCACCAAGGCCCAGATCACCATCTCCAACCTGGAGACCAAGCTCACCCAGTTCAAGCTCAACGCCCTGCGCTATCCCACCCAGGGAGAGGGCCTGGAAGCCCTCGTCAAGAAACCCGGCGGCCTCAACAAGCCATGGATTCAGGGCACCACTGCCGAGAACCTCATTGACCCCTGGGGCGAGACCTATCAATACCGCAACCCCGCCAAACGCAGCAACAAGGCCTACGACGTTTTCTCCAAAGGCCCCGACAAACAAGAGGGCACCAGCGATGACATCGGGAACTGGCAGTAGCCTCCCAAAGGAGCGTCTGAGCTTCTCCCGGCGCGGTTTCTCGCTCATGGAGGTCATCATGGTGCTCGCCGTCATCGCCATGGTGGTGGGCTTGGCGATCGCCATGTTCGTCATGGCAGATGAAGACAACGGCTTAAAGGGCCCTCCAGAGGACTTGGCCAGGATGACCAAACAGGCCTCACGCAGCGCCGTGGTGCTCGGCAGGCCGGTCGTCATCGCGTTCGGCAAAGAAGGTTTCACCCTCATCGGCGGAGACGGAGATGCCTCCGTACTGCCAGAGGGCATGAAGGTCAAATACCAGCGCTGGAATAGCGGACGCCGCTGGTATGACACGGACAACCTCAACTGGACCTTCTTCCCCAGCGGCATCTGCGACGCACTGCGCTTCCGCTTTGAGGGCACCAAAGAAGTCACCGAGATAGCCTTCCATCCGCTCACCGGCTCCATCACCGAACAACTGGTACTCGCAAGATGAAGACTCCCTTCCATCCCTGTCGAAAGGCCGGCTTCAGCCTGCTTGAGGTCATGCTGGCACTGGCCATCTTCGCCTCCGCCGGGGTCATGCTGGTGGCTACGATCAACGAGATCGGCACCATCACCATCCAAGCTCGCACCCTGCGCAATGTGGAGCAGGGCATCGAATCCCTCCTCGACGAGCACAGCAAGGCACCCCAGATGATGGAACTGGAAAAAGACATGAAGCCCGGTGCCGACGGCATCGCTTACAAAGTCACCGTGCGCCCGCTGGAAGATCTCAAAAACCAGGACAACCAGATCCTCAACGGACTCTTCATCATCAAAGTCCAGGCACGCTGGCAGGAAGACGGACAGAACATGGACATGTCTGCAGAAACCATCCGCTACGCCGGCATGTATCTGCCCGGCCAATGACACAGGACTGTCATTCTCTGCCCAAGAATTGCGCTGCAAACAAAATCACCTCACCCGGGAACGTTCCCTGCTCATGCGGACGCCCAGTCCATCCCTAGTTGCTCTGCTTTCCCTCATCTTGACCTTCCGCCTTTCGGCGGAGAACCAGTATGAGAACCCGCCCGTCAACTACTCAGCCACCAGTCCAAATGACGCCACCACGGCTCTCGAGGAACGGATCCGCGCTGGGGAAGTGACCCTGCCCCGTGGTGACGGCTGGAAGCTGCTCCATGCCTTGCAGCAGCACTACCAGATACCGGATGCCTCCCAGGTCATGGTCTTCTCCAAGACCAGCAAGCAGAATGATCTCATCTCCCCAGCCACACCGCGCGTCATCTACTTCAGCGACAACGCCTACCTTGGATATGCCGTTGGGGGTTCCATCGAAGTGGCTACTATCGATCCCGTTCTCGGACCGGTCTTCTACCTCATCGACCCAGATACTCCAGCGCGTCGCCCCATGCGCTTCCAACGGGATCAAAGCTGCCTCTCATGCCATGGCGGGCCGTTTTCGCCCGAAATGCCGGGTATTCTCGTGCGCTCCGTCACGCCAGGACCGCTCGGTCATCCCATCATGAGCCAAGGCAGCACGGTGGTGGACACCACCACGCCGTTCAAGGACCGCTGGGGCGGCTGGTACGTCACCGGCAACCACGGAAAGGACAAACACCGTGGAAACGTGACCGCCGAGGAAAACGGAGAAGCCGTGACCCGGGACGAAGAGCGCGGGCAAAACGTCAGCGACTTGAGTGCCTTCTTCGACACGGCCCCCTATTCCAGGAAAACCAGCGACATCGTGGCCCTCATGGTGCTGGAGCATCAGTCAAGCACGCAGAACATCCTCACCAAGGCCAACCACACCGCCATGCGGGCCATGCACATGCAGACCAGTCTGCAACGCGAGCTGGGTGAACCTGTGGTGAATGAACCCATGGGCACCGCCGAGCGCATGATCCAACACGCCGTGGAAGACGTGCTGGATGCCATCCTTTTCAAAGATGAAGCCGCGCTTCCAGATGGCGGTATCGAAGGGGACCGTGAGTTCCTGGAGGCCTTCACCGCCAGCGCACCACTTTCAAAAGAGGGCCGCTCACTGAAGGACTTTCAGTTGCTGGACAGGCTCTTCAAATATCGCTGTTCCTACATGGTATATGGCGTCACGTTTCAGAACTTCATGCCCGTGCTTAAGGTGCGCGTCCTCAAAGCGCTGAGGGACACGCTCACCTCCCCCGCCCCGCCGCCGCGCTACGCCTACCTTACCGACAGCGAGCGGAGGAACATTCATCAGATTCTGACGGAGACGCTGAAGGGCTACGGGATGAGTGAGAAGTGATAAGGAAGAAGGGAAAAGGGGAAGCTCAAGGGGCACGCCATTCACTTCTTCGCCAAAGCCTCCAGGTAGTCCAGCAAACTGGCAAACTCCTTCACGGTGAAGTTGTTCATCAGCATAGGTGGCATCATGGAGGTAGGTAGCTTCTCACGCCGGGCGATGTCCGCCGTCTTGTAAGTGAACTCTTGCGCGGCAATGTTCCGCATCTTGATCTCACTGGCTCCTTCCAGCGTAATGAAGCCCATCTGCATAGTACCGTCTTTCAGTGTGACGGTCTCACTGGCAAATCCCTGCGCGATGGTTTTGTTCGGATCAAGGATGGCCTCCGCTAGTTCCTTGCGTTTGTAGGTCTGCGCGATGTTGCCCAGATACGGCCCCTTGAGCGGCTCAGACTCCCGCACCGTATGGCAGGCCACGCAAGTGGCGCGGGTGAATACCATTTCCCCAAGCGCCAAGTTCCCCTTTTCTCGCAGCACGGCATCCAGCGCTTCTTCCGGCTTCAGCGTGGAGAGCTTGGGCGTCTTGTCCTCCACCTTCTCCAGGCGCATCGACTTTGCGGCGCGTTCAGCTGCGCCTCTCACCTGCTCATCAGGATCGTCCAGTGCCGCAAGCACCTTGGCTGCACTGGCCATGTGCTTGGTGGCACTGATGGCGTCAACGATGAGCTTGCGATGCTTCGGTTCCGCCCAGCCTTTATCGAGCGCCTTCTGCGAAAGCTCTATGGACTCTGGGCTGCCGGTCTTGCGGTTCGCGAGATTCAGCAGGGCTGCGTTCGCATACATGGACACTGGCCACTCGAGTTTGTCCGCGATTTGCTCGATGAGCAGGTGATGGTTTTCGAGTTTCGGCGAGTTCAGGAAGGCGTTGAGTGCGGCTTCGTATTCTTTGCCGGACTCCGGCATCTTCTTGAGAGCGTCCAGCGCTGCAATGGTGGCCCGCACAGCCCCGGCGCTGTCGGTTTTGGAGAGAGCGGTGATGGCGTGCGAAAGCGCCACTGATCCGACCGATCCGTCTGATCCGATGGACTTCACCATCCCCACCAGCAACGGCACTGCCTCCGTCGGGATGTCCTCTTCCTCCGCGAGCTGCGCTGCCAAATCAGGCAGCACTTTAGGGTCCTCCTTTGCTAGCGCTAGGATGCGCTGCTGCGCCTCATTGAACTTGATCCGGTTGCGGTTCATCTCTTTCACCAGGAAGGCGGCTTCTTCCTGCGACGCCCTCGCCAGCGCATCCTTCAGTGCGACCGCGATCTTCGGCGTCTCGCTCCATGCCTCTGGCTGGTAATACGGCCCCCGTGTGTCCGGCCGCGTGCCCCACGAGTCGCCCTTCCACTCGCCTTCCTTGAAATGGAGACGGCACAGTGCCGCGAGGATGCCCTGGCGCAAGGCGGGATCGGTGGCCTTGCCGAGACGCTCGATGAGGCCCGCGACGACATCCGGTTCGTGCATCATAGCCAGAGAACGCAGAAGGCGTGTGCGCTCACTGCTTGCTTCATCGAGCGCCGCAAATGCTTGTTTGCTGAGATGGCGAGCGGACACCGCGCGAATGGCTGTGAGCGAGATGACCTCGTCAGCGTGAGCAATGGCAGCGATGACCTGTTCAACGGAGCCGCCAGTCCTGAGTGAGGCCACCAGATTGCGTTCAGCAATTCGATAATCACCAACCTTGCGCTGATAGACTTCTGCCAGCTTGCTGCCACGACGCAGTAGTTCACGCTGGGCTTCGATGCGGCGACGATAGCTATGCGGCTGGGTGAGGTCGAGCACCTTAACCAACTCATCATCCTTCGCTTTGGCAAAATCCGGCAGCGGCTCCGCTTTGAAGCCCTTCGGCTTCACCTGCACGATGTAACCGACATCTGGCCCCTCCCAGTTGAAGGTAGCCCCCTTCCAGCTGGCGCAATAGACGCGACTCATGGCATCGACATCGGCGTCGGTGGGGCGGGTCATTTGGATGAAGGGTTCCGGCTTGCGGGTCTCTTCAAACGTCGCGCCCTTGGGCTTCAACTGATGATGATACAACGCGCCAGTGCCCCAGTCGGCGGTGAAGGGTGCGTTGTTCCATTCTCCGAAGCCGGGCTCGTCGATGTAAACCGCACCGCATCCGCTGCCGCCGCCGTAGTCGGCGATGGGTTGGATGCACTCGTCGTTGAAGTTCTTGTAGAGGCGCGGGTAGCCATGGTCGTCGAGGCCGGTGAAGTGATGGAAGCGCACATTCCAGCCGCCACCGTCGTTCGTATTGTCCCGGGCGAACAAGTCCATGAGCGGACTGATGGCGACCTCCAGGATGTTGCGCGTACCGGTGGAGTAGATTTCCAGTCCGGTGCCATCGGGCCGCAAACGCACCACACCACCGCCGCGCATTTGCAGGCTGCGGCCATCGGTGCCTACCGCCTTCATGAAACCGAAGTCACCCACGGCCACATAAAGCCAGCCGTCGATCCCGAGACTGAGGCCGTTCGTGGTGTGGTCGGCGGGGCGGTCTTTGAATCCGAAGGCGATGTCTTTGATGAGGATGTTTTGTTTCTCAGCCACGCCATCGCCATCGGCATCAATGAACTCGCTGAGATGCGGCGGATGCACGAGAAAGAGGCGGTCGTGATCCCAGACCAAGCCACGCGGGCTGTCCACCTCGCAGAAGACTTTCGTTTCATCGGCCCGGCCATCGCCATCGAGATCACGCAAACGAATGACGCGTCCACGCTTCGGGTTGCGCCCCAGCGAGCCGTTCCCATCCGAGGAAACATAAAGCGTGCCGTCTGGCGCAGCGGCGACGAAGACCGGGTAGTTCGCTGCGGCGCTGTTGGCGAAAAGCGTGACCTCAAAACCTTCTGGGACCTTCACGTCCTTTAGAATGGCAGCCTCCTGCTCGGGCGTGAGTTTGACGATCTTTGGCGGGACATTGCCGCTCTTTGAGTAATCCGAGTTATCCGACGGATCAGCCTGCTGAACGAGCGTCAGCCCTGTCAACTTCACTTCACGAATGCTTGCCCAACCGCCCTGGTTCGTGCCCAGGCAGGTGATGACCAACTTCTTTGCCTGTTTCACCTCCATGCTGTGCTGGTTCTCTGTAGTCTCGGCCATGATCTGCTTTCCATCCACCTCCACCGTGTGGCGGTAGGCGTTGTTTTTGCTTTCCCAGATGATCTCGATGCCGGTGAGATCCTGCGGCTTTGCAAACTCAAGCGTCAGGGACTGCGGCTTGGAGCCATCAGCGGCGCACCAGCGGGTGCTCTCGTCACCATCCACCGCCTTCCATGCGTAGTTCCCCTTGCCGGTCTCTTCACTGCTGGCAGTGGCCTTGACGGGCAGTCCGTCTTTTGGTGCAGGAGGTGACTGGGGGGGCTGCACCGGTTTGGCAGCGATCTGCGTCACCTGGTTCTGGCCTTTGAACGGCGTCAGATACGCAGGAGTAAGCCTGTCGCAGGCCCAGAGCAGTCCGCGTGTGACGAGGTCCAGATAGCGTGCGTCCGCCACGGTGTCGGTATTGTGGCCCAGACTGGTGCTGAAGCTGCGTGCGCCGGCCTTCTCATTGGTCCAGGCCACAATGGCTTCCACCGCCTTCCCCTTGACCATCTGCCGTCCCATGGCGAGCGGGTGCGCATCGAAGATGTTTACGTTGTTATAGAGTTCTTCCTTGATCGTGGTCCAGTCCGCAAGCGGCTGAGTAATGGGGTGCTGCTTATCCACAAAGGAAATCTCAATCGGCTCCTGCGGCCCGTGGGAGTTCGACTGTAGCCCCAGGTGGCGGAACCAGCGGTCCTCTCCGGTGCGGAAGCTGTGCATGGCACAGTGCAGATGAACTGCCGGTACCGTCTGGTGCACGGCCAGGATGCGGCTGAGCGTTTCCTTGTCATTCATGCTCGCTGCGCACTCGTCGTGAATGATCACGTCGTACCCTTTCGCCCAGTCCGCACGCTCGTAAAGCGGCAGAGGCGGATTGGTGGATTTGTCATCCGTCCAAATCACGTCCACCTGCACATTCGCCCGGGCCTGAATGCCAGACGCCAGCACCTCATGCTGCTTCCCGTAGTCGTGGCAACAACCACCCGCGACGAGGAGTGCCTTCAAAGGCTGGTCGGCGAGCGAGGGTTGTGAGAGGAGCAGCGAAAGGGACAAAAAACGGCGAACAAAACGGTGATGCATGGCAAAAGACGGGGCCATCTTTACGCCCGAGGACACGACTGCCTACCCAAAAACGCGGGATCAGGGCGGGAGCAGGAAAAAATTGCCCGCCCATCATCGGCGTTGAACCGCAACGAATATTCTGGTAGTGTTGACATTCAATGTCCGAGCGCATCCCATCCTCTCGTTCCAGTCTCATCCCATCTCGCGCCTCCGCCTCCCGTTCGCAGCCAAAGGTGATGGGGCCACCCGCTGAACAGGTGACCTCTGTGCGCGGCGGGCGGCCACGGAGCACTCAGGAGCCGGACCGGGCAGTCAGTGACGTGCAAGGCTTCCTGTTCATCGTAGCCGGAGTCATTTATCTCCTTGCGTTGTTCTCCTTTGACCCCAAAGACCTGCCTACGTGGGCCTATCTGAACCCCACCGATACCCAAAACGTAGAACCCGTGAACTTCATTGGCCGCACGGGAGCCATGGGATCCTTTTACTCCCTAGTGCTGATGGGAATGGCCACCTTTCTGGTACCCCTTAGCCTCGTCTGGTTCGGCGTGAGCAAGATCGTCTCCCGTGCGACCATCTCCGGGCGCTCATGGCTCGGGGTGGCCCTCATGGTTCTCACCGGAGCGGCCCTTCTCGACCTCACCGGCATGAACTTTGGCCGGGACGACATCACCCCGCTGGGTGGTGGTGGGGCCTTGGGGCGCTTGCTTGGGGGAGTCGTTTTCTACAATCTCATGGGTCAAGTAGGGTCCGTGCTCGTCCTGGGCACCCTTTATTGTGTGGGGCTCATCTTCACCACCGGGCTTCATCCGCTTGATGTATTGGCAGACACGCGGGCGAACCTGCCCGGCACCCTTGCCAGCCTCCGCACTTGGTGGCTGGAACGCAAGGGTGAACCTCTGGAGGAAGCAGAACCTGCCGCACCCATCGCCACCCGAAAGACGCGCTCCAAAGCCACCCCTTCCTCCGTGGGAGCCTCCACCGCCACCACGCCGCCGAGTGCAGAGAAGTTCGAGGAACAGGCCCTGGGCCTTGAGTTCCCCATCCCGGAGCCGAAGATCATCGACTCGTCCGCGCCCAAACTGCCCGAACCCCAGAGCGACAAGCCGCCGCTCTCCGAAGTCTGGGCCAGGAAGCGAGCACAAAAGATCGAGCAGACAGGGCCCGCCCCCATGGGCAGCCTCACGGAGCGTTACAAAGACTACACTTTGCCCTCCATGGACTTGCTCTCCTGGCCAGACCCCAGTGTGGCCACTCCAGCAGATCCCGCTGAACTTCGTGAGATGCAGGACACCATCGTCCGCACGCTTGCCAGCTTCGGCATCAGCGTGAGCAAAGGGGACATCACCCGCGGGCCGGCCATCACCCGCTACGAAGTGCGCCCCGTGGACGGGCTTCGCGTAAACCGCATTGCACAACTGGATGCCGACATCGCACGCGCTACCAAAGCTGAGCGTATCAACATCCTGGCTCCCATTCCGGGCAAAGACACCGTGGGTATCGAAATCGCAAACAAGAACAAAGTCGTCGTGCCCATCCGCGAGCTGCTGGAAGACGAGATCTTCCAGAACGGCAAAGCCAAACTGCCTCTCGCCCTGGGCAAGGATGTTTACGGAAAGGCTATCATCGCCGACCTCGCCGTCATGCCTCACCTCCTCGTCGCCGGTGCCACCGGTAGCGGCAAGTCCGTCTGCATCAACAGCATCATCGCCAGCCTCCTATGCCGTTTCGCTCCTGACGAGCTCCGCTTCGTCCTCATCGATCCCAAAGTAGTGGAAATGCAGGCCTACGCCAACCTGCCCCACCTCGCCCTGCCCGTAGTCACCGATCCCAAGAAGGCCCTGCTCGCCCTGCGCTGGGTAGTCAGGGAAATGGAAACGCGCTATCAAATCTTCGCCTCCGAGGGCTGCCGCAACTTCGATACCTTCAACAACCGCAATCGAAAACGTGCCAGCGAGACCCGCAACCCCGCAGCTCCTGCGCCGGTCAAGACCATCACCGTCGCCGCACCCGACCCCACGGAAGACGAGACCGCGCCCGTACGGATGGAAGTGAAAGAGGGTGGCGACCCAGACCTCGTGGACTCCAATGGCGAATGGAATGGTGACGCACTGCCGCCAACCCGCCCGCATCGCAGTCAGGAGATGGTCATTCCAGACACCATGCCCTACGTCGTCGTTATCATCGACGAGCTGGCAGACCTCATGCAGACCGCCCCCGCAGACATCGAAGGTGCCATCGCCCGCATCACTCAGATGGCACGCGCCGCCGGCATCCATCTCATCATCGCCACGCAGACACCACGCGCTGAAGTCATCACCGGCGTCATCAAGGCAAACGTCCCCTCCCGCATTGCCTTCCAGGTCGCCTCGGCCATCGACAGCCGAGTCATCCTCGACCGCAAGGGTGCAGACAAACTCGTGGGCAAGGGCGACATGCTCTACCTGCCACCCGGTACCGCCACCCTCATCCGCTCTCAGGGCGCCTTTGTGACCGATGACGAGCTCCACGCCATCATCTCCCACTGCGAGAGCCAGGGCAAACCCGTGTTCGACGACGGTGCCAGTGGTAGTGAAACTTCAGGTCTCGGCGGCGTCGGTTCCTTCTCCTTCGGTGAGGATGAGGAGGAGGAAGAGGAAGTCAGCAAAGAGGACGAGCGCATCCTGGAGAAGTGCCTGGAAGTCATCCGCCAGGAGAAAAAGTGCTCCACCTCCCTGCTCCAGCGCCGACTCGGACTCGGCTACACCCGTGCTGCCCGCATGGTGGACATTCTGGAAGACCGCGGCATCGTCGGCCCCGGAGAAGGTGCAAAACCGCGCGACATTCTGGTGCGGCTGGATTGAGAAAAGGGACCCCCGCAGAAGAGCCGATTCTTTCACTGTCAGACAGAGTGCCAGCGAACGCAGCTGCCCGCTTCCACCACGCTCACAACCCTTAGAGGACGGAACTCCTCACACCATTTCCACCGTGCCTGGTGGATTTTCGGTGCCGAGGAACATGTCCCATTCCTGAATGCGATGGTGATTGCGAATAAGGGCGGAAGTGGGGATTTCCTTCGGTGCCTTTGGCGGGCGCAACAGCCGCAACCCCACCTCCTCCGGGAGACGGCTGCCCTTCTTGCTGTTCACCTTTTTGTCAGCCAGCACACAGTTCTCCCAGGAGGTCTTGCCCCCACGTGAGCGCGGGATGATGTGGTCTATGTTCCCCTCGTTCGGTCGCAGCTTGCGGCCCGTGTATTGGCAGATGCCCCCATCCCGCTCCCAGATGGCCTTGGCGCAGAATTTGGGTCTGCGCTTGGGCACCTTGTCAAACCGGGCCAGCACGATCACTGACGGCACCCTGATGCCTCCGCGCACGGTACCGATGGAGTAGTCACCCTCCCGCACAGGTAGAGTGACCCACTCATCCCAGGTCACAGGACGCATTTCCTCCCCTACCTTGATGTCCAGGGCCGTTGCTGCCCCCGTCACCAGCATGGGAAAAGCCTCCACGGGAGTTTTGACGTCGATGGCCTGCCAGTGCCTGTTGAGCACCAGGACCAGTGTTTTGTTCAGCATGTCGCTCACGCACAGTCCTCCTGATATTGCAGGTCCGGCCCGTTAGTGAGCCTAGACTGGGAGGGAAGATAGCAAGTCACATCCCGCTGGCAAGTCCCCAGCCGAAGCAATGTGTGACAGTTACGTGGCCTGAAAGCGGCACCTCTTCCAGGCTCACCCAACTCTTCAACCTCCGCCCGCTCACGTTTGCTTCTACGGCGAGCGCCGATGTGCGTGCTGCGTAGAAGAAGTCGTGAGACTTCCCCAGGGCATGTTCGAGCCTTCAACTGCACGACTCTCTGGCGCGATGAGGCAAACTCACGTTTGCTTCTACGGTCGAGCGCCGATGTGTGTGCTGCGTAGAGGAAGTCGTGAGACTTCCCCGGGGCATGATCGAGCCTTCAACTGCACGACTCTCTGGCGCGATGAGGCAAACTCACGTTTGCTTCTACGGTCGAGCGCCGATGTGTGTGC
>CAZIGH010000029.1:0-66049 GCA_964538625.1 uncultured Verrucomicrobiaceae bacterium
AGCTCTCTCGCAGAGCATGGAACAACAAAGAACTGCGGGAAATCATGGCGCTGAGTAAGCAGGCGCTGAGGGATGGCGGGCCGGTGGCCGAGGCTGGACGGGTAAAGCAGGCCAGCGTAGGGCAAACTCTCCGGCAGGCAGACAACACCATGATCGAAGAGGCTTTGGAGGGGAGGCTCCTCGACATTGCCGGTCTCACCACAGCGCAAATCGCCCAGTCCGCTGCACCTATCGTGCAGGCCTGGCCGGATACCATTCAGGCTGCAGATGGTTCTGGCATTGATCTATTTGTCGCGGATGGTGGTAGCCTTGGTCAACGCGTGTGGCATCTCATCCGCAATGATCAATCTCAGGCCATTGATCCAGCCAAGGCCAAGTGGCTAACCCAAGTTCCAGGCACACTGAAGAACGCTCAGGTGCGTCTGGTTGATCCACAAACAGGCAACCGGATCTATGTCAGAAAATACACTGGTGGGCAGCATCATGTAGTCGTGGTGAAGCCAGATGGACGTGTGGAGTCGCAGAAAGCATTCACGGGCAGTCTCGCCACTCAGTTCCCGCTGAACCCGCGTAATCGACAGTTTGACATGAAGGTCGAATGGGTGCGCCCTGATTTGGATAACGGACAGGGGCTACGCCAGAACGCACCCCAGCCGGCACTTGGAAGCTCAACGGTTTCTGGCCCTCGCTCCCAAGTATTCCGCAGTAATCCTCCACCATCCAGCAGCGGAGGTCAACCCCCAGGACGCATCTCTAAGAGCACCCCACGTCCAGCCCAGCCCGGACCGGATCAAGACACCCGCACCTTCGGCGGTCGCGTCCGCGAGGATGGCCGTCTCTCTCCGGAGACTCAGGCCACGATGGGACCAGAGGCGATCTATGACATCGCGCACAATGCGGACACCTTTGCTTCCGCCAATGCCCTCATTGATCAGCATGGCTTGGATGGTGCGCAGCAGATCCTCTTTGATGAGTCCAACGGCCTCTCCGGGCACGTCCGTGTGACGCTGGGCCAGCAGCTCATCCTGCGTCTGGACAAGGCTGCGCGTGCGGTGCCTGTGGATCAACGGCAACCCTACCGCGATGCTGCTGCCAAGGTGCTGGACTACACGGACCGGAAGGGCACTGAGGCCGGGCAGACGGTGCAGGCCTTCGCCATGTGGGCACTGAGTCCGTGACTCGTTCCCCGCAACGTGGATGGCGGAAGCAAGAAACTTTCACCTTTGAACTGCCTGCCTTCCCCGCTACCGGTGCGGGAATGTTCTCTTGGCTTTCGGCATTTTTTGGGCAGCGCGGACCGGCGCGGATTTCCCTGCTTCACGCGACGCGGGGACGACCTGAGCTGCCCGTGAAGTGTCGGGAAACGTGGCTTCAGATGGCACGCAAGCCGGAGCGGGTGGAGCACATCTTCGCTGTGGATGCGGATGACGAGGTGGGACGCAAGGCGTTGGCAGCGTATGACGCGAAAGTGGTGGAGGAAGAGGGGCTGGGCTGTGTGGGTGCATGGAATCTGGCTGCCAGGCACGCGACTGGGGATATCCTGGTGCAGTTGAGCGATGACTGGATTCCAGTGCTTGGCTGGGACGACATTTTTGAGGAGCGCATGGGGACGCTGCGAAAACCGCGGGTGCTGGTCATCAGCGACGGGCATCGGCCAGACGACCTGTTGTGCATGGCCATCCTGAACCGCAAACGCATGGAGCAGCAGGGCTGGTTTTTGCCGCCCGCCTACACGGGGGTCTATTCTGACGATGAGTTCAGTTTCCGTGCGTATGAAGATGGAGTGACGGTGGACGCCCGGGATGTGGTGCTGACACATGCTCATCCGAATCACGATCCGTCCGTGCCGATGGATGAGACGTATAAGCGACAGAATGACAACGCGCGATACGCTGAAGCGAAGGCCATCTTTTTGCAGAGGAACCCGGCGGCAAAGAAGAGGTGGTTCGTGAAGGGTAGCTGGGAGAGGCGCTGGGTAAAGGGTTGAAGCAGCATGACTGAAGTGGAGCAACGTTTTGGCAGGGTGCTGCTATTTGAACCGGTGTATCAGACGCGTGTCTGGGGTGGGCGGCGGCTGGAGACACTGCTGGGGCGAGAGCTGCCTGATGGCCAGCCCTACGGCGAGTCCTGGGAGCTGGTGGACCGCACCGAAGCCGTGAGTGTGGTAGCCAGCGGACCGGCGAAGGGGATGACGCTTGCAGAACTGTGGGCGGGCTGGCGCGTGCCGATCTGGGGTGCCGAGGCACTGGGCTGGGGACGGTGCCCGTTTCCCATTCTGATCAAAGTGCTGGACTGCAAGGCCGATCTGTCGCTTCAGGTGCATCCACCTGAGGCAGTGGCGAAGGAGCTGAATGGGGAGCCGAAGACGGAGATGTGGTATGTGGCTGCGGCGGACAGAGGGGCGCGGCTCTGGGCAGGAATGCGCGAGCCGGTGACGAGGGAACGGTTTGAGCGGGAAGTGGCCGCTGGTACGGTGGCCGATCTCGTGCACATGGTGGAGGCAGGGGAAGGGGAGTCCCTTTATGTGCCGAGTGGCAGACTGCACGCGCTGGGTGCCGGGCTGCTGGTGTATGAGGTGCAGCAGAACAGTGACACGACCTACCGGGTGTTTGACTGGAATCGTGCGGGCCTGGATGGGAAGCCTCGTGAACTTCATGTGGAGCAGTCGCTGCGCTGCATCGACTTCACTGACGTGCGCCCGGCACTGCGGCGGGCGGCAGAGGGAGAGGTGATGTCAGACTGCGCATGTTTCAAGGTGAAGCGGATGCGGAGCGGCACGCCGTCCATGCTGCTGGCTCTGACGGAGGTGACGTGGGATGGGGTGAAGGTGGGACCGGGCAGGGTGGCAGTGCGTCCTGTGGCTCTTCCCCCGTTAGAGCCAGAAGGTGAATGGCTGGAAATTACCCTTCCCAACCCTGACCGCAGCGATGGCTAGGGCTGCAGACTGGATACAGGCCGCGAGGCCGAAGACGCTGGGGGCCGCCGTGGCTCCCGTGCTGGTTGGCAGCGCGCTTGGCTGGCGGCTCAGCGGCCAGTGGCACCCGTGGCTGGCGGTATGCACGCTGCTTTCCACCATGGCCTTGCAAGTGGCCACGAACTGGTTCAATGACGCGCTGGATGCCCTGAAGGGCGCCGACACGGCGCAGCGCCTGGGCCCAAGGCGCATCACGGCCAGCGGCGTGGTCAGTGCTCCGCAGGTCATGCGTGCGGGCGTGCTCATGCTTCTCGTGGCGGTGACGCTCTCTCTGCCACTCTGGTGGGTGCGGGGCTGGCCCATCGTGTGGATAGGCATTCCCTCGCTCTACTTTTGTTTTGGCTACACCGGAGGCCCCATGCCGCTGGCGTATCGCGGACTGGGAGAGCTGTTTGTCATTCTCTTTTTCGGGTTGGTCGCAGTGACTGGTTCGGCCTTTGTGCAGTCCGGCGTTTGGCATTTGGCGGCTGTGGTGGTCGGCTTGCAGGTCGGCTGTCTGTCCACCGTCCTCATCGCCATCAACAACCTGCGTGACAGAGTGGAGGACAGCGGCACGGGCAAGCGGACGCTGGCAGTGCGGTTCGGCGATCGTTTTGCGCGTTGGGAGATTGTGAGCCTGGTGGTGCTGCCACATGGGCTTGGGCTCTACTGGTTCGGGCAGGACGCGGCAGTGCTTTTTTGCTGGCCTTTCGCCGCGCTGTTGCCGGGGCTGGTGGTCATTCGTCGTGTTCTAACAGGGGCCAGCGGCGGAGCGCTGAATGCGCTGCTGGGCATGTCTGGGGGGATGCTGGTTCTGTTTTCCATCCTGTTCGCTGCGGCCTGTGTGTCATGAAGCCTGAGATCTGGTATCATCGTTATGTCCTGCGCAGCAGCACGGCGCTGAACTCTGCTTCGACTCGGCTGGAGTTTCCAGGAGCCTTGCTGCGGGTGGGGAATGGCTTCACTGCGGTGCATCCCTGGCCGGAGTTTGGCGATCTGCCGCTTGAAGCTCAACTGGGGGCGCTTGCGGAGGGTGGCACCACACCACTGTTGGAGCGCTCCCTGGCTGCCGCAGAAGTGGACGCGGCGGCGCGGGAAGCGGGCGTGAGTTTATTTGAGGGCCTGGAGGTGCCAGAGAGCCACTACTCCTGGAGTTTTGGCAGGGATACGGCGGTGCAGATGGACTACCTCAGGGACAGGGGCTTCCGCGCCATCAAGGTGAAGGGTTTCCACAACTACGGCGAGACCACGCGATTCCTCGATGCCACGACCAAGATCGATCGGGAGCTGCGGTTTCGGGTGGATTTTAACGGGTGCCTGGAGCCGGCGGCCTTCCGCAAGTTCGTGGAGTTCATGCCACTGCGTGTGTACCGGCAGATGGATTTGATAGAGGACGCGGTGCCTTACGATGCGGCGGTCTGGAGTGAGGTCAGTCAGCGCTGGAACGTGCGTCTGGCACTGGACAAGGGGTGGCAGCACGGGACGGAGGGTTTTGATGTGGTGGTGGTGAAACCTGCTCGGCGGGACTGGCGTACCGTGCGCGCCCTGCACCCGGGGAAGCGGCTCATGCTGACCTCGGCTATGGATCACCCGCTGGGTCAGGCCTGGGCGGCCTACGAGGCGGCGCAGGCGAAAGTGGAACTCGGTGACGGGCTGGAACTCTGCGGCCTGGTCACGCAGCATTTGTTTCGGCGAGATGCGTTCAGCGAGTGCCTGGGGGTCAGTGGCGGCGTGCTTCAGGTGGACCGCAGCGGAACGGGGCTGGGGTTCGATGCGGTGCTGGAGAAGCTGGACTGGCAGCGGCTTGTGTGAATGAACTCGACAGGGTTCACGCAAACCGGTATGTATTTACAAAGTGATTCCAAAAACCCCGTCGAGCCCTAGCTCATCGCCATCCGGTGCGGCGCTAGTGCTGGTGCTTTCTGCACTGGCGCTCATTGCCTTTCTGGCGCTCGCTATCCTCACCTTTGTGAGGTCGGAGAGTCGTGCGGCGCAGTCTGTGGCTGACATGGCGGAGTTGAGAACCCTGCAAGGGCTGCCCGAGAAGCTTGTCATTTCCCAGCTGCGGAATGCGACGCGGGACTTGATGAAGAATGACCTCGGCTACACCTGGGTCTCACAGCCGGGAATGATCCGCGTTTATGGCACTGATGTGACGGCGGGGAGTCCGAGGGCGGACGTGGCGGAGTTTTACAAACTGTATTCATCGGAGCAGATGGAGGTGAGAGATCCCACTTGGAACCCGGCCATGGATGCGGAAGCTGCGGCCAAGGGGGCGGTGCTGCCTGGTTTGTGGACGGACCTAAACGAGCCGGTGAGGGTGCGTGAGCGGCGTTCCTTGTCCCAGCCCGGCAGTGGGCAAGACACGAGGCTTGTCTTTCCCATCTTGGACCCGGCTGCGTTTCAGCGAGGATATGACGGGCTCTCCTTGGTGGGAACTCAACCTGTCGGAAACTCAGAACGGCTGCCCATGCCGGTGCGCTGGCTGTATGTGCTCAAGGATGGGAGCGTGGTGGCACCCATGGTCGGCGGACAAGATGGCAAGGTGATCAATGTGCCTGGCGCTCGGGTGGACAATCCTATCATAGGTCGCATCGCATTCTGGACGGACGATGAGAGCTGCAAGCTGAATCTGAATACCGCCAGTGAAGCGGCGCCTTGGGAGCGGCCTCTGACCACCTCAGAGCCGGATCGGGCGCACGCAGACTCACAGCCTGCGAGGTGGGAGCACTATCGTGAAGCGGCGCATCCCGCGTTTACCTCCCTGAGTCCGGTGCTGAGGCACTTTGGCAAGACGGCAGTCTCCCAACCCAGCTATTCACGGGAACCGCAGGAACCGCTGACGTCAGGCCAGAGCTGGGCAAACGAAGTCAAGCGCATCCATGAGCTGCTGCCGCGCTCACCGACATGGGAGGCGGGGAGGTTCGAAGGGTCCATGGCCGGCACCACGGAGACAAAGGGTGAGACAAAGCTCAAGCGTGAGCGTCTTCTGGCCAATGTGGACGAGCTGTTCTTCTCCGGTGAAGTGCAGGCAGATGAAGAGCGGGTGCGCAATGGGCAAAACAGCACGCTCTCCGTGACGCAGGAGGACATAGAGACTTCCCGTTTTCTCTTGACCACGCGCAGTCGCGCGCCGGAAACGAATCCGTTTGGCTGGCCCAAGATTTCCCTCTGGCCCGTGGCGGAACAGACCTCTGAGAGGCACCAGGTGGATGAGCGCATGTGCCTGGCCGCGACGCTGGACCCTGGAGGTGCAAGGCTGCCTTTCTATCTGCAACGTGCAGCCAACTGGCGCTCGGAGCTAGATCCGGGCTCATCGCAGTCCTCCATGAGGGACATGCAGGTGCAGCGGAATCGCGAGCTCTTCGACTACCTGCTTACCATGACGGATAACGTGATGCCGGGTGTGGGAGGGGCCTTCGTGGACAAATACGGGGCACCAAGCCGCAGCCAGCTCCTTGTCTCCATGTTTGACATGCTGCGCTGGGGAGTGAACCCCATGTCACCGTACGATCAGAACCTGCGTCAGGAACTCACACCCGAGTACAGCTACCTGCCGCCAAGTGAGGATCCCGGAAGCCCGGATGGCGTGGGTGCTTTTTCCGCAGTGCCGCTTCAGCATGACGTGGATGGGGCGCGGCATCGCGGCATCGGGCGCTTCCCCACCCTCACTGAAGTGGCACTGGTGCTCTTTGCCACCAAGGCAAAGCTGGATGATACACCTCCGGTGGATGCCAAGGGTTTTTACAAAAAGACGGAGGAGTTCCGCGCCTTCATCGTGGTGGAGCCAAAGGTGCTCGCTGCGGGGATGCCGGGAGTCTCGCCGGCATGGCGCATGCGGGTTGCCGGCCATGAAGGTGCAGTGCTCAAGGTGGGGAACAAGCAGGTCACACTGGACTTTCCCATCAATCCCACGGACTCCACCCCGGACCTGAAGTGGTCGCCAACCGTTCGTGTGTGTGCTTCACCCGCACTGGGCGGAAGCCTGGGTAATCATGGGCCTTACGCAGGTATTGCAGCTCAGTTTCTCAAGTCAGACCGCAGCCCGCGTGAGTGGCATCTGCCGGATGGTGCGGATGATGATGAAGGGCGCTACTTCGTCCTGGGCAGTGCGGACGTGAATGTGGCAGACGCTCTCATTGACGGCGGTGAGAACGAGGAAGTGGACCTGCCCGCATTTTCGCTCACCGTAGAGATCTACGACGACTCAAGCCCCAGTCTCAATGATGACGGTGCGCTGGTGCAGGTGCTTGAGCTTCAGATCCCCGCGCAAAAGGTGCCGCTGCCGAGGATGCACCAGGAGGACGCGACTGGAACGCTGGATGAGCGCATCCAGTCACGGTTCACCTTGGCCGAGGTGGCGGGCACAGGTGCGTGGGAGGTGCCATTCCTCCGGAAAGGGGATGTGGTGCGGGCAGCGCAGTCGAGTCGTGCGCCTGGCATCAACGGCGACACGCGGTTACAGGCCTCACTGGTGGTGCTTGGGACGTCCTATTTCGAACCTGTGCAACCCACCGCTGCCGCGTCGATGAGTCCCGAATGGTATCAAGTCCACAATCTGCGAGATGACGCCTTCATGGCAGGGGAACATCAACCCGGCTTCCGGGGCGAGAACTGGGACAAGGGGCGTGCCACACTGGACCCTGCACTTCCAGTCTCCTTGGTGAAGCGCCCGGTGGAGCCGGGTCCGGGAACGGCGCTCGCCTACGGGCAGAAGGCGGTGCCCGGCGTAGAGGCTGGACTTCCCGCTGCGATCAATCTGGATGGGCGTCCTGGCGACTTCGACAACGGGCCTGGTGTCATCGAGGACGGACCTTACGTCAACCTGCCGGACTTTGGGAACTGGCGCACGCAGGAGGATGCCGGGCGGGGGCTTGGTGCCACCGTAGTGGGCGGTTACTTTCAGCGCGGAGGACGCTTCTTTGAAGATGACGGTGGCACGTTTTCACCGCTTCGGCAGATGGGGTCCGCAGTAGGATTTGGCTCCCTGCCGAGTGCCGTGCTTGGTGACACACTGGGAGGCACGGCCAGTCAGGCAGCGCGCCCCTGGACCACGCTGCTGTTCTGTCCGCACCCACCCTCTCGGCTGAGCAAGGAGGATGAAGAGCCAGATTACATGGCAGGAGCCGCTTCCAGTGCCAAGAAGGATCACTTCGGCTTTGCCACACCGCGCGATCATTTGTGGCTGGAGTTTTTCTGGATGCCGGTGGCAGAGCAGGCGGGCTTGACGGACGGTTTTTCCACGGAGGGCAAGGTGAACATGAACTACCAGATACAGCCCTTCCACTGGATACGCAGGGCCACGGCCATGCATGGTGCTCTCCATGGTGTGCGCGTGACTGCCATTCCATCCTCAGCCGTTACGGATGCTGCCGGTGCAGACCATTACAAGCACTTCGAGAATGGGAACGGCTCCGGCCTCTCGTTCCGATACGCCGTGGATGCGGAGCAGACGCTGCGGCAGTTTGATGAGCGCTTTGAGCGCGGTGAACTGTTCATCACCCCCTCCGAGATCTGTGAGCAGTTTCTGGTGCCGCGTCGTCTGGACGGTCACAGATATGAGAGCGGCACCGTACAGGCTCGGGATCCGGCCACCGTGGCACCGAGTTACACCGGCGTTATGGACTGGTGGGAGGGTGCGGACACGGCGCAGCCTGGGGACGGATTTGAAGCGACGGGTGACAATACCCGGGAGTCACCCTACGCGCAGCTCTATCCGAGACTCTGCACGCGGTCCAATGTCTTCAAGGTCCACTACCGGGTGCAGGTGCTGCAAAAGGCGGCCAGCACGAGCCCGAACGTGTGGGATGAAGCGAAGGATCGCATAGGGGCCGACTACCGTGGAGAGGCTACCATAGAGCGTTACCTGGACCCCAGAAGGACCGGCATCGTGGACTTTGCCACTTCATCCGGAGTGACGCAGACACTTTTCGACTATCATGACTTTCGAGTGACTGGGAGGAGGCAGTTCGTTCCATGACAAAGAAGTGCAGCCAACGTGCGCCCCAAGGGTTCAGCTTGGCAGAATCGTTGATTTCCATTTCGATTCTCTCCTTCACGCTGCTCACCATCATCGGCTTCATGCCTTCCGGGCTGGACAACCTGAAGAAGGCTGAGGACAGGGCGGCCAAGGCGCGCATCGTTGCATCCTTGGTCTCTGAGCTGGAGGCGAAGTCGTGGTTTGAACTGCAAAAGGGCCTGGGCACGGACAGCAGGAACATCTATTATGACCGAAGCGGTGCCGTAGCGGATGAGCGCCTGGACTTTGCCTACGTGGCCCGGTATCGCTTGGTGGAGTCCAAGGGTTTGCCCGGCAGCACGGTGGCGCAGCCTGACCTGCTAACGGTGGAGATAGACATCAGTGACACGCCTCTGGCACCGAACCCCTTCACTAAAACTGGGCCGGGTGTGGGCGAGAGAAGCTATGACGTGAAGGTGGCGCATCTGGTCAACAGTGAGGCTACGCTTGGCCGCATCCAAACCTCTGCACCAGTGATTCCATGAAGCGTGCGAGGATCAGACCTTCGGGATTCAGCCTTCTGGAGATCGTCGTTTCCACGGCCATCGTCGGCATCGTGCTTGTAGCCATAGGTGAGGCCATGAGCACTATGCAAAACACCTGGGTGCGCGTTCGAGGCAAGGCTGACATGTTTCGTCCACTGCGGACTGCCGCTGACACGATGAATCGCCGTTTGGCCCTGGCCACTCTTGAGAGCCGCTGGGTCACGGAGGAGGATGTGGCAAGCGGCAGGACGACTGGTGCGCTGGTGCGTGAGTCTGATCTGCACTTCGTCTCTGGTCCCGCACTCAAGCTAACTGGCAGTGGTGCTACCTTGGCAGGGCACGCGGTGTTTTTTCAGGCCCCGTTTGGAGTGGATGCACAGCGCCGCAGCGAGTCTGCGGCCAACAGTTACGACCGCCTGGGCCACCTGCTGAATGCCTGGGGTTACTTCGTTGAATACGGACCTGAACCCGGCCCTCGGCCTGCGTTCCTGAGCGAGACGGCGACGGGCCGCCGGGATGAGCGCAGGAGGTTCCGCCTCATGGAGTATCGGCAGCCTTCGGAGGAACTCGCTTTGTTCGCTGCGGGAGCTGACCGAGACGGGCAGCCGGAGATTCATCTGGCCACGAGCCAGGCTGGGGTGCGCAAGTGGATTCGCCCTCCGCTTGAAGGTGGCCGTGATCTGCTGCGGCGCCGCGTTAGCGTGCTGGCGGAGAATATCGTGGCCATGGTGGTGAGGCCGCTCGCAGGGGGCACGCTGGATGAACTGGGGCGCACCGGCTCTGGAGCGCAGTATGATCTGGCACAGGACATGGAATACGACAGTCGGCGGCACCAGTATGACGACTCGGCACTCTCCGGGCAGATGCGGCACCGGCTGCCTCCGGCGCTGGAAGTGACACTGGTGGCCACCAGTGAAGAGGACTGGGCCAGAATGACGCCGCCCGAGGTGGAACAGCTGGCGAGCGAAATCCGTGGCATTGCCAACGGTGGGTTCAAAAACGCAGAGCAATATGAAAATGATATCCGGAATCTCTCGAAGGTTCTGGACAAACGACGGGTGGAGCACCGCGTCCTGCGCTCGGTGGTCACCCTAGCGGAAGGCACCAAACAATGAACCGACTCGCGTCTCATCCCTCCCGTTCCCTGAATCGCGGCTTCACGCTCGTGGAAATGCTCGTCGTGGTCATGGTGATCGCGTTGCTGATGATGGTGGGTGTGAACGGCTTTCGCAAAACGTGGGAGTCTCAGGAGATTCGCGCCAGCGCCATGAAACTGGCATCCGATCTGGCACTGGCGGCCCAGCTCTCGGTAAAGCTGAGCCGACCTGTGGAGGTGAGATTCTACAAGTTCATGGACCCTGTCATCGCTTCGCCTCAGCCGCAGTTCCGCGCCTACCAGATCGTGGAGCGCGACATGAGGACCAATGTGGCCACCCCCTTGTATGAAGCACAGCGGTTTGAGGGAACGACCATCCTGTCATCCTACAAAAAGTTCTCCACACTGCTCTTTGGCCGCTCCACGCCTCGGCGTGAGAATGAAGATCCGGAGGTGGGGCTGGGAGCGTATGAATACGTCAGCGTGGAGTTCCTGCCTGATGGCACGACGAATCTGGAACCGGACGTCTCTGAACCCTGGACGCTGACACTCGGACCCGCTCGCTGGCTGGATGACCCGGGCGTCACGCCAAAGGATTTTCAATGCCTGGGCATCGACCCAAGATCCGGTGCGGTGAGGATGTTCTGACGGCAAGTCAGGGCGAACATACCCAGTTGCAAAATGGCTCAGAACGGTGCCGGGGAGATGGAACCCTTTTCGGCATCACTGCTCGCCGTTCGCCTCTGCGCTGGCAGCGGCGGTGACCTTTCCTGCCACGCCGGGTGAGACGGGTTTCTCTTCCTGGGGTGAAGGCGGACTTTCCATGACCGGTTCCACCTTGGCTCCTTCCGCCGGGAAGGGGATAGGCGTGAGGCAGAGCCTGTCTCCCGGACGAGGACCTTTCGCTTGCGACGCAGAGATGATCACTTCCTTTTCATTTCCGGTGAGTGGCTCGATGCTGACGCGGCGCAGCGTGTTCTGATCCGTGATGAGAATGATCTCATTGCCCGCGCGCACTACGCTCCTCGGGATGACAAACACGTCCTTGAGCGCCGTCCCCTGAATCTCTGCCTCGACGAACTGGCCTATCTTGAGCGGCGGCAGCTCCTCACCCCGTTTTGTGTAGGGATCCCGCACCTGTGCCACGGCCATCATTTGACGTGTGGCCTCATCAATGGCGCTCTCCACGCGGACGATTTCTGCCTCCCAGCGGACTGTGCGGCCTGCGTGGATGGCGCGCAGTTTCACTGGGGTGGGCGGCACGTCAGTGGAGGACTGGTCCCTGTAATGCTCCGGCAGCCGAAGGAACCGGAGGTCGCGCTCTGGGAGAGGCAGACGAACCTCAAAGTAGTCTGTGGCAAAAATGGTGCCCAGGGCCGTGCCGGGCGTCACGAGCTGGCCTACGTCCACATTCTGGATGAGCACCTGGCCGTCATAGGGTGCACGAATGGTCGTGCGTTCCAGGTCGCGCTGGGCGCGGACGACTTCCGCCGAACGGGCTTCAAGATTGGCTTTGGCCTGCGCGAGCTGCGGCTTGCGAAGGGTCAGGTCGCTGGCGGGCGTGGTGCGGCCCAGGGAACTCCAGTCCTCCAGTGCCTGCGCCGCTCGGGCCTCTTCTTCGGCCAGCGCGGTGCGTGCCTGCGCCTCGGCAGCACGGGCCACCACAAGTGCCGTCTCATAGTCCACGGGGTCCAGTTTGATCAACTCGTCTCCCTTTTTGAAGAACCCTCCTTCATCAAAACTGGGCGCTACGGAGATCACCTTGGCCGTCACCTCAGGTAGCAGCGTGCTCCGCGTCCGCGGTTGTGCGTTCCCCTGAGTGCGCACCCACACCTGATGCTCTGTAGGCTGAAGCACGCGCGCCTTCACCTGTATCAAGGTGGCAGGTGCCTCGGCCATACTGGGTTTTGGAGGATTGGTCACCAGCCACCATGCGCCGTAGCCGCAGGCGCCGATGATGGCGACAGGGAGTAGGACGCGCAGGATTCTGATGAACATAACTCTGGAAAAAGTAGGGGCTGGGGATGCAACGTGCCTTATCGGGGCGGAGTTGCGAGGGTTTTGTGTCCAGAGCCGTCCTTTCGGAAGATGTGGATGTCTGCAGCCGCGCTCCGCTCCTCCAGCTGTGCGGCTGCGGCGGTATCCTGGAGCAGATGTGCCCTGAGGGCCAGGACGGTGAGTTCTTGAAACGTCTTCACGTGCTGCGCACTCCGCTTTCCGCAAACCCACTCGGCGGCTGTGGATGAGGGATCTTCAGGGTCCACGTGAGTGGAACCTTTCACTTTCAGGGCCAGCAGCGGACCCGCAAAAGAGCTGATAAAACCGGACGCATTTCCGTGGCGGTTCCAGGGGCCAGGTTCGGCCAGAAGCACTAGGCCGGCACAGGTGATGCGGGTGGCTGCGAGTTTGCCCGCATCGTTCCAGTCCACGGGGTCAAGCCCCACCCAGAGTGAGGGAGCCGGTTCCATATTCGCAGCCATAAGCGTGGCGTAGCCGCCGGCACTGTGGCCCACGTAGGCGATCGGGTTTTCGGCTCGCCACTTCTCCAACAGGCCGCCCTTTCGCAGAAGTGAGGCCAGTTCATGCACAGCGCTTCCGTTGCTGTTGTGACGGGAAAAAAAGGGTGCATCCATGGCCAAGGCCACGAAGCCTTCTCTCGCAAGTCGAATGCTCAAACCTGCCAGCACCCTGCGGTTGCGCGTGAAGCCATGCAGCAGGATGACGGCCGGTTTGTCAGCGACTTCACCCGAGTGATAGATGTCCACGCTCACCCTTACGCCCTGGAGCTCGATTTGCTGGGTCTCTCGCGCAATGTCCTGCGGCATCACTTTTCTGGGGACGGCATTGAACCGGCTGACCAGCTCGCAGCCTGAAGCGACGAGCAGAAGCAGCGCAAGAAGCAGCCACCGTGTGCGGCGAGTCCTCATGTCTGAACCTGCGAGAGTATGAGTGCGGTGTCAATGCCGCCAAATCCCAGGGAAATCGACATCACGTGGTGTAGAGTGTGGGGCTGACCGGTGAGGGGCACGAGATTGAACCCGGCGGTGAGCGGATCTGGGTCAGTGAGGTTCAAGGTGGGCGGCACCCAGCCGTGATGCATGGCCAGCACACAAGTGGCCACCTCCATGGCTCCCGCAGCACCGAGCATGTGACCGGTGAAGGGTTTGGTGCCATTGATGGGGATGGAACGTGCGTGGGCTTCACCCAGCACGGCGGTGATCTGCTTGAGTTCGTTTACATCATTGGCCGGGGTGCCTGATGCGTGAGCGCTGACGTGATCCAGCTGCTGCGGCCTCAGTCCAGCATCTTCCAGCGCCAGCTTCATGGCCCGCTGAAGGGCTTCGCCGCTGGGTTCCGGTGTGGACATGTGGAAGGCTTCCGTGGTGATGGCGTAGCCGGTGATCTCCGCCAGTATAGTAGCACCGCGTGCCTGGGCATGAGCAAGGCTCTCCACCACCAGCATGGCTGCACCTTCACCCATGACGAAGCCGCTGCGCTCCCGGTGCCATGGACGGTAAGCGCTAGCTGATTCCCCGCCGGTCCAGTCCGACATAGCTCCGAGCTGATCGAAGGCGGTAAAGATGAGCGGTGAAATGGGTGCCTCAGCCGCGCCGGCCAAGACCACATCAGCCTCGCCTCTCTGGACCATGCGCAGAGCATCTCCCACGGCTGCATTCCCGGCTGCGCAAGAGTTCGTGTTCGTGGTGGCTGGACCGGTGATGCCCAGCTCGATGGCCAAGTTTCCGTGGGCACTGGCAGGGAAGACTTGCACGCCAATGGAGGGAGAGATGCCCTTCACTCCAGCGGAGAGGAAGCGCTTGTGCTGAGACTCACCCTCAGCAAAACCGCCCAGCGCGGTTCCCAGGCTGATGCCTGCACGCGGGTTTGGCATTTTTGACGAGAAGTGCAGCCCGGCGTGCTCCAGAGCCAGTTTGCCAGCCACCACTGCGAACTGGCTGAAGCGCTCCATGCGTTTGAGCCGATGCGGGGCGATCCAGCGTGCTGGTTCCCACGTTTCGATCCAAGCGGCATGTTTCGCCGCGCAGTGGGTGGTGTCGAAAAGCGTTAGCAGCCGTGCTGGGCTGCGGCCTTGTGTGAGGCCACTCCAGTGTGACTCGACTCCCAGCCCCAGCGGACTCACCAAACCGAGGCCAGTGATGACGGCGCGCCGTGAGGGATCCATCGACTACTTTTTGAAAATGAGGAACTTCCGGCAGAGAAAGTTCACCAGGAACGAGGTGAAGATGAAGGTGAGCTGTGACATCCAGGTGGGAATGCCGAACCACTTGATAAGCATGGGACCACCGATGAGGCCAGCGAGATTACCCACCGCAGCGATGCTGAAGAACATGGTCATCTCCCGTGCCCGCGAATGTCGCCCCGGCGTGAAAACCCATAGCACATTCGTGATGTAGGCCACCATGCACGAAGGACCTATGGCGATGAGATTATTGATGACTCCGTTCCAGTAGCGGGTGTGGTCGTCGATCGGCACACCGTTGATGACGATGCCGTCACCTGCGGGAATGATGGTGTAGCTCAGCGCGAAAAAGATGCCCTGGTGAACCAGCGTGGCCGCCACACCGCAAATGCCGTATTTGATGAACTGGAGCAGAGGATGGGCATCGCGGGAGGCGAACTGAGCAAGTCGGGACATGAGGATGAAACAGGGGGGCGTGGATGAAAGGGCCGCAAATGAACACGAAATGCCTGTTGGGGACAAGGGCGGGAATGTGATAGATTTGCCCATGCGAACACTCCTTTTCACTGCTGCTCTCAGCACCCTTACCCTGCCATGCCCCGCCGAGCAGATGCCCGCTGCTGCTGAACGGGAAGTGGCTGACTATGTGCGCTGGGTGGAGGAGGAGTCTGGTGACAGCCTACAGGTGGCTATCGTCAGCTTCAGCCATCCGGGAGGTCAAAAACTGGATCTCGTGGGCGCGGTGCACATCGGCGACAAGGCCTACTACGAGGAACTCAACAAGCGATTCAAAGGCTACGATGCGGTGCTGTATGAACTTGTCGGGGGTCCCATGCCGAAAACCAAACAGGAAATGGAGGCGCGCCTGGCTGGCCGAGACCGCTCGTCTTTGGCATGGGTGGGTGCCATGCACGAAAAGCTGAAGAAGAGTCTAGCGCTATCCTCGCAGATGGAAGAGGTGGACTACACGCCGGAGAACTTCGTGCACGCGGACATGAGTCTGGAGGAGTTCCAAAAGACACGGGAGGAGAAGAATGAGTCCTTTCTGGGTCTTATGGTGAAGGCATGGCTGGTGCAGAGTGAGTTGCAGGGTCAGAGTGATCCGAGCCAGGACCTTGCCCAGCTCATGAAAATCCTTCTCAGTTCAGACAGTGCCACCGAGCTGAAGCGCATGATCGGCTCGCAGTTCCACATGGTGGAGGAACTGGTCACCGGCATGGAGGGTAGCGAAGGTTCGGTCATCATTGGCGCACGCAATGATGTGGCACTCAAGGTGCTGGCCCAGCAGAGACTCACGGACAAAAAGCGTTTTGCCATTTTTTATGGTGCCGCTCACCTGCCTGACATGGAGAAGAAGCTCCTCGCCGCCGGCTGGAGAAAGCAGCGCACTGAGTGGCTCAAGGCGTGGAACCTACCGGACTGAGGGAAATCCATGCGCTTCTCTCCATGGGAGATTTTTGTTTGTCAGCTGGCCTGGGATTTGCCATACACTTTGGCCTGTGAGCGCAGTGAGTGAACTTCCCCATCTCATCCGGCTACTGGATGATGAAACCGACGTGGTCCGCCGGGCGGTGCGTGAGCGGCTTGAGGTGCTTAGAAAAGATCTTCCAGACGAGTTGGCGAAACTCAACCTGGTGCTTTCCGAGGAACAGGACCGGCTCCTCTCTGAGGTGCTTGCTCCCTCCTGCCGTGAGGAGCTGGTGGACCGCTGGATGCAGTGGCGTGAGCAGCCGGACGAGCACGCCCAGCTTGAGTCAGCGCTTTCCGTGCTTGCCGCCTTTCTCAGCGGGTGGAAGGCGCACCGCCGTGAGCTGGGGCGCAGACTGGATGCCCTGGCCCGTGAGGTGGAGGGAAGCGCCGGAGATGGTGTGGTGGATGCGCGCTTCCTGGCAGAGTGGCTGTTCGGCGGACGCGGCCACGCCCTGCGCTTCCGAGGTAACAGCAGGGATTACTACAGCCCAGACAACAGCAACCTGCTTTGGGTCTTGAATCAGGGGCTTGGGAATCCCCTCAGTCTCTGCGTCCTGTATCGGCTGGTGGGCAAAAGGCTTGGCCTGGAAATAGGGGGCTGCAACTTCCCGGGGCACTTCCTCGCCCGCGTTCACCACGGAGGTCAAGTTTGGCTTGTGGATTGCTTTAACCGCGGTCGCTTCATGCTCGCCGCAGACGTGGCTCGGCATCATCCCGCCGCGAATCCGGGCATGGAGGAACTCGTGCGTGCAGAAGCCTCAGTGGAGGCCATCATCATGCGCTTCCTGCGCAATCTGGACGACGCCTTCGACAAACGCGGACTGGCCCACGAACGACAGCTCATGCGTCGGCTGGCCGTCCGCATGATGGAGTGAGGGGCACTTGCCGAGCGCCGCACTGCGGGGGGCTTTATGAATCTACTTTGAGAGCGTAAAGGTCAGCGTCCTTGAGTTCAAAGCGCAGTTGCACGGACTTGCCTTTGAGCTTGGTCAGATCAAGCACCGGGGTTTCAAACTCGTCGCCAAAAAGTTCGTCCGAGCTCACTACGGCGCTGCCCTTTTCATCCAAAGCGTGGACCTTCATCCAGCCCGCCGCAGAAGTAGAGTAGTTCAGCAGCAGTTTGGTGCCAGTCACGCGAATGGGTTTGGTGATGAGTTCACCGGTCTTGCCTTTGGCCCGAACGGAGGCAAAGCCTTGCTTCCGCACGGTTAGTCGGCGAATGCGGTGCGAGGGATGGCGATAGTGCTCGCTGATGTAGAGGCTCCACTCTGTGGGACTCGAGATGACGATGCCATTGGCAGTCATGTTGTTGCGTTCCGTCCAGTTGAGCGGATCAGGTCCTGGGCGCACCCAAGCCTCCAGGAAAGGTCGGTCCCAGTGAACGCCGTCGCGGCTGGACATGAAGACGGCATCACTTACGCCCGGGCCTTCCGCATCCTGGATTTTTTTGCGGGTGGGGACAAATCGCTTCGGGAAGGAGAGAAACAAGTGCGGAGCAGTGGGGCAGGGCACGGTGGCTGAGGTGTAGAAGTGCTCGAAGGGGACGCCCTCGGCATACTGATGAGGAACACCAGGGGTCCAAGTGAGGAAGTCCTTCGAAGTACTGCTCTGCACGGCACGCACCTTGTTGCTGAAGATGCGGCTGAAGCACACGTAGCGAGAGCGGGTACTGTCATAAAACGCCAGATTCTGAGAATCAAACGCGCCCTTGGTGAGAACCGGCGCGGGTTTGATCTTGCTCCAGTGGATGCCGTCGGCAGAAGCAAAGGCATACAAGCCACCCGGCGTCTCACCTTGATGCCAGTTTTTGCCCGGCTCCTTCACTCCTCCCAGCGCCTTGAAACGCTGGTCAGGCTTAGCATTGGGGTTGACATCGAGGAAGGGTGAAAAGTTGTGAGACTCCACGCCACGCCAGATCACATTGTTTTCCTTGGTCCCACCTGCTTCGATGAGGCCCAGCACGGGCCGTTTGAAGTGAATCCCGTCGGTGCTCTCCGCAACACACGTGACTTGGTCATCACTATGGTCGCTGTTGCCAGATGAACCACGATAGTACATGAGGATGCGGTTGTCCGCCTGGATGAGGGTGAAGTAGGCGCAGGTCACTCCTTCCCAGGGTTTGTTGGTCTCCAGCACCACTTCATGTTTCACTGGCTCATGGAGCTCCAGTTCTACGTTCTGCATTTTCGAGATCAGATAGTCATCGACGAACAGCTCCCACCGAGTCCCAATGTCCAGGGGAGCAGCAGCTTGGAGGGTGCAGGTAGTCAGCAGTAGGAAAATTCGATTCATGAGAGAGTGAAATCCAACGGAGGGAATGGTGAGATGCTGCTGGCCTGAAGAGCAGACCAGAATGCCTTCTCGCGGTGATGGCGCTTCTTCGTGGTTGAAGAGTGCATGTTCGCCGCCCACGGTGGGGCATGGCATCTTCTCTTTTTGATCTTACTGGCAGGGCGGCGTTGGTGACGGGTGGTTCCAAAGGGCTGGGCAAAGCGATGGCTCGCGGTTTCGCCGAGGCCGGTGCTGACGTGTTCATCTCATCACGCAGTGAGGACGAGCTGAAGGCTGCCGCAGCCGAGATCGGTGAGGGCTTGAGCGTGCGGGTGGAGTGGATGGTGGCCGACATGTGCGACCGCTCCGCAGTGAAAGCACTGGCAGATGAAGCCGTGCGCAGGCTGGGGAAAATCGACATTCTCGTAAACAACGCCGGGAGCAACCAGCCGCAGGCGATTGATGAAATCACAGATGAGGCATGGGACCGAATTGTGGAGCTGGACCTCACGTCCTGCATGGCCATGACCCGATACCTGGTGCCAGGCATGAAGAAGCGCCGCTGGGGCAGGGTGATCCATATCTCCTCGGTGCTGGGAGTAGGCAGCAAGGAGAAGCGAAACGTGTATTCTGCCTGCAAGGCGGGCTTGATAGGCTTGGCGAAGGCGAGCGCCATAGACCTAGGCACGTACAACATCACCGTGAACTGTCTGTGCCCCGGGCCGTTTCTGACGGATTTGCCGGGTTCTCTGTTGAGTCCGGCGGAGAAGCAGGCCTTTGCGGATCGTACTGCGCTGAAGCGCTGGGGTGAGCCTCGTGAGCTCGCTGGACCCGCGCTGCTGCTTGCCAGCGAGGCTGGCAGCTACATCACCGGTGAGGCCTTGCTCGTGGATGGCGGCGCTTTTGCCAGAGCGTTGTAGCTTCCGGTGACGACCTGACTGACACGCTTTCGAGGCCAAGTCGTTGCGGAAGAAGTTCAACGGCCATGTTGACGCGGGTGCGCTTTGCACTTTTCTTGCCCGCTTCCCCACGTCATGTCCGCCCTAGATTCACCCATCGCCAAAGCCGACGTCCTCCTAGAGGCCCTGCCCTACATGCAGGGATTTCGTGGCAAAACGTTTCTCATCAAGGTGGGTGGCAGCGCCATGGAAGACCCTAGACTGGTGGATGGTTTTCTGCGGGACATCGTCTTCCTCGAAGCTGCGGGCATCAATCCCGTACTCGTACACGGCGGCGGCAAGGCTATCTCAAAAGCCATGAAGGACGCGGGTCTGGAGGCGCACTTCATTGGTGGTATGAGAGTGACGGATGATGCCACCATCAGCATCGTCGAGCAGACGCTTGCCCGAGTCATCAATCCCGAAATCGTGGAGAAGATCAATGCCTTTGGCGGCAGTGCCGTGGGTCTGCCCGGCACGGAGGTGTTTGTGGGTGAGAAAATGCTGGGACATGATCCTGGCTCAGGCAGAGATGTGGACATTGGCTGGGTGGGACGCGTCACGGATTGCAAGCTGGATATTGTCAAGGCTCTGGTGGACGGGGAATATGTGCCCTGCGTCTCGCCCGTGGCGCGGGACAAGGCCACAGGCCGCACGCTCAACGTGAACGCTGACCTCGCTGCCTGCGCGCTTGCCACTCGGCTAAAGGCACACAAGCTCATCTTCATCAGTGATGTACTTGGCGTCATGCGTGATCCCCAAAATGCCACCACGCTCATCCCCAGTCTGGATGAACCCGCCTTTCGGCAGTTGAAAGCTGAAGGCGTCATTTCAGGCGGCATGATTCCCAAGGTGGACAGTGCACTGGAGTCCCTCCATGGCGGCGTAGGTAAGGTCCACCTCATTGATGGACGCATCCCGCACGCACTCATCCTCGAAATCTTCACAGACATCGGCATCGGTACCGAAATCACCTTGTAACCCACCTCCATGACCCACGACGAACAGCTCAATAGGTATGTCCTTCCGAACTACGGACGCTACGACTTGTGGCCTGTACGAGGGGAAGGTGCCCGGGTGTGGGACAGGGATGGAAAGGAGTATCTCGACTTTGCCGGAGGCGTGGCCGTGTGTCCGCTCGGTCACTGCCATCCTGCGGTAGTGGAAGCGCTGACCGAGCAGGCTAGAACGCTCATACACGTTTCCAACTGGTACTGCATCGACAAACAGGCTGAGCTGGCGCAGGTGCTGGCTGAGGATGTGGTGGGTATCGATGGAAAGTCGTTCTTCTGCAACAGCGGAGCCGAGGCGAACGAAGGCTTGCTCAAGCTGGCGAGGCGTTACGGCGTCACCGTACGCAACTTGGTGAAACCCAAGATCATCACCTTCAGCAATAGCTTCCATGGGCGCACCCTGGGGGCCATGTTTGCTACCGAACAGAAGAAAATCTGGGGAGATTTCGGCCTCACGCCCGAAGAGTTGGGCTACCTTCACCTTCCGTTCAACGACGTGGCTGCGCTCGAACAGGCCTTTGCATCCAACCCGGATGTGGCAGCCATTCTCGTAGAGCCGATTCAGGGTGAAAGTGGCGTCAATGCCGTGACGCCTGATTTTCTGCGTGCGGCACAGCGTCTGTGCCGGGCTCACCAGGCGCTGCTCCTGCTGGATGAAGTGCAGTGCAGCTTCGGTAGGGCAGGGGAGATGGCAGGCTGGAAGGCGGTCCTACCCGGCGATGAAATACAGCCAGATGGCGTCAGTTGGGCAAAGGCGATAGGTTCCGGTTATCCGCTTGGTGCCTTTTGGGTGCGCAACACCCCCGTGGCTGACGGACGGCTGCTGTGTGACATCCTGGGCCCCGGCACCCATGGCACCACCTATGGCGGCTCGCCGCTGGCCTGTGCGGTGGGGCTTGCGGTCATTCGCACCATTTTGAATGAGAACCTCTGCAACAACGCGAAGAACCTGGGCACCCACGTGGCAGCAGAAGTGCGTGGCTGGCAGCATCCGCTGGTTAAAGAGGTGAGGCAGCTTGGTCTGTTCATCGGCTTCGATCTTGCTTCGGACATCTTAGCGCGGCTCTCCGGAGATAAGGCACCTTCCATTTACGTGGCAGGAAAGTTGCTCAAGGCGGGATTGATGACCGTTCCTGCCGGACCCAACGTTGTGCGCTGGCTCCCGCCACTCAACATCACCCAGGTAGAAGCCAGTCAAGCTCTCAGCATCCAGAAACGGGTGCTGGACGAACTCTTGTAACTCATGAAGCATTTCCTCTCCATCGAAGAACTCAGCGCCCCCCAGATCGAGTCCCTGCTCGTGCTCGCAGCCGAACTGAAGCGGAAGCGCAAGGCTTCACCACAAGTGCTCGCCGGTCAGACTTGGGCGCTCATTTTCAACAAGTCCTCCACCCGCACCAGGGTCAGCTTTGAAGTGGGAGTGCGTGAACTCGGAGGTTCACCCATGTTCCTCTCCGGCAGCGAGATGCAGCTGGGGCGTGGCGAACCTGTGAGAGACACTGCCCGCGTACTCGGCCGTATGGTGGACGGCGCGGTCATTCGCACCTTTGCCCAGCAGGACGTGGTGGACTTCGCCGCATACAGCAAGATTCCCACTGTTAATGCACTCACTGATGACGAGCATCCTTGCCAAATCATCGCTGACTTGCAGACCATCGTGGAACGCTTCGGCTCCTGGAAGGGGCGAAAGGTCTGCTTCCTTGGTGATGGGGATTGCAATGTCGCACGCTCATGGATCTGGGCCAGCGCGCGGCTTGGATTCGAACTCAGCATTGGCGCGCCCGTACCCTTTCAACCCGCCGCTTCCTTCATGGAACGTGTGCCTGGTGGCACGGTCACGGTAGAGGCAGATCCCAAAAGGGCTGTCGCCGGTTGCGACGTGGTTTACACTGACGTGTGGGTGAGCATGGGCAAGGAAGCCGAATCCGCTGACCGACTGAAGATTCTCGGAGCGTACCAAATCAACCATGAACTCATGGCGGCGGCCAACTCTGGGGCCATCGTCATGCACTGCTTGCCCGCCTACCGCGGTAAGGAGATTACGGATGAGCTGATGGAAGCCCACGCGGATGTCATCTTTGACGAGGCGGAAAATCGGCTCCACGCACAAAAAGCCGTGCTGGTGGAACTCAGCCGGGGCTGATTCCCCCCAAAAAAACAACCCGCAGCCTCGATAAGGCTGCGGGTTGATGAATGGCGTAGAGAGACTCCGGGGTGGCTTACTGCTGGGGCGCGGGTGCCGTAGGTTCGGTGGCCTCTTTCACCGCCGTGGCAGCTTCATTGATGGCGGCCTTGGCAGCGTTTGCCGCCTCTTTGGCTTCTTCTGTCACCTTGCCAGCGGCTTCTTTGGCCTCCTCAGCTACCTTTTCGGCAGCTTCTTTGGCCTTTTCGGCAGCCTCCGTGCCGGCTTCCTTGGCCGCATCGATGGCAGCCTTCGTAGCGTCACCGGCCGCCTCGGCAGCTTCCTTCACTTTTTTGGCGGCTTCGTCCGCCTTGGCTTTCGCCGCGTCGTTTTCGGACTTACCGCAAGAGACAAGACCCAGGGTCAGGAGGGCAGCGAGAATGAGATGTGTTTTCATAGGATGAGATCAGGTTGAGGTGGGACGAACAGTCTGACGTGTTCAGACCCTTTTGTAAACGACTTCCGGTGTTTCAAAGCTGCCTCTTTCGGCATGGAGGTTGCTGTTTGGGAGAATAGTCACGTGCTTGACTGCCGCTGTCCGTTCCCTAGTTTGCCCCCCCACGTTTTACACTCCAACAAGACAACCCAAATCCACACCCCCAGAAATGTCCGACGCCGCCCCAGCCGCAAAGCCCATTTACAACGTCAAGAATCCTTTCCTGGCGCGGCTCAAATCCGCACGAGATCTCTCCTGCGATGGCGCACCCAAGCACACCAAGCACTATGAGCTGGACCTGGCAGGTTCGGGGTTGGAGTACATTCCGGGGGACTCTCTGGCCGTGCAGCCTACGAATGATCCCGTGCTTGTAGATGACACGCTCAGAGCGCTTGGCTTCAGCGGGGATGAAGTGGTGACTCATGCCAAGACTGCTGCTCAGGTTCCCATTCGCCAGGCACTCATCGAGGGCAGTTCCATTACCGAGGTGGACAACAAGCTCATCAAGGCCATCGTGGCGAAGACGGGTGGCACTTCGCCGCTCGCGCCGTATCTGCTGCCGGAGAACAAGGAAGAGCTAAAGAAGTATCTTTGGGGCCGCTTTGTCATTGATCTTCTGCTGGAGAATCCCACGGCCAAGTTCGAGCCGCAAGAGTTCATCAGCTGCCTGAAGAAGCTCAACATCCGCCTGTATTCCATCTCCTCTAGCCTCAAGGCGCATCCGGAGGAAGTGCACCTCACCGTGGCCACCGTGCGCTACGAAAGCCACGGCAGACAGCGTGGAGGAGTCGCATCCACCTTCCTGGCGGAGCGCGTCACGCCAGAGACCAAGATTCCTGTTTTCGTAAATCCGGGTAAGGGCTTCCGTCTCCCGGACCCTTCCGAGGATGTACCTGTGATCTTCTGCGGGCCAGGCACCGGCATTGCTCCCTTCCGAGCCTTCCTGGAAGAGCGCAGAGCCACGCAGGCCAAAGGAAAAGCTTGGTTGTTCTTCGGCGAAGTGAGCGAGAGGACTTGCAACTTTTACGCAGACGAGTGGGAGGGGTATCTGGCGGATGGCACGCTGACCAAACTCACCACGGCATGGTCCCGTGACCAGGCGGAGAAGATCTACGTTCAGCACAAGATGCTGGAGAACAGCGCGGAACTCTTTGCCTGGCTGGAGCAGGGAGCCATTTTCTACGTCTGCGGTGATGCCTCTCGCATGGCGGTGGACGTGGACAAGGCGCTGCACACGATCGTGGAGAAGGAGGGTGGCAAAACACCGGAAGAAGCCATCGCCTACATGGCTGCATTGAAAGAAGCCAAACGCTACCGCCGCGACGTGTATTGAGACGCAACCAGACGGGCAATCCGTCTGCCTGCCACTAGCCTAGGCTGAAGGTGGCGGGCAGCAGTTCTGGGATGGTGCGGGTTACCAGTTCTCCATTTTGCAGAAACCAGACTCTCGTTTCTGGAGTGGCGAACTCCGCCATGACCTGTCTGCACGCACCACACGGCGGAAACTCCAAGCCAAGAGCTATCACTACCAGTTCCCGGATGCGGAAGGCGGGCCCTTCAGCCGCAACGCCACTGAAGATGGCATTCCTTTCCCCGCAGATGGTGAGACCGTAGGAGGCGTTCTCCACGTTGCAGCCAAGATGGACGGCCCCGGACTGCGAAAGCAGCGCACAGCCAACATGCACTCCGGAGTAGGGTGAGTGCGCGTTGGCTGCGACCTCTCTAGCTTGAGCCAGGAGCTGCTCAGTGGTGACCATGCTTACTTGATCTCACGGAACTTCACGTTCCGCCAGCGGACGCTATACGGGCCAGTTCCTTTCTTGATGCCATGCACCTGGAAGCCGATGAACCCCTCTGGATCACCGGGCTGTTTGAAGTCGGCCGTGGGCACTCCGTTCACCCAGCTTTGATAGTGATCTCCAACGACTTTGATGCGGTAGTGATTCCACTCGCCCTTTTTGAAGGCTGCCTTTGCCTCTTCCGTGCGGACGGCCTCCGTGTCGGTGAGCAGACTCCACCAGGTGCCGCGTCGTGCCTCATCGTAGAAGTTTCCGGCGGTGCCATTGATGGCGATCTCGCACTGCGGGCCATAGACGCGGCCGGCGGGTAGGGGCTTGTCGTTCTTGCTGCCTTCTGGTGCGGGGTCGCCCTCTTTTGCGATCTTGCTGCGCACCTGCACGCCTGAGTTCAACTCGTCATCCACATTGACTTCAAACTCCAGCTCGAAGTCTTTGAATGGACCCTTTACGAGAAAGGTGTTGGGGCTGCCTTCTGTGGTGGTGCCTACAAGCACGCCGTCCTCCACTTTGTAAGTGGCGGTGCCGCTGACAATCTGCCCATCCAGCTTGCCATCTGCAAACCAGTGCTGCCAGCTCTGAGCGGCGGACTTTTCTTCTGCGATTCCGGCGACGGCGGCCAGTGCGCCAAGGGATAGTGCTATGAATGCTTTCTTCATGGGGCAGACGAAACGGATGTAGCCGGTGGCAGCTTGCTTGTGATCTTGGGATTCTTCTACCAGCCCATGGCTTGGCGGGGATTGGCATCCAGTAGGGTGCTGATCTGAGATTCAGTGAGTCCCAGGTCTTTGCGGGCATTCTCCAGGATTCGCGGGACAGTGACGGTGCTGCCGACGAAGTGGGAGGCGTCCGGCGAGCGCGCCACGAGATCTTCGCCAATGAGGATGTCCCAGCCTGCCAGCGTGTAGCGACCGGGACCGAGACGTGCGGCGGAGATGGCATCCGTGACGAAGATGGAACGCTCCATGCCGGCGACTTGGAGGTAGTTCTTCAGTGCGAAGAAAGGGATGTGTACGCCGTCTGGAATAAAACAAAGCCAGAGCTTTTCACGCAGTGTGAGGGCGCGTTGAATGATGTTGTCATGCCGGTGCACGATCATGGGGCATCCGTTGCCGACGTGGGTGAACATACTCAGCCCTGCATCGCAGGACTCAGTGAGCGTTTTCAGGTCGGGATTACAATGGCCTGCGGAGACCACTACGCCCTCAGCGGCGAGGTAAGCCGTCGTTTTGAAACCTTCATCACACTCAGGGGCCAGGGTGACCAGCTTGACCAAACCTTCGCCTGCCTGAATGAGACGGCGCGCGTCCTCCACGTTTGCGGGCTTCACACACTGCGGCGGATGTGCACCTACATAGCCTTTCTCCGCGTTGATGAAGGGACCCTCCAAGTGGATGCCGGCTACGACCTCCTGTACCAGAGGATCCTTGTCCCGCAGTTCAATGAGTCGCCGGATGCGCAGTTCGAGATTCTCCATCGTGTCGGTGATGAAGGTGGCGAGAATTTGATCGCAGCCATCTTCCCGCAGGCATTGGCAGGCGTGGTGGAGAGTTTCGGCAGTGAGGCTGTTGTTGTTGAAGTCAGTGCCGGCGTAGCCGTTCACTTGGATATCGAGTGGTTTCATGGTGGTCAGTGGGAATAACGTCCGCCGCGTGGTCCATTGATCCACCTCCATGCGGACTCGATGTGCTGGCGTGGGTCCTTCATTTGAGCCTCCCAACCAAGCAAGGTCTTGGCTTTGGATGCGTCTGCGATGAGTTCTGGCGGGTCGCCCGCGCGGCGGGGACCGTACTGGACTGGTATGGATTTGCCTGTGACGGCTTCAGCGGTCCGGATGATCTCATTGACCGAGAAGCCGCGCCCAGTGCCCAGATTCACGGCATCGGTGGCACCTCCCTTGCGCAGGTAATGGAGTGCCAGCGCGTGTGCCGTTGCCAGATCGTTGACGTGGATGTAGTCACGGATGCAAGTGCCGTCCGGTGTGGGGTAGTCTGTGCCAAAGACCTGAATGTGTTCTATCTCACCCTTGGCAGCCATAAGGATACGGGGGATAAGGTGCGTTTCGGGTTCGTGGTCCTCCCCTATCTCGCCGTCCAAGTCACAACCGCTCGCGTTGAAGTAGCGCAGAAAAATGGAACGCAGACCCCATGCTGCTTCGCAATCCTTCAGCACGCGCTCCAGCATCCACTTGGAGGCACCGTAGGGATTCACGGGCGCTTGAGGATGGGCTTCGTTCATGGGCATGAACTGTGGATTGCCATACGTGGCACAGGTGGATGACAGGATGAACTGCGTGCAACGGTGGCGCTGCATGGTCTCCAGCAGGGTGAGGGGAGCCGCCAGATTGTTGCGGTAGTATTTGAGAGGGTCGGTTACGGATTCACCCACAAAGGCAAATGCCGCAAAGTGGAGAACAGCACTGATGCGGTGCTCCGAAAAGAGGTTCTCTACCAGCGCGGCATCACTCATGTCTCCCTGTACGAAGGTGACTCGCTCACTGACAGGAAGTGCTTCACGATGGCCGAAGACGAGGTTATCAAGCACCACGATGCGTTCTCCGGATTGTGCGAGATGTTTCACGGTGTGCGAGCCGATGTAACCGGCTCCGCCTGTGACCAAAATTGAGTGTTCGTCCATGGGTGAGTTGGCGATGATGACGAGCGCTGGGAGCGAATGCAACTTGGATCATGCGCTCTGCTGAAAGGTGGCTTGCTTGCTGAGAGGGTTCTCTCAGGGAGCATCATCCGTTGTGCGCTTTGGTCTGGCGGATGGCTTGCTGCCAGGCGGCCAGAGCTACCCTGCGAGCGGAGGGCTTCATTTCCGGACGGAAGTGGGCGCTGGCTTTCCATTGACTGGTGATGTCGGAACGGTTCTGCCAGAATCCCACGGCAAGCCCAGCTAGGTAGGCGGCTCCAAGGGCAGTGGTCTCGGTGACTTGGGGTCTCACGACAGGCACGCCTGACAGATCTGCTTGGGTTTGCATGAGGAGGTCATTTGCTGTGGCACCGCCATCGACTCGAAGCTCTTTGAGCTTGATGCCAGAGTCTGCCTGCATGGCGCTGAGGACATCCACCGTCTGGAAGGTGATGCTCTCCAGGGCGGCCCTCGCGATGTGGGCGGCGGTGGTGCCACGGGTGATGCCGGTGATGATGCCGCGTGCGTGCTGATCCCAGTGCGGCGCGCCGAGTCCGGCGAATGCGGGTACCATTTGCACGCCACCAGTGTCAGGGACGCTGAGGGCGAGCTGCTCGATCTCGGAGGCTTTTTTGATGATGCCCAGACCATCCCTCAACCACTGAACGACGGCACCTGCGATGAAGATGGAGCCTTCGAGCGCATACTCCGTGCGGTCGCCGATGCGCCATGCGATCGTGGTGAGGAGTTTGTTTTTGCTTGTGACGGGTTTGGTGCCGGTATTCATGAGCATAAAGCAACCGGTGCCGTAGGTGTTCTTGACCATGCCTGGTCGATGACAACCCTGACCGAACAAAGCGGCCTGCTGATCCCCGGCTATTCCTGCGATGGGAATTTCTCCTCCGAGTTGGGTGGTAGTGCCATAGACCTCACTGGAACTGCGCACTTGTGGCAGGATGGAGGCGGGTATGTCAAAGAGAGCCAGCAGCTCTGTGTCCCACTCTTGTTTGTGGATGTTGTAGAGCATGGTGCGTGAGGCATTGCTGGGGTCGGTAGCGTGTACTGCCCCAGAGGTAAGGTTCCAGAGCAGCCATGTGTCAATGGTGCCAAAGGCGAGTCTGCCGGCTTTGGCCATGGCACGGGCACCCTTCACGTGATTGAGAATCCACTGCACTTTAGTGGCTGAAAAGTAGGCATCCAGAATGAGGCCTGTCTTTTTCAGGATGAGCTTGTCTTTGCCTGCCTTGCGCAGCTTGTCACAAGTGGCTGAGGTACGGCGATCCTGCCAGACGATGGCATGGTGGATGGGTTTGCCCGTCTGCCGATCCCAGATGACGGTGGTCTCACGCTGGTTGGTGATGCCTATGGCCATGACCTCTGAGGTTTTGATCCTGGCCTTCTTGAGAACCTCCGCAGCCACACCAAACTGTGTGGACCAGATGGCTTCGGCGTCGTGCTCTACCCAGCCCGGCTGCGGGAAGATCTGTGGAAATTCCTTTTGGGCGATGGCGACGGGTGTACCGGACTGGTCAAAGAGTATGGCACGTGAGGAGGTGGTGCCTTGGTCCAAGGAGAGGATGTGCATGGCGCGAAGAGGGGAGGGCTGGGTCAACTTTGTTGCCACTCAAGGTGGATGGGAATGGCCACTTGGAAAGGTCGCATTGGCACGGAGAGATGTGGGCTCTCTGTGAGAAGAGTCGGGATGAAAGGTCGGCGTCCGTGGTTAAGCCAGCCTTATTCCACCCGCACCTTGAGCAGGGGAGGGGGGCGTTTGGCATTCTCTTTGGTGGAAAAGGCGTGCACGAGGCCGCTGTTTTGCGTTTCGGTGGTTTCTCGGACGATGATGAAGGTTACTTGCCCGTTGGTGTCGCTATTGAGGAAGCTGGCTAGTGCGGCACCTTTCACCGCTGCCGTGCCACGGTTTACTCCCTGGGCGATTGAGAAGTGCCCTAGTAGCCTGGATTCCGAGGGGATGGGTTGGAGGTTCTTTCCATCATGAGCGGGAGCGTTTTGCCATGAGGGTCCACTTTCCGTCCAGCCTTCTGCGGCTTCATTGATAAGTCCATAGACGGCAAAGGTGGAGTCCGGCACGAAGGAGGCAAAACCCAGGTCGCTCGGCTCAATGGTGAGGATGAGTTCGGCATCGAGAACACGCTGCCCTGCGAGCTTGCCGAGATCGAAGGCGACGTAGGCTTTCCGGTTCAGATTGGCGGCCAGCTCGGTGCGCTTGACGCGCATGAAAGGGTCTTCTCCGAAGTTGGAGGGTTTGTCATGGGACTGGATGTAGGTGTCTCGGCCAAGGCCGAATGCGGTGGAGATGATGCGCCAGCCGTTGCCACCGTCGATGATAGCGTCTGGCTGCCAACGGGCGGGTTCGGGCTCACCGCCCTGATCTTCTGGCCGCAGTTTGCTTTGTGACCAGCCACGGTCCACGCGGTCTCCACCGAGAAGTTCCTTGGTCTTTTTGCTGCTTTTCTCCGTTACGTCCACGCGGCCTTCCATGACCTGGACGAGGTATTTGCCGTCTTCGCTGGCGCTCACGCCGAATCGTGTACCCCAGTCCACGACTTTTGCTTTTTCGGTATCGATGCTGAAACCTTTGGCGCTGGGAGGTACGTCGGCGACAAGTGTGCCGCGCTTGAGGCGGCAGTTCATGCCGTCGAGAACTTCGAGTGTGGCCGGTGCTTCAAGAACAAGCTCCGCGCCGCTGTCAAACTTGAGCGTGGCCATGCCTTCGATGAGATCGAGAGTTCCCGGGGTCAGGCGGGCACCTTCATTGGTGGGGAGTGTGCTGCTGGCCCACTGGCAGGACTTGACCTGAACCAGTGTGGCCACGGTGCCGACATCCGTCTTCCCTGGGCTGAGGAACCATGCGCTGGTGAATGCTATACCGGCGGCCGCTGCTCCCACTGCGATGCTGCGCCACCAACCATTCAGCGTCGTCTGCGGACGGGAAACCTGCTCCAGACCGTGAAGGAGGCCTTTGTCCACTCTGAGCTCGGCGTGCTGGTGAAGCACAGCAGCGAACAGCTTGCGTGCTTCGACATCTGTCTTTAGGCGCTCGTCCAGCGCGGTGGTGTCAATGGCGGAAAGATGACCTCCGAGATAGCGCTCGGCGAGTTCGATGAGCTTCCATTGTTCTCTGGCGTTCATTGCGACTGCTGGACGAGTTGTTTCTCCACGCACTGATGGAGGGTAAGACGGATGCGGCTCAGTGCCCTGTAAACTGCTGCTACGGTGGACTTGACGCGACTTGCGACCTGCTCGATCTCCAGGTCCTGGAAGTAGCGGAGCATGACCATTTGCCGATGTGCTACGGGTAACCGGGAAAGACAGGCTTGAAGGGCCTCCCTGCGGGTTTCACCTTGATCGCCGAGCTTCTCGACTTCGTGGTGAAGCAGTTCCAGAGTCTCATCACTCAGAGGGAGGTGCTCGCGCTTCTTCTGCCGCCGGAAGGTGAGGACTTGGTGGAAGGCCGTCTTTCGCGCCCAGGCGAGGAAGTGCGTGCCTGTTTCAAACTGATCAAAACAACGCCAGAGAGTCATTTTGGTCTGTTGCAGAATGTCATCTGCATCCACGGAGTTCGGTACAAGGCTGTACACATAGACGCTCAGCGCGCGGTCGTGCTGGGTAAGCAGTTCAAGGAACTCCTGGGTACGGTCTGGTGCTGGCATGGTGGCAGGACTCAGTTGGGTAAGTCAGGCTGGTGGGAGTTTTGGACAAAAGATTTGAACCATGGCTTCATCATGGGTGAGGGGACGCCAGTTGCCGGGCGCTAGGTCTGGGGGCAATCGAAGTCCGCCTATCTGCTCACGGTGCAGGCTGACTACGCGATTCTGTATGCGATAGAACATGCGTTTGATTTGGTGGTAGCGGCCTTCGTAAAGGGTGATGCGAGCTCGGCGATCTTCTATGATTTCGAGCTGCGCGGGTGCGGTGGTAATGTCTTCGGTGTGAAAGTGAAACCCTTTGGCAAAGGCGTCCACCGCACAGGGGGAGATCACTTCGGCGGTTTCAACCAGATAGACTTTTGGCACGTGTGCCTCTGGCGCCATGAGGCGTTTTGACCAGCGGCCATCGTTGGTCAGGAGCACAAGGCCGGTGGTAAACCGGTCCAGTCTGCCTACGAGATGAAGTTCTGCTTTGTCCGGATCGTCAATAAGCTCGAGCACGGTAGGGAGCTCGGGATCGACGGTGGCGGAGACGACTCCGGCTGGTTTGTGCAGCATGAGGTATAGGGCACGGTTTTCCTTCTGGACGACGTTGCCGTCCAGCGTGACAGCGGTGAAGCGATCCACCTCAAGCTGGCTGTCGGTGGCGGTGCGGTCTGCTACTGTGACGCGACCACTGGCGATGGCGTGGTGGGCTTCCGACTTGCCAAGCCACTGGTGTTTGGCGATGAGGCGGATGAGTTTCAAGGTCAGGAAAGACTGGGTTCCGCTGCAAACGAAACCCAGTTTTCTGTCGTTGTCAGGCACTGCTTACGGTTTGTCCGTTGAAGCGGTGAGGTGGCCATTGGTGAAGAGCCAGGCTGCGCTCTGATAGAGGGCCACGGTGTCGTCCAACTGAGTCGGAAGTTGTGCGGGGAGAACTTCTTCAAAATGGGTGCGGTCGTGGCGGAGGTAGGTGAGAGATTCCTGCTTGGGCTTGAGGATGACCAGAGACTGTGGGGTGAGTTCGGCAATCTTCTGGTAGTTGGAGATGAAGGCGCGTTGCTCGTCCCTGCCGTAGCCTGGGGCGAAGACATCGTGGCCAAAGAAGCGGCTGGTGTAGCTCCAGTTCATGAGTCCGAGAAGGGTGGGTGCCACGTCGATCTGGCTGCACATGGTCTTGTGGACTTGAGGCTTCACTAGGCTCGGATTCCAGAATATGCAGGGGATGCGGTATTTGCTCACATCCAGCTCCATTTTTCCTGCGCTGCCGTGACAATGATCCGCCACTACGATGAATAGGGTGTTGGAGAACCATGGTCTGTTCTTCGCCTGCTCAATGAAGCTGCCGATGGCGTAGTCGGTGTATTTGACTGCGGCGTCGCGCCCACTGTTTGATGGCATGTCAATGCGACCATCCGGGAAGGTGAAGGGCCTGTGGTTTGAGACGGTCATGGCGTGGAGGAAAAAGGGTTTACCGGCAGCGTGTGTGGCTTCCGCCTCCTGGAGGGTCCAGCGCATGAGGTCCTCATCTGCTACGCCCCAGGCGTTGTTGAAGACCCAGTCCTTCTCCGTCTTCCTCATTCGGTCCACGACTCGGTAGCCATTTCCGCCGAAGAAGGAGTTCATGTTATCAAACATGGCATCCCCGCCATAGACGTAGGCGACGTCGTAGCCACGGGTGCCGAACAGGGAACCAAGGGTGAAGAGATGCTGGTTCTTTGGCCGCCAGACGATAGACTGTCCCGGTGTGGGGGGTACGCTCAGTGTGAGTGCTTCCAGTCCGCGCACGGTGCGTGTGCCCGTGGCGTAGAGTTCGCGCAGAAGGATGCCTTCTGCCGCCATGCGGTCGAGATTTGGAGTGAGTGCCTTTTTGTTTCCGAAAACACCGAGGAACTCCGCACTGAGGCTCTCCACTGAGATAAGGACGACGTTCCACCTTTTCTCCTCAACTTGGTGTTGGATGACCCTGCGCAGGTCGTGAGGGGCACTGGAGGCTAGTCTGGCGGAGGGCGTTTCGAGCAGCTCGCGGGCGTGAGTGAGAGCTTGGTCCACAGGCTGTTTGAGGTAAAAGCGGTCGTAGTTGATCTCACTCTCCCAAAACGCGGCGCAGAAGGAATAGATGCCGTTCTTCGCCAGCTCACGATGGTGGTCGTTGGTGAAATGAGGGAGCTGCGACTGGCTACACGTGAAAGAGATGCCAATCACGGTGGCGGCTGCGGCTGGTGCGGTGATCATCTTGCTGCGCCAGCCCGCTTTTCCTGAGGCGATCCATGCTGCGACTCCGGATTTCCAGGCAGCGAAGGCGATGAGCGCCGCCACCAGGGAAAGTCCGCCGAGAATGAGGGGCATGGGATAGGACTGCTGAATGTTCTGAATGACCTCCTGCGTGAAGACAAGATAGTCCACGGCGATGAAGTTGAACCGAACCTGAAACTCATCCCAAAACAGGAACTCAGCCACGGCGATGAAAACGAAGACGAGTCCGTAGAGTCCCGCAACGAGTGCGGTGAGGAGTGGTCCAGCCCGTGTGCGCCAAGCAATGGCGGGGAGGAGAAGCGCGATCAACAGCCAGGGGACAGTGGAGTAGATGCCGGCCAGAAGGTCAAACCATGTGCCACCTGCAAAGGCGCCCAGTAGGGAAAGATTCCAGTCCACTTCTGCAAGAGTGACGCCCAGTAAGATGAGGCGAGTCAGGAGAGCGAGGCTGAGTTGAAGCAAGATGATGGAAACGGCGCCACGCAGCATGACGCTGCGTGGCACGATACGATGGAAGATGGTGAGAGACATGGGGGAGAGGAGATGGTTTTAGGCAGTGGCCAGGTGGGGATATTGGCTGTTGGTGGTTTCCGCATCTGTGGCGGATTGGGGGACCTGTTTTTTGAATGCCCAGCGGTAGAGGACCGGGAGAAGGAAAAGGGTGAGGAAGGTGGAACTCACGATCCCGCCTATCACCACTGTGGCCAGGGGACGTTGCACTTCTGCGCCCGCTCCGGTGCTGATGGCCATGGGGATAAACCCAAGGCTGGCGACCATGGCGGTCATGAGCACTGGGCGCAGACGCTGCTGGCAGCCCTCGGTGACAGCCTCTTCGGCTGAGCGCCCGTCGTTGCGTAGCTGGTTGAAACAACTGATGAGTACCACGCCGTTGAGCACCGCCACACCACATAGGGCGATGAAGCCTATGGCAGCACTGATGCTGAAGGGCAGGTCTCTCAGCCAGAGGGCGAACACGCCGCCGGTGATGGCTAGGGGGATGCCGGTGTAAATGATGAGGGTCTGGGTGACGCTTTTGAAGGCGGAGTGGATGAGGACAAAGATGAGCACCAGTGCCAGGGGAACGACGACGGCCAGCCTGGCACGAGCTTCCTGAAGGTGCTCAAACTGACCGCCAAAGTCCACGCGGTATCCCTCGGGCAAGTTGATCTTGCTGGCGATATGCTGGCGCGCTGCCTTCACGTAGGCTTCTGCGTCCACTCCACCTGCCAGATCCACGTTCAAGCCGACGCGACGGTGACCGTCCTCCCTGCCGATGGCATCCACCTGAGGCACTTCTACGAAGTCCGCCAGCATTCCTAGCCGAATCAGGGAGCCATCCTGTGTGCGCACAGGTAGGTCTTTCATGACATCGGGGTTGTTTCGCAGATCCTCAGGAAGTCTCACTACGATGTTGCGACGTCGGTTGGCCTCGATGAGCGTACCGGCGGTGTGGCCGGCCATGGCGGTGGTGATGGCTGCGTTGACCTCCGAGGCTTCGACGTTGTATTTGAGCAGGGCGGCGCGGTCCACGCGGATCTCAAGAACGGGAACGCGGCCTTGGGTCTCGAACTCCGCATTGTTGGTGCCTGGCAGCTGCTCTAAGATGTCCTTCACTTCGCCACCGATCTTTTCCATGGTGTCGTAGTCCTCACCAAAGATGCGCACGGCGAGGTCGGCGCGGGAACCTTCGAGCATTTCGTTGAAACGCATCTGAATGGGCTGTGCGAAGTCGTAGTCCTGCTCGGGCACTTCTTTTGCGAGTTCTTCGCGGATGAGTTCCGCCAGGCGGTCGCGGCTTACGGGTTTGCCATGTTCCTGCCGCCACTCGGACTGCGGTTTGTAGAATACGTAGAGGTCGTATTCACCTGGCGACATGGGGTCTGTGGCTACTTCGCTGGTGCCTACGCGTGCGAAGGTGCGGGTGACTTCAGGCACTTTGTTGATGAGATACTGTTGGGTTTTGATACAGCGTTGGAGGGAGGTCTTCAGGCTTGTATTCGCGGGCTGGTAAACCATGGCGGTCCAGGAGCCTTCATTCAGCGTGGGTACGAACTCTTGCTTGAGGCTGAGAAAGATCATGACGGTGCCAGCCAGCAGCGCAGTTACGGCAGCTATGACACCCCAGCGAGTTCTCCACGCCAGGCCCAGCAGGGGAGTGTAGGCGGCCTTGGCCCAGCGCATGAAGAAGTTGTCCTTCTCACTGATGTTCCCTCCAAGTAACAGGGAGCAGAGTGCTGGCATGAGGGTCAGGGCAAGTACGAGTGCACCGCCCAGTGCCAGCATGACGGTGATGGCCATGGGGTGGAACATTTTGCCTTCTATGCCTGTAAGGGCGAGGATGGGCAGGTAAACGAGCGTGATGATGAGAACGCCGAAAAACATGGGGCTGCCTACTTGCTCACCTGCTTCGTGAACGGCGTTCAAGCGCTCTCGTGCTGTGAGCTTGCGGCCCAGATGGTGTTGTTTCTCTGCGAGCACGCGGACGATGTTCTCCACCATGACGACAGCGCCGTCGATGATGAGACCGAAGTCCACAGCGCCGAGAGACATCAGATTACCCGAGACTCCGCCGAACGTCATGCCAATGAGGGCGAAGAGGAAGGAGAGCGGGATGGCCAGAGCTACAATGAGTGCGGCCCGCCAGTTGCCAAGCAGGAAGAGCAATACGGCAACGACCAGGATGGCGCCTTCAAACAGATTGTGCTTTACGGTGTCGATGGTGCGGTCCACCACCTCGCTGCGTGCGTACTGGATGCGGATCTCCAGTCCCTCAGGCAGCTTGTTTTGCAGCTCGGCGAGCTTTTCCTCCACGCGCTTGCTGATGATGCGGCTGTTTTCTCCTACCAGCATCATTACGGTGCCAAGCACTGCTTCTTCGCCGTTCTCCACGGCACAGCCGGTGCGGACGTTGCTGCCTATGCCGACTTCTGCCAAATCTTTGACCCGTAAAGGTTCAACGGCGGCGGCAAACTTGACTGGCAAGTTGGCTATGTCCTCTGCGCTGGCCACCTTGCTGACGCCACGGATGAGCACGCGGTCTTCTCCACGCTCTATGACTCCGCCGCCTGCATTGTCCACATTCTGACCGATGATCTCTGCCAGCTCGGCAAAGGTCATGCCTGCTCTGGTGAGGGACTCTGGCTTGGGCAGAATGACAAGCTGACGCTCGTAACCGCCGCTGCTGTTGATCTCTGCTACGCCAGGAATGGTGCGCAGGAAGGGTTTGACGATGTAGTCGTGCGCGTCCCGGAGATCCATAAGCTGGCGCTGACGAGGTGCCTTCCGCTGCGGGGCGTCTCTTTTGTAGTCGAGCGTGTAGTAGAGGATCTCACCCAGACCGGTGCTGATGGGCGACATCTGAGGACTGAGCCCTGGCGGCAGTTCCACCTGCACAAGGCGTTCGCTCACGAGTTGTCTCGCGCGGAAGATGTCGGTGCCATCCCGAAACACCAGGGTGACTTGGGAGAGGCCTGATTTGGTCAATGAACGAAACTCTTCCACCCCCTGAATGCCAGCGAGGGCGAGTTCCAGCGGATAGGTGACGAGTTTTTCTGTTTCTTCCGGAGCAAGTCCTGGCACTGCGGTGTTGATCTGCACTTGGGTGTTGGTGATGTCTGGAACGGCATCTACTGGGAGGTGTAGTGCGGAGAAGATGCCGGCTGCCAAGAGCAGCAGAGAACCGATGATGACCAGGAACCGGTTCTTTAGAGAGAAGTCGATGATGGCGTTGATCATGGACGGCCCTCCTTTCCGATGGTGGTGCCGATGAGGCGCTCGAGTTCCATGAGGTGCGTCCAGGCGTTTCGACGAGAGAGAATCAAGCTGTCGATGGCCTCTGTGTAGCCTCGCTGCATCTCTACATAAGTGGATGCGGGCACGGCTCCCAAGCGGAAGTGCTCGTCAGCATCAGCTGCTGCCTTTGCGAACTCGCTCTCGCTCTCAATCTTCCAGTTGGAGAGGGACTTGAGTTCGGCGGCGTAGGCGGCACGCGATATGGTAAGGTCTCTTTCCAGATCCCGCAGTGTGGCAGCCATGAGCGCTTCTGCCTGAAGCATCCTCGCTTGCTCAGCCTGAATGCCGCCCTTGTTGCGATTCCAAAGTGGAAGGGGGATGGAGAATCCGATACCGCCTTCCACTTCTCGGTCTCCAGCGCTCTGCCCACCGAGGTATGGCCCAAAACTGATGTTTCCCCAACGCTCGGATTTGGCCAAGTCCACCTTGAGACCTTGTCTGGCAAGGTTCAGACGCTTTTGCTGAAGGTCAAAGTTGGTTTCAGCAGCGCGTTGTTTCAGTGCTTCCAGTGATGGAGCAGCCGGGAAGGCCGGGAGGTGATCATCTACCAGCAGTTCGGTATCTGGCTGCCGCCCACAGAGTACGGAGAGTGTGGCTGCTGATTCGCGGCGCTCCTTCTCTGCGTCGGTTAGAGCTCTGTCGCTGGACAACAGACTGGCTTCGAGGATGCGGCGCTCTAGCCGAGCATTCACGGCACCGGAGTCACGTTGAACGAGCACTTCTATGAGGGCTGCGAGACGTTCCCTTACGGTGCGCAGTGCGGTCTCGCGACGTTTGAGCAGGGCTACGTCTCCGCTGAGTGCGCGGACTTGGTTGGTGAGTTGGCTTCGAAACTGGAGGAGTCCGAGCTCCGCCAGCGCGATGTCGCGGTCGGCTATGGCTTTGCGCAGTGCCATGCGCCCCGGGAAGTCGATCACTTGGGAGATGCTTGCCCTCCAGACGGGACCGTCATCTGCGGAGCCGCCGCCCTGGTTCTTGATGCGGATGCCACCAGCTTCGAGATTGAGATCTGGGTTTGCGAGTTGGGATGCGGTGAGCCGTCCGGCGCGTGCGGCCTGGATTTCAGCCTCGTAGAAGTGAATCTCGGGATTTTTCTGGAGCGCTTCGGCTACGAGCGCCTGTGTGGAGGCTGCGGTGAGTGGGCTGGCATGGAAGGACAGCAGTGCATGGAGCACGGCTAGGGAAATGGAGGAGCGGAAAAGAGAACGATGGGGTTTCATAATGCAGAAAGGCTGTTGAGAAGGTGTGTACTTCAGCCCGCAGTAATGCGGGCGAGAAGAAGGGATGGGGGACCGTTACGAGTTCGGTCTAACCCCGTGGCGCAGGACTCCGCACGTGCACTTGGCCGGCGGAGCGGCGGCCTTCTCAAACAAGAATCTGCACGGTACTAAGCCGCTCCATCAATGGGAGAAGCGGCACCATGCCTGTAGTTGGTGCGGCGATCTGCTCGCCGAAGTCTTGTGGAGCCAAGCGCAGTGTCGTGGCGAGCAGTATGGTGGCTTGCTCGTTTTCCACTACTGCCTTGGCAGCGAGGGAGGGTGCGTGCGCACTCTCAGCGGGAGAGGTGCAAAGGCTTTTAAGCCGTGAGGTGGAGAGACGGTGGTCACCCTTGGAATCGATAGCGCAGAACGCTGTAAGCACCCGGGCTGCGGTATTGGAGTGATCTGTGGCTCTGGGGGTGAAGTCGTCTGGCCGATGATGCAGCGTCAGCGTGGTCCCTGTGGATGCCTCAGCGATCAAGAGCTCGTGACTGCCATCGATCATGGCTGCCAGTGAAACTAGGCCGGGCAAAAGGGAAGTGCCGGTGACCGTGTAGGCCACTAGCAAAAGCGCTGCAATCCAGCTCTGAACCCGGTGAGAGACCATTTGAATACCGGTAGTGAAACTGTGTGATCCGGGGTGAACTTTCCTGAATCTTCGACTACTTGCCTGTTGGCCAGGAGGATAAGGTATCTCCCGTATGCACAGGGCCGCAGTTTGCTGGGATTGATCGTTGCCCGGCAAACAGGAATACGGTGGATGGTTTTGTTCAGGGTGAGGAGGAACAAAAAACGCCCGGTTTTGCTGCGTGGCAAAACCGGGCGTGTGTGAATGGTCCGAGATCCGGGATCAGACGATGCCCTCTTTGGTGACGCCGGGGATGGCGATGGGGTACCAGCCGTCTGCATCTGGCTTCACGGGAGCTTCGGTGTCGTTGGTGACGATGGCTGGCATGTGCTGCACTTTGGAGTTATAGCATTCATCCCAGGAAAGCTTCTTGCCGGAGTAGGTGGCCATGCGGCCCATGAGGGCGGTCATGGTGCTTTCGGCTCCGTACCAGGCGTTGTTGAGGTACGTTTTTTCACGGATGGCCTGCTGAAGCTCGTTGTGCTCTACCTGATAGGGGTCGGCATCTCCGCCACCGGCATTGCGGCGGCGCTTCTTGTTGGGACCGGCAGCGACTTCCTTTTCCTCCTCATCTTGAGGAGCCTTGGCAGGTTCGTATTTCCAGATCTCCTTGCCTTTGTAATCGACGGCACGTGCACTGCCGGGGCTGAGGTAGATGATGCCTTTGGTGCCGGCAAACTCCTCACGCACTTCGGCATTGGTATTGGCTTGGTGACGGCACTGGCTGTTGATGCGGACGCCGTTGGCGTAGGTGAACTCGACGTAGTGGTGGTCGTAGATCTGGCCGAACTTTTTGTCCACACGCTGCTGACGCCCGCCCATGCCCTGAGCGCTAACGGGGGTGGCGTCGTGGATGGCATGGAGGTCAGTGGCTTTGTCCATGGGACCGGGCACGCCCTGACGCACTCCAACGAAGGGGGTGAGGAACCAGTTGGCTACGTCGATGTTGTGGATGTGCTGCTCGTTGATGTGGTCTCCACAGAGCCAAGTGAAGAAGTACCAGTTTTGCATTTGATACTGAATCTCGGACTGCCCTTCTTTCCTGTCGCGGAACCAGATGCCGCCACCGTTCCAATACACTTGGCCGCCGGTGATCTCGCCGATGACGCCGTCCTTTACGGCTTTGAACGCGGCGCGATAGCTGGGCTGGTAACGGCGCTGAAGGCCGACTGCGACCTTGAGCCCTTTTTCATCAGCCACCTTTGCCATTTCGATGACTTTGCGCACGCCGGGCGCATCCACGGCCACTGGCTTTTCCATGAAGACGTTTTTGCCCGCATTCACGGCTGCCTCAAAGTGGTAGGGACGGAATCCCGGTGGTGTGGCGAGGATGACGTAGTTCACGTCGCTGTTGTCGAGCACGCCCTTGTAAGCGTCTAGGCCGACATACTGGCGGTTCTCGGGGACGTCCACTTTGTCGCCGTGTGCGTTGCGGAGGTTGGACACGCATTTGTCCAGAGACTCGCGGCTAAGGTCACCTACTGCGACCACGCGGACGCCGCCTGCGGGGTTGCTAAGGGCCTGATTTCCAGCGCCGGACCCACGGCCACCGGAGCCGATGATGCCGACTTTGATTTCATCTGAACCGGCGGCCCAGGCGGATTGTTCGATGGTAAGTGCGCTGGCAGCACCTGCTACGGCGGAGGTGCGGAGGAAACTGCGGCGTGTGAGCGCGGTGTTTTCGGTGGGACTGGCGGATGCAGGATTCATGTGAGTTATGGTTGGGGTCAGGTGCTTAACGCAGTCCGGGGTGGCGAGCTTGCCACCCCGAACCGGAAAATGTGAGATGTTCAGGCTGTGGCCAAGGCGTCTTTGATGAGTGCGATGCCTTCGGTATAGACTTCTTCCGGGCTACTGAAGAAATCTCGCCACACTCGGGTGGCGGCCGCGAGGTCAGGCAGGGCACCTCCAAAGGCCTCGATGGTGAGCCAGCCATCGTAGCCGAGAGAGACGAGCTTGTGGATGGCTTCACGGCAGGGTGCGTGACCACGACCGGGAGTGCCGCGATCGTTCTCGGAGATGTGGACATGATTGAGCTTGCCGGTTTTGAATACGGTCTCGATGCAGCCCACGGCGTCCTTCTCTTCAATGTTGGCGTGGAAGGTGTCGTACATGGTGCCGAAGTTCGGATGATCGACACGCTTCACGTAGGCTGCGGCTTGCTCCATGGTGTTGAGCAGGTGAGACTCAAAGCGGTTGAGTGCTTCGATGGCGAACTTGATGCCAGCATCCTGTCCCACCCCGGCGATGGCGCGGTGAACGCCTGCCGCGTGTTCGAGCTCGGTTTCGGTGGGGTACTTCCCAGTGAACTGGCCGAGTACTTGATAGTAGGGGCCGCAAAGGGTCTGCACGCCGGCCTGGTGACCGCAGTCGATGACGCGCTTGAGGTGGTCGATGGCTCCCTGGCGGTTTGCTGCGTCGGGACTGATGGCGTTGTGCGCTTCGTCCGGCAGGACGGTGACTGCGGTGCACTCCAGACCGTTGTCTCTGATGGCCTGTCCCACGGTCTTGAAGTGTGCGGGATTGCTGACGTCGAAGATGGGAATCTCAACGCCGTCGTAGCCGGCGGCTTTGAGTTTTTCAAAGAGGTGGAAGTCTGCATCGGTCACGTGACCGGTCCAGAGGAGGAGGTTGAAGCCGATTTTCATGGGGCGTGAATGCTAGTGAATCGCCGCACGGGTGGCAACAACGCTTTCTGACCGAATGGGGAAAAAAGCTGGCTGTTTCTTGGCCACAATGCCATAGGGCGCTGGTGCTGAATGAATGCGGGCACAACCAAAAAAACGCGGAAGCATTTCTGCTTCCGCGTTGAAGGGGTGAACGCTTGGGGGGCCGGTGGATTTTATTCCTCGGTCTTCTTTTTGCGTGTGGCGCGCTTTTTGGGGGCGGCGGCTTCTGGAGCGGCTTCCTCTGCTGCTGCGGCGGGCGCTTCTTCAGCGGGAGCCTCTTCTGCGGCTGCGGCACGGGTCTTCGGGGTGAAGGCATCTACCCACTCGATGAAAGCCATGGGAGCGGAGTCGCTGCGGCGCTGACCGAGCTTGGTGATGCGAGTGTAGCCACCCTTGCGGTCCTTGGAAGCAACGGCGATTTCGTTGAAGAGGGTCTTCACGACGTCGCTGCTGCGGAGGGTGCCGATGGCCTGACGACGGCAGTGGAGGGCGTCTTTGGGTTCTGCTGCTGCGAGTGCGCGCTTGCCCAGGGTGACGAGCTTCTCGGCGAAGGGGCGGAGGGCCTTGGCCTTGGCGAGGGTGGTGCGGATGCGGCGGTGCTCAATCAGGCTGATGGCCAGGTTCATGAGCAGGGCATCGCGGTGGTCCTGCTTGCGCTGGAGTTTGACGGTTTTCCGTTGGTGTCTCATATCGTTGATTTGTGTTGGGGGTCAGCTGGACGCTGCGATGTCACTCGTCTTCGTCCTCCATGCCGCCCTGGATGTGGGCGCCGATGAGTTTTGAGAAGTCTTCACCGTCCACCTCGTCGTCATCCGCAAAGGTGGTGCTGCGAGCGAGGAGGGAGATGCCGCCTGGGTTGGGGTCGAGCAGTGAGGCGTCGAACTTCATGCCGAGAGAGAGGCCCAGTTCGGCGAGCTTCTCTTTGATTTCGGTGAGGGACTTCTTGCCGAAGTTGCGGTAGCGCAGCATTTCGGCTTCGGTCTTCATGGCCAGCTGGCCGACGGTGGTGATGTTGGCGTTGTTGAGGCAGTTGGCCGCACGCACGGAGAGTTCGATCTCGTTGACGCTCATGTTGAGCAGCTTGCGGAGCTCGCTGTTCTCTTCGGACTGGGCTTCAGGGGCAGCCTCGAACTCGATTTGGCTGTCGTCGTAGTTGACGAACACGTCGAGGTGCTTGCGGAGGATGGCGGAGGCTTGGGTGAGGGCGTCACTGGGGTTGATGCGTCCATCAGTCCAGATGTCGAGGATGAGCTTGTCGTAATCTGTATTCTGGCCCACGCGTGTGGCTTCTACGCCATACTTCACGCGGGTGACCGGGGAGAAGATGGAGTCGATGGGAAGGACGCCGATTGGGGTGTCCGGACGCTTGTTTTCTTCCCAGGTGGCGAAGCCGCGACCGACGCGCACTTCGAACTCAGCCTCAAACTTGGTTTTGCGGTCCAGGTGGCAGATGACGAGGTCTTTGTTGATGACGGAGTAGCGGTGATCTTCCTTGATGTCACCGGCAGTCACATCGCCCTCCTTGTCCACGGAGATGGAGAGGATGGCGGGTTCCTTGTTGTCGTTGGTGTGGGAGAACTTGACCTTTTTGAGGTTCAGGATGATTTGGACCACGTCTTCGAGCACGCCGGGCAAGGTGGAGAACTCATGCTCCGCGCCACGAATCTTGACGGAGGTGATGGCTGCGCCTTCCAGTGAGGAGAGCAGGACGCGGCGAAGCGAGTTCCCAAGGGTATGACCATAACCGCGGTCAAAGGGTTCTGCGACAAACTGCGCGTAGGTTTCGGTGGCGGTAGCCTCGTTGCGAACGAGGCGGTTTGGCATTTCGAAGCGTGCTAGACGTACTGACATGTTTAGTTGGAGGTGACCGGGTTACCTTTGGGGCGAGCACCCAATGCCGGCTGAAAACCGGATCAGGCCCAAAGACCAACGGCGAATGGACAGACTCGCGAGGGGTGGGGATTAAACGCGACCTTGCGGGGCTTGCAACCGGAAACTGGAGAAGTTTCGGGCGGAAAGTTGGGCTCGCTCACGGGACGAGGCGTGGTCGTTTTTTGATCAGCCGGGTCCTGAATGTTGACAGTTTCCGGGCATTTTTGAAAACTCGCCGAATGAAATCCTCAGCTTTGGTTTTTGGAATGCTTTTTGCCGCCATCGTTGCCCATGCCGAAGCTGTAAAGGACAGGGAGGGTGCAGTGCGGGCGGATAAGGCGAAGATGGAGAACGATGCACGGTGGATCTACGAGGACGTGGAGAGGGGCTTCGCGGAGGCGAGACGGACTGGCAAGCCGCTGCTGGTGGTGCTGCGTTGTGTGCCCTGCAAGTCCTGCATGGGCATGGACGCGGCAGTGCTCAGCGACGAGGCGCTGGGGCGAGTGCTGGATGAGTTCGTTTGTGTGCGGTTGATCAATGCGAACAGCCTGGACCTGAACCTCTTTGAAATGGAAACCGATCTGTCCCTCTCCGCCATGGCTTTCAATGCGGACCGGACTATTTACGCCAGGTTTGGAAGCTGGCAGCACCAGCGGGACCCGCTGCTCTCTGACCTGAGGGGATTTACTGCCACTCTTGAAAAAGTGCTGGAGGCTCACAAGGGTTATCCAGGGAACGCGGCCTTCCTGAAGGGCAAGCAGCCCGAGCCTGGACCGTTCCGCTCTCCAGTTGAGATTCCGGCTCTGGCAGAGAAATACAAAACGGTGCTGGACTGGGAGGGCAAGGTGGTAGGTAGCTGCATTCATTGCCACATGATCGGTGACGCGCACAGGACATGGTATCGGAGTCTGAAGCAGCCGGTGCCGGACGAGTGGATCTTCCCATATCCCGGGCCGGAAACGCTTGGTCTTACTCTGGGTGAGGATGGGGTGAGTGTGACGCGCGTGGAGGCGCAGTCACCTGCTGCGGCTGCTGGGCTGGTGCCGGGAGATGAGTTGATCAAGGCGGCGGGACAAGCTCTGTTTTCTGTGGCCGATCTTGCATGGGTGCTCCACAAGACAGCCAATGTGGCGGGCACCTTGGTTTTGGAGTCGCAAAAGGGTGCTCATACCGTGCAACTGCCGGCGGCGTGGAAGGAGCAGGCCTCAGCGGCGCAGCGTGTGGGTGTGTGGTCCATGCGGGGAATGGCGCTGGGAGGGCTCGTCCTGGTGGACCTGACGGATGAAGAGAGGCGGGAACGAGGGCTTCCGTCCACTGGCATGGCGCTTTTGGTCAAGGGTGTGGGTCAGTATGGGATGCATGGCACTGCCAAGAAGGTTGGCTTCCAAAAGGATGATCTGGTAGTGGGCCTCGATGGCATGGACAGCCGTTTGAGTGAGGCCAAGGTGCTGGCTCATCTGCTGAGGAACCGGATGCCGGGCGAAAGGGTGGCCGTGAATCTTCGCCGCGGTGAGCGCTCCCTGACCCTGGAGCTTCCGATGCAGTGAGTCAGTGAAGTCTTGGGGGGGCTGCGCTTGTGTTAAGGGGTGTAGCTATAGCGGTAGAACATCTTGTTGGTCAGGGGCACCGTTTGAGACAGCAGGCCATTGGCATCTGCGGTGACGCTGGCGACGATGGTCCAGTCCGAGAGGTCTTCCGAACGCTCAAGTTGATAGGTCAGACCGGGGGCGGCTTTGTTGACGATGGTGATGGTGCCGCTGTTGGCGCTGACGGAGTTCGAGGCGGAAGCGGGAAACAGGATCACTTCCAGTTTCCCGTCTGGGGTGAATGGGTCAGACCATTTGCTGTCGGTATAGACGCTTGAACCTGTGAGCGTACGGAGGAAGGCGGCGAGATCACCGCGCTGCTGGGGAGTGAGGGCGAGGGTCTGCACATTGCCACCTGGGCGGCGCAGCCGGGGATCAAGATTAGCGTTGTCACCAGGGATGGCTGCGTAGTGGTTGATGACCTGAGCCAGCGTGGTGAAGATGCCGTTGTGCATCATGGGTCCATTGGTGCTTCCGTCCGGGGCGGTGAGATCCCGCAGTGTCGGGGACCGGGTGTTGGTGAGGTCCGTGCCGCCACCAATGGCACCGATGACACCATTGTTCAGGCTATTGGGGTCAATGTCAAACTCGGGCGGCCGGTGGCACGCCGCACAGCCAGCGCCGCCCTGATTGGGTGGATTGAGGAAGAGGAGCTTGCCGTTGTTTTCCTGCGTGGTGAAGTTTGGGAAGGGCTGGTTGTCCGCAGTGGTGGAGCGGCCCGTGTCATACTTGGAATCGAAAGACTGAATGCTTCTGACGAACTGCGCCAGCGCCCGCTGCACACGGGTTTCGGTGATGGTGGCGTCACCGAAAACCAACGCGAACAGGATGCGGTATTCGTTGATGGCGGAGAGTCGTGTGACGAGATCAGAGAAGGCAGGGTCGCCTTCCGTGCCACTGAAGCCCATCTCCACATGGTCCTGAATGGGCCGCGTGGTTTGGTTCTCCAGGCTGGTGGCGCGTTCGTCCCAGAAGAATCTGGCCTCAGTGCCGAAGCGGGCGTTCACCAGCCGCATGGAGTGTCTGCCAGTGGTGCCCGCTACTCCGGTGCTCGCTGTGGAGGTGTCCCCGAAGGCGTGTTGCTGCTTGTGGCAGGATGCGCATGAGATGGTGCTGTTTCTGGACAGACGTTTGTCATAGAACAGTACCCTGCCGAGTGTGGCACCTGCGTTGGTGATCTGGTTGTTGGGTGGTGTGTTGTTACGGGTGATGTAGGCGGGGCGTGTTTGGTTGGCGTAGTTGGCCAGCGAGGTGAGGTCCAGTTGACCCACCTGAGCGAACGCGGCATGGGCAGCGGCAAGTACGAACCCTGCGAAAACGAGTGCGAAGCGAAGTGTCATGAAGCGATAAAACTGCGCACATTTTTGCTTTGGGAACCTGCCTGCCAATCACCTTTACCTTTCCTTCACAATTCTCTATTCGAGCCTGAGTGCAGACCGCCGGGGCCGGTTCAAAGGCTTCCAGTCACCCGGCGTCCACCCACGATGGTGGCCACGGGCCGGATGTCTTTGATCTCGTCCGCCTTAACGGTGAGATAATCCCGGTCGAGGACTAGGAAGTCAGCGAGTTTGCCCGCTTCCAGGCTGCCGATCTCGTTCTCCTTGAAGAGCAGCCAGGCATTGGATCTGGTGTGGGCGGTGAGCGCCTGCTCGCGAGTGACAGGCTGCTGTATGGCAACGCGGTCAGGGAATATTTTCCCGGTCGCAGCCCACCAGAGTGTGGTGAAGGGGTTGATGGGTGCTACCACGCCGCCATCGCTTCCCAGACCCCAGATGATGCCGCTGTCCTGGATGGCCCGCAGTGGTGGTGAGTCGCCATCTCGTCCGGGCGGTTTGGCTGTTTTGTTATGAACCGCGAGGGTGAGGCCGAGCTGTTTCGCCCGGGCGATGCTCGCCGGGGAGATGTTGTCACAGTGTGCCAGAGTCCAGCGGGCTATGCTGCCCTGTGCCGCCACGCGCTCAAAAATGTCCATGTAAGCAGAGATGGTGCTGTCCTGCATGGCGTGGTCATGAATGTGCCATCCGCCCGCCGCTGCGGTGGCAGCTATCTTCTCAAAGGGTGCCAGATCGTCTGCCGAGTAACGCACAAGGCGCATGGTACTGTCATGAATGGGATTGTAGGTGTGCTCTCCGATGCCGATGAGACCACTCCAGTGGTCGTTGAGATGGGGTTTGGACCGCTGGATCAGAGCCACCGCAGCGTCTGCTTGTGCCGGGTCGTATGCGCTGTAGCGAAGTGTGTGAAAGACGCGCAGGGTGCCTCGGTTCTCTGCGGCTAGCTTGGCGCAGAGTTCGATTGGGCCGTCCGTATCTCTGCCCACATCGTACACGGTGGTAAGACCCATGGCATTCAGCACGGAGCTGAATGCGGCAATGTTGTCCAATGCCTCTACCTCGCCGGGCTGGATGAGAAAGCGGTCCACGGCTGCGTTAATCATTCCGCGGGCACCAGAGTCTCCACCACCACCGCCGCCACTCTTTCTCATGCCACCTTTTCCCCTGCTGCTGCGGTCACTGCCGCCCTGGGTTCCTGCGTTTGCCAGCGCCTCATCAGCAAGACGGTTTGTGTAGGCCGCCATGTAGCTCTTCTGCACTAGCACGGGATTTTGTGGTGCTGCTTCATCCAGCTCCTCTCGAGTAAACCCACCTGGCTTGTCTGAAAACTGGTCCTCACTCCAGCCGCCGAGCACAAACACCCACTGTCCAGGAGCGGAGGAGCGCGCTTTTTGCGCGATGATCTCCAGCGCACGTCCTCTACTGGTGACACCGTCTATGCGCGTCTGCTGACGCCACCGCAGGGCATCTCTGAGGAAGTGCAAATGATTGTCGATGAGGCCCGGAATGACCGTGCGGCCCTGCAGGTCCACGAACTGCGTAGCGGGTCCTGAGAGCGGCTTGAGTGCGGGAAGATTCTCCGCAGCCAGGATGCGGTCTCCTTTGACCGCCAAGGCATCCACAACGCGGAACTCAGCATCAACGGTGAGGATTTTTCCGTTGTGGTAGATGCAGTCAGCCGTTTGTCCGTGGACAGCCGCTGCGAGGATGAGAAGGGCAAGTGCTTTCATGCGCGGCCACACTCAGACTGCCCACCTTTCGTCAGCATGACACGGAAGGTGCTTTTTTCGTCATCGTGGCGAAAGGTTTCGTGCTTTAGTACCCACTGCATGCGCCTTCTCATCGTCGAAGACGAACCGGATCTGCTGCGAGCTCTGGAGCGCGCACTGCGGGAGGATGGTTACGCAGTGGACACTGCGGGGGATGGTGAGGAAGGCTGCTACAAAGCGCTTGAGCACGAGTATGACGCCATCGTTCTGGATTGGATGCTGCCCTTGATGGATGGGCTGACGGTGCTGAAGGCGCTGAGGCAGAAGAAGCAGACTCCCGTACTCATACTGACGGCGAGAAGCGCCGTAAGTCGAAGAGTCGAGGGCCTCAACATGGGGGCAGATGACTACTTGGTGAAGCCCTTCGACATCCATGAACTGCGTGCCAGGCTCCGTGCGCTCATCCGCCGCAGCGCGGGGCAGGGAAAAAATGAAATCGTGGTGGGAAACGTCGTGGTGGACACCTGGAGGAAATCGGTAAGCCTTGCCGGTGAGGACGTGCAGCTTACTGCACGGGAGTATGCTCTGGTGGAGTATCTTGCTCTGCGACGGGGCAAGATGGTGAGCCGCACTGAGTTGTATGAGCACTTGTTTGATGAGAATGAAGATTCGCTCTCCAATCTGCTGGATGTGCGGGTGTCTCTTGTGCGCAAGAAGCTCGGTGCGGACTTCATCGTCACTCGGCGTGGTCAGGGCTACTGCATCCCATGAGTCTTCGCACCCACATTCTTACGTGGCACGGGCTGCTGCTGACCTGTGTGCTCGCTGCTTTTGGCATCACGGCCCACAGACTGCACTGGGACGGCGAGCTTGACCGAGTGGATCATGGCCTGGATGAACCGCTGGCCCTGCTACACCGTTCTCTTCACGGTCAGAGCGGAAGGGGCGGCAGCCCCCCAAGGGATGGTTCATCACCGCCGAAGCGTTTTGAACTGCCTGAGGCACTGGTCCGTTCCTTTGAGGCTCGTGGATTGCAATACGGGGTGTGGAATCGAAGCGGGACGCTGCTGGCGCGCTCGGATGGCATACCGGGAGACATGGGAATGCCTTCGGTGTCGGGGCAGGCTCCATTTGTCATCCAAAGACGTCTGAGGGAAGGGCTGCGTGAGGCCTATCTCATCACTCCGCCTGGAGAGTGCTTTCTGGTGGCAGTGAGTGTGAGAGAGGAGCTGGCGGCAGCTACCCGGCTGGGGTGGTGGTTGCTGGCACTGGGAGCGGGAGTGCTGGTGGCTGGTCTGCTTGTGGATGCTTGGATTCTCCGCAGGGCCATCCGCCCCGTGGAGGAGATCATCAGTGCGGCTGAACGCATCACAGCTGGAAACCTGAGTACGCGCATCGAAGCCAAATCCGGTGCAGCTGAGCTGGGGCGGCTCGCAAAGGTATTGAATGACGCGTTCAATAGCGTGGAACGCGTGATCACGCAGCAGTCCCGTTTCACCGCAGACGCAGCTCATGAACTGCGTACTCCTGTGAGCATACTCATGGTGGAGGCTCAAAGTGCTCTGGAAAGGGAGCGGGAAGATGTGCAGTATCGAGAAACTATCTCCACCGTTCTGCGCACGGCACAAAGAATGTCCGGACTCATCGAGTCTCTGCTGGATCTGGCAATGCTCGATTCCGCTTCCACCACGTCGCGCGAGTCCTGTGATCTCGCTCTGATCAGCCGTGAAGTGGTGAACCAGCACCGCACTTGTGCTGCGGCACACCAGATCACGGTCGAGCAAAACCTCTCAGGAGCACCCTGTTCGGGTGATGTTGCAAGGCTGACACAAGTGATCACCAACCTTCTCATGAATGCCATTCAGCACAACGAACCCGGCGGGCATGTGAAGATTCAGACGGGAATGGATGATGGGGCTGCTCTTTTGCGGGTGGAGAATACGGGTCCTGGAATACCAGGCGAGGATATGCCTCATGTGTTTGAGCGCTTTTATCGAGCTGACGCCTCACGGAGTCGAAGGACCGGTGGCAGCGGTCTTGGTCTTGCGATTTGCAAGTCCATCGCGGACGCGCATGGAGCGGCTCTCACTCTCGGTAGCACTCCAAGTGGCGGGACGTGGGTTTGCTTGCGCCTCCCTGGTTCTTCTGGCATTTGAGTGCATTGCTGCCGACGACGCGGCAGCCAGACTTATCCGTTGCTCATGCCCGCCGCAGACCTTGCCACCATCCTCAAGCAGACTTTTGGCTACGATAGCTTTCGTCCGCTGCAGCGGGAGATCATGGAGGCTTCGCTTTCGAATCGGGACGTGGTGGCCATCCTCCCCACCGGAGCGGGCAAATCCTTGTGCTTCCAGCTCCCGGCTCTCGCAAGGGAAGGACTCACGCTCGTGATTTCCCCACTGATTGCCCTGATGAAAGATCAGGTGGATGCCCTGGTGGCCAGCGGAGTGGAGGCCACTTTTCTGAACTCCTCCGTTCCGGGCAGTGAGGTGCAGCGTCGGCGTTCTGGACTGGACCACGGGCAGTATAAGCTCTTGTATGCCGCGCCTGAGCGTGTCATGACGGAGGGATTTCTCTCCGATCTCCAACGCTGGAACGTCAAGGCGGTGGCTGTGGATGAAGCTCACTGCATCAGCGAGTGGGGGCACGACTTCAGGCCGGAGTATCGTCAGCTGGCGGAGGTGAGGCAGCATCTGCACGGTGTGCCCTTCCTGGCCCTCACCGCTACTGCGACGGAGCAGGTGCGGTCAGACATCATCCGTCAGCTTCATCTGAAAGAGCCAGAGGTGTTTTTGGCCAGTTTCAACCGGCCAAACCTCTCGTATGCCGTGGTTGCGAAGTCCAAATCCACCCAACAGGTGTGGGAGATAGTGCGTCAGCATCCCGAGGAAGCGGGGATTGTTTACGTTCAGTCCCGTAGAAGTGCGGAGAGCTTGGCGGCAGCGCTCGTCGCAGAGGGCGTGAAGGCCATCGCCTATCATGCAGGCCTACAGCCACACGAGAGAGCGGCCAATCAGGAAGCGTTCATTCGCGATGAGGCAAGGGTGGTCTGCGCCACCATTGCCTTCGGCATGGGGATCAATAAACCAGACGTCCGCTATGTGATTCATGCTGACCTGCCCAAGAATATTGAAGGCTACTACCAAGAGACAGGCCGCGCAGGTCGAGACGGGCTGCCCAGCGAATGCGTGCTGCTGTATTCACGTGGAGACTTGGTGCGCAACCTGAAGTTCTTGGAGGATGTGACTGATCCCAAGGCTGCGGACATCGCAGCGAGGCAGATGCGCATGATGGCGGATTTTGCCGAGAGCACGGAGTGCCGTCGCGCGGCGCTGCTGGATTATTTTGGCGAGGAGTGGCCCGGGGACAACTGCGGCAGCTGTGATGTCTGTTTGCAGCCTAGGGAAGCATGGGATGCTACTACCCAGGTTCAGAAGCTGCTGAGCTGCATCTTCCGCATCCGGCAGAAGAGCCGGTTTGGTACGGGCTTGAATCACGTGGTCGAAGTGCTGGCCGGGGCGAACACGGAAAAGATGCGCAAATGGGGCCACCAAGAACTCAGCACATACGGCATCGGCAAAGAGTTGCCCCGCGAACAATGGACTGCTCTGGGCCGCCAGCTCATTCGCATGGGATACATCGAGACCACCCAGGACAGCTACCAGACACTGAGCCTCTCAAAGGCTGGCCTCGCTGTACTGATGAACCGGACGCCGGTCATGCTGACACGCACGCCAGTGGCTGAGAAAGCGGTAGCCAAGGTACCGAAGAACACGAAGGCAGGCGGCATTCCTTGCGACGAAGGGCTTTTTGCCGTTTTGAGAGAGCTGCGAAAAAGGCTGGCGGATGAGCGGGCTGTCCCCCCATACGTGGTCTTCGGAGATACCAGCCTGCGCCACATGTGCCGCCGCTACCCGCAGACGGAGCGCGATTTTCTGGCTCTTCCCGGCGTGGGAAACCAAAAGCTGGCAGACTATGGAGAATCCTTCATGCGTGCTATCACGGGGTGGCTGGCGACTCACGAGCGTCAGGTCTTCGAAGACGAACCGCCACCACCTCCTCCGTCGCCGAAGATGAAAGGTGAGGAGGGACTCAGCGGCACTGCGCGTGAGACACTTCGGCTTTATTCCCAGGGGCACAGTGTGGAGCAGGTAGCGAGCCTTCGTGGATTCGTCACCAGCACCATTCACAGCCATCTTGCACAGGCCATAAGGCATGGAGAGTGGAGCGCGAGTCCGAGAGATTACTTCACTGAAGAAGACGAAAAGGAGATGCGTGCCGCAGCGGCAGAGCATGGGCTGGAGAGCCTAGGCAAGCTCAAGGAAGCGCTGGGGAACCGTTACGACTACCCGGTGCTGCATTACTTCAGAGCCTTCGAACAGAGAGGGCAGGTTTCGCTTGATCCTTGATAGCTCATCGGGTTTCTGCCGCTAGCTTGGTGATTCATGGATGACGATACCTTTGAGCTACCGTATTTGCATGACGGACCGTTGGGATGGGCCGGATTTAAGACGGTGCCAGAGGATTTTGTTGTGGAAGAGGTACTGGGCTTTGAACCCTCTGGTGTCGGAGAGCACTGCCTCGTCTGGGTGGAGAAGCGGGACATGGACAGCAATGTGGCGGCGGCACGGCTGGCAGACGCTGTGGGTTTGCGGCGTCGGCTGGTGAGTCATTGTGGATTGAAGGACAGGCAGGCAGTGACGCGGCAGTGGTTCAGTCTGCATTTGCCTGGCAAGCCTTCGCCGTCTGCGAAGGATCTGGAGTCGGAGGGGCTGCGTGTGCTGAACGTTACGCGCAACACGCGGAAGCTGCAGCGTGGGATTCATAAGGGAAATCGCTTTCTCATTCGGCTTCGGAATCCTGACTTTGATCTCGCAGCCGCAGAAGAACGCTGGTCGCACATCGTGCGTTTGGGTGCGCCAAACTACTTCGGCCAGCAGCGGTTCGGCATCGAGGGGCGGAATGTGGACAAGGCGATTGCGATGTTTCGGGGAGAGTTTCGATCTGGAGACAGGCTTCTGCGTGGCCTGCTGCTCTCTTCAGTACGCAGTCACTTGTTCAATGCGGTGGTGGCCGAACGGCTGAAGCTGGGCACGTGGAACAAGGTGCTCCCTGGTGAGGTGTACGGATTTTCGGACAATGGGACGATCCTTCTGCTCTGCAATCAACGAGGTGATGAGGCCGAGCGTTTTGCTCAAGGCCGACTGGAGTTGACTGCGCCGCTGTGGGGGCTGGGAGACCTTCACACCGCCGACGAGGTGGCGGAGCTGGAGAGGTCCGTCATCTGCCGCTTCCCCGAGCACGCCGCCGGGTTGGAAACTGCGGGTTTGCGGCAGCAACGCAGAGTCATGCGGCTACGCCCGGTCAAAGCCCATTTCACCGTGCTTGAAGGAGACATTCTGCTCAGCTTTGAGCTGCCACGCGGAGCCTACGCCACCACTCTTTTACGAGAGCTGGTGAAGATGGACCAGACGGTGAAGGGAAAGCTCTGAACGATGCGTTTTTACGCCCTGTTCTTGCGCCCATTCCTCATGAGATTGCTCCTGCTGGTTTTCTTCCATGTCACTGTCTGTAACGCACAGCCTCATCTGCCTGAAGGCACTGAAGCTTTGCGCTCGGCAGCGCGTAACGGACGTGGGCCGCTGGCGCTGGTGAATCTCAATCACCACGTGCTCGGTCACGCTAATGTCTTCGGCGGCAGGCAGCCGGATCTCTTCGTGGCCGGTTACGGTGGTCCTCAGGCGGTGCATGTTTTCCGCTGGGTGGACACGGAGGGCAATGGCGCACCCGTGTTTGCCGAACCACAAGTGGTGAAGTGCGCTTTCTCAGATCGTGGACGTGTGATCCAGAAGCCGGATGGCTCCATCATTGGACTCTGGGTTTCCCAAGGTCACCTGGTCACCACCGTGTTCGACAAGATGGGCATGGAGTTTCACGAGACCCGCCGTGAGAAGCTGCCCAAATCACTCGGTTCACCATTCAACCTGGGCGTGCTGTGCAATGAGGATGGGAGCATGGACCTCGCATTCGAGATGTCAGACGGTGGCAAGGGCACGCCGGGTCATCCGTGGACGGAAGAGTGGAGGCCTTACAACTCCTCTGGCATCGCCACAGGAGAGCTGCGCTATCGTTACTTGAGCGGGATGACGGCGGATGGTGACGTAAAGCAGATCACGAGAACAAGGCGAGAGGTTTACTTCGGCATGTATGGCATCACGCAGTTGGATCTGGGGAAGGGGCATGAGCGGGCCTTGCTCACTGGCTCCAGACAGGGTGTGTTTGTGTATTATCGAAACCATGCCGCCAGAGGTTTTGATCTGGACACTAAGCGATTGGTGGCGGGTGAGGACGGCAATGCACTGCGGCATCCCAGCATCAATGCGAGTGTGGCGGCATATCCTGGCGGGTTCATCGCTTGTGGGGAGGGAGCGCTGTACTTCTATCGCTTTTCCGGACACTGGGAGAAAACGGGGGCCCCAGTTTTTGGCCAACCGGTTGCTGTGTTGCAGGAGAATGCAGATTTGTATGCGGGTACACTGCCCTCTCCTAGCACGGTGGATTGGGATGGGGATGGGGTGTTGGACATCTTGGCCGGGAACTCTGAGGGCTATGTCCTGTTCTTCAAAAACAAGGGCACCAACGACCAGCCAAGCCTGCTGCCTGGGAAGCGAGTGCAGGCGGCGGGTTACGACATTCACGTGCAGGCGGGTTACTCCGGGAGTTTGCAAGGGCTGCAAGAGGCGCGCTGGGGCTATTTGTCACCCAATGTCATCGACTGGAATGAGGATGGTCTGCCAGATGTCATCACGGGCGACATCACCGGCAACTACCTCATTTACATCAACCGGGGAACACGCACCGAGCCATGGCTGGACCGCGCCAAGCCGATATACTGCGACGGCATCGACCTCCATGGCATGTGGCGCTGCCGTCCAGCGGTAGCAAAGATGGGCGGCAGGATGGCGCTCATCATCGTGGACGGAGAGGATCACTTCCATCTCTACTGGCGCCTGGATGACTTCAACGTGGAAGATGGTGGCAAGCTCAAGCTCCGAGACGGCAAACCGATAGGTGCCAGTGGTGGCGTGGGTGGCAAAAGTGGACGGTGTAAGCTGGATCTGTTCGACTGGAACCAAGACGGGCATCTGGATTTCGTCATTGGCACCAATCGCGTGAACTCGATCCCGGATCGCGAGACCGGACTGCCTATGCCTGCACTCGGCTTGAAGACGCTGGGCACGCCGTTGCTGATGCTGAATCACGGCGATGGCTCCTACGAAAGACCGGTGCCGTTTCGGGATGCTGAGGGCAAGACCATCCAGCCGGGTGGCGCACATGAGACGGGGGCGGTGGGCACCATGCTTGGTGGCAACGGACCGAACCTGCTTCTTTGCAACGAGGCTGGGCGGTTGTTTTTGCTGCGTGGCAAAAGTCTCAGAACGGCTCAGTGAATCCACTCCACACCGGGGAGTCTGGAGCAGAGTGCCTGAATGTCCGCAGCATCCATGAGCATGAAAGCCGTGGAGAGAGCGTCTGACAGAGCGGCAGTGGGAGCCTTTACGTAGGAGCGCGTTTCTTGGATTGGCACCGGTGTGCCTGTCCGTGGATTCATGAGATGGCCGCCCTTTACCTCAAATCCACTGCAACTTAGCGCGGCTTCTTTGAGGTGATACGCGGTTATTTCATCTAGGTGCAGCCTCACTGGCCAGCCGGCAGGCGTGGCGGCATCTCCCCAGGCGAGGAGGCTACTCTCGCCAGCGTTCAGGAGCGCACCGCCTATCTCACTCTCCTCCAGCAAGCGTACGCATTGATCCAGTGCGTAACCTTTTCCCACCGCGCCGAAATCCAACTGCATGAAGTCGGAACGTACGCTCACCGTCATGCTGGATTCATCTAGGTCGATGAGATGCAGGCCCACACGTGCGCGTGAGGCGGCGAGTTCCTGTTCGCAAGGCTGGCGCGGTGTGCCGTCCTGGTTCCGCCAGATCTGCATCATCGCACCCACGGTGGGATCAAACGCACCACCCGTTTCGGCATGGACCGCCTTTGCGAGCATAAGGCAGTCCATGGTGGCGAAGTCCACATGCACACTCTCTCCGGCGCGGAGTCCATTGATACGCCACACGTCACTGGTGGACTTGAAGCGGGAAAGTTCAGCTTCCAGACGGTCGATTTCTGCGAAGATGCCCTGAGCCACGCTCTGTGCGGTAGCGGGAGGCAGTTCCGGATCGGCAAACACGATCTGAAACTGGGTGGCCATGGCCTCATGGGAGAAGCGCTGACAGGGAGTCATTTGCGCACAGCCTCCTTGCTGCGAAGCGCCTGGTATTTCTCCCACAGAGGGCGTTCTACAAGCAGGGCCAGGTTTACGCCCGGGCGCAGACCATACACCATGGATTCATACTCACGGCTGCCCAGCAGCGCCTTCGCCGCGTCCTGAGACTCCCAGTCCACGACGATGATGGGGGCCGAGAGCGAGGCCGGCATTAAGGTCTGGTAATGAATCTTGTCCGCCAGGTCTCTCAGGTACCAGGGGAGAGGCCAGCCGGAGTCGCGGTTCACCACTTCCACGTGATAAGTCCCCGGCTCCACGCGGGAAAGTTCCCGCAGACGCTGCACCAGCTGAATGGCGCTCGTCGTGGTATGGCTGTAAACGTAGGGTGCCTTCATGTTGGCCTGCCCGCGATCATTTAGCGTCATCATGGTCTGTGCGCACAGATGATAGACCACCGCCACCAGAGCCACATTGAGTGTGGCCCGCGCCAACTTGTGGGAAGCCACCTTGTAGAGACCTTGCGCCCCTACGCCTGCCAGCAAGATCATTCCATGCTGCACGGAAAGGATGGTCCATGGTGTCTTGTAGGGAATGAGTGAATAAAAGACCAGCGAAGCCAGCGTATAAACACTGAGGAAGACAAGGAAGGACTTGATGTGAGTGTCCTTGTTGAACCAGCCGAAGAAGGCTCGCAGCACGCCGAGCAGCGCCAGCACCACGATGGAGAGTTCTGTCCAGAGGAAGGTGTCTCTGTGCCAGATGATGAGCTTCAAGTAGTAATGCCAGGGCTTCTCATGCCCCACACCCTCCGAGCGCTTGAGGTAGCTTGCGTAAGTCGTGATGCTCTCCTTGACGTCATCCCAATGGCGAAACCCTCCTGAAAAGAGTGCCACAGATACCACCACCGCCGCCACTGCCACCCACAGCAGCGGTCTGCCGGTGGCCTTGCTGCGCGAGCTGCCAAAGGCGTATCTCACCCCGCTGCTCTGAGCAGTGAAGCCGCCCACCACCAGCAGGGCCACACCATAGGCCAACAGCATGGCTGCAATGTTGATGACAAAGGTTTCCTTGGTGGCGTGTTGCAGCCCCAGCGACGCACCTGCCAGGAGAAGCCAGCGTTTGTGATGACTCTGGTGATAGCGCCAGATGCTCACCAGCAGCAGCATGAGACACACCACGAAAAACATCTCCATGATGTAGTAGCGGCTAAAGAAGACCTGCATGGGGGAGACGGCAGTGAGCAGCATGGCCACCACTGTGCCGTTTCTTCCGAGCACATCCGTCAAGGCCAAGGTGAGCAACAATAGCGCCATGCCGCAAAGCGCTGGCACTACCCGGAGGTTCGCTGCCGTCAGGGCGTCCAAATCATGCCAGCCCAGCAAGAGACCCGTGAGATGGGTAAGGTAGTGAATGGTGGGTCCATGGTAGTCAGATGGGTCGTAGTCGAAATGTCCAGCCTCTCGGTAATCCAGGTATTTGGTGCCCAGGACTGCCTCATCCAGATGCATGGGGCGCAGCTCTAGATCCGGAAATCGGTAGTAGGCACCGAGAAAGAGTGCCACGAGAGCGAGAACCGCAAACAAGGGCCATGATAAAGGCTGTTCTTTTTTTGGCATCTGGGGTGGAATGAAGCGGCTTCATAGGCGCTGAAGGCGGCAGCGTCAACCCGGCGCTGGCCTTTGCCAAAGTGGTTGCCAATGTTGTGCTGTCCGGAGTATGCTCGAGGCTGAATGAAGGCTCACCGCATCCTCTGCCTCGCCGCACTCTTAGCGCTACCCGGCTGCAACAAGCCACAGGAAGACCTCTCCTCGCTTCAGTCCACCTTGGACCAGCTTCAACTGGCCCTCGACAACACGCGCAAACAGATCTCACAAACTCGCACCGAGATTCAGAAGCTGGCCGAAATGAGGGACAAAGCAGATGCGCTCGTGTCAGAACTCGCAAAGGGGGTGCTCGCTTCTGAGGCGGAAGTGCTGGAGGTGACTACCGCCTTCATGCAATACCGCAATGAATACCGTCAAAGCATCCGCCAGCGTGCCGCAGGCATGAAGCTGGCCGACTTTGAAGCCGCCGGCCGCCAGTTCCGAGGTGTCGAGGTCAATGCTGTGGATGACTGGGAACTCTCCTTCAAGCACAGCAATGGCGTAAGCCGCATTGACCTCAAAGATGCGCCGCCGGAACTCCGCATTCTCTTTGCCTACAATCCTAACGTTGGACCCAAGCCCGACAAGTCGGCCGCCGCAGCCTCATCTGGAGCACTGGCCGGTGCTGGCGGCGCTGGAGCGGCTATAGCGGGCGCGGCTTCGGGTGGGGGAACGCAGTCAGACGGACGTTATGCAGCATCGTCCTCCGGAGCTGGCGCGGGTCCAAGCTATTCTCTCAACGACCCTTTCAGCTCCTCAACTCCGAGTACGGTCGGTTCTGAGATGGGGCAGGTTACCTCCCGTGTCAGTCGCAAGATTTCCTACATGCGAGGCAGCGGGGCCAACATCGTGAAACTTCCGGACGGTAGCTTGGTAGAGGTCATCGCCGGTTGGTGATCCAGAGGCTCAGGCCAGCGTCCGGCAGCCGTGCTGTCCGAGCAGACTCAGTGCTGCGCTCACCGGTCTCAGGCCGCGGGAGGGCGTAGCGTCACTCAGACAAAGTGCCGCCGTTGCTACCGCAAGCAGAAGCCCCTCAGCGGTGGGCCAGTCTTCATGCACGCCGTGCAGGTAGCCCGCTGCAAAGGCGTCTCCTGCGCCGGTGGCACCCACCACATAACCTTCAGGAAGGTTGAGCGAGCCCTGCATCACCACCTCACCGGTGCGGTTCACGGCCACCGCCCCCTCCACAAAGTGAATGACCACCTGCGTCTGCACTCCGCGCTCCAGCAGCATCCGCGCAGCGGACACACAGCCTTCGAGATGAATGCCATCCTCTGCCCGCAGTTCCACGCCGCAAACTCGCCCAGCTTCGATTTCATTGAGCACCAAATGATCCGTGTAAGGCAGGGAGGCTTGCACGATTTCCCTGAACTTGGGGTGCTCTGTACTCACTACATCGACGGACGTGACGAGTCCTGCCCGCTTTGCTGCTCGCAATACATGGGCTGCGTTGGTACTGCCATCTGTGTGGAGGCGATCCATCTCATCAAGGAGGAGCAGATAGCCCAAATGAAAGAGCTTGGCGCTGGAGCGCTCAAACTCAAAGTGCTCCGTGCTCAGTAGCGCATTCGCCCCACGCTGATGAAAAAACGTCCTCCTCCCAGTGCTGGCCACCGTCATGGCATCCGTGTAGGACGTGGGTGCGCTGGCTGTGCGGTGAAGCTGAATGGTGTCTATACCGGCCTGGCGGCAGTCTTCGAGAATCCACTCTCCATTCGCGTCCTCTCCCACCAGCCCGGCTGCCGCGAGCGGGTAGCTCACCTGCATGGCTGCCAGATCCTTCAGCACGTTGTAGGGACCGCCACCGTTGGATGAAGTCTCGCTGAGGATCGTAGCCAACATGTCCTGCTGCGGCCACGCGTCGATGAGTTTGACGTGGTCGATAATGAAGTTCCCCCCTGCCAGAATGCCGTTGCGCGTCATGACCCCAGAATACGCAGCCGGTAGCGGCCGTCTTCATGCTCCACTTTCACGTCTGCACCATAAGCCAAGCTCAGATTTGCCGACGTCAGCGTGTCCGTCTTGGGGCCTGCTGCCAGTACACGGCCCTCCTTGAGCACCAGCACGTGCGTCATGCAGGGCAGGATCTCTTCCACATGATGGGTCACCATGACGAGTGACGGCGCACCAGGCTTCTGAGCCAGAGACCCCAGCCACGCGAGAAAGACCTCCCGTGCCAGCGGATCCAGGCCGGCACACGGTTCATCGAGTATCATCACTCGGAACTTGGCCATCAGCGCGCGGCAGATCAGCACCTTCTGCTTCTCACCCTGAGAGAGCGGCCCCCAGAGTGCGTCTCTCAAATAGGCGCAGCCGAAGCGTTTCAGCAATGTCCCGGCCTCCTTTACCAGTGCAGGAGAGGGGCGCTCCCAGAGATTGAGTTTCGCATCTCGCCCGCTGGCCACTACGTCGAGCACCGGCTCGCCAGACTCCAGCAGCGTCGTCAAGGTGCTGCCCACCATACCCACGCGCTTGCGCACCTCCCGCCAGTCGCTGTCACCGTACCGTTCACCGTCCACCGCTATGCCCCCTGAGGTGGCCGAGTCATAACCGGTGATGACATTGATGAGCGTCGTCTTTCCGCAACCGTTCGCGCCCAGCACACACCAGTGTTGCCCGCGTGAAACCACCCACGAGATGCCTTTGAGAATATCTCGTCCGCGTCGGAACCACAGGTCCTCCACTTGGAGCACCGCAGGAGTCTTTGAGTCAGCCATGAGCCGCGCAGAGTAACAAGCCCGGCGCACTTGCCAAATCCAAACGCATTCCGCTTGTCATCTCATGTCTGGTTCTGCTAGGAAGCGCAGCATGAGATGGTTGCCCTTCTTCCTCGTCGCCCCTGTGTGCCTGGCGGATGACACTCCGAAACTGATGGACCTCTTTGCCCCAGGCGGAGCGATCACCGTTCCACCCGGGGAGTACCGCCTCAGTGGAGAGCGTCCCATTCCGCTTCAGTCCGGCATGAGGGTCTCCGCGTATGGTGCCAAGTTCCTGCTGCCAGAAACGATTCCAGATCAGGCGCGGCTCGTTTTCTTCTCTGGAGAAGATGTCAGCGACTTTTCTTGGCATGGAGGCGAGTTCATAGGTCACGTCTTCGACCCGGCACAAAAGGAAAATCGGTGGGAGCCGAATGCCAGCACCCGAGCCATCGAGCTGACCACCACACGCGCGGGTGGCACGCGGGACGTCCTGTTCCGGGATGTCCGGTCAAACGGCGTCGCTGGTGCCGTGATAGGTGTCCACGGGAAGTATGGGAAACGCGGCGAAGACCCCGTGGAGATCTATGCCGAGCGCGTCGTTCTGGAGAACTGCACCCTCCTGCGCAGTGGCAAGTTCATGTGGGACTACGGTTACCTTTGGCAAATCATGACCTACCCCGAGGCTTACGAAGCGTGGGAGGTGGAGCGAGCGCGCAAGTACTTCCGTACCGATCTCATGCGCGAAGTAAAGTTCACCGCTGGAGATGACCGCATCCAAGTGGACAACACCGTTCGCCCGCTGGTGCCCTCAGCGAACGCAGAGCCCAGCGGCGCTCTCAGCTTCATGGGCAAGGAACTGCCGCAGGAAGTGTCGCGCGGGCGCCAATACTTCATTGTTCAGGCCGGGTCAGACTTCATCAAAGTAGCAGACACACCTGGCGGGTCTGCCTTACGCTTCAGCACTGGAGGAGCGGGTCAGCTCGCGTTCAACCTTGGCGCTACTTACCTCTCCGCCTACGCACCTACTGGCAGCGGCCCTGGCAAAGGGGCCTTCGACATCGTCGGTGCGAAGGACGTCCGTGTCACCGGTTGCATGCTCAGTGCGCTCGGAGACACCATGCACATTCAGCGCTGCGAAAACATCATCTTCGCCAACAATCACATCGTTGGTAGCCGAATGGGGGCCTTCTTCCTCGCCGAGTTCTGCCGCAATGCCACCATTACTGGCAACCTGGTGGACGGGGGTAACGGTAGCCGCGTCGTCAGCGTGGAAAAGAGCTGCACCAACGTCACCATGACCGGCAACACTTTCCGTAACGGCGGACGCGGAGCCTGGATCAATCAGCCCGTGAACTTCGTCATGACTGGGAACATCTTCATTAACAACACCACCAAAAACGAGCCCGACATGCGCCGCGGTCGCATCGCCTACCAGACTGGAGCGCCCGTCCGTTTTCCAGAACTCTACTTTACTCTCTATGAAAAAGAGGCCCGCTACGGACCGGTCATCGTTCGGGACAACATTTTCCAGACGGGTGGCTCTAGTCCTGAGGACACGGTGACCTTCGCCCCCCATGGGGACGGGATCACCTTTGCAGGCAACTCCTTTACTGGTTCCGGCACCCGTGTCGTCGTGGATCCCACCTGCACCCGAATCAACTTCTCGGACAATGATGGAGTGGAAGTCGAGTCCCGCACCGTCGAGTATGACCATGGCCGACGCTGAATCTCTCTATGGCACAGGAGAGCTCTACCCGCGAGTCAGGGTAGTCAGCAGCATCGAGGAGTTGCTCGAGACCCCATGGCGGGATGGAGTGAATGCCCTCTGCCTGCCGCGCAAACTCCAGGGCGACTTCGCCGAACTCGCAGACAGGCTTGGCGCGGAGGAGGGGATCACCACCCTTGAGGCTGAGGACTTGGAGGCACTCTCGCTTTCCGTTGCGGGCAGGCTTGCAGTGGCTCAGATGCTGGCGGATGCGGAGCTGCTCAGTTCCCTCGGACTGGCTCCTGAACTCAACTGTATCAACGGCTTTTATCGGGATGCCACCTCGGCAGCCATTCGCACTGACGTGAGTTCCTTCCACGTTGATAGTGCCACGAGCCCGGCTGACACCTTCCTCTGTACATACTTCGGCGCCAGTAGCGAAGGCTTGCCAAATGAGTCCGCCACGCAAAAGACAAGAGTTCCCCAGATCCGCAAAAAGCTTCTCGCTGAGTTCGGTGGCAGTGATGGTCCTGCCTTTGAAAACTATCTCAAAGAGCGTTGCTATGACTTGCACTACGAGCCGCATGACCATGCAGGAGTCTTCGAGTTTGGAGTCGGCAACCTGTGGCGCATCGCGGTGAAGCACCCTGGTTGCCCCGTACCACCTTGCATCCACCGTGCACCGGACACTTACCCGGGACAGAAAAGGCTTCTTTTAATTGCCTGAAGAGCAAGGCGAACTGCGAAAGCCTGGTTGCTTGACCACCGTGTCGGTGAGCGTTTCATACAGGCATGGCGACACTGAGTGCAAGGGGCGAAGCAGGGACACATAAGCTGCGGTGGTACAACACAGGGTATGCACTCCTGGAGGCAAAGCTTACCGCCATTTCGAACGCTCGGAGAATCGTTCGCTTGGAAACGTACATCTACAAGGACGACGAGACGGGGCGGCGCTTCCGAAGCGCGTTGGTCGAGGCTGGGCGTCGCGGAGTCAAGGTGCGCCTTTTGGTGGACGCGGTGGGTGGCATGGGCCTGGGAGCCGATTACTTCTCAGAGCTCACGGCCCTTCCCAACTGCCGGATGAAATGGTTCAACCGTCCGAGTCTGAAGACTTGGTCCTTCCGCGATCACCGCAAGCTGTTGATCATCGACGGGTGCACGACGTTCGTCGGCGGCTGCAACATCGCCGATGTGTATCACGGCGACGGCATCACCCAAGGCTGGCGAGATGGAGGCCTGCGAGTCGAGGGAGAAGTGACCAAAGCCATCGCCGCAGAGTTCCGCTCGCAGTGGAACCGCGCTGACCTTGCCAGGTGGAAAAACAGCACACGGGAGCGTCCAGGTGGACGAGTTGCCTGTGAGAAGTGTGCCGATGTGCGCGCCCTCTTCATTCACCCCGGCTACGGGCAGAATCCTCTGCGTAACGCCCTTCGGGAAGACCTGAAACGAGCACGGGAAGTCCTCATCACCACTGCCTATTTCCTTCCTTCAGCCGGACTGCGCAAGCAACTCGGGTCCGCTGTGGCCTGCGGTGCGCGGGTACGCTTGCTTCTTGGCGGGCGAAGTGATGTGTGGCTGATGCAGATGGCCACCAGATCTCTCTATGCTGCGCTGCTGGATGCCAGAATGGAGGTGTGGGAATACCAGCCGCAGGTAATGCACTCAAAAATCCTCGTCGTGGATGATGTCGTCTATGTAGGTTCATCCAATCTGGATCCTCGCAGTCTAAGGATCAACTTCGAGGTCATGCTCAGAGTCCACAGTGCCGAACTCGCAGCAGAGATGAGGGATGTGTTTGAGCGTGACCTTTCGCATTCCAAACAGGTCACGCACGAACAAGCATGGCACCGACCATGGTGGACTCTGCTCAAACAACGCTTTGCCAAGTGGCTTCTCGGCTGGCTGGACCCCCGCGTTTCTGAGGGCATGCTCCGGCGGCTGTACGCCAGACCTTGAGAAAGCGCGATGAAAGGTCAGCTTTGCTGACGAGTCGCCCGGAGACTTGGTGCAGAGGGAGTCGGAATCCTTTGATGCCGGGTTGTTGTTTGACGGTGCTAGGTTGACTCGGCACACTTCGTTGTTCACTTCGCCGCTCATGATTTCTACTCCACAACCTATCGACCGTTATGCCGCAAAGGTAGATGCCGGGGTGAAGGCATCGGTTTATGAAGGTACTCGCGTGCCGACGGAGTGGCGGCGGGATGTGCTGGCGCGGGACTTTGAAGATGCGAATGCGCTGCGGCAGCTTGCGGGCAGGATCAAGCAGCACACGTTGGACCATTTGGAGACTTATCTGGTGCAGGCCGAGCGTGCGCTGAAGCAGAACGGCGCGGAGGTTTACTTTGCAGAGACGGTGGACCGGGCGAAGGAGCTTGCGCTGGAGGTGTTGAAGCGGGAGAAGGTACGCATGGTGGCAAAGGCGAAGTCCATGCTGACAGAGGAGCTTCATCTCAATGCCTTCCTGGCAAAGCATCAGATCGAATGTGTGGAGACGGATCTGGGTGAGTATGTGATTCAGATTGATGACGACATCCCCAGCCACATCATCAAGCCCATCGTCCACAAGAACCGGCGGGATATTGCCCGGAGTTTCGTGCGGGAGGGGCTAGGGGATTACAATGACGATCCTGAGACGATTACCCGTAGGGCGCGAAAGCATCTGCGCTCCAAGTTTCTAACAGCGGACTGCGGTATGACAGGGGCGAACTTTGTGTCTGCGGAGAGTGGCCGCATTGTGTTGGTGACGAATGAGGGCAATGGGCGCTGGTGCACGACGGCGCCTCGTCTGCATGTGGTGATGGTGGGCATAGAGAAGCTGGTGCCGAGAGACAAGGATCTGGGACTGTATTTGAACTTGCTGGCGCGTTCTGCGGTGGGGCAGCAGCTGACGGTTTACACGCAGTTCGTCGGCGGCCCGCGCAGCATGGGCAAGGATGGCCCGGACAAAATGGTGGTGATCTTTGTGGACAATGGGCGGAGCAGTGTGCTGGGGGGGGAGTGCCGTGAGATCCTGCGCTGCATCCGCTGTGGAGCCTGCCAGAATGTGTGCCCTGTGTATCGTCAGGCGACGGGTCATGCTTACCGCACGACGTATCAGGGACCAGTGGGTGCGGTTTTGAGTCCGCTGCTGGGGGGGAGCGATTTCCACGAGCTGGCAGACCTGCCCAAGGCGTCTTCTTTGTGCGGTGCATGCCAGGAAGTTTGCCCTGTGAACATTCCCATTCCAGATCTGCTGCTGAAGCTGAGGAATCGCGCTTTTTCAGAGAATGCGGGGCGTGCGAAGAAGGGCACGCCGTCGATGACACCCTGGGCGTGGCTGGCCACGCATCCAGCGAGCTGGCGTATGACGCTCAAGGCGGGGAATGCGGCGAATCTGCTGCCCTCGCTGAAGGCGGCTCCGGTGCCTGCGGTGTGGCGCTGGCTTGGGAGCCGGGAGTTGCCGCCTGTGCGTGGGGGGGCGTTTCGGAAGTGGTGG